>CAZTQO010000131.1:0-2655 GCA_964615655.1 uncultured Candidatus Obscuribacterales bacterium | reverse complement strand
CTTGAAGGACCGGCTGATGCCGAGCTTACACTTGTGGGATGGGGATCTTCTTACGGTGTAATTCGCGAAGCTGCTGAGCTTTTGACCGCTGCAGGAAAGAAGACCAATTATTTGATCATCAAATATATTGCTCCGTTTCATGCAAAAGAAGTGGGCGAAATTCTGGCTAAGTGCAAAAAGAAAATTTCAGTGGAAGCAAACTTCACAAGCCAGATGGCAAGGCATATCAAAGCCGAAACCGGTGTTTCAATGGATGCACATGTCACAAAATACGACGGCGAGCCGCTTGATCCGGCTTATGTCGTAAAGCATGTTCAGGATCATCTTTCAGGCAGCAAAATCTGTCTTGATGTCACTGAAGACGAAGCCAGAGAAATTGCATACCACTATCTGCGCACACACTTTGCTGAGCGCTTGCGTCCCAGCAAACTGAGCAAAGCCGAGTCTAACGGCTTTGGCGAGCCGACCTGGACTGTAGAGCTGGTCGAGCGTTCAAGCGGCGAGTCTTCCGGCAAAATAATTGTCGGAGCTAAGACCGGCTCGACACATAAAGCTGAACTGGCTAAGAAATAGGAGTGAATAAAAATGGCAACTGTAATTGAACTTCCTATTGATACTTACAAAGGTCCGGTTGACCCGGACTGGTGCCCAGGTTGTGGTGATTTCGGCGTACTGAGATCCTTGCAGCAAGCTGCCGGAAAACTCGGCGTTAAACCTGAGAACCTGCTTGTTGTTTCCGGAATCGGTTGTTCTTCAAACCTGCCTGGTTTCATTCATGCCTACGGCATTCACAGTTTGCACGGCAGATCGGTGGCAGTAGCCACCGGTGCTCACCTGGCAAACACAGATATGAAAGTGGTTTGCACCGGCGGCGACGGGGACGGATACGGAATCGGCATCGGTCACTTTATCCACGCCATGCGCCGCAATCTGGACATGACCTATGTGGTCATGGATAACCAGATATACGGTCTGACCACTGGTCAAGCTTCGCCGACCACAACTCGCGGTCACAAGACCAAGTCAACACCCAAAGGTAATGCCGAGATACCGCTTAATCCTGTAGCCCTTGCCATCACTGCTGGTGCTACTTATGTTGCCCGCGGTTTTTCAGGCGAACAAAAACAGCTGGTTGATTTGATTGCAGGCGGCATAGCACATAAGGGCTTCTCCCTTATCGATGTTTACAGCCCCTGTGTCACATACAACAAAATAAACACATACCCCTGGTTCAAAGAACGTGTTTATAAGCTGGAAGACACCGACTTTGATCCCGGTGACTTCAACAATTCACTTAGCAAAGCATTTGAGTGGGGCGACAAAATTCCGCTGGGATTGCTTTATAAGAGCGAAGAGAGCATATATGAAGAGCATGATCCGGTTCTGCAAAAAGGACCGCTGGTCAAGCAGCCTCTCGGATTGAGCAAAGCAGTCATGGATGAATTCATCGACGAAATGATCTAGGGCGCTGGAAAACTCAAGAACATAAGGGGACCGGTTCTTTGAGCCGGTCCGTTTTTATTGCTGTGCGGCAGATACTGCCTGTTTTTCAGACTTGTCTAGAGCTTCTTGTTTTTCTCATCCCAGATTTTTGCTTCCCAGAGCTCGACCTTATTGCCGTCCGGGTCTTCTATCCAGAGAAACTTGCCGTTCTCGTGTGATTCAGGTCCCTGAAGGATCTTTACGCCGTTTTCTTTGAGCTGGGTAAGCATTTTGTCCATGCTGTCAATTCTGTAGTTGATCATGAAGCTTGAATTGCTGGGCTTAAATGTTTCAGGGCTGTTTTCCATGGCATTCCAGACCGTAAGACCGCCGTCATCTGCTTTGTCTTCGCTCCATTTCAAGATGGCGCCGCCCCAGCTTTCAAGTGACAATCCCAGATTCTTTTGATACCACTGAGCCATTTCTTTTGGATTTTTGGCTTTGATAAAAACTCCGCCGATGCCTGTTACTTTTGCCATTTTGCTTTTTTGACTCCTCGGGCTTTGTAAATCTGTTTGCTTTGTGTCTGGATTTTTCTCGGCTGAGCAATTGCCTGCTCCTGTAAAAATCAGAAGCAGAAAAGCTGCTGCACCGGCTCCAATTTTGTTTTTAGTCATCTTGCTCCTCGTTGTCTTTTTGTTTGTTCATCTTGGCAGCAAAATTGCTCTGACCGGCTTCAGGCGGTCTTTGACCAGAACCGGTGCTGCGTAGAGGTCGTAGTGGAAGCCTTCATCTGCAGCTTGCAAATTCAGATTAAGCAAGAAGGAGACTGCTTTTGCCTCTGCGCGCCTGAGCTGCTCACTTTCGGATTCTGTTTTCAACAAAAGACGTGATTCGCAGCCAATGAGGCAGAATTTTTCAAGCAAGAACTCCAGTGCTTCCACGCTAAGATAGCGGCAGTTGTCTTTCTTTGGCGCTGCGTTTCTGAGAAGCACTCTTGAAGGAATCTGAACATCAACTCCGTAAATACGGCTCAATTTTTCAGCCAAAATTCTTGAATCTGACAGCTTCATTTGCAGCTCATTTATTTTGATTTCCTGCTCGTTTATATTGCTGCTTAAATCAAGCACTAATGCCTGTCCAATAAATGCTTGCAGTGATGATCCCGCGTTTTGCCCGGAAAAATCACCCTGTCCTGAATCCGCTGCAAAAGCAAGAGAAACGGAATCTGAA
>CAZTQO010000130.1:0-2947 GCA_964615655.1 uncultured Candidatus Obscuribacterales bacterium | reverse complement strand
CCAATACTTGATTGACGAGATAACAGCCAAGGATACCTGGCGCATTTTTCGAATCATGTCTGAGCTGGTAGAAGGATTCGACACGATGTCCAAGGTGGGACCGGCTGTGAGCATTTTTGGCTCCAAGCGCTGCTTGCCTGAAGATCCTGAGTATAAGCTTGCCGAGTCTCTGGCATTCAAGCTTGCTGAGGCGGGCTTTGCCGTAATTACAGGCGGCGGTCCGGGAATTATGGAAGCGGGCAACCGGGGTGCCAAGGCTGCCGGTGGAACTTCTGTAGGACTCAATATCAAATTGCCCTTCGAACAGGGACCAAATCCTCATCAAACCGTAGGAGTAGACTTCCGCTATTTTTTTGTGCGCAAAATGATGTTTGTCAAATATGCAGTGGCATTTATTATTTTGCCCGGCGGGTTCGGCACCATTGACGAGCTTTTTGAAGCTTTGAATCTGATGCAAACCAACAAGATCAAACGCTTTCCCTTGTATCTTGTCGGCAGCGAGTTCTGGGGCGGACTTGTCGACTGGCTCAAAAATACCGTGGTCAAGCGCGGACTGCTTTATGAGTCTGAACTGGAGCTTGTGCAGGTTATTGATGATCCTGACGAACTTGTCAAACAAATCACCTGGTGCGAAAAAGAAAAATGCTATCTGAGCCCGGAAGGAATCAGGTCGTTTTACAAAGGATCAGGAACAAACGAGTAGTAAAAGTTCTGCGTAAGAAACTTGAATGAATCGTTCAACTGCAGCTGCACTGAGGCCGGCGTGAGCAACTGAACCGGCTCGGATCTATCGAAACTTCCTTGAATCTGCATCGTGTACAACGTTATACACGATGCTTCCTGTATTTTGCTTGTTTTTTCCATCTGTCGCGTCTAGAGTTCTGATTTTGACGCTTGCGGCACCGGGCATCTAGCGTCACTTCAGCCGCAATAATGCTTGCAATAAAGGAAGTTCCGTGAAATAAAACGGGATTTCGCTTCTTTTCGCGAAACCCCGCCTGCTTATTTGCTTTGATCTTTCTTTTCTTCTTACTACTTTTGACCTCTTAACGCGTCTTCCTCAGCCTTTCGCCTGGACATCTCTTCCTTGAATTGTTTGTGCTCGTCACTCTTTAAATATTCCTTGCTCGCCTCGATAAGTGCATTACCAAATCTGCCTTGTTCTCTTCCCAGAGCGATTGGCTGCTGGCGTGTTGGACCCATTGTTCCTTTCTCTCTAGACCACTGCATTAACATTCCTTCTGTTGCGATAAGCTTACCGGCAACATTCATTCGCGTCTCCAGCTGTATAGACTTGATTCCTTCTGCAAGAGTGCTTGCACCATCGGCGCTGCCGCCTTTCTCAAAGGAAACTTCAGCATCTTTACCTACAACCATATAGCCGGAGTAGATGTTGCCAATTTTGATCTTTCCGCTCTCTTTGTCTATACCAACTCCAAAATTGACGCTGCCCCAATCCATTGCCGCCAGGATTTTGGCGCCACCATCTTCTTGATTGGCAAGTTTCTGGCCGAATGCCTGCATTCCTGCTTGATCACCGTAAAGCATGGATTTAAGACCGCTCATGACAAGTTCCTTTTCTTGCAAGCTCAGCTTTGGACCCTCTACAGTTGTCTCACTGTCCTCTCCAGCAAATTTTTCTTTTTGCGGGTTGTTAAGGACTGAGTTTACAAATTTCATGCCGACTTCTGCGGCTTTATCACCATAGAAAGTCTCTCCCTGATGTCCGATGGTCCAACCTTGCCCTGCCTTATCTCGAAAAATCAATCCACTGCCGTCGGCACATTTCAAATTACCTCGGACAACATTACCATCGGCGTCTTTTTTCACATTACCGACAGTACCTGTCAGGCTCAGTGTTTCCATGACGGTGTTTGCGACCCCGGCTCCTTTAGCCTTGTTGAGGATCCTGAGAACTTCCGCCCTGGCGTGAGGCTCCCCTTCATGTGCTAAGCAGCTGCCGCTTCGTTGTCCGCTCAGTTCTTTCATGGCATCATAAGCGCTTTCAGCTAATCGCAGCTGCTGCTCAGTCAAAGCGGAAGCATGCCCAGCTTTTGCCTCGCCCGATTCTTCAACCACCGGTATGTTTTCCTTTACTGAATCTGCCATGAGTTAGCCCCTCTAATTTGCCGATGAACAAATCGTATTTGCATGGCAGTGCAAATACCGTGCAAAAGCGATAAGTAAAGGTGCACATGTGGAACGCAAAAAAAATTAGATAAGGAGTTGCACTGTTTGTATTTTGATCGCAAAGTAAGTGATTTCTCTGGTCGGATTTTTGCCGGCAGCGCTTGAATCAGTACCTTAGCAGGCGCCGAGCTTGGGTCTATTCTTTGAAAAAATCCTCATCTAAGCAAGTAGCTTGAGTCTTACTCAGGCAGCATATTTTTGGAGCGGCAAAGCAAAAACTCAAGCAGTTGTTTGCAGCTATCAGGCACGCTCAACTGGTCGAAAGTCAATTCTTGCTTTTGACCATCTAGTTCAATTTCAAATGTGTAGTAAAAGACGTCTCTGGCTTGCGGTACACGTTTGCTTGTTTCTTGCATGATCCCGCTTGCCCTTACAAGTTCTTCCAGCTCTTTGCATTCGGCTTGCCTGTCTTGAGCCGAGTCGAAGCGGCAGCCTTGAAATATTGGCGCAAAGCCTCCCGATTTAGTGAAATATAGTTTCATTTTTGTATCCTTCAAGTGGGCTTGCCGGGGCCCAGTTATTCTAGCGTGCTTGCTGTTTGCAGGACTTTCATCCTTTATGAATTGCCTTTTTCTTTGCGACTTGCCGACTGCCGGGACAGGCGCACTCTTGACGTGTCTTTCTGACAGTAACAGCTGGTTACATGTATGGATTAAAGAATCTGGTAAAAATCGGCTTGCTTATATAGATCGCGGTTAATCTTTGGACTCGGTTGAGCAGCAAATGAGCCCGCCCAGGAGGAAAGTCCCTTGAAAAT
>CAZTQO010000129.1:0-3085 GCA_964615655.1 uncultured Candidatus Obscuribacterales bacterium | reverse complement strand
AATAGTCCGGCAGGCTGATAGCAATCTAGACCGGGATCATGATGCCCAAAGTGAATGCAACTGTCATAATCAAATTAACTAAGGTCCAATACAGATTTAGCGCAGGTCTCCAGTGAGAAGGGACAGGGATGCCCCTTACCGCGAGCAGCACCGGTCCTGCGGCCATTTGCAAGATCGCAAAGCAGCTTTCATACTCGACGAGGAAAGCTCATATGCCCGAAAAAAACACAAGCAATTCAGAATTCAAACTGCAAGGCTGGCTCTGGTGCGGACTATTTGCATTCTGGCTTAGCGTTGTATTTGGAGGTTTTCTTTCGCCCTTGAATATGGAAACCATTCCATACAGCACTTTCCTTTCTTACGTAAAACAGGAAAAGCTTGAGAACCTTAAAATTTCTCAGCAAGAAATAAGCGGTATTTACAAAGAAAAACAAAGTGACACTCAGGAATTCAAAAAAAAGCGCTTTAAGACCATTCGCATAGACGATCCGCAGCTTGCAGCAAGGCTGCAAGATCAGAAAATTGAATTTGAAGGTGTACAAGAAGACACGCTTGGCAAAACTATAGTCTCCTGGATTATATGGATCGTTGTTTTCTTCGGTTTCTGGACTTTGCTTTTCGGCAGCATGGCAGGCAAAGACGGCATGGGAATGGGTACTGGACTCATGTCTATTTCACGCAACCGTGCCAAGGTTTATATGGAAAGCAAGGTAAAAACCACATTCGACGATCTTGCCGGAGTAGACGAAGCCAAAGAAGAACTGCAGGAAGTAATCGGCTTTCTAAAGGAACCGCAAAGATACAGCCGCCTGGGCGGGCACCTGCCTAAAGGCATCTTGCTTGTGGGTCCGCCCGGAACAGGCAAAACACTTTTAGCAAGAGCTGTAGCCGGAGAAGCCGGAGTGCCGTTCTTTTCCATAAGCGGCAGCGAGTTTGTTGAACTATTTGTAGGCGTGGGAGCCGCCCGGGTGCGCGATCTTTTTGAACAAGCCCAGAAAAATGCACCATGCATCATATTCATTGACGAACTCGATGCAGTTGGACGGGCACGCGGACTGAATCCAATGGGAGGCAGCCACGACGAAAAAGAGCAAACTCTCAATCAGCTCCTTGTGGAAATGGACGGATTCGACTCAAAACAGGGAGTTATCTTGCTTGCAGCCACAAATAGACCTGAAATTCTTGATGCAGCTTTACTTCGAGCCGGTCGTTTCGACAGGCAGGTGCTGGTCGACAGACCGGACAAAATCGGAAGAGCACAGATTCTTCAAATCCATATGAAAAATGTGTCCTGTTCGAATCAAGTTAACATAGAGGACATTGCAGCCATGACTCCCGGTTTTACAGGTGCGGACCTGGCAAATCTGGTGAACGAAGCTGTTTTGCTTGCCACAAGACGCAATGCTGCCTCAGTAGAGCCGGAAGACTTTGTATGCGCTTTAGAGCGGGTAGTAGCCGGACTTGAAAAGAAAAACAGGCTTCTTCACCCAAAAGAAAGAAAAGTAGTTGCTTTTCACGAAATGGGACACGCACTTGTGGCGATGTCGGTTCCAGGCAGTGATCCGATTCAAAAGGTTTCAATCATTCCACGCGGCATCGGCGCACTTGGCTACACTATGCAAAGACCGACCGACGATCGCTATTTAAGGACAAAAGAAGAACTGGAAAACAAATTAGCAGTGCTGATGGGTGGACGGGCAGCCGAGCATATTATATTTAGAGAAATGTCTACCGGTGCCGCAGACGATCTCGTTAAAGCAAGTGAAATCGCACGTGATATGGTCACCCGTTACGGCATGTCTGCAGAGCTTGGACCGGTAACTTATGAACAGGCACAGCAACCATTCCTTGGACATTCCGGATATAACGAAAGCAAACAATTCAGTCAGGAAACAGCCCGCGAAATTGATCTCTGCGTGCGTGAGATAGTCAACCGGTCTTTTGAAAGAGCAGTTGCAATTCTCAGCAGCAGACGCGGCGATCTTGAAAAGGCAGCCAAGCAACTTCTGGCAAAAGAAACACTCAGTGAAGATGAGCTGCTTGAAATTCTTGACCGGCAAGAAACAGAATTAAACGAAAGCAGCCTGAAAAGCGCGAGTCCGTTGACAGCAAGAGCGCAGTGGCCTGCAATTAGTTCATAGCCTTTGAATCAGGGTAATCAGAACCTTTGAGCGGCAAGCTAATCTTCATTTCTGTGCCCTCAGGACTTGAGCTTGCCACACACAAAGAACCACCCTGACGCTTACAAGCTCGAAAGGCAAGCGGCAAGCAAAATCCACTGAGAGCCTCACCGTTAACAAAGCGAAATCTCTCAAAAACTTGAGGGAGCAGCTCCGCTGCAAAATATTTGCCACTATTGCTGATTGTTATTATGCAATCACTTTCATCAAAAGAAGCGCTCAGAAGGATTTTGCCTCCCTCATCGCTTGCTTCAATGGCGTTCTTAAGAACTGCCGCAACTGTCGACTCAGTCAATTGCCTGTCAAGGCTGACAATTCCGGACTTGAAACTCTGGGAAAGCTCTGATTCAAGAAGCAAATTTTTGCGCTCAAGCTTAGATGAAAGTTTTTGATTAAGCTCAGATACAAGCTCAAAGAGGCTGAATTCTTCAAAGTCAGCTTCATATCTAGCTGACTCGAGTTTTTCCAGAAGCAAAAGATCATTTATCTGAATAAGCAAGGACCCGGTTAGTTCTCTGGACAAAGATGCAAGCGAAGCTGTCGTTTCGTCAAGCGCTCCATAAACCCCCTGAGAAATATTTTCGAGACTGGCAAAAACAGAACTGAGCGGAGTGCGCAAATCATGATTTATAGATGCAAGCAGCTCCTGCCGCCTGGATTCTGCATCTTGCAAAGCATTTGCCACCCGACAAAGCCTCAGATCAAGAAATGAAAGCTCGTCGTTTCCGCCAAGCGTCGGTCTTATTCTGTTTCCGGCTGCAAATGTTTCAGTTTTAGCGCGCAAAATCAAGATTCTGCCCACAAGCTGTAGAGACAGAAACACGATTGCTGCAATCAGTAAGATATCAGCAACGGCTGCGGCAAATGCCACATAAAGGATCTTCTTTCTTACTTTCTCTGAAAAG
>CAZTQO010000128.1:0-3089 GCA_964615655.1 uncultured Candidatus Obscuribacterales bacterium | reverse complement strand
TTAAATGACACTCGGGGACAATTAAAAATGAGCTGTTGACTACCCCGTTGCCTCATCTAAGATCACACCATTACAACAGCCGTGCAAAGGTAGTTAAGGCCTGAGCCGTAATGACTTTTCGGACTCATGAAGAACTTGCAATGGTAAGAAATCGAATGAGGCAGGTTTGTAGATTGCCGCTAAAGGTTCTAAGAAATTCTAAAAGTCCTAAACGCAGCGTTCAGCTGCGCTTGCAGACTGGTAGCGCCGGTAAATGAGCCGACCAGCGGGAGGCAGAAGAAGCCTGGTAGAGATTTTTGCGTCTTTGATACATGCATGGTTCCGTGGCAAACCAAATCCGAGCCTTTTCATAGCCCCTTCCTCTGAAGCATTTAATTGTCCGCGGCAGTAATATAGCGGGTTTTCAAAGAACTATTTCTTTGCTCTCTTGTTGCGTTTTTCTGCTTCCTGAGCTCGATAGCTTTCTCCATTTAGTTCAAGAACCGTGGCATGATGCACCAGCCGGTCAATTGCCGCTTCAGTAGTCACTGCATCTTTAAAAATTTTGTCCCAATCAGAAAACGGCAAGTTACTGGTAATTACGAGGCTCCGCTGCTCGTATCTTTCGGCCATGAAGACGAAAAGAACATCAGTTTCGTCGCGATCCTGCGGAACGTAAGAAATGTCATCGATGATTACAGCTTCGAATTTGTCGAGTCTTTTTAGCAAAGCGTTCAACTCCAGGTCTCGCTTTGATTTTAGAAGCTCTTGCACTAGCGCACTGGCAGTCGTAAAAAATGCAGGCCGCCCTCTGTGACACCACTCGCGAGCCAGGGCCGCCGCCAAATGAGTTTTGCCAGTTCCAGGATTGCCGAAAATCAACACGTTTTCAGCTCCATCCAGGCAGGCACCTTCGGCAAGCTCTCTAATCTGGCTTTCCGAAAGTCCCTCAAATCTCCCGAATTCAAAAGAATCCATTGTTTTTCCGCGTGGAATCTTCGACTGCCTGAGCAGCTTTTTTGTTTTGCGATTGTAGCGCTCTTCACTCTCGCTTTTTGCAAGTTGATAAAGATAACCAACGTGATCGATCTTCTCCTTTTCAGCTTGGCGCGCATACTGCTGGTAGTTGTTTGCAAAAAAGGACAGGCAAAATTCCTTCAGGAGTGTTTCCAGCTCAGCTTGTCGTGTCAATGTGCTCATCTGTTCCCCCTTTGTCAGTTCTCCTGAACTTGAGTAAATTGTCGTACTTTGCCAGCGACGGCTGCAAGACTTTCACCTTTGGCACTGCTGCCGGCATTGGACAGCAAAGCTGTTTCACTTTTTCACTTGAAGGCAACTCGCTTTGCTCAAGCAGGATCTGTAATGCGATTGCAACTTCGTTCTCAGAACCAGCAGCTGCCTGGTGAAGAATATGCAGGTATTCTTTGTCAGCACGCTCATCATCGTTTTCAAGCAATCTGTCATATGCTTGTCGAAACACAATTCGTGGAAAAAGCTCTTCTCGAAACTGGTAATTGCGGAAAGCGCCAGGCTTGCGCAAAAGATGAAAAATCAAATGACGGTAATTGATGCACTTTCCGCCGGCCGGCTTCTTCTCAGCCGAAAGTACCAGGTGAACTCCATAATAAACTTCAACCGTGTCAAAATACTCCAGAGCTGCGAGTCTAACTCCAATAAACCTGCTGGGCACAGAATAAGTTCCACTGGCTATACGCACTGTGCTCCAGGCCGTTACTGATGCCGACGTTTTCACTGGTTCGTTCCAGCTATTGGGAGGCAACGGTTTTAGACGCGTGAGTTCCTCGGTTAATCGCTCTTTTCTGAGCTTGTTCCGTTCCCTGGCCATGCTATTGATGTATGCTTCGTATTCATCTAAGGTCTTAAAATCACGGCTGCCTCGCAAAAGCAGCCGCTGATCAAGGGCATGCTTGAAGAGATCATGGCTTTTCTCGACTGAGCCATTTTCATTGCTTCTCTTGGGATTGTTTGAACTGGGTTCAACGCCGTAATGATCCAGAAAAGCCGTCCACCGGATCTGAAAATTGCCATGTTCACCAATCGGCACTGCAGCTGCCAGATTGTCCGTTCGATGATCAGGAGCAACAGCTCCAAGCATCGACACTGCCATCGCATAGCCTGTGCTTAGGGTTTCAAAACTCTCAGTAAAACAGACCCACACAAACTCCCATCTAGAATACGGCAGCATAAAGTGGTACAGCAAATGAGGAAACGGTTTGCCATCGATTGTGATATTCAATGAATTGCAGTTTGTATAATCACTCTGGCTTTGCCGCCCTGGATGAATATCTTGCAAAAACATCACTTCCTTTCTTTCTGGACCTTCCAGAATTCTCCAATCGCGTACTCGTCGTCTTAACGTTCGAACTTGACCTTCACTGAATTTGCCAGGATACGTTCCAAGCAAATACTCCATCAGCGTCTTTGCTTCCAGGGCAGGCTCTCGTTCCAGCAGATGCTTCACTTCAAGCCAAACATCGGCAAATGGATCCTTCCTGGTCCTTCCTTTTCTCGGACTCCGTTCTCGCTGTTTTCTCTTTCCACCCATTTTCAAAATTCGCTTCGCTGTGCTGAGAGACATGCCTGCTTTTGCGGCTGCTATCTCTTGTGTATGGATATGTGCATATTTCAAAAGAATCCGAATTTGCTCTGAGCTGCAGGTCATCAATACACCTAAATGCAGGATACAGAGCCAGTCTAGCCATTTGACTTTACGTGTATCTGTTGATGAAGTGGAAAAGCTCTGGCTCGTCAAAACATGCACATAAGTGCGATGCACATCCGATGCCGAGCTTGTGCATACACAGTCGCGTAGCCATTGATATTCCTTGCCAATCCTTGTTCTGATCAACGCAGGCATTTTGTTCGCACGCAATGAGAATAATCTCCAAAATCCATCCCAGGTCTTCTTGAGTTTTCATCGACTCTTGCCTCCGTGGTCGGTGCTCGCGCAGCAAAAGGGTCCCAGAGAACCTGGAAGAACGCATATATACTTTGCCGCTCACATCAATATCGAAATGTCTTTTTCGGACTCGGCAGGCAATAGCTCAAAATCAATTGACCGCCAGTTCTTTTTTCATTGTCCGCGATCA
>CAZTQO010000127.1:0-3697 GCA_964615655.1 uncultured Candidatus Obscuribacterales bacterium | reverse complement strand
AGACTTTCAGACGTGCTTGGCTCACAAACATCAACTGCACTTGCCGAACAACTGATCAAAGCTACCCAGAGTCGTCCGCAGAACAATGTCAAGCAAAACGCCGGCTGAGTCCAAGCAAGTCAGGAATCAAGCAAACTTTCAAACCATACGCCTATTGCCGTCCGACAAAACACAACTTCTAAGTTATCTGGACAACTTGTTCACGACCTCTTCTGAAAATGTGTGCAAAGGATTTGACCTTGCCTGATCGCGTTCATATTCGTCGGCAAAGGCAAGTAGCTTGGTTCCGGTTTCTGGCTGTTTATTCAATAGAAGATAATTGGCTACAATTCTAAGTCCCTGCACAAAGGTCTGGGACTTGTACGGGTTTCCATTTAGATCGGCAAGTGTTTTTTCCATTTCTTTTTTTGCCTCGGCTGAAGAAAAAAACTTTGACCCAGCAAATTCGCAAAGATCCACAGTTGACTGGCAAGCACCTTGCTCGGTGCGTCGAAAAGGCAAACTGTCAAACAACTGCAGCGATTTTCGATATTCCACAACTGCCTCTTTCACCTTGCCTGTCTGCTTCAAATGCCTGGCGTTAAAATAGTGCCAGCATGCCAGGGACATAAGATCAGGTTCAGAGCTTTTCTTAACAAGGATTGACTTTACTCTCTTAAGTTCGTCCTCAGCTTCACTGTTCTTAGAGAACAATTCCAAAAGCTCCAATCGCCAGCCCATAAGCTCAACTCTGCGGGTTGGCGAATCGCAATATGGGTCAGCTTTGTCATAATATCTCATCGCCAGCTGCAAGTACTTCATAGACTCAGAATTCTGCTTTGTTCTGGCAATTTCTCTGGCATCATGCCCTATTCGATAATAAATGGAATATAGACCGTACCTGTCAACAGAAGCTGGATTCATTTTTGATTCGAAATCTTGCAAAAACACCAGTGCTTCCTCAGGCTTGCCTGAATTTTGTATTATTGATGCCTCATTCAAGATTCTGGCAATGGGTAAGAATCTTTTGCTTCTTTTCTCTAGACCTGCTCTTGCCTGCTTATTCTTTACCGGACCACCCGACAAAAATGCAAATGCACCTGCAAACACGCTGATAAGCAGAAAGAAAAGCCCACAAACAGATGCAAGCTTGATCTTACTGTTTAAACCAGAAGAAGAAAGAAAATTGCCAGAATTGAGAGCACTGTCGACTTGCTGCCTGAACAAGGACATGGATTTGGGTCGCTTTACCGGATCTTTCGATAATGCCTCCAGCACAACTGCGTACAATTTTTGTGGGATTTTATTGGAAACTGTAATTTCAGGATTCAGCTTTGCTTGAGCATGCAAATGCATGTACATCGTTTCTGCAGCTGTCTTGCCAGCAAAAGGCGGCTGACCAACAAGGGCTTTGTACATGACACATGCAAGAGAATAAATATCGCTCCTTTGATCTAAAGCTTTACCTGCGCACTGTTCCGGGCTCATGTAATAAGGGCTGCCGGTAATAGTGGTTTGGGTCAACTCGGATTTGCCCGGGGCAAGTATCGATGCCAATCCGAAATCAAGAACTTTGATCTCTTCAAAATCGCCCATAATCATGATGTTTTCCGGCTTTATATCACGATGAATCAATCTGAGCTGATGAGCAAACTCAAAAGCATCAAGCACAGGCAGAAAAGTTTTCTTAAATTGCTCCTGATTTAAAGCAGACTGCTCGGTAAGCACAGATTCCAGTGTTTTTCCTTCCAGAAGTTCCATGGCTATAAAAGCCTGTCCGTCATTCCAATCAAAAGCAAAAACCTGCACAATGTTTGCGTGCTTGAGCCGTCCTATGACTTTGTACTCATTAACAAATCGTTGCTGCATTGCCTGCAGATTTGCACTCTGGTCAAGCCGGAGTATTTTGAGCGCGATGCGCCTGTCCAGTAACGGATCATGCGCCTCAAAGACTTCCGACTGTCCACCGGCGCCAATTTTCCTGATTAACTGGTATCGCCCGGCAAACTGCTGCTGATCGCCCGACGAAGGTGAAGCAAGGTCCATTAGCATCGCTCCAACACAGCTGTAATGCTATATACCCAACTGGGCGCGGTCGTATTCGGCAAGGCGCCTGAGGACTTCCGCTGCACTTGCTATGCGCCCTTCAAGACTCTGGCAACTAGCATCGGCAACCAGCTTATCAATCAGAGGGTTCAAAGCCGGAAGCTTTTTAGACGGAAAAGACTGTGAGATCGCCTCTGGATCTTCGGCACAAAGCAAATAATAGATAGTTGCTCCCATGGCATAAATGTCACTGCGCTTGTCTGTCTGACCGCGAAACTGCTCAGGTGGGATATAAGCATGTTTACCGACAACAGTTGCAGTTTTGGTGTTTTCGCTCTGCCTGGCTACATTAAAATCAATAAGCACAAGACGCCCGTTTTCCTGCAAAAGTAAATTGTCCGGAGTAAAGTCACGGTGCACTACCGGCGGTGAAAGTTCATGCAAATATGCAAGTACTTTGGCCATTTGCACTGCCAGATTCACTACTTCGCTTTCAGGAATTGCACCTTTTAGCTGAACGAGTTTGCGCAAGGAAAGTCCCTGGACATACTCCAAAACCAGATATCCGCGGTGCCCTTCGATAAATGAGTCCAGCAGCGCAACTATGTTTTCGTGCCGGAGCCCGCTCAGTATTTCTACTTCATGCTTGAATCTTGCTTCAGCGTCTTCTCTGACTTGCGGCTCGACAAATACCGGAAAGAGATTTTCTTTCACAACCACTTCCTGCTCATTTTCATTGTCGCTGGCAAGATAAGCCGTTCCCTGACCGCCAGCTGCAATTCTGGCAAGAATTCGATATCGTCCTCCGGCAAGATCTGCGCCCGGGAAAAGCGGCATGAGCTCAGACTCTCTAGGGGCATTTGTAAGTGTCTTCAGCCAGAGTTCCATGCGACTGTCGGCAGTAGCAGGCTCCCATAGCTCAATAAGATCCGGGTCAATCGAAATCCACTTGCATTTATCTTTGAGCGCGTTGAGCAAGCGCTCGGACTGCAGGCTTGCCGCCGGCATCTTCAAACTGATTGGTCTGGCCGCAGGACTGCCGAAGCCCACAAGCCATCTTTCAGGCAGCATAGTGTAATTTGGGCGAAACAAATAAACAGAGCTTATGTCCTGCCAGTCAAGCAGTATTTTTTTTCTGGAAGGAAAGCGCAGAATCAAACCGTCATCACTGAAATCAATTCGATCAGCATTTGAGAACTGATTTAGCCAGCCACTCAAATAAACCAGAATAATAAGACCGGCTACCGGATACAAAAGCAGTCCCCAGCTAAGTATAGTCAGAACAAGGGCAGAAGAAGCAAGAAGGATTTTGGAAAGCACAAGCAGCAGGGAAAAAACAAGCCCGGATAGTTGCGCCCAGACAAGAGGCACAATAAGTGCACCGATAAGCACAATCAAAACGGTAGTCAGGTTCTCATTTTGATTCACCCGGCAAAATGCTGTCTTTGCAGCAGGTTTGCTGCTTTGTCCGAGCTTTTTAAGCCGTTCTTCTTCTTCATAAACTTCGATTTCTCTGGCAAGGGCCGGATCAATCTCATCAGGGCTGCTCATTAAGATGCTCCCAGCAAGCTTTGAGCCTCGCTTCCAGATCAAAGGCAGACTGAATTCGCTCGTCCTTGTTTAAGCGCGTTAAGTCAGCAAGCAAACTGTCTAGCTCATCAGACAGAGCGTT
>CAZTQO010000126.1:0-4487 GCA_964615655.1 uncultured Candidatus Obscuribacterales bacterium | reverse complement strand
TCTCGAACCAGCCGACCGGATCCGGGGCCAGGTTTAGATTGATTTGTTTCACTTCAGTGTATGCATCAAGCCCAAATGTGCCGAGTTCTCTTCCCCAGCCGCTTTGCTTGTAACCACCCCAGGGACACTCGTTGTATGTGAAGTGATAGCCGTTGATCCAGGTGATACCGGCTCTGATGGCTTTCACCACCCGATAGGCTCTTGTAACATCGTTTGTGAAAACTGCTCCGGCAAGTCCAAATTCGCTGTCGTTTGCCATATCGACTGCTTCTTCTTCAGTTTTGAATTTTTGCACCACAGCCACCGGTCCGAAGATTTCTTCTTTAACTATGCGCATTTCAGGCTTGACGTCCGAGAATATGGTCGGGTTTACATAGTATCCCTTTTCATAGGGCTTGCCTTGCGGACTGTCGCCGCCAAGTTCGAGTTTGGCACCTTCTTTTTTGCCAAGCTCGATATACTCTTTAACCCGCTTCCACTGAGTTTCGCTGACAAGCGGTCCCATTTCCGTGTTTTCATCAAGTCCGGGACCGACTCGAATTTTCTTGCTGCGCTCCACGAATTTTTTCATGAACTGATCAAACACTTTTTCTTCGACCAGAAAACGCGAGCCTGCTGAGCAAACCTGTCCGGCATTGCAGAAAATGGCGAACATTGCATAGTCAACGGCTGTGTCGAGATCAACGTCGGAAAACACAATCATGGGCGACTTGCCGCCTAGCTCAAGTGTTACCTTTTTCAAGTTCCCCAGAGCCGCTTGTGCTACTGCTTTGCCGGTCTTGACACTGCCTGTAAATGCTATCTTGTCGACACTGTGACTTTCAGCAATGGGCAGCCCGACTTTTGGTCCTTCACCAAGAACCACATTGACCACGCCTTCAGGAAGCTCTAGTTCTTTGAGCAATTCAGAAAGACGTATTACCGTAAGTGGTGTATATTCACTTGGCTTTAGTATGCAGGTGTTGCCTGCAGCAAGTGCTGGTGCCAGTTTCCATGCTGCCATCAAAAGCGGATAGTTCCAGGGAATGATCTGTCCGCAAACACCAATTGGTTCTCTGACTATTTGTGTTACTGACGGAGCCGGTACTTCCACAGTTTGACCGCTTGGTTTTGTAATGAGCCCGGCATAATAACGGAAACAATTTGCAGCATCTGCCATATCGTATCTGGTTTCACGCAAGGGCTTACCCATATTCAGGGTTTCAAGTTCAGCAAGCTCTTCGGCATGCTCTTCAATCTTGTCTGCAATTTTCATGAGGACCTGAGCCCGTTCATGTGCGCTCAGGCGCGGCCAGGGTCCATTGTCAAAAGCTTTTCTGGCTGCTTTGATTGCTTTTTCGACCTGGGCTTTTGAAGCTTCGGCAACCTTGCAAAGTGGGCTGCCGTCAGCCGGATTGAAGAGTGTTCTTTCAGACTCGCCGTCTTCAAACTTGCCGTCGATATATAGCTGCCACTTGCGATCCACCTTTACCTTGGGCGGGGTCATGGTCTGACTCATATGCAAAAACCTCCGTACGCGCCCATTTAGCCGGGGCGTATTGACTCAGGATATACAGGAATACCTTCAAATGAGGCTAGATCATAGCACAATGAACCTTGCTTATATAGCTGCGCCGCTTTGCTGCTATCTCTTGCATACCTGTTTTTATCTGCTTCTTGCCGGGCTTATCTTTTATTAGCCTGTCAAAGATGGAAAAATATCCTAAACTCTAGGGCTGTACGATCGATTTCGGGAGTATTCGGCATGCAATCAATTCAAGTGCTTCTGGCGCTGGCTGTTGTTTCTGTCTTTTCAGTGATGCCGGAGCCGGCAGCGGCTGCTCCTGCCGGAAAAACCGCAGTTGACTCAGGCAAGCAGTCAGCAAAATCAGCTCTGCCAAAAGTACTGGATTTTTCGACTTCCTGGTGTGCTCCTTGCAAAAAGTTCGCACCGCTTTTTGATAAAGTCGCCGGGGCATACAAAGGCAAAGTTGAGTTTCTTCATTATGATGCTGAAAAAGGTGAGGGCAAAGTGCTTGCAGACAAGTATTCAGTCAACTCGTATCCGACTGTGATCTTTCTTGATAAGTCCGGCAAGCAAATTGCCAAAGTCGAAGAAATCATGAAAGAAGCTGATCTGGTAAAGCGAACAGATGCACTTATCCAATAAGAACAATACTGGCTAATTGAGAAGCAGCAATTATGAAACTAGAAAAGGGAATTTTCATAAGTCTTGAGGGACCGGAAGGTGCGGGCAAAACTACACAGCTCAAATTGCTCAGCAAGTTCTTACAAGATGAAGGCATTGAACATCTAATCACAAGAGACCCGGGCGGCACCTCGCTTGGAAAACCAATCCGCAGAATTCTTTTGCATGCAGATTCGCCGGTGAGCCCTGTTGCAGAGCTGCTTCTTTACGAAGCTGATCGGGCTCAAAACGTATCTGAAATTATTTTGCCTGGGCTTGCCGGAGGCAAAGTTGTTTTTTGTGATCGATATATTGATTCAACTCTTGCTTATCAAGGCTATGGGCGCGGCATAGATTTGAAGCTGATTGAAGAGCTTAATCAGGTTGCCACAGGCGGGCTCAAACCGGTACGCACAATTTTGTTTGATATCGAAAGCAGTGCCGGGCTTGCTCGTTTGCATCCAAGCGGTCATGATCGTCTTGAGCGTGAAGCAATTGAGTTTCACCAGAAAGTCAGGTACGGATACCTTGATTTAGCCAAAAAAGATCCGGAACGCTGGCGCATAATCGACGCAGCCGCGCCCATGTCCATGGTGCAGGAAGAGCTGCGACGTCTGGTTTGCGAGCTGGCAAAGCCGGAGGCTAAGGAAGTACGCGCCGGCTGATGTCGCCTGAAAGCATGGCGCAGTCTTTGCGCAGCTTTTCTTCGTCGTTTGCATCTAGAATGCCGTTATTTCTTGACCTAAATGTTGAATCAAGGCTCCTGATGTCACGAATGCGTCTTGCCAGATGATTGTAATCATCTGCTTTCAGCTTTTGCTTGTTGTTCATTTCTTCCAGATATGAACTCATGTCTTTGAGCAGGTCGCCTATAGCAGGCTGAGCTACTTGTGATTCGCCTTGCTGAACCACAATAATGGGAGCCGGATTTGCGTATACTGCGCCTGCTCCCCAGGGATAGTAATAGCCAGATGGTGATTTCCAGTATGTGCCTGAAAATCCGCCGACATTGAACCTGAAATAGCCGCCGTTGGCTGCAATCGGGGCACCAAGTGCCGGATAATATGGGGCATATGGATTTGCCGTGTAATAGCCGTAACCGGGCTGGTTCCGGTAAGGATACTGACCATAATAGTAACCGCCCGGATTTGTCGTATTGATGCTGCCCGGCATCTGGTTGGGGTTTATGGCGTTATACGGCATCTGGTTGGGATTGAGAACCTGATTTCCGTATCCGTAGTACTGCCTTTGCTGAGCAATTGCAGACTCTGCTGTAAATGACAGCAGTATCAAAAGTGCAGGCAGTATTTTCAAAATTTTCATTATGTATACCTTTTATACTCCAATTTTAGCTTACTAATTCCAAAAGAGGATTAGGCGGACTTATTCAAACATTCCGCAGCGGCTATATTTATCTATATTTTGGAAATTCAGCGCCAGCTCAAAGTAGTCAGCGAATCCGGCTCGACCTTCACTCTCATTGTCTGTTCTCCGGCTTTAACAGTGAGCTGCCTGCTTGTGCTTTTGTTGGTGAGCACAAGTATTTTTTCGCCATCCGGATTTTCGGCGGCAAGACAGGAAAGATCATCTTTGTCTCCGGCGCCGTCTCCAGCCAGTTTTGATTCCAGCACTCGGGCGCCTCGCTTTATAAAACGGCTGTAATGGGCAAACGCGTGATACTGACCGCTTCTTGTGATTTCTTTTGTCTTGGAATTTATGGTAACTAGTCCGCCGCAAGGAAATGGACCAATATTTGGTTTTCCGCTTTCGTCTAAAGACAGATTCCAACCGATGATGCATCTTGCCCAGTTATTGAGAATGCCGTTGAATGCATTGCTCCATTTAACCCAGTCGTTTAAGTACTTGGGGTCTGTGTAATCCGGTCCGCCTTCGGTCCAGTATGTGTTTACTTCCGGAAAAGCGTCATGCACTTTGCTCATTAATTCAGGCGAGCCTGCATAGCCGTGCCAGGCGACTCCATCGACATATTTGCGCATATTCTCAGCTTCAAGTTCGCATATTGCTCTTCCCCAGAGATTGTAATTGTGGTCGATTATCCAGATTTTGGTTTTTAGATTCTCTTTTGCAAGCAGCGGTCCTAACTCGCCGCGGACAAAATCGATTTCGTATTCTTGAGGCCAGGCACAGGCGGGCATCTTGCCGTCTTGATCAGTGTCTACTTCATTTTGAACTGATACTGCTTGTACAGGCACTCCTTCCTTTTCGTATGACTTGAGAAATTTGAGAAAGTAAGAAGCATAGGGGGCAAGCGTTTTTCTTTGCATGCAGCCGCCCAGCATTGAGTTGTTAGGCTTCATCC
>CAZTQO010000125.1:0-4510 GCA_964615655.1 uncultured Candidatus Obscuribacterales bacterium | reverse complement strand
GAATCGCTATTCGCATTGCTCCGGAATTGCTATACGAATTCGCCGGAATACGCACATGTGTCACTTTGCACGATAAATGCAGCACTTTTTTGCAGGATAATTGCACGTTGCGCGCTATTTGCACGGCCTGCAAATGTATGGTATCACAAAGCCCAAAAGGACTTGATTTCGGCGCATACTACTTTAGGTTTTACATCTGTTGGACTTGCCAGCTGTTACGCCATCCTTTTTCATCGAATTGTTAATTGTCTTTTGCGTCACTATTGCTTAAAAACAGCGTATTTCGTTGCCTGAGGCAATGCGATGTCAAAATTCATCGGCAACTTGTAAGAGATTTTTCCAAGACTGCGGCGGCCATGACTTTAGCTACAGTGTCGCACGGAAATTACTCGCAAAGGCAAGGTGACTAGAGTAGTTTCTTCTTCATTGAAAGGTTGCAACGCTCGATCATTGCGTTTACAAACTCCTGGTCGTCAGGATCGGGATGAGCTTCTATCCAGCGCTTCCAGTGTTGGATATGCTCTTCAAATTCGCTTTTGGTGGCAAATGAGTCGATTCGGCGGTCATAATACACATTTCGGAGTTTTGTGTATAGTTCTCTTTCCTTATGCAGCAACAATGTTGCATCTTGGTTGAGAGAAGACATTGAGTCTAAACATGGTGATTGTAAGCAGTTTTTTTTCAACTCCTCAGTGTGACTCACTATTCTCTTCAATGTATGAGTGCGATAACCGTGGACCATTTGAACGTGATATAGCTCTTTCATGTCCATATTCTGCGGATCAGCAGGAATTTGTAATGGAGTAGATTTGAGCTGTGCAAGTTTGGCTTGATATTTAAGTAATTGTTCCTCACGCCATTTCTGGGCTTTCTCCTCAGATCGGACGGCGCTTGAGGGAAAAACTGGTATAGATTGCCGTGGTGAACCAATAATGCGAAGGGTAAAGGATGGCCGCCTGGCAACATCCGGTTGGGTGCTAGAAGAATTCGTTTTATTCTCATCGCTCATTGGTGGAGTCTTACCATTGAAAAATAGTCCGATAAGGAAGGAGATAAACGAAACAAGAACTAAGCAGGTAACGAGGGTATTTGGGTTGTACATAGTATTTGAATTACACTTAGATCCTGTCCTCTTGTTATTCTACTATTTTGTCATTTCACTGGTACCGGCTCGCCGGCAGTAGAGTTGCGAAAAAAAATGCTCGGCAGCTCGAAAGTTCGGCAAACTCAGAGCTTTTTACGGCTGCATCGTTGCCGACAAAGAGCAAAGCCTTCAACTTCATTGTTTTGTAATCCCTGTCGGACCTTGCTTCGGCCGGCTCCTTGTAATGCTGCCTGATGCGAGAAAGACATTTTGACTCTATGGCAGACTCCCGGGCGTCAGCTCCAGGCAAAGCGCTGCTCATAGAAGAAACCAGCAATAACGGCAAAAGAATTCTAGTCATATTTGAATCCCATTAACAGTAGCCTGTCTCGTCGGGGTTGATTCTCATTAGTGAAATCCTGTGAGTGGCTTTCTGCTTGAAAGCAATTCGCTGGCTGATGCCGCAGCCGGGAACCCAGAGCACTTCTTTGTCATCGGCAAGCACAAGCACCCTGCCTCCAAAGCTCAAAGTTTCCGTGGATTTATGTGTATGCAGGAATTTTTTGAGCCTGACCATGCAATCCATGCCTAAAGGTTGAATCTGATCTCCGGCTTCTCTGAGTCTGAACTGAAGCTCCCCTGTCTGGCTCAAGTCTCCCAGAACTTCGTGTTCTTTAGATCCGGGTATTCGAAGCCCTGCAGTTTCGCTTTCAAGCTTTTCCAGCTTCAATACCAGACCCAGCCGGTGGATCAGCGTCAGTCCTTCTTTTCTTACAGGTATTGAAAGACCCGCTGCTTCCTCGTTGTCTTCTTCTTTGAGCCTGCTTTTGAACTCAAGCATTTCGTCTTTTATGCGTATTTCCCAGCTTTCGTTTAAGGAAACCGCGCCCGGTCCGTTTTTGTCTATGAGCTCAATCAACGACTCGATGCGGCCAAACTCGCATTCAATCTGTCTTTCTTTGAGGGCTTCACACAATACCCTTCTTCTGAGTGAAAGAGGAAGCTCTGCAAACCTGTCCAGTTGCCAACTGTCGGTTTTGCCGCTGTCTTCCACCAGCTCTGAAATCGCGTTCTGGCACATGCTTGAAAGCAAGCTTTCATCTGCCTTCATGACCAGCCGTAGTTGTTCCATCAGTTCCCTGAAGCCGGGAAAGCGGTTTTCGACAAGAGGCAATACCTGATTTCTCAAAAAGTTGCGGGTGTAGCTGTCATTTGAATTGCTCGAGTCCTGTCGCGCTCTAATTCCATAGCGTTCAAGAAAGCCGACGCATTCGCTCCTTCTGATTCCAAGCAGGGGGCGCAGTAGAATCAAGCTCTCAGCAAGATTTCTGCTCTCGGGGATGCCGAGAAATCCACCGGGACCGGTGCCTCTAAATAGTCTGAAAAGCATGGTCTCGACCTGATCGTCAAGTGTGTGGCCTGTGAGGCAAAAGTTTGACTTCAGCTCTGAACAGGCTATTTCAAGCTGTTCATAACGGTGCTTTCTGAGTTGCGCTTCCGAACTGCCTTCGCAGTTAATTTTGCATAGACTGATCGGTATTTGCAGTTGCTTGCAGATCTCTTTGCAAAAACTTTCGTCATCGTCGGATTCTTTGCCCCTCATAGAATGGTTGACGTGGCAGGCAGCAAAATCAACATTGTGCTCGGCTGCAATGTATTTCATAGCTATTAAAAGCGAAGTGGAATCCGGTCCACCCGAAAATGCAAGCAGAATTCTTGGATGTCTTTTGAGAGAAGAACCTGAGCAACGCAGCAAAGCATCAAGTGACTCTTTGACAGCAAGTGTGAAAGAGTCTTCGCTGATTGCCTGCAAATGACTGTCCATAATTTATCCCGGATCCTGTCTTTATCCTATCAGGCAAGCGGCAGGCTTGAGAGCCGGGAAAGCCGTATTTATTCGTCGCTCACTGACTTAAGGCGTCAGAAACCTGATTCAGGTAAACTTGAAAATTAATGGGATTTATTGGCGGAGCCTGAGAGTCAGTGTTGATAAGACGGCTGATTTTGATAAATTGTATTTTTGCCTTAACATGGCATACTTCAGACGCCGGAGCTTCCGACTGGGACGAAGATCCACCGGCTCGAAAAGCACCGGGCCAGGCAGGCCCGGTGACGGCGGCCAAGAAGTCTTCCGGCAAGCCCTTAAGGGGCAAAATCGAAAAGACGCATGCATCAAAAAAGCAGAAAGCAGGAACTTACGGAATCTTAGATGCCACTGAGGGTTCTGCCGGCCAGGAGGCTTTAAGCGGCAGTGCCGAAAGCAAGTCAATTGACGATGAGTTAAATGGCATGGTTAAGGATGGAAGTCTAAAGGGGCTTGCTCCTCTTAGCGATCAGTCCGAAAAGCTCCTTCAGGGCAACGCGAGCCTGCAGGGCGGCAAGGGCACAGATCCCGATCTTGATGATATGGAGTTGTTGGTCGAGTGGGACCGCTGGCACAATCGTTTCTTGCGAGCCGTGCAGCTTGGAACCCAGGAGCAAATTAACAACCCTGACCCGGAAGACTATGAGCGACCCCATGTTGATCCACAAACCGGCAGGCTGAGCACCAGATACCCGCTTGGCACCGGTGCGGCATTTTCGTGCCAGGTAACAAGCGACGGGCAGATAAAAAACCTGGAAATTATTGAAGCTTCAGGTTTTCCCAAATATGACCGGGCGGTGTTGCGTGCGGTAAGGCAGCTGGAAGGCACCCATATTTTGAAGTTTCCCAAAGGTTCGCACAGGCGAACTGTTATTCAACCGGGCCGGATAAAAACTGCCACCACGGACAGGTTCAAATACCATCATTTTGGTGATGTGGAAAAAATACGACAATAAGAACGCTCTTAGTTTGAAGGTAGGATTTCTTGTTTAGGGTCCTGGGCTTTTTCTTTCAAGCTCAGAGACTCCTTTGAAAAGGGCTGGTGCGAACCGTATGTGATTGCCTGTTCGGTGCCACGGATAGTGCCGAGAATTCCGCCTCCAAGAATTCCGAAAGGTACGGAGCCGCCGATCACAAATAGATTTTCTACGAGTCCGAATTCATTGCCCATGTCCTGGCGAAGGCTCGATGCCATACGCCTTGTTTCCTTGCGAATGTCCTTGCCGATACGCACTGGCACACCAATTGAAAGACCGGCCGCAACACCTGCCATGGCCCTGGGAAGAGCCAGTGCATTTGCGCATGCCTCTCTTTTGCTCAGTGCTTTCTTTTGAGTTTTCTGGTTTTGCTCTATTTCAGCAAACTCAGTTTTTGAGTCGGTGTTTGAGTTCTCAGCGGCCATTAGAGGCAAGATACCTGCCAGGGTCTGGCTCAATAAAAAGGCAGACAGAATTGCTTTTGCCCTTATCAGTCTGCTCTTGATTAGATACATTGGTAAAGTTTAATGAGTGGTACCCCCAGCGGGATTCGAACCCGCGTCGCATCCGTGAAAGGGATGTGTC
>CAZTQO010000124.1:3309-4529 GCA_964615655.1 uncultured Candidatus Obscuribacterales bacterium | reverse complement strand
ATATCTTGCTTCTTGTTTAGCCGAAATGAAAGTTTCAATCGAATACACAAATTGCCGGGTAAGTCTTCGCGCCCAGAGAGTTCTTGATCGGGCTATGGACTTTTACAATGACGCTCTCAGGCTTATTGCCGAGTCTGAGTCCGGGCTTTCCGTGGCTGCCTCTCAAGCGGGACTTCTTTGTTTGCTGCTTGCAAGTGCATTGATAGGTGCTGAAAATCAGATTGCTTTGCCCGGACTGCAGGCTCTTTCAAACCCGATGCTGACAAGCCCTCTAAGGCGCGCACCGGAGCTTGTCAGTGAACTTGCTGAAAGCAGGCGTCGCTTGCATCAAAGAGAGCAGGCAGCTCCTGATGAACTCTTTGTCGAGGAGAAAGACAAAACAACAATATTGCGTCAGCACTGGGAAAAGGCATTTAACAACTTTTTGCAGGCTGTTTTTGCCCATGCAAAACTGAGCAATTTGCAAGCAAAAAAATTGCTGAGAGCGGCACGACGTGACCTTGAAGTCTGTCTTGATATTTTAGGTGTAGATGATCCAGGCGATCTCGGCGATGAATTCGATAGCAAAGCTGAGGAAAGGCTGCCTGTTGTAGATGTTCCATCACTGCTTGCCGAAGTGAAAACTGTGCTTGAAGGACTCAAGCAAGCAAAGCTTGATTACCACTTGCTTTGCATTTCAAGGATTGAAGAACATTACAAAGAGGCAAGCAAAAACTTCAATCGCGAGAACTTTGCCCAGGCAGAAAAGTCGATTTCAGAGGCTGCCCTTGAGCTCGATCTGCTTCGCCAGCAGCTTTTGATTCGCAAACAAAAGCTGACCGGTGCTCATGCAAGTTTTACAGATCAGTGAAACTTGAGGATTTCTGGGGTGGGGTTTCCGGTTAGTCCGGCTGAGCCAAGCCCAGTTTCAATGTCTGGACTTCAACTGTGTCCAGATAGGGAATCTGTTCAAGTGAAAGCTCCAGAAAGCTAAGAAGGCGCTTGATTTCTGCGCGCACTCTGGCTGACTGGTGCCATGTCAGCTGCCGGATCAGTTGAGAGCTTTCCGGGTTTGAAAAGTCGTTTTTTCTGAAAAGCAGGCATTCGTCTCCACCATTGAATTCTTTGAAGAGGTTCGGGTCTTCGGCAAGTGCCAGCAATGAAAGGTCAATTACCCAGGCCGAGAAATTATCGATATATGGACCGAAGTGTTCTTGCAAGCGTCCCGGGTGCTGATAGTT
>CAZTQO010000124.1:0-3299 GCA_964615655.1 uncultured Candidatus Obscuribacterales bacterium | reverse complement strand
AAGCTCGTTGTTTTGCCGTCCGGCAAGCTCAGGAACGTAGAATCCATCGTAGTCGACCAGATAGATCTCTCCTTCATCAACCAGTATGTTTCCGTGCTGCAAGTCACCGTGAGCGACACCATTGGCTTTGAGCTTTTCCATCATGACTTGCAGCTTCTGGCGCAGCATGAGAAGGGATGATGGGCAGTGCAGGTTTTGCCTGACAAACTGGTCAAGAGTATCTCCTTCAACCCAGGTCATTTTTAAGATGGGATACCAACTGCCACCGCATTTAATGCCATCCTCCAGGTAGTGAAAATCGACCGTATAAGGCAGATCGTCGGCAAGAATAAAACTGCTGATTGCCTTATAGCGCTCATTTTGATCTTTAAGCCTGCTGTTGAAGCAACGTACGGCCCATCGCTGGGCTTCGTTTTCAAGTTCGTAAACACTGGCGAACATGCCGCTTGCAACCTTGGGTATTCCAAGATGATTCAGAACCGGATTGCATAGTTTCAGTCCGTTGTCATTGAAATTTTGAAGCGGATTTTGCACCGACTCGGAAAAATCTTGTGGATTAGGCCAGGCTCCGTAAACACGACCGGGTTCTTTGCCGCTTACATATTCTCGTCCCCAGTTTTTGCCTGAGCTGCTGTCGCTGCTCAGTGAATTTAGATACTGGTTTGCGACCTGTCTTGCTTGTTGACCCGGGCTCAAACCTGGATTCCTGGGCGCTTTGGCTCCGGGAACGTATGCCGGATAGCCTCGAACTGCAAACTCCTTTTCGGTGCGGTCGATCAGATACTTTAGCACGGTGTATTCCGGGCTGAAAATGCTTGTAACAGTGCTGAGTCCTATCCATGTGTAGTGCATCTGAACTGAGCGGGCGTATTCTTCCATTGAGATAACAAGTTTTGCTTTGCGCCTTATTCCCGGCAGGAAGCGCAGATAGGGATTGCTTTGAGGAACTTTGTAGAACAGCTCAAGAGTCACTTCGCCGGTGCCGGTGTTGCGGAAAAGACTTTTTGAAAATCTGCCGCAAATTGGATAGGGCGCACCTTCAATCAGTTCGGTTTCATCGTGCGGAAACCAGGACTGGATAATTGCTATGGCATTGTCCGCTTGCAAGAGATCAAAAGACACTGAACTGCAGGCGAAACTGCCTTCGGGCGCGCGATCTATTCCCATGCAAAAGAGCGTAGTCAGGATTCCCAGACTAAGTAGAAAGATAATCGGCTGGATCAGCTCCATATGCCGGGTCCCTTGACACAGTTCAGAAAGTCGGTCTGGTTTTGAGTGCTCAATGTTTGCTGTCTGAATTTACTAGATCCGGCGGCATTTCATTTTCTTTGAGTGCTTCAGGACCAGAGGCTGGCAGCTTTTTTTGTGTGCCTTCTGGATCTTCTGCAGGGCTCTTGTTCGTTTCAGGGACTGCTGGTAACGTGGATGCATCTTCATCAAGCAAGTCGTCTAGATTCTCTTCTTGCACATTTTTGTTTATTGCCGGAACCGATTTATAAATGGCTTCGTAAATGCCGGCAGGTAGGACTGATTTGAGAAAGGGCTGGCAGCATTCAAAGCCGCCCAGTAAGAAGAACCAGACAATTGAGCAGCCAAGCAAAATTTGCATCACTAGAAAAGCAATTGTTTTTTTGCTCACCTGCGATGCACCTTGATACTCACAGTCAAGCTGGTAACAACCTGCAAATTCACGGGCTACGGCTGTCGCTGCTGAAAGAGCCAGTTCTCTGGCCTTTTCAACATCAAGTTCGGCTGCTTCCGGGGCGGCGATTTCTTGACTTACTCCCTGCACGGCTTCATCAGCGATTTTAGCTGCTTGGCCAATGCAAAATTCCAGGCGCTGGTCTTCTTCTATTTCCTGGACAGCATCCTGCAATCGCTCTCTTGCCAGCTTTGCGGCTCGTCGTTGCGCTTCGGCAAGAATGAGCCTGGAAACTTCAGCTTTGGCTGTGTAGTCTGCTACTTTGCGGGCTGCTTCGACTACTGACTCTCTTGCAACTGCATCATTTGCTTGTGAGGCGATTTCTTCGACGGCAAGCTGAGCTGCCGCTTGTGCTTTGCGTCTGAGTTCAGGGCTTATGCTTTTTTGGAAATATTCCCGGGCAGTTGAAAGCCCTTCGCTGCTCAAATAATCGTCTATGATTTTTGCGCGCTGTGCACTTGAAGTTTGCGGGTCTTTGTTTATCTGGTTTTGAATCAAGACTCGGATGGCAGCCATTGCTGCCGTATGCAAATGTTGCTGGCTGCCGTTGGGAAGGTATTCATCGAAAACTTTCCTGGCAGCTGCTTCTGCTCTGGGCAGGGCCTTTTCCTGACTCCAGTTGCGGATTTGTGTGAGTGCCTCATCCCTTGCCACCGGTTTTGTTGCACAAAGAACCGCTTCTTCAACAAAGGGATGCTGACTTGAGTCTTTGAGAAGCTTTTCTACGACTTCTCTGGCGATCGGCACAGCTTCGTCACAAAGTGAGCTTGCCAGATCTTTGGCAGCTGCTGTTACGGCGTCATGATAAACAGCTTTTGCTGTCAAACCGGCTTCTTGAGCGCTGACAGACTGGCAGGCTTCGGCGCAACAGCTCTTTAGAGCTTGCTGCGATTTTTCCCGCTCTTCATCTGTTATCAGCTCGTCTGAGGCAATTTCCACTTTTGGCCCTTATCCCTCGACAAGTCCGGCGCTGAACTACTCACACTAAATTAGTGCCCCCTGCCAGGGATAAATATACCCCTTCAACAAGGAAAATTAAGCGTTTTGATTATCAGCCTATTCTATTAGCATTCAGTCTGTCTCTGGCCTTGAGCACCAGTTCTTGTGCTTCTTCAGTCCAGCGGCAGCAGGCGGTGAGATGTCCCATCTTTCTTCCAGGCCTGGCCTCGGTTTTGCCGTATAAATGCAAATGAACATCTGGAACTTCAAGTGAATAAGACCATTCAGGCTCGCCCTGAGCCCAGAGATCTCCCAGCAAATTAACCATGGCTGCAGCTGAATGCGGTTCGGTCTTGCCAAGCGGCATGCCGGTTATTGCTCGAATATGCTGTTCGAACTGGCTGGTCGGACAGGCATCAAGTGTATAGTGACCTGAATTGTGTGGTCTTGGCGCTATTTCGTTAACTACAAGACGATCATGATCGACAATGAAAAACTCGACACAAAGCAGACCGACCACGTCAAGTGATTCGGCAATGCCGCAGGCCATTTCTACTGCTTCGGAAGCTACCCGCCAGTTTATGCGGGCCGGAACTGAAGAAAGGTCGAGAATATGGTTGCGAGCCTGATTTTCGACAGGACCAAATGCTTTGACTTC
>CAZTQO010000123.1:0-4914 GCA_964615655.1 uncultured Candidatus Obscuribacterales bacterium | reverse complement strand
GATACTGTTTCGTCACTTTCAATTATAAGAATCGCAAACATCTTTTTGCCTCAAATATACGGAAAATTCCAATGCCAATTTCAGCCTTATTCTCAAGCTTTTGGTTCATGATAAGGTCGGATCGGTAAAATTCCCGTGACTAAGTTCAAGCGCGATTTCGTAGAATTCCCAGTTGAAGCGGACAAGAATCGGACTTTTCAAGACTTCTTAAGCACTATTAATCAAGTTTGGTCCGAGCCTCTAAGAGGCAAAGAAGAGTGTCTAGTTCTGCTGATCCAATATGCGGGCAAAATCTTTCTTGCTGTCCCAGAGCAAGCGCATTACTTTAAAGGCGTTTGCCGGGTTTGCTCCTGAAAGTTTGAAGTCTTTCAGCCCACCCATCAGCATTGCTTGCATATAGCTTTTCATTTGCTCGTTGTGGCTGACAGTGCCGCTAAAAAAGATCAGTGCCATTTCATCGCCGGTTTCTTCGCCCCAGTTCACTTGCTTTGGCGGGCGGTTAGGATTGGCGAAGTTGTTTTCGGAATTGTCATAGATGAACTCGGCTTTGACAACTGTGCCGGCAGGCAAATGGACCGGATTTTTGTACGCGTACTGCTCCTGCCAGTTGAAGTCCCAGTTTTTGATCCAGATAAGAGGTATTTCTTTGCCCTGGGGCGTGCGGGCAAAAGCTTTGATTTCTTTGCAAAGCAAATGTGCATGCGGAGTGGCTTGCAAAAGGTCGAAATCCACCGGCACTTTCATTTCGGCAAGAACTTTGTGCTTGCTTTCATTTGCAGGAATCTTTATATCGCGGCTGCGCACGGTCAGCGGCAGAAGCAGTTTTTGGGGCGTCTTCTTAGAATAATAAATGCCTATTTCAGATCTGACATTTTCCTTTTTGCCGCTGGGGTGCAGATGCAACTGCACGACCAGATCAGAGTTCTTGCGCAAAAGTCTTGCCACACCGTCCGGCAATGCCAGCATCGAGTTGCCTGGTGCCCAGCCGCCCAGCGCTCCTGTAGGCAGGAAGCCTGGACCTCCAAAGCTGCTGAAACCGGGACCGGGATCTGCTTTGTCTTTTTTTCTTGCTTCTTGCAGGCTGTCCAGAAAGAAAAGAGCATGATGCACAACTCTGGAGTTTCCCGGATGAAATTCCACATGGGAAACGAACTTGTTTTCACTCAAATTCAGCGGAAAGACAAAGCATCTGTATAGATCTTTTCCATCTGCCGGTACTGTGAAAGCTTCGTCCATGGAAATAATCAGGTCTGGTTTACCGGAGCGCCATTTGCCGTTACCTGCTGCTACTGCTTTCTGATCTTCGGCAATTGAAACTCCTGCCCCCGGCCGGCAGCCTTCCTTAATCCAGTTGCGCAGCAAGCTGAGTTCGTCCGGGCTCAATCGGCGTTCGCCGCTGAACTCACCGTAGTTTGCCTGAGGTTTCCAGGGAGGCATATAGCCTGAAGCAATCACAGCATCGATTGTAAGGGCTCGCTTTTTTACTTCTTCATAAGTGCTCAAAGAAAAAGGGGCGATACCGCCGTCTTGATGGCATCCGGCGCAGCGGTTTTTGATTATTGGCGCGATAGTTTTGCTGTAGCTGAGCTTTTCTGTGTTAGCTGCGGCACTTTTGTTTGTGCCTGTCTCAGCTTGCTCATTGCTGTTTGCTGAGTTCCCGGTTTTTTCGGTATTTTTGCCTCCTGCTGCATCTTTGCTTCTTGTTCTATGCGTGCCTGGCGGGGCTTGTTCTTGCCTTGTGTTAGAGGCAAGGGCAATAGTGCTAAGGATAAAAGTGGCAAGCAGGCAAAACGGCAAGACGAAAGCTGATTCAGCAAGCATTTTGTATTTGCGGCAGCTCCTCATTTCAGTTTCCTCCGGCTCCTGTAGTTTCAAGGAAGCAACCTATCGGGATCGTTTCTTTGATTTCAGGTGTTCGATTTTGCTCTACGGCAAGCAGCGCATTTTCCAGATCGCAGCTGCCAATCAAGCTGCGACGCTGTCCAATTGCCGCATATCGATCGTCGATGCGTCCTCTGTAGATAATCCTGCCTGATTTGACAAGAACAGCTTCCGGTGTCACTTTTGCTTTAAGCAAGTTTTGCAGCAGTTTGTTCTTGTCATCAATGATGCTTGCGTGAGGCTTATAGTCCTTTTGAAATTCTTGCCTGGCTTTGTCGGCAACAGAGCTAAAAACCAGTTGAAAAGGCAGCTTTTTGTGTTCTTGTGCCAGTTTATCCAGATATGGGAAATACTCGCGGCAGACCGGGCAGAGAGGATCGTAAAAGATATAGACTCCATCCGGCATTTGCCCGAGTCCTTCGATTTTCAGCTTTCTTAAGAGGGCATCCGGCAATGCATTGCTTTTATGGGCAGGCGAATCACTCAGCTGCGAACTCTCAGCAAGAGGAGCTTGAAAAGCAAATAGCCAGGTGTAAAAAGCTGAAAAAAGGACGGCTGCAGAAACCTGTTTTGCGCTTAGCTGAGCAATTCTATTTAAGACCATGGGCACCTCCGCTTAAGAGCTGCTACACGCCGGTTTTCAAAAAGTTTCGTTTGAAGCTGAATAATTTAACTGCTTTAAGCCGGACACTTCTTTCTAGCTCAAATTGCCTTGATGTTCTGCGCTTCCAGCCAGCGAAGCGCTCGTTGCCGTCCGGACTCTCTTTTCCAGTTCTGCCAGCGTTGCCACTCATCTGGTACCTTTTCCAGAACCGAACGAATTGCAGCGAATTTATTGGGTGCTTCCATGGCAAGTTCGATTAAGACTTTCAGCTTCGAATCTTTGATTGTGAATACAAAGTCGCTCAGATCAAGATCAATTTGATTCTCTTTGGGTTTGGGAATGAAAACATAGCGCTCCGATTCAAGTTCGATTTCTTCTCTTAACTCGCCTGCATCTTCAAGATCGGGTCTGACCAGGACTATGCTGCCTGTGTCCAGATCAAGATAGTAATGAGAATCCGAACTCGGGTCTTCCCAGGCATAAGCAAGCTGTGCCATATCAATTTGCAGTTCTTTCATTGGCGGATAGATCCTGATCTTGAAACTCGAACTTGAAAAGAAAGTGGATCGCTGAACTGTCCAATATAAGCTCCTGCTGCATTTAGTGCAATCAGGCGCAGGCTGTAAACACCATCTTCAGGGAGGCTTGCAAGCGGCACTTTTATGCTGCCCCGGTTGCTTTCCTGCCGGAATGTTTTCAGGGTTTGACCTGACAAGTGATTTGAGTTTGCGTCGTCAAAACTTTTGTTTGCTTGCGATATTTCAACAAGAACAGCTGCAGCACCTTCAAGCATGCTGGCGTCATAATTGCAGTTAATTGCATCTTGATCAGGTGCAAGAGCCGTAAGTCCGAGCTCTTTGCTGCTGGGGAAATTGAAATAAGGATAGATAAATCTTCTGGGACTCTGATCCGCAACTGAGCTTTCTGCTGCTTCAAGTGACGGAATCAAATTCTCGTTCTGAATTATGCCGACCTTTTTAAGTCTTACTTTAGCTCCTGCAGGAAAACCCAGGGCGCAGAGTCTTGGCACGCCGCCTGTAGTCCAGCCGTTTGAACGCAGTGATAGCAGATAGCGGTGAAACTGACCGTCATTTGTGATCGCGTTTGTGTAGCAAAAGCGTTCTTTCTTTTCGAAATCCTTGTGCAATCGGGTTTGCCAGTGCAGCTCAAGTCTTGGAGCTGCAAAAGAAGTGGGCGCGTCTATTTGCGCGTCTACAAAAAGGAAATCACCGTCAAGCGTGCTCAGTTCGCCGGAGTTGAAAGTAAACATCGGACCTTTGTCTGAATTTGAGTCAAGCAAGAGTTCGCTTCTGTCTGAATTCCAGTGAATGTTGGAATAGAATTCGACACCTGGCTCCATTCGTCCTGCAAACTCTTCAAGGCTTATGTCCTTTTGCCACTGTATCTTTTCAGGACCTATATCAAGCGGCAGAAAACTTTGCAAATCGGGCTGCCAGCGCTTGCAAGCAGCAGTCAGTTTGTTTTCTCTCAATGCTTCTTTGAGCCTGCCGTCAGGCACTGCTCCGCTTTGCAGAAGCTGTGTGCCGGTCTCAAAACATACCGGACCTCTGGGGCTGAACAATGGTGCAATGCTTAGCTTCTCAGGCAGATCGCGGGCAAGAAATAATTGCAGCTGTTCTTTCTCTTGCATGATTTTGATTGATTTTTGCACGGCTTTCAGCTGTCTTGTCCTGTTTCTGTCTGCTGCATTTTCATTGAATATATGGCGGAAAAACTGAACAGACAATATTACCGTCAGCAAAAGACAAAGACCTATGCCGGGATAAGCCAATTTGTTTTTGAACTGAGATAGTCCGCTAAGAGCTGTTGAAAGAAAAAGGCAAACAGCAAATGAGAGCGGGTAAAGCAGCCGCTGGCCATACAAAGACGAGTCATCGATTGCTATTCCGGATAATGGCAAGCTCAAGGCAAATAGAAGAAGAATAGAAAAAATTGCGCTCTGTCTGAGTGGCTTGAATAAACTGAGTCCGCTTAGCAGAGCAAGCAACGCAAAGGGATAGAATATATAGTAAAAGCGGTATGCTTTTGCATAGTTCTGCCAGTTCAGTTCGTTTATGGGCAAAAAGCAGCACTTTAACAAGTGTGCAAGCTCTTTCAGTTTGAACCCTTCAATACCGTATGTAAATATGCCGGAGCCGGCAAGGCAGGCGCCGGCAATAATCACCGGCAAGAGCGCAGCCATAAGCGGCAGTCCTGCTCCTGATTTTGACTGCTTTGATTTTTCTCTGTCTGTGTCTGATTCCTCAGTTTCGGCTTGCTCTGATTCTGGCTTTATGAAACGGCCCGGCAAGAGACCGGGAAGCTGGTAAAGTCCAAATGCCAGGCTGCAAGGCCAGATTGCCAATGAAGAAAGCAAGGCTAACAAGAAGCAAATGCCTGATGCCGCCAGCCTTCCCCAGCCAAATCCT
>CAZTQO010000122.1:0-5379 GCA_964615655.1 uncultured Candidatus Obscuribacterales bacterium | reverse complement strand
AGGACATTCCGGCACCGGATATGGGCACAAACGCTCAAACCATGGCCTGGATTGTCGATCAGTTTTCCAAATATCACGGTTGGACACCGGCTGTGGTAACGGGCAAACCGCTTGAACTAGGCGGCAGTGCCGGACGCGAAGCAGCAACCGGCAAAGGACTGGCAATGGCGGTCGAAGCTCTTTTAAAAGATCACAAACTGCCGCCTGAAACGCTCAAGTTTGCAATTCAAGGCTTTGGCAATGTCGGATCATGGGCGGCATCATTCATTCACGCAATGGGTGGCAAAATTGTTGCAGTCTCCGACGTAACAGGTGCAATTGCAAATAATGCCGGGCTCGATATTAAAGCTTTACGACTTTACGCGCAGCAGCACGGAAGCATACAGGGATTTCCCGGAGCCGATTCAATACCGGCAGACAAACTTCTTACATATGACTGCGATGTCCTTATCCCTGCAGCACTTGGAAATGTTCTTACCGAAGAAAATGCTGCCGATATTAAAGCCCGATTTGTAATTGAAGGTGCAAACGGTCCGACCACGCCGCATGCTGATGAAGCGCTAAATAAAAGAGGCGTGATTATTGTGCCTGATATTTTTGCCAATGCCGGCGGAGTAATAGTCAGCTATTTCGAGTGGGTTCAAAACATTCAGCAGTTTCGCTGGACGGAAGAAAGAGTAAACAACGAGTTGCAATCAGTTATGTTGCAGGCCTATACAGAACTTAAAGGACTGACCAAAAGCAACAGCTGCGACCTCAGAACTGCTGCTTTCCAGCTGGCTATCTCGCGTATAGCCAGAGCAACTGCTCTGCGCGGGCTCGAGCGCGAAAGTTTCTGCATGATGCCCGGACAACACTGAGGAGAAGCCATGGCCCTGCGCATGTCTCATAAAGGACTTGTCCTTGTGAGCATACCGCTAATTTTCGAAATCTCACTTGTGGCTGTTCTGCTCCAGCAAGTAGACAGTCTTGAGCTTGAAGTTGCACGTGAAAGCCGCGCCAAACAGCTCAAACAACTCACCGGACTTTTAAGCCTTCGCTGTTATGATGCAGGCTACGCCCTCTCCCAGTGGGCGGCTTTTCACACAGACGAGGAAATGAAAAAATTCAGTGACGCCCTTTCAGAGATTCGCCGCTTGCGTGAGAAAGTGAGCCTACTTTGCTCTGCAAACAAAAAGCAGCAAAAATTATTGGACTACCTTGAAAAAACCTACGTTCCGGCACTGAAGAGACTTAACGAAGTCGAAGCAATTTTGAAATCAGATCCGGCAAAGATCGATCTTGCTGAGTTTGAAAAACTGAGAGACGAGCTTGAACCACTAATAGATGAGTTTAGAGACAAGCAAAAGAAACTCCTGGCAGAAGAAGAAAAAGTGGTGAATTCCAGTCCAAAGCTGCAAAAGCAATTTCGCCAGAACATAAGGAGCACTCTTATTGGCAGCGTTGCGTTTAACATCTTGCTTATGGGAGCTCTGCTCACTTACTTCTGGAAAGATATACTCGGACGCTTGACCATAATAACGGACAACACAAAACGTCTAGTTCAGGAGCTACCGCTAAATCCTGTTTTAAGCGGCAACGATGAACTGGCAAGGCTGGACCAAATATTTCACAAGATGTCTTCAGACCTGACCGACATGAGAGAGCGCGAACGTAAACTTTTTCGCGAAATTTCAGACAACGAAAAGCAAGTAAGGGCAGTCATGGAAAACATGTCTGTCGGCGTATTTACTCTGAGCAGCAATGGCGAAATATTGAATCTAAACAGCAGCCTGGTCAAACTCAGCGGATATAAAACAGAAGAATTGCAAGGCAAAAATTTGTCCTTTGTGCTGGACCTAGCGGATGACTGCAACGGAATGGATCTTTTGAAAGAACATGCCGCGAATCGCTCATTTGAATGCAAGCTCAAAAACAGAGACGGACAGTCCATTCCAGTATATTTGACTCTCAATGAGTTTAGCGTTTTTCAGTCGGAGCAATACTTACTAAATGTAATCGATGCAACGGAAAGATATGAAATGCAGCGCTTGAAACAAGAGTTTTACGCCATGATCACGCACGAGTTAAGAAGTCCCCTGATGGCTATAGATATGAGCAGCGCACTAATGATGCAAGGAGTGATGGGACAACTAAGTGAAGATCTAGAGAAGTCCGCACAAAGAATATCAAGCAGTGCCAAGCGCATGGCTGGACTTGTAAACGATTTGCTTGACGTAGAAAAGCTTGAAGCCGGTAAATTTGAACTCTATATTGATGACACCAACTTTGCCACGATTGCAATGCGCGCACTTGAATCAATTGAAGGACTGGCAGACAGACAAAATGTTGTCATCGAAGAGAAATTGCAGGATCTCTATGTTCAGGCAGACCCGGATCGATGCGTGCAGATCGTTCTGAATTTTCTTTCCAATGCGCTGAAATATTCACCTAAAGGCGGGAAAATAACGGTCGAGATCAGGAAGCATGGGTCAATGGCAGAACTGTCGGTGAAGGACGAAGGTCCGGGTATATCCGATCAGGAGCAGAAACAGCTGTTTGAAAGATTCAGGCAAGTAGGAACTTTGAAGGAAAAGAAAAGACGAGGAACAGGACTTGGTCTTGCCATTTGCAAGATGCTGGCCGAACAGCAGCAGGGAGGCGTGGGTGTTGAAAGTGAGGCAGGCAAGGGGAGTCGTTTCTGGGTTTCTCTGCCATTAAGCCGACAGGACTGAGTACTCACGCGGAGTATCGATGGCTAAAATACTTGTAGTCGAAGACGAAGATGCACTCAGACAGTCAGAAAAGGACTGGTTGGAGTCTGAGAGTTACCTGGTTGATGCCACCGGCGACGGCGAAACAGCCCTTGAATACATGCTCTCATACCACTACGACGTTATAGTTCTTGACCTTGACTTGCCGGGCATCTCCGGTATCGAACTGTGTCGCCGCTATCGTAGCAGTGGCGGAACCAGCAGTGTGATTATGCTCACCGGCCAGCGCCAAATAGAAGACAAGGAAAAGGGGCTTGATTCTGGTGCAGACGACTATCTGACAAAGCCGGTACAACTGCGTGAACTATCCGCCCGCATCAGGGCTTCGCTGCGCCGTGCCAGCCGTAACTTCAACACCGACGAGCTAGAGGCAGGAAGTATCAAGCTGAACACGACAACAAGAAGAACTATGAAAAACGGCATAGAGTTTCATCTAAACCCCACTGAGTTTGCTCTGCTTGAGTTTTTTATGCGCAACCCGGACAAGGTATTCACAGCAGAGGCAATTATTGAAAGGGCCTGGCCGACTGAAACAGAAACTTCCGCAGACATGGTTCGCCGCTACGTTTCACGACTACGCTCCAAAATAGATGAGCGCGGACACGACTCAATGATTCGCACCATACATGGTATTGGCTATCGCTTTGATTCTAATTGAAACAAGCTGCTCTTTGCGATGCCCGCCGAAGTTGAATTGCATGCTCCAGCGGAAGCAGAAAGCCTTTGGACAATTTTTGGACAAAACTTGGAAAATTTATGGATTAAAACCGACTAGTCTTTACTCAGTTAGTTACGGAGGTCTGCAAAATGGCAGAAAGCGAAATCCAAGAGACTCTGAGTTATAGGGGTTTGGACGAATCTGACTCCAGCACAGCAAGGATGCACGAAGACGCTTACGCAACCACGCTTGCCGGGCTCGTCATCGTGCCCAGGGGAACCGAAAGCTCCAACTCTTTGCCGCAGCTTGAGCTGACAAATGACGAATCCGACAAAAACATCGAGAAAAGCAAGAAAGAAACAAATCCAAGCAGCCAACTGAAAGACTCCACCGGCAAAGGTCCGGCAAAGATAGAACCCAGTCAGATAAAACAGGGATTGAACAGCAAAGGAAACGAATCAATCAACAGGTACTTCGAGCAGGGACATCGAAATCTAAGGCAAGATGCGATAAGAGGAGCAGAAACTCTTGCCTAGATAAATGCAGGAAGGATCATTCGACAAGCTGAAAGAGCAATTTTAGAGCGAGGAATACCAGTTGAACACAATAGCTATTGATTTAAATTCAGAATTTCCACTTTCTCAAAATAAGGAGCACAATAAGAGCCTGGCAAATATGATTACGAGCATTTTCTCTGCAGACTTTCCGCAGCAAGATGCTGATCTTCATTCGGCTCTGATTTTTCACAAAATCGGCTCCAGATACGCCTTAGAAGCGAACTGGACCAGAGCGATGACCTATTTCAAGCTTGCAGCTGAGAAGTATCGAACTGAAAATCCTTACTCGTCGGACGAAGCAGCCCTCTTTAACGATATTCTGAAAGCTCGTATTTCCATGGCAAGCAGCTTGAATCAGCTTACTTCAACAGTATCTTTTCCGAAATAATACAGACAAGCAGTCCTTGCTTCAGCAAGGAGGCATCAAGTTAAGAGACTTATTGCTGAGCCGCAAGAAAAATCAGGAGCAGCTGCACGGCTGCTCCTGGCTCTGAACTCTTTTCTTAGACTTCAATTTCTGTACACAAGCCCGGGAATATTCAGCTCTTCTTTGCCGGTTTTTGGATTTATACTTACACCACCGCCGATGACATCGTCTTTGTATCCCTTTCTATCAAGATCTCTGACCCGGTCAAGCATTTCTTTCCATTGCTTGCCGTTACCTGCAAAAAGCCCTGCTTCTTCCCGTGCTTTTTCATAAAAAGCGCCGGCTTCACCATCATCAGCAAGCTCTGCCAGAGCCTTTGCTTTCTCTTCAATTTCTTCAGCTGTAAACTCGTTCATTCGTCCACACTTCCGCAACTCATGCTTTTAGATTAGGGTGCAATTTTGAGCAAATTTTGAACGACTTGCTGTAAGCTTAGTCAAACTTGAAAAGATGCAGTCAAAGCTTATCTGCTGTTTTTTCAGGGCAACTCAGACAGAGCCGCAGCTGAAAAATCACGGCCGGCTGGGCGCAGCGCCCGGATTCTTGACTCTGGAACCCGGCAATAGAGCAAATCCAGAGATCTTGCCCGTCCTGCTCCTTTCTCACTTGTACAGCCCGAGAATTGGAAAGCATGCCGATTTAGCTTTGAGAGCAAACTGCTTGCCGCCTGCCTGCAACTGAGCATACAAACAAATCTGCCATTGCTTTCATCGACAATCAAAAAGGCTTGTTTGTTCAGCTTTATGCTTGTATTGAAAGACGCCAAAGTAAGCAGCAAGCCGCCATCCACCACACGCCTCTTCTCATACAAGAAATCACTTTTGTAATTAGACAATAAGCGGTTGGACCAATCAGGCTCCTGCGGATGTCTGTACTGAGGCGGCGCGTATGAAGTGTGATTCGGATTCTGGCTGAACCTGGTAAAAAGAGGCAAGCAAAGTCCATCAAGATAGTTCAATCTTTGAAATCTGCAGTTGAGCGCCT
>CAZTQO010000121.1:0-5936 GCA_964615655.1 uncultured Candidatus Obscuribacterales bacterium | reverse complement strand
TTGCATCTGGGATGAACTGGGGACAGGCTCTTTTTACCATTCTTCTGGGCAATACAATTGTGCTTTTGCCGATTTTGCTCAATTCACACCCCGGCACCAAATATGGTATCCCATTTCCTGTTTTTGCAAGGGCCAGCTACGGCACAATCGGCTCCAACCTGCCTGCTCTGATGCGCGCTCTGGTCGCCTGCGGCTGGTTTGGAATTCAATCATGGATTGGCGGGCAGGCATTGCATGAGTTTCTCAATTGTGTAATACCAAACTGGACAAATCTGCTTGGCAGTGCTGAAGCCGGCTTTGGCGGTTATAGCGGCAGCCAGTGGGTTTCGTTCTTTCTTTTCTGGGGACTGAACATAGTCATTATTTATAAGGGCATGGATTTGCTCAAGAAAGTGCAGGGAGTTGCGGCGCCCTTTGTATTGCTGATGACTCTTGCTCTTTTTTTCTGGGCTATGGATCGCGCTCATGGACTTGGGCAGCTCATTCATCAGGAAGGCAAGTTTAAAAGCTTGTCGACATTCTTGCCGGTGTTTTTTCCTGCTCTTACTGCAATGATTGGATTCTGGGCGACTCTTTCGCTGAACATGCCTGATTTTACGCGCTTTGGACGGAATCAAAAGGAGCAAACACTCGGGCAGGCGGTGGCATTGCCTTTATGCATGGCTTTCTTTTCGGCGATGGGAATTTTGATTACTTCGGCAGCTGTTGTGATTTATCCCGGAGTTCCTCTTAAAGAACTATGGGATCCGGTCAAGTTGATATCTCATTTCGACAGTCCGCCCCTGATTGCTGTTGCCATGTTCACAGTTGCAGTGGCGACCCTTTCGGTAAATATAGCTGCCAATGTTGTTTCACCGGCAAACGATTTTGCCAACGCTTTTCCCAAGTGGATTTCTTTTCAAAGAGGCGGCCTGATAACCGGCATAGCCGGAATACTCATGCAGCCCTGGAAATTGATTGCAGACCCGAACGGATACATTTTTACCTGGTTGCTTGGCTATTCAGGCGGTCTTGGTTCGATTGCCGGAATTTTAATAACAGACTACTGGTTGATTCGCAAATGTAATCTGAATTTGCCTGACCTTTATGCAAGCACAGGTGAATACTCATACAAGAACGGCTGGAATCCGGCTGCTCTTATTGCCACTGTGCTTGGCTGTCTGGCTGCCTGGAGCGGCATTTTTATCGAGCTCTTAAAGCCCTTATATGAATATGGCTGGTTTGTAGGATTTGCGGTTTCAGCCTTGCTCTATTACTTGCTCATGTACAGATCCTTGAAGCCGGCTTCTAATTCCTGATTTTCAAAAGCGTATGCTTCAGTTGCTTGCAGCTGCAAGCTGTCTTATCTCTGCAGCGTTTTTCTGGCACTGAGCGGCAAGGTCTGTGCGAGCATTGATTTCTGCTATGCGCCCGTAACCTTCAAAACACTGAGCCATTTCTTCACAGGCAGCTGTTGCGGGCAGAGGAGCATTTTTTTCAAGTTCTTTGATCACTGAAAAGTAGGCGTCGGATGCTTTGACCAGGTCTTGATTGCTTTCATAATCCTGACCGATTCGAAGCTGTTCTTTTGCAAAATTGCGCAGCCTTTGTGATTTTTCCTGATACTGGCTCAGTTCTTTGCTTCTGGCAGCTTCCTGCTGGGCTGCAAATTGACTTTTTTCTTTCTCTTGCTCGTCTTTGATAGCCTTTGTTACCGTATCTTCAAGCAAAGTTCGGCTTCCTTCATCAAGCTGAGGCGGCTCTGTTTGACGCAAATCCGGACTGTCCACAGTCAGATCTTGCTTGATCACGACTTTGGGCTTGTCTTTTTGCTTATTTGACCACTTAACTATTTCCATCAGACCCGAGCCGATTGCCAGAAGAAGAATTGCTGCGATTCCCCAGGCTAAGGCTTTTGCCTGTGCAGTTGAGATCGAACGCGATTGTGCTCCGCTGTCAATTCCAAGGTCTTGTTCCTCTGCTTCTTTCTGGTTGTGTTTTGCTCTTATGGCTTTAGCTCTGGCTTCCATGTTGAGCGCATCTAAATGACGCAAGTTATTTTGTCTTAAAAGCTGTGCATATGAATCCAGTATTTTGGCCACGAGCAAATGATCCATGCCCAGACTCTGCTCCATATTGCGCAGAGACTTTTCCATTTCTTCGATAAGCTTTGCAGTTTTCTGGTCTAGTTCCGGAGTTTTCTGGCTTTCCATGGCTTCACCGCTGCCCGAGTTATGTGGACTATGCCCAGTAAATCTTGCCTGCTACCTTGAATTTACGGCTGTCTGAGTTTTTGCAATAAACATTTATGGAACGGATTCTATGTTCAAGACTCTAAAGGATGGATTTAGTTAGCGGATTCAGGCAAGCTTCTTGTTTTTATGAAAAACCGGCAGGTCTGTATCGATAAAAGCCTTTGTGGGAAAGGTTTTCTGGTTCGTTGCCTTCAGGAACATTCCAGCTGCTCTGCCGTCATTGAAACTGTTTACAAATTGCAGAAAGCCCGGCAGCAGAGCTGAGCTAAACTGCAGTGAGTTTTGTGCTGCAAAGTCAGTTAATGATCAAAGTGCAGCAGGAGCAAATATCATGAAATACGACCTACCAGGCAAAGATGGGGGCAGGACTGAAGCTGCCCATATGATTCAATCAAGGTTGGATTCGGCGTTGAACAGTTTGCAGGAGCGCTCAGATTCAAACGGAATCGAGAGCAAACAGGCAAGCAAGCACTGTGAAGGTGGTATTTGCAAGATTGTATGGAAGCCGCTTCGAAACAAGGGCTGAACCAATAAGAGCTGGCAGGCTCATTTGAGCACAAGTCGGATTAGTCCCGGACTGCGTTCTTGACTGAATTTAAATAACCGGGCTGCTGCTAATTGCGGCAGCCTGTCATTTTATCCTTCTGCTGCAGACAGCTGAGCAGGACTCGGCGTAATTCTGGATGCAAGCTCGTGCAGCTCTTCCTGCACATACTTTTCCAGACCGCCTTCCATCAGTTTCTGCACGTCACTGAGGAATCGGGCCGCAGGCGCGCCGTCAATAATGCGGTGATCGAAGTTGAGAGTGAGAGTCATCATGGTTCTGATCTCAATCTTGCCGTCTTTTACAACCGGACGTTTTTCGATTGCACCAACTCCGAATGTTGAAGTTGAAACGCAAGGCGGAATCATTGCTTTCAATCCGAATTTGCCCAGACTGCTAAGACCGAAAGTGGCACCAAGACATTTAAGCCTGATTGCCGGATTTTGAAGACCGATCCAGAGAATTAAGCGCCTGAGCAACCAGGGCATCCAGGTGAACTTTTCCTGGATTCTCATATGCCAGACCTTTTCCAGATCTTCTTCTGCGTGAGTTCTAAGCTCTTCGGCGATTTCAGCCACAGTTTTACTGTCTACCTTTTCGATTGCTCCGAAAAAGAGTGTAGGTTGTTGCCCGATGAATCGCTCTACAGTAAATCCGGCAACTATGTTATTGAAAACGACTGTGCGTCCAAACGGCAACATAGCCGTGCGAGTATCCGGATGTGCTCGCTGGGCTATACCTATTGCTTTGAGCAAAAGGGCCGTGGCTGTAATGCGAGTGCCGTACTTGGCAAAAGTTGCCCGTAAATCTTCAGACCAGGTCATGTCGATGTCCTGGAAAAAATATGTAGGCACAGAATCGCCGCCTACAATGTTGATCATGTCCAGTATGTTCCACCGGAGCCTGGCTAGTTGTGAATAGTGAAAGTTTTTCTTTCCTGCGTTTTCGTCTTTCACAGACATTGCCTCCAGTAACTACCACCGTTTCCTTAAGAGCTTGTTTAATACTGACTCCAGCCTTCCCGCTTTGCAAGGGGATGCAAGATAATTTTCAGTTCGGATTGGCTGAATTTCCTGCTCTGTCTAGCTTTCACTCTCTTATTCTAGCTGTAACCTGAGAAAATTGGGGAGATTATTCCTGAACTCATTATTTATTTCTTTTTGGACGCTTAAAAGCGGGCGGAAGCAGCCAGCTGTCTAATTTCAGGCAGGGCTATTTCCTCAGGCTCGGCTTCCCGGCAAATGCCGTCAAACTCCCGCATGATCTCATTTACTATTTCGCGCCGCTTGTTCAATCCGGCTCTGGGGCTGTAATGCACGCAAAGACTGAGCATGCCGGTTGCTTTGCTCTGCCAGGAAAGCTGCCTTTCTGTTTCATTTACTGTGTCGCCCAGGCTTGCTGATTCTCCCAGTTCCAGAAGCTGAAATTCCTGATTGGCAAAGGAAAGAACAGCATATATTCCCGGCAGATTCTCTATTTTTGGCCAGTTAATCAGAGGTCCGTTGAACTCATATTGTCCAATTAATAGACTCACAGGGCTCAGCCTCGCGACTTTACGGGTTTCTAAACTTGTTCTAATGAAATTGGGCGGAGTGGATCTTTCAGCAGAATCAAGCCGTATAAGAATCGCATATCTGCTTGAAATTATTGACTAAGCAATTGCAGGCTTAGCGAAATTCAACATAAATCTATTGGGCTCAAAGAGGATATTCGGTGCAGAGCCAGTATTTGCGCGGCTCATCTTCTTCGATTTTGCCTGGAGGCAGTCCATAGATAAAACAATTGTCTTTGCTGTCGTCATTCAAGCTGCTCACTTCTCCAACACAGACCATCTGGTCTTTTGGATGACCGCAGAACTGGTGACATAAGCGCGGCGGCAAAGTGACGCTCTCTCCCGGCTCCAGCACCAGTTTGCCGCCCGGCGGCAATTTGCGGCTTATGCCGTCTACTTGCACGATTACTTCTTTTCCTGAAATGCTGCGCTCATCGTCAGATGCCCAGCCAAGTTCAACTTCCAGTCGCCCGCCGCCACGATTAATAAGGTCTTCGGTTTTAAGCCAGTGAAAATGCCAGGGCGTTATCTGAGCAGGGCGCACCATCATTGCCTTTTCAGCATATGTTTTTGTGTCCTGCGGCTTTTCGTCCTTCAATAAGCCGTTGCGCAGTATAAATAGCAAAAGCCCGCTTTTCTCAAAATCGCCGCTTCCGAAGTCAGTGAGGTTCCAGCCCATACCATGGCTGCGAATTTCCAGGCTTTCTGCGCCCAGATGTTCCTGCCAGTCGCTGCAAGTCCACTTAGCCCAGGGCGGCAGTTTCAAACCATGCCTGTCAAAAAACTCAAGCCCCTCCTCAATCAGGCGGTTTATCCGGCTACGTTTCATTTTTACTACCCCCTGCTTGCCCTTTCAATAACGCTTTCGTCTGAATACATCTGTTTTAAGTGAGCTGACTCGATCAAGAAACAAAAGACCGTCTAAATGGTCCATTTCATGTTGAATGACTCTTGCTTCAAAGTCGCATGCCTCTAGGTGCAGTTGGGAAAAATCCTGGTTTTGATAGCTTAGCTTGATTCTTTGAGCCCTGGTGACATTTGCTGTCAGATGAGGCAGGCTCAGGCAGCCCTCACGTCCAAGCACCGCACCTTCTTGAGTTTCGATTCTGGGATTGATAAGCAAAATGCGACCCTGATTAGGCAGGTTTTTTTTGCTGCGTGATAAATCGATAAGCACAATGCGCAACAGGATGCCAATCTGCGCAGCGGCGATGCCGACACAACCCGGGGAGGCTTCCAGAGTGTCGTTCAAGTCTTTGAGAGCCTCTTCAAGCTCAGGCTCATCTCCTTTCACTGTTTTGCTCAGTGACTTAAGTATTGGATCTGGATATAAAAGCACCTGGCGAACTGCCATTTTTCACTCCGGATTGCCGCTTGTCTGGCTAAAGCTCCATGAACTCAATTTCGCGCACGCTTATATCTACGCCCATGGACTTAGCTAGAATGTCAAATTGCTGCTGCAATTGCAGAGAGCTGATTTCTTCTTTGGAGCTGGATTCAAGCAGCATAACAAATATTTCGCCCTGGGCGCCCTGAACGTATTTCGTTTGTACATCAGTCACATTTAAGTTCATGCCTGCCAGCTCTTTTGTGATACCAGCAACGA
>CAZTQO010000120.1:0-5980 GCA_964615655.1 uncultured Candidatus Obscuribacterales bacterium | reverse complement strand
AGCCAGAGCGGCTATCACGGAACGATCCATCTTGGAGACCATAATAATCTCAACGCCGTAGGTGGTGACATAGTCACACAAGCCTGGCGCGTGTACGATGGATCAAGCAACACCTTGTGTGAATTCCCAAGACCTGGCAACGGATACAACAGTTACAGTTATGACCCGAGGTGCCCGGTTTGCGTGCCACCGGATCGTCCAGATTGCCAGGCACCGCAACTCTGTTGCCATAAGCCCGTTCCGCCGGAGCCTCCGCATTTGAGCTCTTGCCTGAAACCGACAAAAGCACCACGGCCGCCCCGGTGCCCGAAAGCGCCTTGCCCACCGCCATGCCCACCAGCCCCGGAACCGCCGGTTCCAGAGCCCCCGACGCATGTACGCCTGGCAATCCCGGCCGCGGCAACAGCAAAAGCTGAAGCCAAACCTGCTTATTCGATCAGAGTTCCTGAATTCAAAGACATGCAAGTTGTTTATTTCTGGATGGTGAATTATGCACCGCCATGCTACCTGGAAAAAACAGCTGGAAAACGTGTAGTCGTAATTGACGGACGTTTTGCAAGCAATGATGCTGATGACAGCACACTCTTGCTTGCCGGAGTACCTGTTAGCGTAGTCCACAAAAATGCTGCACTCAAACGTTCAGACTTCATCTTCAAAGATGCAGCCGAAGGCGAAAGTGCAGCAGTTATCTCGCTGAGCAATGCTGAAGATGACGATCTGTTAATGGTCACTGTTAACGACTCTGATCGATACAATCTCACAAGAGGCTCGGCACTCTTCTTCTCCACTGAAAAACCAGGTGCTGGAGATCAGACAAGAATAGCCCATGTGGACAGGATGATTCAGAGCCCAGAGCTCGATGCTGCCATCCCGAGATGGGTACTGATTCCAAGCAAGGGGATAGCAATACGGAATGCACTTAAATACAAAGAGCCAAAAAGAGAAGCACTGGCAAGCAAAGAAACGCCAATTGCTTACTTAGAAAACACTGGTCGAATCAAAGCGCCATTACCTGATTTCTATTCAAAGAATGCAGTTGTGGAAGCGCTTGCCGAAAGAGTGGTCAAACTCGAAAGAGGTGTGATCCTCAGCTACTTCGACCTGCCGACCAGGGTAAACACTGATCATTGTTCAGTGCACATGGACAGAGGCTCGATTGTAATGATAAGCACAAGTCCGCTAATAACCCGAGTGCGCAACTTTGCCGACAACCATGCAAACAGCGTTAGAGTTGTTGTTGAAGGCAAATACATTACTGTGAGTCCCGGAAGAGAACTGAATATCGGTGCAAACGGTTCCGAGATCAGTGCGATTGTGCATAACGACGGCATGAGCCGCAGAAATATCCGCAATCTCAAAACCGATAACGGAAAGGTTGTTCTTGCCGAATTCTCGATTCTCAATGCAATGACCAGGCATCCGCTGATTATAGAGCTGCGGAAGTCTGCTGAGCAAAAGGCAAAGGAAATAGTGAATAAGATCACTAAAACCGCTGCTTGCCTGCACATAATCAGCGACCGCGAAAAAGGTCCTTATTTCGCCAAGCCGCAAGCGAGCAGCTCATCAAGAGGGATAGCAGATATTCCGGGACGGGAACCGATTTAGTCTTCTGCAAAGAACTCTAAATTTACGGAGCAGTCGGAAGCAGAGTCCAGCAAACTCTGCTTCCTGCCTAATTCAAGGCGTTTCTTCCGGCTCTCCCTTTTTACCGGGTGCGTTTTCTTTTTGCTTTTCAGCTTCCGCCTGCGCTTGAGAAGCGGCAATTTCTTTGAATCTCTCAGGAATCAGTTCTTGCTGATTACTTTCTCTGAGAAATAGCACAAAGTCTCTTGCAAGCACACCATATGATCTGCGGTCCTGCCCCCACTCGCCGGGAGCTATTTCTTCAAAAAGTTGCACTCTGTGCATTTTTCCTTTTGAACACTCCAGACCAATAGCTTTGCCTTTATCGTCAAACCATTTTTCGCTCAGGCTGGCAAGAACATCTCCATTTTCACTTTGATCAAAGGTCCTGATTCGTTCATAACGGCTGGCACTCTTGATTCGCCTGTCCGAACTGTTCAAATCTACTTGAATGCCGGTACTCGATTCAACATAACGCCGGCTTGAAATCAAATTACCGACTAGTTCAGTCTCGATCCTGTATGTCTCATCTGAGTCAGTTGACACCTCCCCACCATAACTTACCTGCCAGATTCCACCTTTGCTGTCCTTGAACAGCCCCCTGACTCGTCCCCCTTTCAAGGCTTCCTTTACGTATGGAGCACGATCCTTGCCGGTTCTGTAATCATGAACCTTATATGTATTCATTACGCCGTAAGCATACTCACCGGCAAACCAGGCAGGCACTTCATACCACTGATCACTGCCGGTTTTCTCCGCCTCCAGACTTCCGGACTTATAAATGCTTCCTATCTGAAGAGACGGAGGAAGCGGAGGCAGTTTTACATTGTGCTGGATCAGCACTTTTAAAAGCGTTGAATCTCTGGGCGTTTTATCAGGGGTTTTATCCTGTGCTGCTTTATCTGTTTTCGGAAGCAGAGTCTTGAGTACAGTCTTGTTCTGTTTCGGGTTCTGAGAACTTGCTTTCTTACTTTCTGCATTAAGAGAATTCTGGGTGAAAAAGAGAAGAGCAAGAAGAAGCAACAAGTAGAGACACGGCAATTTTCGCATTAGAATCCAGATTCTCCGGCAGGCAGTTGCTTAGCAGGACCTGGTTTCTGTTGCTGCTCTGACTGCTCCTGTTCTCTCATATAAGGAGACGGCTTCACTTCTTTCAGCTTTTCCGAAGCTTTAAGCTGCCCTTGCAGAGCCAGAATTCTCTTGTTGATTTTTTCAGTATCGAAACCTTTGGGTGCGGTTCTGATCGCATGCTCGTACTGATTAACCGCAGAAGTAACATGTTTCTCTTCGTCAAATATATGGGCAAGTGCAATATGGCTTTCGAAGTGATCGGGATTCAGTTTCAGTGCCTCTAAGAGGTGATCGATGGCTCCCTGGTGATCGCCTCTTTTGTATAAGCATTCAGCAATTCCGTAATAGATTTCAACCCAGTTTTCGTTGCTTACGCCTTTTAAAGCTGCTTCAATCATTTCATGATAATCGGCATATGCCGCCTTATAATCGGGCGGCTTCATTTTGCGCAGGGCTCTGGCTCTGCCCAGCCAGGCATCCACATATTTCCAGGGGCGCGAACCGAGTGCAGTGGTAAAAGAACCAAGCGCCTCTCCGTAGCGCCCCATTCTTTCTTCAAGAAGTCCCATTGTGTAATATGGGCGCGTGTTTTTGTAATCGGCTTCAATACGAGCCTGCGTTATGCAGCGCTCGGCCTTTTTAAAGTCGCCTATTTCAAGGTAGCATTCGGCAATATCGCAGTTTGCATCAGGCGCTTTTTCTGTGGTTTGAGAAAGATGAGTATCCAGAGCCTCGATTGCTTTGCCCCAGTTTTTCATTTTCATGTAACAGCGCCCCAGGTAAAGCCAGCCTTCGGGGTTGTATTTGTTTCTGGCAAAATAACATGACTGCACAAACTCGTCTGCGGCCTCCTCATATTGAGGGGGCGTTAAGTTATAAAGCCGCATCCCTTCTTTCATGTGCAAAATCGTGGGCTCGACAGTCGCACTGTCTTTGGAACGCTTCTTGGCAAAGCAGCTCGGCTGGCTCAATGTAAAGGGCAGCAATACAAGCGTTGCCAGAGCCGTAACTACATATAATGATCTAATTCTATGAAATTCTCTGCTCAACATTATTCAAAACGTTCGGCATCCACCTCAATTTGAATAATACCAGAGAGAAAGATTGCTGTTGCAGCAGCCAGATAAAGCAAAAGGGCCTGCCATACATTAATTGGGGGCAGAACAGACAGAGGCGGCACAAATTCATTCCAGGTCCATTGAATACAGGCAATCGGCAGCACAATAACTAAACCTATTACACCCATTGCCAGGACTGTAAAGATAGCGGCTGCACCGAAAGGATTTACTGGAAAGGATTTCACTTTTAGTCTGCACCCTCCAGGAGTCTTTTGAGTTCGTCCTCATCTATTACTGTTATATCTAATTCTTGAGCTTTCTGGAGCTTCGATCCCGGATTTGCCCCCACCACAAGGAAATCCGTCTTTTTCGAGATCGAAGACCCGGGCTTGCCGCCCCGGGCTTTTATCATCTTTTCGACTGCAGATCTTTCCATACTCAGGGTGCCTGTGAGTACAAACGTTTTGCCTGCAAGGGTTTGCGGCAAATTCACCTTTTCAGCTTCAGCGGCAGCCTCAATATTAACTCCGTGCTCCACAAGCCTTTCAATCAAACTCTGGTTCTCAGGGGAAGCAAAAAACTGCACTATAGAGTCTGCAATCGAGGGTCCGACGCCCTCAATCTTGTCCAGATCTGAGATCTGGGTCTTGATTAGATTTTTGAGAGAGCCGAAATTATCCACAAGAATCTCGGCCATTCTAACTCCCACATGCCTGATACCAAGCGCATGAATCAAATTTGCCTGTGGTCTTGATTTCGACTCTTCTATCTTTGCAAGCAGTTTCTCAGCAGATTTTTTGCCCATTCTCTCCATTTTCAGGAGACTCTCCAGATTCAAATCATAAATATCGGCAGGGTCTTTGAGAACACCGGCTGAAACAAGCTGGCCTGCTAATACTTCGCCGAAGCCCTCAATATCCATGGCGTCCCGGCTTACAAAATGAATAAGTCTGCGTTCCCTTTGAGCCGGGCAGCTGTAATTTACACAGCGCAAAACAACCTCATCAGCAGGGCGTTCAAGACTGCCGCCGCAGCAGGGGCAAGCTTCAGGAGGCTTGATCTCCTTAGTGTTTGCCGGACGTTTTTCCTCTACTACTCTGAGAATTTCAGGAATTATTTCGCCAGCTTTTCTCACCACTACCGTATCACCCACCCTGACTCCAAGACGCTCTACCTGGTCGAAATTATGCAACGAAGCTCGCTTTACCGTGGTGCCTGCCAGTTTCACAGGCGCAAGGCAGGCTACAGGAGTAAGCGCTCCCGTGCGCCCTATGTCGAACTCAACCGCCTCAAGAACAGTTTCAGCCTCATCAGGCGGGTATTTGAAAGCTACTGCCCAGCGGGGGCTGTGTGAGGTGGTCCCCAGTGTTTCCCAGAGCTGCCTTTCGTTAAGCTTAACTACAACTCCATCTGTCTGGTAGTCGAGCGTATGCCGTTTTTCTTCCCATTCTGAACAGAAAGCTTTCACCGCTTCGATGCCTCTAACAAGCTTACGATGGGGATTTACAGGCAGACCGTAAGATTGAAGCAGTTCGAGGGTTTCTTCATGCGTATCGGGCACAGTAATTTCAGGATCTTCAAAATAAGCAAAATAAATCCAGGCCGATAGCTTGCGGCTGGCTGTCACTCGCGGGTCTTTCTGGCGCAATGAGCCGGAAGCCGCATTGCGAGGATTGGCGAAGCAATCCTCACCGGATTCTTCCATGGAGTGATTAAGAGCATTGAAGCTCGAAACCGACATATAAACTTCACCGCGCAGGTCGATAACTTCAGGCAGTTTTGTAGAAGCTGCGACTTTTGTAGAAGCAGGAAGTTCTATTTGATGCGGAATATCGGCAATAGTTTTTAAATTCAAAGTTATGTCTTCACCGACGTCGCCATTACCCCTGGTGGCAGCTTCGACAAGTTTGCCGTTCTTGTATTTAACCGCAATTGAGAGTCCGTCGATTTTCAATTCACAAACGAAAGGCAAATTCTCAAGCGCTTCCGGGCTCAGCTCGAGGATACGGGCCAGCCTTTCGTTCCACCTGTCGAGATCATCATTACCCATGGCATTTGCAAGACTCAGCATTGGAATACTGTGTTTTACCTGCTTGAAGTCAGTGCTTGGCTGCGCGCCTACGGTCTGGGTTGGACTATCTGGTGTAATAAGATCGGGGTGTTGAGTTTCTAAGCTTTGAAGCTCGGCAAAAAGCCTGTCGAACTCAGCATCACTTATTTGCGGACGC
>CAZTQO010000119.1:3678-6086 GCA_964615655.1 uncultured Candidatus Obscuribacterales bacterium | reverse complement strand
ATTTTCCCGACTGCCCAGCCTGCAGTCGTCTGCGTATGCGGAACTAAACCAGTACGGACAGATTGCCAGTGCAAGCAATGCAGACAGAAAGAACTTTGATTTGAACATGAGCATCTGCGCAGTCTCCAGAGCCAAAATCCAAAACAATTCTAGCTAAAGCAACGAAATAAGTCGTTAAGCAGCTTGGCAACAAGAAACAGCACAAAACTTGAAGCCTTCCTGCCGCAGTGGCTACAATCACCTCTGACAGAGTCTAAACAGGAGCCGCCGACATGGGAAGCGAGCTTAAGCTAAAAGCCGACCTTATCAACAAAGACATCAAAAGAGCTGAAACCTTACCGGCTCATTTCTATCGCGAGCAGTTCTATTTTGAACTTGCCAGAGAGCAAATCTTTGCCCGCAGCTGGCAGTTTTTGACTCATGCAGAGAAGCTGACTGTACCTGGGCAGGTACTGCCGCTTTCAATTCTGCCAGGCTATTTAGACGAGCCTATAATCGTCACAAGAGATCTCGACGACAAATTGCAGTGTCTTTCTAATGTATGCACACACCGTGGCAACCTGCTGGTTGAAGGCGAATGTCATACCCAGTCACTGCGCTGCCGTTACCACGGTCGCCGTTTTAATCTGGACGGCAAGTTCAGTTCGTCGCCCGGTTTTGAAAAGGCCTGCGATTTTCCCAGACCGCAAGCAGAAGATCTTGCCCATCTACCCTTTGCCGATTGGAAAGGGCTGCTTTTTGCCTCAGCCTCAAAAGAGCCGGCATTTGCATTTGCCGAAATGATTGCTCCCATGAAAGAGCGCCTTGCCTGGCTGCCTGTAGATAAATTCGTTTATGACCCGACCCGCTCACAAGACTATGTAGTCAAAGCAAACTGGGCGCTTTATTGTGAAAATTATCTGGAAGGATTTCACATTCCATATGTCCATCCTGCCCTTGCAGCAACTGTTGACTGCAAAGACTACAAAACCGAGCTGTTCAAACACGGCAACCTGCAAGTCGGCATTGCCACAAATCCCTCAGATGCATTTGATCTGCCGAAGTCTTCACCTGACTTCGGCAAAAATATTGCAGCATATTATTTCTGGTTCTTTCCTAATATGATGTTCAATTTTTATCCATGGGGATTATCGCTCAACATAGTAGTACCGCTGGCAAAAGATCGAAGCAGAATCAGTTACTTAACTTACATATATGACGAAAGCAAACTGGCAATCGGAGCCGGCGCCAACGTAGACAAAACCGAGCGAGAAGACGAAAACATAATTGAACAGGTACAAAAAGGAATTCAATCGCGCTTTTACGAACGGGGTAAGTACTCTCCTAATTGGGAAGAGGGCCCGCATCATTTTCACAGGCTGCTTACGGAGTATCTTTCATGAATAAAACAGGCAACACAAGCTCAATAAGCAACGTGTGTGTAGTCGGCAGTCTCAGCTATGACCTGGTTATGCAAGTAGATCGCCGTCCTCAAAAAGGCGAAACTATAATCGGCAAAAGCTTCAACACATTTGTGGGAGGCAAGGGCAACAATCAGGCACTTGCTGCTGCCCGCAGCGGCGCTCGTGTTGCCATGATCGGCAAAGTAGGCAAAGACAGCTTCGGAGATCAAATCGAAGCTAAACTTGAAGAAAGCAATGTTTGCACCCGCTATCTTTATAGAGATGAAAAGTTAAGCACCGGCATTGCCGATATTCTTATCGACGCAGATGGAGACAATAGCATCTGCATTGCACCGCAGGCAAACAGCAATCTAAGCCCGGCCGATATCGACGCGGCAAAAGCGCAGATTTCAAACAGCAAATTCATGCTTTTGCAGCTTGAAATTCCAATGCAAACAGTCGTGCATGCAGCAAAAACAGCAAAAGAGCTTGGGCTTGCCGTGCTGCTAAATCCGGCACCGGCTCCTGCAGGCGGAAAACTGCCGGATGAACTGGCTTCTCTTGTAGACATAATAATTCCGAATCAAAGCGAAGCCGAGCTTTTAACAGGAACTAAAGTAGCTGATATGACTTCGGCAATAGAAGCAAGCAAAAAGCTTATCGAGCAAGGATTCAAGAACGTGATTTTAACCATGGGAGAAATGGGGGCGCTCTTATTTTCTCAAAACAGCGTAGCGCACATGTGTCCTGCCTTTGAAGTAGAAGTCGTCGACACCACAGCAGCCGGTGATGCATTTTGCGGCGCTCTTTTGGCAGCTGTTGCCGGCGGCTCCGAGCTTAATGAGGCAATTGCCTACGCAAGCGCGGCCGGAGCACTTGCAACAACTAAACTTGGCGCCGAGCCGTCATTGCCGTGCAGCAGTGAAATTATCATGCTGATGAATGAATCTCAGCGCTGCCCGCAAGCATCTTGCAGTTAAGGTACTTAATTTACACAAGCTGCAATTATTATGACTTTGAAGTCGC
>CAZTQO010000119.1:2378-3578 GCA_964615655.1 uncultured Candidatus Obscuribacterales bacterium | reverse complement strand
TGCAGTTAAGGTACTTAATTTACACAAGCTGCAATTATTATGACTTTGAAGTCGCACGGCAGGATGCTCGCAAGTTAAGCCCCAGCTTAAAAGCGGGCATTTTGTTTTGGCAGGCCAGCAGTTTTCCTTTTACTTTGGATACGAACTTACCCGGGTACAAAGCTTCCACAATTGCCTGATATCTTAATTATTGAAGTCGCACGGCGTGGTGTCCACTAGCTGAAGTCCAAGCAGCCAGTGGACATCTCGTTTTTGGGTTCGGGAACAAAGCAGCCCGATTCCGGTCTATTTCATCGTTGTTTAAATGCGGAGACCGGGATTACAATGAATACAGAGGAAGCCTTTAGCGTTCCAATTCCACCACTCAATGAAACCATACTGGCGGAAAACGAACCAATTACAAAACACAGCGCCAGAATTTTGCGCAAGCAGATTCTGGCTGATGGACACGTTAGCAAAGGTGAGCGTGAGTTCCTCAGAGCCGTTCTTGACCACGGCAACCTGATGGACGACGAATCATTTCATATTTTGCTCGACTTGCTTTTGACAGGCAATCGGGCTCAGTAGATCATGCTGTTGGAGCAGAACACTTGACTCAGAGAATATTGACAAAACAAAAAGATCAGTTAAGCAAGGCCATTTCTTAACTGATCTTTTCTTTGACCGTAAACCAGAAGCACGTTTCTTGGGACTGCTTCGAGTCAACTCCGATTTTACCGCCATGCTCTTCTATTACAGCTTTGCAAATTGCCAGCCCCAGCCCGGTTCCTTTCAGAATTTTCTCGTCTGATTTTTCAACTTGCTGAAAGCGATCAAAAACCTTAGCAAGAAACTCTTGAGGAATGCCTCGACCATTGTCGATGACTTTAATCAAAACAAACCCCGGTTCCTCAGCCTTTTCCACAAAGATTCGCACCGAGGCCCCTTCATTTGAGTATTTGATCGCATTAGACAGCAAGTTTATGAGCACTTGCACAATCCGATCAAAATCTGCGTAAACTACTTCTTTGAGATCTTCCGGTTTTTCAATTTTGATATTCTTTTGCTCGGCAAGCGCCCTGACTGCATCAAACGAGCTATCGATAATAGAGCCTAGATCTTTGTTCTGAAGCATCAACTCAAATCTGCCTGCTTCGAGTTTGTCTATGTCAAGCAAGTCATTAATCAGACGGATCAATCTTGCTACATTCGACTCAAGCA
>CAZTQO010000119.1:0-2278 GCA_964615655.1 uncultured Candidatus Obscuribacterales bacterium | reverse complement strand
CCCAGAAGAACCAGTTTGATTTGCTGCCTGGTTTTTGCCCGCTGCATAGGACTTTCAAGTTCAATTTTAAGCTCATCGGCAATCAAAAGATTGGTTGTTACTCCAAGCTGATTGACCAGTCTGTTTATTGAAGTAAACTGTCTGCCTCTTCCCACAAGAGATACTAGACTTGGAACTTCATCGTCGCCGGAATCTTCCTTGAGAACAGCCACAACTTTAATCAGTTCTTTGATAAGCGCACGCACTGAATCAAGATCGCGCAGACGTTTTGGATTATCTTTCAGCAAGTTTCTGAGCTTATCGCCCTGAACTTTGGCACTTTCCAGTGCCAGGTCTGCCCGCTGGCTGAAGAGAGGCTGGTGCGAGATTCGAAATGCTCCGGCTGCCGTGGTCGCATCAACCGTTGCCCTTGTCAACGCGTTTGCGCAGGCAATAATTGCTTTTGATCTGGCTTCTCTGGCAGCTTCTCGTTCCGCTTGATTAAGCAAAGTGGTCAGAATCAATACGAAAACGATTTCAAACAATGATGGCAAAGCCACCAGAATCAATCCCTTTTGCCCAATTTTCTGAGCTAATCCCATGTATATTTATATGAGCCTCCAGAATGATTATAAAGGCGGGCTTTCTTTAATTGGGATCGCGGCTCAAGACAAATGGCAGAAATACTTGTAATCGAAGATGACGAATCATTCGGGCAGGGACTGGTCGAATGGCTTGAATTCGAAAAGAATCAGGTTACCTGGTGCAAGGATGGAGAGCACGGACTGCAATGCATGATCGACGGGGAAAAGTTCGACGTATTTATTCTCGACATTGAATTGCCGAAAATGAACGGACTGGAGGTTTGCAAGAGATACAGAGACAGCGGCGGCATTAAGCCAATCATCATGCTTACAGGCAAAGATTCAGTGGTAGACAAGGTGAGCGGGCTAGATTGCGGAGCTGATGACTACCTGACCAAACCTTTTCATCCAAGGGAACTGACAGCAAGGCTGAAAGCGCTATCAAGACGCCCCGAAAAGCTTATGCCAAATCTGCTTACAGTAAGCGACATCACAGTAGACACCCAGAACTCACGAGTTTTCAAGGGAGACGGGGAGGTCAAGATGCAACGCATGGAATATGCGGTTCTTGAATTTCTTATGAAAAATACAGGCAAGGTTTACAGCCCGCACGACCTTCTAAACGCCGTTTGGACGGCCGAATCAGATCGCTCACCTGACACGATCAGAACTTGCATAAAGAAAATTAGAGACAAGATCGACAGCCCTGGAAAAGATTCAATCATTCAAAATGTACATGGAGTCGGCTACAGAATCATGCCGGGCTGATACTACAAGTGATACTGCCCTGAAAATTGTAAAGTAAAGCCATGGCACCACCCCCGGTATATAGTCACCATATATAGAGTCTCGACAATTCATCACAAAAGTACGATAATGCCTGAGGAGCTGCGGAGGAAGAATATGGCTTCGGAGTCTAGTGCACTTTTTTCAAATGATGAATTATTTGACAGAGCCGGCATAGACGGACTGGAAAATCTGTTTAGCGACAGCCATGATGAATTGTTCAGCAAAGGGTTGAGCATCAAACAGGCTGTGTTTTACTACGGTGAAACCAGACGATCAATCAAAGGAAAATTGCTTTCAGGAGAAATTCCAGCCATACGTTTGCCGGATACCTACGGGCGCAAATGGCGTGTTTTTCCAGATGGTGTTCCAGAGCAGCTACTGCATCTAATGCCTAAAAAGCTCCGCAAGAATTTTTTGGAACCCGATCAGCATAGCCGGATTGCTGAAAGCAAGACTGATTCAACTTTAAATGAAGAAGCCTATTTCGATGCGACGCCGCCGCCTGCAGTTTTGCAAATTGACGACTCTAAGCCTGAAGGCTGCGACCTAAAAACCAAAAGCAAAAAGCGGGCGAAAAAACAAAAGAAGAACTTCGGCATTTCAAGAGAAATCAATCTCGAGCAGCCTGAGCTTCATAGCCTCAGCGAGCTCCAAAGCGAAAGCCTAAATCAAGCTGATTTAGAAAATATCTCGGCTCAAATTGAAAGCTCAGACACGGCTTTGCCGGAGCCATCCTTCAATTTCGAATCCGGACCGGCAGCAAGCGCTGTAGCTATATGTTCAGAAGCTCTTGAGTCAGAAGCTAGCGCAGCAACGGCTATCTGCAAAGAAGTCCATGACCTTAACGCGCCTGCAGCTGAGACACCCACTGCAGAGCTTGTCGCTACAGATCTGCTCAAGAAAACGGCTTCGGCATCGGCACTTCC
>CAZTQO010000118.1:0-6188 GCA_964615655.1 uncultured Candidatus Obscuribacterales bacterium | reverse complement strand
CGGTGAATTCAAAGCCGCTCTAGAAGCCCGCTGGGGTAGTCTTGCCAAATTCTATGACTATGTAAAATCGGCCGGCAAATGTATGCGCGGCTGGGTAATTGTAGGATGGAACACAAGGGACGCAGCACTTCACATCTTCGGACTCGATATGCATAATATGTGGTCTCCTGCAAACGTGGTGCCGGTTCTTGCACTTGATGTTTATGAGCATGCTTATATGGTCGACTACGGCATAAATCGAGGTGCTTACCTTGAAGCATTTATGAAGAACGTTGATTGGGATGTTTGTGCCAAACGATTCTCACTTGCTTATAAGCACAGCTCAGGCATCGACAGCACTATTTAAGGCTGCGTCCGGCAAAATTCCAAAGAGCGTCTGCCGGGATCCGGAGATCGCTTGCTAAGTTGCTGCGCGTCAGTTAAGTTCCAGAGAGCGCCAGAGATACCAGGAAGCGACGCTGCGGAATGGTCGCCATTTTTCTGCGTGTATTTTTAGCTCCTTAACAGTAGGGAGTTCGGCTTTCTTGTATACACGGGCAAAACCTTTTCTGACACCATAGTCAGTGGCAGGCATCACATCAGGTCTTCCCAATTTGAAAATCAGAAGCATTTGCACCGTCCACTCACCGATTCCTCTTATCTGAGTAAGTGACTCGATAATTTCATCGTCAGTCATTTGCTCTAGATCTTCAATTGAAGGAAGGCAGCCTTGCTTGCACTTTTGTGCCAGATCCTTTATTGCTGCCGTTTTTGCCCTGCTAAGTCCTGCTGCCCTGAATCGTTCATCGCTGCATGCTAATGTTTCTGCTGGACTAGGAAATGAATCGGCGAAAATAGCTTTCACCCTGCCCATAATTGTTGCGGCTGCTTTTCCTGTAAGCTGTTGGTAAACAATCGATTCAAGCAAGGACTCGTAACAGTCATGCATTTCCATTAGTTCAAGGCGCAAGGGTCCTACCTGCTCTATCAGTTTGGACATCCTTTTGTCTCTGGATGAAAGATGACGCAGTGACTTTTCGGCGTCAAATGGGAGTTTTGTCGATATTGATTCTTTTGTCATATCCTATTCGGGTTAAAATTGGCACAGTGAAGAGCTTAGCAGAAGCAAAGTGAAGCGTAGATATTTTCAATCCTTGCTCTGGGTGTTTATTTTCTGGACAGTATTCAGTCCGGTTAATGATCATGCATTTCATGAATTTTTTCCAGAGAGAAGCGCCTATGCCTCTGACTGGCAAGAAGATCCTCAGGAAGCGCAGAATCAGCCGGGCTCTGACTCCCATACCAGAGCTGTCGACTCCGACAAAAAAGATTCAAACATCTTTGTTTTGAGGGGAAGGGTTGAGCATGCAAACCATGTGGACGGACTTTCTGAAAATCTGCAAGCCGGTGCCAAATTTAATTCATCTTCGCTTTCCCAGGGCACTTATGCCAGCAAGTGGTTCAAGATTCCTGACTGGTTTGCAGGTACTTTTCAATCGCTTGAGTCGAGCATTGATTATGTAAAAGACTATGCCACAGGACGCTCGTTTGCGCCCGGAAAAAAACTTGCATCTAGCGCGGTGGAATTGCATGGTCATCAGAAGGACAAAAACGGTGAGATCTGGCACTTTTACGTGGAGTCAGGCTCAAGCAAGAGCGAACAAAGCCGTCAACTTACACTAAACAAAATTGATTGGTACGGTCCCGAGCTAGTTGATCCAAAAAAGGTGATCATGCGCATTCTTGCCACTTCATTGATAGTTGATAAACGAAGCGGTTTGATCGTGGATTCATTTCGTCGCGAAGATATAAAGACCTACCAGGCGGGAGAGAATGGAGCTATTAATGTAACTTATTCGTCCAAAAGTTTTGACTCAAAAGGACGTCCAAGAGATCTTCAGACCGGGACCTCAGTTTACAGAAAAATTGCCGACTTCAGCCCAATTGATCGTGACACAAGCCATGACTATGCTGCTCTTTTTCAAGACTTCCTGAAAAGCTCGAAAAGTCGCTAAGAAAGTAACTGAATTCTTGTCACAATGATGCCCCAGAGTGTATTGTTAGTGGCTTCGACTCTGGCACAGTTGCCAAACTAAGCTTCGCCTGACAAATGGAGTAAGTCATTTATGAATCTTAAGCCTGCCGGTTTTAAACTTGCTGAAAAAACAGGAATCGCATTATTGCTCAGCTTTGTGTTTGCAAGTCCTATTCAAAGCTGGCTTGCCGCCGGAACAAGTGCTCAGGCTGCAGTTCAGAGCAAAGCTGATTTGATCTCAGGAACCAGAATAGGCGGCTGGATAGGACATAACGCTCTTCTGGTTTTGCCTGACCGAACTGCGGCTGCAGTACCGATAGGTTCAACTTTCGGAGCCGCTCGGCTGATTGAAATTGGTGATACCAGTTATACGATCGAGTATGACGGTCAGAAAGGCAAGAACACCCTTGATCCGGCCTGGCAACTAATGGCTCATCCGGATCTGAGCAACTGGCTCAGTTCATATATGAAAGCTACTGCAGCTAAAATAGACGCTCAGTATCCAAATGTAAGCAAAGAGTGCGGCTTGAGTATCGACCAGTTTGGCGGCTCCGACAGCTCTGTTTTGAAGATACAACAAGCTCTGCCTTTTCAAACACTGCCTGATTGGATAGAGTCTGTTGATTTTAAAGTCTCAATTAATCCGCATGAAGCGACCCGAATTCAGTTTCTGAAAATGAAAATCACTGAGGCTGCATACAAACGTTTGCTCACACCGCTTTACGGCTCCAAGACCGGATCGGAAAAATAGCGGCGTGACATTTATCTGATTAGCAGCTGTGATCAGTTTGACAGATCGCTTTCATCGAATTCTTTTTCAATTGCTGCATAGCTTTCACCGTAAGATGATGCCATTTGTTTAGAATCTTCCTCTGCCGACTTCATGCTGTTTGCCACTTCTTGCATTAATTTCATGCCTTCGTTCATTCTGCCGCTTTGCATATAAAGTGAGCCAAGCATGCTCAGCGCCATGCGCTTATTGAGGGCTGCACTCATACCGCTTTGCTTTTCAGAAATTTCCAGAAGTTGTTTTGCTGCTCTTTCTGCTTCCCCGTAGCTTTTGCTGCTCATACAAGCTGAAAGCAAACTTTGCAAGCAAGCTGCTTGCATTTGCTGGCTTGCCTGAGAGGCTTTTTCAATTTCCAGCGCTTTTGTGAGCAAATCTTTTGCCTGCTGGGATCTTGAGCTCATGCCTGCTATTTGAGAGAGTCTTATTAAACAGCGAGCCTCTCCCAGTGCCTTTCCTTTTTGCAAGTTTTCATAGATCGAAAGTGATTTTCTATACAAAGTCTCTGCTTCTTGCGGTTCTTTGGAAAGATGCATATCGGCCGCTCTGAGCAGGGCAAATGCTTGCCTTTTAGCCATAGCGGGATTTTTCTCAGCTTCCTGGGCGGCAAGTTTGAATAGCGAAATTGCCTTATCCGTGTTCTTATTGTTTCCTTCTTTCATCGCTTCTTCAATTAGCTTATTGAACTTTGCCTCGGGGCTGCTTCCTTGCGCACTTTTGAGAACAAGAGCCGCATTCTTTTGCTCGCTTGCAAGTACAAAATTCGCCTTAGCAAGGCTAACGCGCTTTCTGAGGTTTTCAGCTTCGGTTTTTCGGTCGATTTTGTCAAGAAGATCTGCGTATTCTAATAAGCTCAGCAATATGCATGGATCGTCGGTTTTCAAGGTTGATTCCTGAAGTTTCAAGACTTCTTTGAATTGATCATCTGCAAGTCCGGGACTGCCTTCTGCTATAAAACGCCGAGCTTCAGCTAAAGCAGCAAGTGAGGATATAAAAGGGAAACTGTTTTTTTGCAAAGCCAGGATTTTGCCTGCTTGCTCCTGATAATTCCGGCAGCTTGACGATTCTCCCTTTCTTGCGTAATAAGCTGCCATAAGCTCAAGTGCAGTTGCATATTCAGGACTTTCGTTGCTGAAGTCTTTCTCTGCAAATTTCAAGACTTCCTGAACAGCGTTGTATTCATCGTCAAGACTGCCCTGACGGGAGCGGTAAAGTGCAATTGCAATAAGGCATGACAAAAGCTGCTTTTTAGCACCATTTGTTGCAGCGCATTCTTTTGCCTGAGCAAATCGGGCGTCGGCATCTGCAAATCGTTTTGAAATTAGAAATCTCTGGGCCTCTTCCAGAGCAGCCGAGCAGCTCCTATTTTTGTTTGCTTCCGGTTTTGAGACTTCAGCTTTGCCTGAGTGATTATCTGATTGCGCCTTGTGAATTTCTGCGCCGATACAATCTTTTGATCCTGCAAAAAGGAAAAGGAACAGTGATAATTGCAGCGCATTCTTAAAGCGCCCCAGCTGGCTGATATTGTCAGGTGCTTGGCTTCTTGTGGATTTGCAAGTGAGCTTTTTCATTGTTTTGTCGGGTTGGTCTTTGAGCCGTGATTTCGTTAGCCGTTTTTGCTGAGCCGTTGGGCTTTATTGGAATCAATCGTTCGATTTTAGCAGTCTTGCTGGAATCTCCTGTCGGCTCGACGAGAGTTGACAGTGCTTTTGCGTCAAATCCAGCTATAGGTTAAACTTCTTGAGCGGAGGGCTCTAATTAATGAAATGTCCCGCCTGTGCGGAAACGAATGAAGACGGCATGCAGTTTTGTATCTACTGCGGCAATTCATTGCAGATTCAGGCAGCTCCGTCTCCTTCAATGTCGCAGTCTTCAATGCCGCAACCGGCATTGACCCAGCCATTGATTTCTCAGACATCAATGGCTCAGTCCGGTTTCATTTCAAATCAGATGGCTCCCGTTACTAATCAGGTAAGCGTGCTGATTTGCACTGTATGCCAGAAAACCGATCCGCTTAACGCTCAATTTTGCGTGTTTTGCGGCGGGCAAACCAGCGCCGTCCAGTCTCCGCTCAGTCAGATTGACTCATCGGCAAATCTGTCTGGGGTTGGACAGCCCATTTCGGCGGGAGATTTCAGAGCCAGTCGCAAACTCGAAGCTCAATATGCCGGATCAGGTTCCGGTGCATTTGCACATGCTAAAGGCAAGTCAGGCAGAGCAGGTGCCGTTTTGACTTTGCTGCTGGCAATTCTAATGGGTCTGGCTGCCGGATTGGCTTTGACTTACTATTTCAGGGATAAAATCGAAGAATTTGTGCTTTATTCATATTTTCCGGACGAAGGTGCTTTGATCTTTTCCAAATCAGCAGATGCCGATGTGGAAATACGAGATGTCAAGAAAAAGACGATTGCTTTTGGGCGCACATCTAAGAGCGGCACTTTACATGTGCTGAATCTCACACCCGGCAGCTATACGCTCAAACTAAACAGTTCGGACGGCAAAACAGCCAGCAGCCATTTTTCGGTAAATGCCAGTGACGGCAATCTGGTCGGCTATCCTAAGAAGCTGGAACTGAAGTGATGGCTTCGTTTCAGTTATTTGATTCTGATACCGGAAGCTGTGCCAGTCCCTGCCTGCACCCGGTTTAAGCGGGGAAATCCTGGGAATGAAGCAAGGGGAGCATCAGAGCTGATAATGAGCGCATACGGATACAATACAGATGCAAGCAATAACACTGTGACCTGTCCCAGTTGCGGTGTGCAGTATCCTGCCTCAGTCAGGTTTTGCGGGCAGGATGGGACAATTCTGTCCGGACCTGCAGCCGGAACCAGAGACAGTGGACCCAAGCACTGTCCAAGCTGTAAGACTGTTTATCCAAACTATGCGCAGTTTTGTCCGGCTGATGCAAGCCGGTTGCAGCCCGGTGTTTCATCAACCCAAAATCAAAGCAAGCCGACTCAAGCTCCCGCACAGCCTCCTGCTGCAAGCGAGCATGAAGCAGAAGAAACTCACACTCGCCACGTGAGCCGCGAAATTATTGCTGATCAGGACAGTGATGAAGATGAAGAGTTCACAGTTCAAGAGCGGCAGATGGCCGGCAAAGTTATAGCCGGAAAATACAAAATTGAAGGGCTCCTTGGCGAAGGAGGCATGGCCCAGGTGTTTCGTTCAGTGCACCTTGGTCTTGATAGACCGGTAGTCATAAAGCTCATGCACTCAAGCCTGCCGTCCATGGATACGGCTATGAAACGATTCGAACAGGAGTGCAAAGTTACAGCCAAGCTCGATCATCCAAACATAGTCACTGTTTTTGATGTTGGAACACTTGAAGGACGCAGACCTTTTCTGGTTATGGAGTTCATTCAAGGTGAGTCATTGAGAGACTAT
>CAZTQO010000117.1:4214-6389 GCA_964615655.1 uncultured Candidatus Obscuribacterales bacterium | reverse complement strand
AGCGACTCTCAAGACGGCATCAAGCACGTTATGGAGCCGGGCGGCATCAAAAAACAGATAAGCAGGGATGGTTTTGAACTTGCATTCAAAAACGACAAGCTCAGCTCAGCCAGAAAGGACGACAAGCTCAGAGAATTTATCTGGAATGACGACAAGCTGACACAAGTGCGCGACGGCATCACCGGCAAAGTCTGGACCCCGGCTGAAGACGGCACCTGGCAGTCGGACAAAGGAGACAAAGAAACAGGCAGTCCCTTTGTAGGAGCAGATGCTGAATTCGGATTCAAAGACAAAGAACGCAGTGTTGTTTTCAAAACAGACGGCAGCCGCTTCCAGCGTTTGCAAATCGACAAAAGCCAGGTGGATATCAAAGAAGGTCAGGTGGACCTGAAAGCTGAAGACGGCTCGATTCGCAGCTTTAAAACAGACCAAAACGGCGAAGATCTAATTGCCGAATCAGTGAAGCGCAACGGCAAAACAGAATCATGGACAAGAGGCGAAAAACTTCCAAACGGCAATCATATCTGGATTAACGATCAAGACCCATCGAAAAAGGAAGAAAGGTCCCTGGTTAAACAGAAAGCAGGTGTACTATCAATTGAATACGGCGACGGCCGCAAGTATGAAGCCTCAGTTAATGGGCAGGAAAAGCTTGAAAATTCTGCTGAAAAATGGAGCATCAAGTACCAGAACGGGCAGCCGGTTGAAAGCAAATTTCCGGATGGGACTCTAAGAAAGTACAAATTTGATGGACCCGGTGAGGAGCCGTCCTCAATAGAAGTCAATTCTCCGGAAGGCAAAGTCACAACAATCACAAAAATCAAAGATGGTCAGTACAACTACAAATGGCCTGAAGGCGAGATGAAATGGAATGCAAATTTCACTGTCAGCCGCGACGGCATGTACAAGTATGTGGATCATGACGAGAAAGAAAAATCAGTTACTCGCTATATCAACGGACTTACGGTCACTGAAAAGCCGGATGAAAAATCCAGAGTAGAAAAACTCGGCAATGAAATAAGCAAAGTCGAAATCGACGGAAAAACAGTTGAAGCAGTCCGAGACGAAAACAAAAAAATCGTCGAATTGAAAGACTCGACAAGCAACAGTCTATACAAGAAGGACAAAGATGGAAACTGGCAGCTTTCGGCCCTGGACAAAAGCAAGCCCTTTGCCCCACTCGATAATCTTGCGCGCAGCGGCGATCTGATTCTAGATGAAAAAGGAAATGCCGATTTTATCGACACCGACGGCAAGCTGATAAGGCAGGCTCTCGGTCAAAAAGGCGAGCTTGTATCAAGCAAAGAAAAAGCAATTGAAGCTGCTCTTGCAAATGAAAATATGAATGAGTCTGAGAAGGAGTCTTTGAAAAAGGCGATTCTGGACCATGCCAAAAGAGACGACATAGAGCCAAAACAAAAGGCAATCCTGCAAGAAAGTCTGGCAAAATTCGCTGAAAGAAACGATATCTCAGATGCGGAAAAAGCCGAAACTTACAAGCACTTCAAGCGCTTGCTCGAATCTAAATCAGACAAAGCATTCAACAGCAAAGAGCGTGCCGAACTTGCCGGACAGCTTATCTGGCACATGGCAAATCCGGACAAGAATCAGCAGGGCGGCAATCCCAACTGTCAGGTCACTGTAGTTAGAGGCAAGCTGCTCTGGGAGCAACCTTCTGAGTTTGCCCGCATGATGACAGATGTTATTGAGACAGGAGAATTTGTCACTCAAGACAAGAGCGTAATTAAAGTGCCGCTGCCCTGCTGCACTGTAGGCAAAGGCTCGGAAGAATCGACATTCCCACCTGAAGACGGCAGCCGCAGCTGGCTGGGCAAGATCTCAGATCTGACCTGCGCCAACATATTCTGGCAGCGTCAGACAAGAACACCTCAGGGCGAATCAGTTGCAAGAGGGCAGCTTGTTTACAGGCAGGACCAGCCGGAAGGACGCAAAGACGGCGGAGCCGGTGTATGGAAAATACCAGGCGACGGTTATATGTACAAGGTCAAAAACTCTCAAGGCAAAGAACTTGAATATCCAAGTCTTTACGCCAAAGACATAGCATCTGTATACAAACAAATCACCGGCTCAAACAAAAGCTCAATACTTGTGCATGGACGTCTGAGCGGCGGCGACGGTGTAGAAGTCGTTAACAAAGACAGCCTGCACAAGTTC
>CAZTQO010000117.1:0-4204 GCA_964615655.1 uncultured Candidatus Obscuribacterales bacterium | reverse complement strand
CCGAAAATAAATCAGGCACACATATTGTCCAGATCTGGACCGGTACTGACTGGGTCTGGAAAGACGTGCCGCGCTTTAAACCGGGCGAATCAACTGACGAAAAAGATTCAGAGCATGTGCTTCTGCTTAAAGATTATGATCCCAAAACCAGAACCGTGGCAGTGGACAATTCCTGGTCAATAAAATACGACCGCTTCAGCTCCGCCAGGCGCATAAGTCTTGACGAGCTTTATAAAGCCATGGCTAAAATCAACTGAGGAAACGCAGATGTCCGAGCAAAGAGCAGCTAGACCAGATACGGAAAGAGCCGCCAGTCAGAAAGGTTCCGGTTCAGCACCGCCGCTTACTCTGGGTCGCATCGAGTCATTCAGACCGCCGTCCAACTGGTGCAAGTCAAACAACAGCGGCTTCGATTCAGCTATTTCAATTGATTTTTCACCAAAAGAGTCGCAAGCCATTCTTTCTATATATCAAAGGCGAGCTCTTGTTTCTGCTTCAACAGCAGAGCGTTTCAAGGACCTTCTTGAAGATCCCTGCCACAGTCTCAGTCCTGATGAACTGGGCTCGATAAGGCAGGTTCTGGGAAATATGTCCGATCAAAACGCCTTTGAGCTTCGTCATGCCTCAAGTTCGGCAATCGGACCGCAAAAGGTGCTTTTAATTGAAGGCGAATGGAAAGCAAGCCGAAAACAGTTTCACGGGCTGCTTTTTCCAGATGCAGAAGAGCCCAGACAGATTCAAGAAGTCTTTTTCGAGGCTCCACCGCTTGAGTTTCTCAAACACATACATGAGGCGGACAAGGCAATAAGAACCTTGAAACTTGCCAATTAAGCAAGCTCTCCGGTGGGGCAGAGAGCTTGCACTTGGGTTCAGTTTGAGGAATAAGTAAGTCAGTTTTTGTTTTGAATTTTGCTCAGTCCGCCCTGAGCAAGTGTCTTGAGTCTTGAATCCTGACAGTGCTTGAGCACTTCCTGATACTCCGATTTGGCATCAGAAAACTTGCCTGTATTTGCATAAGCAATAGCCAGAAGATAATGCACTTGCGCATTTTGCGGAGCTTCTTTTAAAGCAAGTTTCAGCCTGACAATAGCGTCGTCGAATTTTTTCTGGGAGATTTCCTGCATAGCCCAATGAAGCGGTCCCTGCTTTTGTGTCCCGGCTGACTGAGCCTGATCTTCATAGATCCTGCTTGCCTGTCTTTGAGCTGCTGTTTGAGTATGCCACTTGCTGCCTGCCTGAAGATGCGCCGGATAAGCATTCTGCAAATCATAGGGTGGCTGAGCATAAGCTGCCGGACCGCCATGAGCCTGGTTTTCATGTTGAGCAGTTTGCAACTGATGGATCTGATTTTGAGGCGCTGCCTGCTTTGCGTTATGAGTTCCGTTTTCATTACTTACATGTCCGTGGGCGGCTTTTTGCTCTGCTCTCTGGCGTGCATGCTCGTCTTCCATGTGTTTTTCAAGCTGAGAAATCCTTTCCATAATCTGACTTTTCTCGGCAGTATAAAGCGGTATTCCGGAATCGATAATAGACTTGTATTGATTGCGAGCCTGCTCTATTTCACCGGTTGATTCATAAACCCTGGCAATAGAAGTGCGAGCCTGGGTCAATTTAGGACTTGCCTGCTGAACTTCACGATATATGGACAAAGCTTCTTGCGCTTGTCCCTCTTGCAAAGCCGTGTCACCAAGCTCTAGTTTGATTGCAAGCGGATCCATCCAGCTTGGTCTAGCTGTGTTATTTGCAATGAACTGACTTTCGATACCGGCTATGTCTTGAAGTTCTCTTTTTGCATCGGCAAAACGCCCGCTTTCCCTGTAAATGTCGGCCAGTATGTGTCTTACCCTGCAGTCCTGGGCACCTTTTATTCCATTTAGAGTGATGATTGCCGAGTCAATTTCGCCGTTTTGATAGAAAGTCATTGCTCTGTCTATCTCACCTGGATTGCTCGGTATCTGCCCCTGGGGCCAGTTCCAGTCAACCGCTGCATAAGCGCTGCTGAAACCGGACAAACCCAGAGCTGCCGTATAAATGAAGATTCTGATTTGATTTTTTAGGCACATAAAGCAGACCGCCTTTCAGTTCAAAAGCAATCGTCAATTTCACTTGTATTTTTGATTCAAGCTCGAGCTTCGTTGTTGCTTATACGCATGGTCTCAAGCAAGCCCTGTTCCATAGCGTATTTGACCAGATCAAAACGACTGGAAAAATTCAGTTTTTCAAAAACACGAGACTTATATGTCTCGACGGTTTTGACACTGACATGGAGTTGATTGCTGATTTCCTTAAGAAGTAGACCCTGAGCCATCAAGGAAAGAACCTGCAGTTCGCGCTCGGAAAGCGGAACCCGGCTTTGAGCTTTGCAATCCACAATCTCGCGGAAGCTTTGCGAAACTGCAGAATCAATGTATACACCGCCGCGTGAAACAGCCAGAATAGCCAGTTTCAATTCGTCGGACATGGAGCGTTTCAGTATATAACCGCTCAAACCTGCCAGTATGCACTGACGCATGTGTTCCTGGTCATGGAAGCTGGTAAGAGCTAGTATGCGAATCTCTGGATACTCTGACTTGATAATTTTCAAGCATTCTAAGCCCTCAAGTTCGGGCATGAATGTATCCATGATCAGAATGTCAGGTCTGAGCTCCCGGCACTGTTTGAGCACCTCTTGAGCAGACCTTGCTTCTCCGACCACAAGAAACTCAGGACTTGCACTATGCAAAAACGTGTTGAGTGCTTCCCTGAGAATGCTATGAAGGTCGGCGATTAAGATTTTGATAGGAGCGCTAATGGCTTGTACCCCCTGGAATTATTCTCGTGCTTTGAATGTTCCCTCCTACAACACCCAGACAAACGACAGAATTTAGCTGACAGAGGAGTCAGGCTTTCAGCTAGTATTCGCCTCCGCAGCCGGGCTTCAGGTAGGGGTTTTAGCAATTGCAGCTTGAGCATTTGCAGCAGACAAGCTCAAAATCAAAAGATCAAGTCAGTGATTTATTTCGGCAAAATGCTGGTAAATCAGCTCCCTTTTCAGCTCCTGGCAAGGCTGTCCCGAAATTTGCAGTAGAGCTTTAGCGTCGCCCCTTTCGACTTCTCCGATTTGAGTAAATTCTTTTGAAACGGCCGACAGCCTTTCCCAGCTAGCAGGACTAATGCAAGCAAGAAGCTCGTAATCTTCGCCGCCATACAAAGCAAGATCAAGAGCCTCTTTATTAAAGCTTGCCGCAATCGATCTGGTCTGAGAATGAACAGGAATCTTTTCTGCATCCACTTTCAAAGTAACTTGCGAGCTTTCAGCAATTTGCAGAAGCGCATCGGCAAGTCCGTCGCTTGTATCCATGAGCGCAGCTGAAGTTCCGGTCTCAAGAAGATCAAGCAAAACTGTCGCTTCTTTAAGCCGTGGAATAGGTCTTAAATGTTTTTCCATAACATAAGACTCTCCTGCATCAGCCTTTTGCCCGCTCAGTATTTGCAGCAAAGCAGCAGCACTTGCACCAAAATCACCGCTTGCAACAATCAGGTCGCCTGCAGAAGCACCGCTGCGCATCAAGGTCCGCCCGGACCTGCTTTTACCAAGAACAGTAATTGAAATGTGCAGTTTTTCACTGCCGGTTAGATCGCCACCTGCAATCTTTACACCAAAACATGCAGCACAGTCGTAAATAGCCCGGTAAAGACTCTCAAACTCGAAATCAGTAAATGACTGCGGAAGTCCGATATTGACCAGAGCATATGTGGCTATTCCTGCCATGGCTGCTATATCGGATAAATTCACGGCCATGGACTTCCAGCCAATATCTGAAAGCTGCATCTGGGGCAGCAAAAAATGCTGCCCTTCAATCAGCATGTCCGAGCTAAGCAAGATGCCGCTTTCCAGTACAGCAGCATCATCTCCGATAAGCTCTGAGCCGCTGATTGACTTGATCAATCCGATTAATCTCAGCTCCCGGTTGTCTTGCTTGCTTTCAGCTTTCATATAAGTCCATCTTCTACAGTATTTTTACCGTCGACAGCCGGGTTCGTAATGTTACAATCTTCTGATATGGGAAGTCGAGGGGCATCTGTCAAACATGTCACAACCTGGATATCTGATTTCAACAGTGATAGAGGGATATATCTTTGTAATTATCCTCTGGTGTCTCTTGAGCTGGTTCCCAAACATTCGCTGGCATGAGCAGCCATTTAGATCGCTCAATATGCTTGT
>CAZTQO010000116.1:0-6949 GCA_964615655.1 uncultured Candidatus Obscuribacterales bacterium | reverse complement strand
ACTTGCTGCAGCTTGAGGTTCAAGTGCTGGTGTGGCAAATGGATTGGCAAGAGCTGCTGTGTCAAGCACCGGCGTAGCAAACGGAGCAAAAGGACTGACTGATGCGACAGGCTCTTGTGCAAGCACAGGTGGTGGTTCTGCAGCAGCGACAGGTTCCGGCGCTGCCACAGGCGAAAGTTCAGGAGCAGCATGCGGCTCTGGCGCAGCTTCAGCTAAAGTGAGCGGAGCAGCTTGCGGCTGGGCAATGTTCGGCAGATGCTCGGTGGCAGCAGGCTCAGGCACCACCACCGGTGCAGGGGCCATACCGGTGTCGCTGTATCCGGGGAGAACCGATGTTGGCAACGAAGCATCTGCTGCCGGTGCCGCAACTGGAGCCATCTGAGCCTGAGTTTGAGAGTCAATAGAGTATTCAGCAGGCAAAGGGGGGCTCGCTGAAGGGCTGTTGTCAAGAGGAGTGGGTAGTTTGTTCTTGTCAATCTGGGTGGAGGAATCAGTAAGTGGAGACAGTGTTTGAGCTGTTTGCTCAAACTGTTTGAGCAAAGCTCGCAACTGCAGCTCTTGAATTTTCAAAAGCTGGCTCAATTGCTGTTCCAAGGTCTGCAGCCGTGCATCTGTCTGAATTTGATTCTCTTTGAGCAATGCAAAAAGCTGGCTAAACGCTTCTGCTTCTTTGGAAATCAAAACGTTTGTTTGGGTTCCGACCAGTGCCTTCAAAAAATCAAAGCCTGAAGGTGCCGGAGCTTGCTGAGTTTTCTCAGCCTCCTGATTGTTCATAAAATTGACCCCCGAATGCCCCCGGTGTAGCACTTGGCGTGCAAACACCTTTCATATTGTGCCCAAAACTCTGCAATGAATGCACTCATATTGATGATTTCAGCGTTATTTTTTTGAAGACGCTTGCAGTCCGCCGACAACAAAAATCAGACAGCGGATTATCGGCTGAAAACTACGAGTCTTTGTTTCAGGCAAGAAAGGTCACTTCAGAAAGTTATTTTTGCTACTCCGCCGGGACTTATCGCACCTGCCCAGACAGAGATCTTCAAGAATGCCGCCAATCAATTTGTAATTGACATAGTGATTAAAGTTTCCACCCCTGAGTCTGAATTGATCAATCAGATAGCGGCCGCCGGCCTTTTCAACGGCTTCGATATCGCTTTTCTCAGCATCGCCTATTCTGTTGCCGAATATTCTCAATTTCCCAAGCAGAATAGCCTTATCATGTTTGTTTCCAAGAACAATTGTCGACCGGCTAGCGCTTGTAATTGGATTCAAACCATTATGATCGAGGCGAAAACTAGAGCTTGCCAGATCCGCATGCGCCATAACCACAGATTTTAGCTTGGTCCGCTGTTCAAGTTTTGAAGATCTATGTTCAAGATAAGAAGCATTGAATGCCGCTCCACGGCTGAAACTTATCAGGCTGGCACGTTCCGGTCCGATACTGTCCAGGGTATCATCCAGCGCTGACTCAAATAGCTTTTCCTGAAATTGAGCAGCATTATAATCAAGCACATACCGAAATGGCAGAGTAAACCAGGGTCCCTCACTTGAGCGCCAATCTAATGATATGGTCGGCACACCGCTAAGTGCCGCCAGACGAAACGAATCAGCATCAGTAACACCGGCGGAGCTGAAGCACCCATGCGTGAACAGAGCCAGAGCCCCATCGTATGCTTTGAGTCCGGGCTTACCTTGCAACTCACTTCTTAGAGCGTCCAGAAAGGCCGACTTGCTTATTTCATGCCTTGGACCACGCCTGATATCGCACTGATCAAGATTATGTGCATTTTTTGGCACCCTTATCTCTAAAAGCGAACTAAAGTACTTAGCAGACGTTCCTTGATGCTCAGGCAAATCCCTGCTTGTAATGCCATGCAGCGGGATAAAATATGTGCAACTGCCATCACTCCGGCTTCTTTCAGGAATTAATTTCTGGTAGCGTTTCAAAAACTCCGCTGTTTTATTGCTGAACTCACACTGGCTGCGAGGCCGTTTTCTGGCAGCCGACCGATACGACCCTTCTTCGCTTTCATCGTCGCCGAGCAGCTTGCTGAACACGCTGCTGTACTTTGCCAGTATATTTTTTGATGCATTCTGCTTTATCTTGCAAGAACTGTCCATTGCATAGCTAGCTATACCTGGCTCAAAACAAGCAGCAAATGCATCATTTTGATCTGGAAGTGGACTTTCAAATCTTTCTAACTGCATGCCCATCTGCCCTGACTGAAACCTGCATGCAGCTTGACCGGAGCAACCCCCGGTGCAGCTGCAACCCGGATTTCATATCACAAGGTTTTGAAATTAATTGGAAATGCTGTTTGCTTCTGCCCTTGCCTGGCAATTCTTACTTTGCAAATTTAGATAAGAATCCCAGTCTTCTTGACTGTCAATATCAAATGCGGCTTCGGGAATTTCGATGCCGCAAACCTGTGAACTTTTGGACGAAAGCAAGCTTCTAGCTCCCTGATCTCCCGTCAAAGAAGCAAGCTCTGAAAAATATTCAGATGCAAATACAGCAGGAACAGCAAACCTGTCTGCGTATTTTGCAGCCACAATTCGAGCCTTTTTCTCCCGGAAAGCACGAATAAGCAAATCGAAACATCCGGCCGTAATAAACGGCTGATCAACTACAGATATGAGCACAGCTTCCGCCTCAGGAAATTCATTTTGCACAAAATTCAGCCCGGCCGCAATCGACGAAGCCATACCGCTTTGCCAGTCCTTGTTTTCCACTATGTGTAAATTGAATCCGGCAAGCTTTGGTGCAAGCTCTTCTTTGTATGCACCAAGAACAACAATCAGATCACTGCATCCGGATTCGGCTCCGGCTCTTACAAGCAGTTCAAGAAGAGATTTCCCGTCACTTGTTTGCAATAGCTGCTTCGGACGCCCAAGACGCTTTGACTGCCCCGCTGCCAGCAAAATTAGCGGCAAAGGCCTGGCTTTAGTTTCCAGACTTGCAAGCAGATTAACTTGCGCTTCATAGATAGGCTTGAGCCGCTGCCTGAGAAAGCCTCCGGATCGTCCATTCAAGACTGCCTGGATTTCTGCAAGTATAGAAACGGCTATCTGCTCCTCTCCTTCTGCGCCTGTATCAAGTCCAGCCGGAGCATAAACTTTGTCAAACAAGTCAGTAGGCAGGCATAGACCGCTTTCTTCCAGTTGCTGCAATATCCTCTCAGACCTGAGCTTCGGTCCAAGTATGCCCAGATATGCAAGAGCAAAATCAGAAGCGTCCTTGCAAGTGCTTTCATTTCGGCATTGATTCAGGCGGGTTTTAACAAGAGCTTCAAGAATTTGTTTATCGGCCTGAAAGTTATGGGTCATTAGCACAACTGCAGAAAAGGCGCTTAAGTCCGGCAAGGAAGCTGCATCTTCAGGGCGAAACAAATGCAAGCTAGCTGATTCGGGAAACTCAGAGCCAAGCAATCGCAAGCGCCGATAGTCGCATACGGTCACTTCAAAACCAGCTAAGACTGCCAGCCCGGCAAGACATTTTGAACCGTAATTAGCACCAAAAATCACTACCTGTTGCGGCAAAGACAGTTTTTCAAGAAACAGATTAAGCTCTCCTTCATGAGTGCTTAGCTTCAGATAAAAAGAAGCCGTATGCCTATTTTGCAAGTCCAGCTCAGCAAAAGCCTTTTGTATTTGCAGAGAAAAACTCCCGGCAAACTCTTTTCCATAAAGCTCTTCTAGACGAGTTGAAAGAGAGCTGCGCCTGCAATTTTCATACAGATAAAGCTGCATTGGCTCTGAAGGATTTTGCCTTAGAGCTAAAATTCGGCACCCCCTCAAACCAGCAAAAGCGGCAGCAGTATCAAGCATGACACCAACGAATGAAGTCCGTCCTTCTGTGCAAGACCGGAGCCCTTCTTCAATCACTGAAATCCGATTGGAAGCCCGGCTTTGATCGAGAAGCTCAAGCAAAATTTCAATTCTACCTGGGCAGCCGCTGTTAAGTCCAAAGGGCTCATCTGCATCATAACTGCTCTGGTAGCTCAGCAGCAGCTGCCGGTCTGAAAGCATTTTGTTCTTAGAGTCGGCAAAGGTTTTCCAGATCTCTGAGTCATTCTCCAAACCGGAATTGAGCTCCTGAAAAATACAGCGGCAACGCTCAAGAATATCCTGCTCAAGACAGCCTGAGCTGACAGAGCCGAACTGACTTCCATCCTCAAGTACAAGCATGCAAGCTGCCGGTCTGCGAAATGAGGAACCGCTGACGCGCACCACCGTAGCCAGGACTGCGCGCAAACCTGCCGCAGAAGCTTGCTTGTATTTGTTCAACAATTCAAAAATCGTGAAAGCGCCCAGTTTTTTTCTCCTCAAACCAAATAAATGCAGTTGCGTTCATGCTTCGATTTTTGTTCCAAGCAAATCGAGGAAGCTTCTCAGCCACTTTGGATGTCCGGGCCAGGCAACAGCTGAAACCAGATTACCCTCACGATGCGCATTCTCAGCTGTTTGCTCTGCTTCAATCCACTTGCCTCCGCTCTGAATAACATCTGGTTTCATGGAAAAATAAGCAGTGCACTGGCGATCTTTCAAGACACCGGCAGCAACAAGCAGCTGTGCGGCATGACATATAGCGGCCACCGGCTTGTTATTATCGAAAAAATGTCTGACAAGCTCAAGCACTCTATTGTCCAGACGCAAATATTCAGGTGATCTTCCGCCCGGAATCACAAGTGCATCATAATCAGCAGCATTTACCTTGTCAAAATCAAAATTCAGAGTGAATAAATGACCAGGCTTTTCCGTGTAAGTCTGGTCGCCCTCAAAGTCATGCACTGCTGTTTTTACTTTGCTTCCGGCTGTTTTGTCCGGACAGACTGCATGGACACTATGTCCTACCAGAGCAAGCACTTGAAAGGGCACCATTACTTCGTAGTCTTCAACAAAGTCACCAACAATCATCAGTATTTTCTTGCCTGACATGCTTTCTAATCCTCACTTAAACAGGGTGATTTGCCGCATTTTGACTCTATTTGCGCACTTCAGATTATTTTATCCAGGGTTATGGGCAAGCTGCGAACCCGTTTTCCGCAAGCGTGATAAACGGCGTTTGCAATTGCCGGTGCAACGCCGATTATGGCAATCTCGCCAACGCCCTTCACACCAAGCGGATTGATAATCTCGTCTTTCTCGTCTATGAATTCGACTTCAAGATCAGGCACATCGGCATGCACAGGCAAGTGATACTCAGCCAGATCCGCGTTGATTATCCGACCGCTTTTTCGATCCCGCAAGATCTCTTCGGTCAAAGCCATACCGATACCGTATATAATACCACCCTTGATCTGGCTTGCAGCTGTTTTGGGGTTGAGAATGCGTCCGGCAGCAACTGCTGAAACAAAGCGCGTAACCCTGATCGTCCCCAGCTCCGGGTCGACCGTAACTTCGGCAAAGTGAGCCGCAAAGGAGTGTTTGGCATAGTTCTGGGCAGCAGCGCCGGAATCGGCACTTGACTTAAATTTCAAACTTTTCTTGCCGCTGCTTTTGACTATATCGGCATATGAAACTGCTTTGTCGGGATCAAAGGCCGCACACAAGCCTTGCTTTGCTGCGACTATATCTTTTTGGGCAAGACCGAAGAGCACCGAGTTTTTGTCTGCTGCTAGCAGTCTTTTTAGTTCTGAAAGAGCCTCAAGGCAGACAGCCTGCACAGCAGTGCCGGCTGTGGCAGCAGTCATAGAACCGCCTGAAAGAGGAGCTTCCGGCATAAGCGTGTCACCAAGCTCAAAGTCTATTTTATCCACAGGCAACGCCAGCGTTTCGCCGGCTATTTGGGTCATGATCGTATAAGTGCCGGTGCCTATGTCTTGTGTTCCGCATCTGATTCTTGCTTTCCCATCTTGATCAAAACTCAGCTCGGCACTGGCTTTCATTTGAAAGTAAGGATGTAAACCGCCTGCCATACCCCAACCCTGAAGCAAATTGCCCTTTTTCATGCTGCCAGGTTCAGGATTACGGGCTTGCCAGCCAAAGCGCTCAGCACCTTTTTCATAGCATGTTTTAAGCGACTTGCTTGACCATGGCAAATTCTCTTTGCCGTCTTTCTTTGCATAGTTGAGCAACCTCAGCTCAAGTGGATCTAAGCCGCTTAAATAAGCAAGCTCATCCATTGCCGACTCAAGTGCAAAGGCACCGGGACACTCACCGGGAGCTCTCATCCATGTGGGTTTGCCGATATCCAGAGGCACAATCTTTGAACTCGTAAGCACATTGGGGCACTCGTACATTCTTGCCGAAATGTCGGTGCCGTCTTCAACAAAATCATGAAAGCTCGAAGATTCAGATATACATTCATGTTTGATACCGGTAAGTTTACCGTTTTTACTTGCAAGCAAAGATAGCTTTTGCACTGTCCGGGGTCTATAGCCGGTTCCACCGTATGTGTTCTGCCTGCTTTGTGCCAGGCGAACCGGCCTGCGGCATATCCTGGCAGCAAGCACGCAGAGGACTGTTGCGGACCAGGTGCTGAGTTTGGTGCCGAAGCCCCCACCAAGGAATTTGCTTACTACTCTGACATTAGCCGCCGGCAGAGCAAACGCTTTGGCAAGCTTATTGCGAGTATTGAATATCGCCTGCGTGCTTTCATATACTTCCAGTTTGTCGCCCTGCCAGACAGCAGTGGTCGCATGAGGTTCCATGGGAGAATGAATCTCGGCAGGCGTTACATAAGTTTGCTCCAGTTTCAGCTCAGCTGAATTTGCTGCTGCAAAAAAATTGCCCCTTTCTTCTTTTGTTTCCTTGCCGTCAGCACTTTTTTCCGCACTCATATGATCATCCATATGAGATTTGACCGGCTTGCTTTCATATTCAACTTTAACAAGGGCTGCTGCCAGAGCCGCATTTTCAAATGTGTCGGCTACTACAATGCCTATATTCTGGCGATCATAGTGAATCTTGTCGTCCTGCAATAAATGCAAACTGTCGTCGAAATCTT
>CAZTQO010000115.1:0-7730 GCA_964615655.1 uncultured Candidatus Obscuribacterales bacterium | reverse complement strand
AGCCAATTTCCAAGATTCTATACAAGACCCAAAAGACTTGGATGAATAATCCAGGAGCCCGACTTATACTATGCTATTTAGTATATTAGCGGCTTGGCAGCCCGGCTCTTGCTAAATTTGAGTCCTCTTAGAGAATTTCAACATTCGTTCAACGTTTGGACTCCATACTTCCAGGAAGTATTTCTCGGTTGGGGGCAATGCTGCAATGAAACTCATTCACGGCAAAAACAAAGCAGGCGAAATCACATTTACACTGGGCTATGACCGCAACGGCAGAGCTTCATTTATGCGCGAAACAAACGGACTGTGCTGGTACAGCTCAGACGGCAACAACTGGACGGCCTGCAGCTCCAACTGTCCGGACAATACTCACAGGCAAGACTGCCAAATATGGAACTGGACAGGCACGGCAAGAATAGACAACGAAGATAATCTGATCAAGGAAAGTGATAACGGCGACCGATTCATACGTAAGCCTGACGGCACAAAAATAAGCGAGTTTAGAAGCGACGAATACGGTACCCGCAGAAAAATTGTGAAACGCACTGACGGCAGCTCTCAAACTACCACCTACAGCACAAACGGCAGCGAGGTAATAGACAGAGACGCAGGCGGGCGGGAATCAAAACGGCTCATATTCGACAGAGATGGCAAAATACTTAAGCAAGAAGCAGCAGCAAGCGCTACGCAGAAGTTTTTCAGCAACATTTACCACTAGCTAATAACGTCCTTCATCACACTGCAAGCAAACAAGCCCAAGCTTGCGCCATGAATCCACTGCACTGTCCCGGTCATCAATCACCAGCCAGGGATCAAAGCCATTCTCTTTGATCAATGCCAGCATTTCAGCTTTCACGGTCCCATCAGGACGCCTGTCGTTGTTTGAGCGCAGATAAATAGCTTCAAAAGGGATTTCGTATTCTTTCAACCAGCGCTCAGTAACCTTCCTGAGTTTTTCCGGACGGCCTGAAGCAATCAGAATTGCATTGTTTCTGGCGAGCTCCAGGCAGAGTCTCACTATTTCAGGTCGGGGCCTGTCTTCTGATGCTCTGTCAAAAAATTTTTCCCAGTCTTTTTTGCTGCTGCTTACATAGTGCAAACGATGCCGGCAATCAGCAAGGGTGCCATCCATATCGAAAATTACTGCAGCTAGCTTGTTCTTACTCACCCTTGCTCCTGTCTTGAATTGGCTCTCCGTTTCAGGGCTTAGCAAGAAAACGAGAAAGATCATAATCGCTTGCAGCCCTGACTTTTTGATCGGAGCCTGCTCCTGCTATTGTATAGTCGGCTCGAACTGTGGGTCCTTCACCAGTTCCGTCTAAAGGACAACTTGCGCTGAGAATAATTTTTGCCTTGTGATTTTCGCTTAGAAGTGTCAGCTGAAAGTTCCTGCCTTCCTGATTGCTAGTTTCCGAATATTCAAGCAGCAGTCCCAGATAATCGCCTGCAAGCTCAGCAAGCGCCTTTGCATATTCAGTCATGTAAACACAGTCTGCCTCGGCAACGCAATTAAGAAGCGATTTTTTTAGACCACTCAGCCCTGACTTTACTGTTTCAGAAACTGCTTTCTTAGCTTCCACTTGAGGGTCGGCACAAATATTACGGGGAACACGCCTGGCAACCTGCTCAAAGCTGTCACAAATCGCAGACGCCTCCAGTGAATCAGGCTTCTGGTACTGTTGCTTTACCAGCCAGCCCAGAGCTTTTTCCATCCCTTGTTTACCAGCCGATCCATTGAGATTCATGCCGCGTCCTCCCTGCCTGAACTTATACTAGCTTCAGCCATCTGAAATTTTCTTGAGCAAATGCACTTGATTTGCTAATAAAGCTCAATAAGAAAGGCAGTTTCCGAAAATGAGCGTTAAACTGAATTCTGACAATATCAGTCGTTTTTTTCGATAAATTCCCAAAAAAACATGCAATTTTTGCTTAAATCAAATAGCGGTTGCGGGTATAGATCAAGCAGCAGGCAGGGTGCAAGGCAGGCTCATGACAAGTTGGGATAACCAATTTCAAGACTTAAAAGTCCAATTCGTGACACGGTCTAAAGACCGTTTGCAGGCAATTGAGTCGCTTCTTGAAAGACTGAAACACAACCCGGCTGACATCTCGATTCTCCGGCAGATAATGCAGCATTTTCACTGGCTGGCAGGTTCCGGCGGAACTTACGGCTTCGACGATATCACGCAATGGGGCACCTATGGTGAGGAACTCTGCGATTATCTCCTCAAACTCAACACCGCAGTATCAGTTGCAGACCATGCAAAGTTGCAAACTGCGCTAAACACAGTCGAACAGCTTTTTGCAGCTCAGATTTCTGTACCGAAACAAGAAGCTCCCGCAGATGAAACCCTGGTTCAGCAAAAAATGCGAAACACCGCAGAGCTGCTGATACCGCCCGGAGCTTTGATGAACACGATCCAGGAAGCAGCAAACAGATCTTCTGGTCAAGGTTCAGCAGGGCAGACGAACGCGCCGCCTACTTCCTCTGCCGCTGCTTTCAATTCGATGAATTCCCTGCCGGTAAACAGTTATGAAAATAGCACTGCTGCAACCGCTGCACCTTTTCCTGCAAATCCCCATGCCGAGTCTGCGATCCGCACAACAGCACAACATGCGCTTCCACGCGCTACAGGCGAAACTACAAAAATTCTCGGAGCTGAAATGCCGATTGCCTCTCCGCCAATGACCCACAGTTCGGGAGCACCGCAAGCCCTGCCACCTGCAAGCAGCAGCTTTCCTGCTCCAGACAACACACAGCTCCTGGCACCAAGAGTCACAAACGAAGCACGCAAACCAGCGCGCCTGGCCCACATACCAGGAGACCGAAAATTCGCAATTCTGGTGGATACCAACCTTAGCAACCTCGGGCCAATAAAAGCTACGCTCGAAGAACGAGGGCTTTTAGTGGAAGGCTTTGTCAGTGCCAGTGAAGTGAAAGCAGCCATTCAAGAAAGACTGCCGGACGTACTCATAGTAGGTGCACCGCTAATAGACAACAACGGATATGAGCTGGTTGAATACATGAGGGCCATGGAGGCCGGACACAAGCCGATTGTTATTCTTCTTGGCCAACAAGCTGTTTTTCTGGACAAGGTTCAGGCCATAAGAGCAGGGGCTGATGCCTTTTTTGAATACCCTGCCGAACTCGGAGATCTTACAGAAAAACTGCTTGCACTCCTTGATCGTGAAAAGAACGAAAACTACAAGATTCTCTCCGTTGAAGATGACCCGGATCAGGCCAATTTCATCAAACTCACGCTGCGCTCTGCCGGATATACGGTAATGCACATTTCCGACCCGAAACAGTTCGAAGAACACTTTCTTTCCTTCGAGCCGGATCTTGTGATGCTTGATGTGCTTCTAGGTGATCTTACCGGCTTCGAGCTGGCTAAATACATCAGGCAAAACGACCGTTTTGCGCCCCTGCCGATTGTGTTTTTGACCACACAGAACAAACTGCACCAGCACATCCGAAGCGCCATCGCCGGCGGTGACGAGCACCTGATAAAACCAGTAGCGCCACAACTACTGATAGCTACTGTAGCAAGCCGCCTCGAACGAGCACGAGCACTCAAGCGCCTTATCGATCGTGATGGGCTGACTCGTTGCCTGAATTACGGCAGCTTCATGGAAAGAGCCCAGAAACTGGCAAATCTTGATGGTTACCGCAGCGCTCCCGCGATGATGATGATCGATATAGACAACATGAAGAAAATAAATGAAAAAATGGGCTTTGCAGCCGGAGATCGCATAATTTCAAACATTGCAAACATGCTCTTGAAAGGCTTCAGAAATACGGATCTGATCGCACGTTTCGGCAACGATCAATTCGCCATCGTGCTCGAGCATTTAAACGCTCAACAGCTTCAATCTCTGTCCTCGCAAGTGCTGGGCGCCATCAGCGGTACACCCCAACTGGTCAAGGGACGTTCCGTATCGGTAACCTGCAGCGGCGGCGTAGCCGTGCTTGAACAGGGAATGTCAGTTCAGGAATGGCTCAGTTCGGCACAAGATGCACTTAAGAAAGCAAAAGATGCGGGAGGAAACAGGGCAATCGTCAAACCGCCTTCCAGATAAATCTCAAAAGAGAGACGAGCAGGAATAAGCACGCAGAACAAGGAAGAAGCAAATGCAGGAATGGCAAAACAAGTTCAACAGTCTTCGCAGTCAATTCCTGGAGCGCTCTGGCGAAAGGCTTGATTCCCTGAGAGACCTTATCGAAGATCTGGCAAGCAAGCCAGGAGACTTTAATGTGCTTGCCGAAATCAGGCAGCTCTTTCACTGGTGTGCCGGTTCTGGAGGGATCTACGGATTCGAGCAAGTAAGCAAGCTGGGCTTGCAGGGCGAGGAGATTTGCGACAGGATTCTGAACACGGCCAGGTCTGTGAGCCCGGACGAAAGTGAGCGTTTGAGCAGCCTGGCAAGAGCAATCAGGCAAACGATTGCAAGTGGCGATCGAGAGCAAGTCTCAACAAGCTCCGAGTTTGATTCTTCAAAGCAAGATCGACCCAGGCTCCTGCTTGTCGAAAGCAACCAGGCGAGTCTTCACAGTTTTACACGAGAGCTTCAAGACCGCGGGGTAACGATTCAAACAGCACTTACTTTCTCCTCTGCAAAAGAAGCAATAATGAACCGGCTACCGGACTCTCTGGTGATCAGCCTGCCCCTTGCAGACGGAAACGCATATGAACTGGCTCATCTTGTGCGATCCGCCCCCGGAGGAGAAAGACCTCCAATCATTTTTCTGAGCAAGCAAGCAGGTTTTCTGGATAAAGTGGCAGCAATTAAAAGCGGCGCCGATGCTTTTTTTGAGCATCCGATCGATGAAGAAGAAATTCTGGACAAAATCCAGCACTTAATGGACCGTGATCGCCCGGACAAATACACAATACTCTCGGTCGAAGACGACCCGGATCAGGCTGAGTTCATCAAACTCACCCTTGAATCAGCCGGATACAATGTTGTTTCTCTTCAAGATCCGGCCCGTTTTGAAGAAACGTTTTTGAAAAGCGATCCTGATCTGGTACTGCTGGATATCATGCTGGGACAGATGACCGGATTCGACCTCGCCCAATATATCAGGCAAAAGGACAGGTACGCTGCACTACCGGTGGTTTTTCTAACTACTGAAAATGCACTCGATATGCATATCAAAAGTGCACGCATCGGAGGCGACGATCACCTGATTAAGCCTATTGCACCACAGTTGTTGGCTGCTGCAGTATCCGGTCGTCTTGAAAAAGCAAGAACACTAAAGAAATTGATCGATCGCGACGGACTCACCGGCTGTCTCAATTTCGGACCCTTCATGGAGAAAGCAAGCAACCTGGCAAAACCAGACTCACACCGCTTTTCGCTTACACTCCTGGTTGCGGATGTCGATTCGATGCACATTATCAATGATCGTTTCGGATATGCAGTAGGTGATAAAGTAATTGCAAGCCTGGGAAAAATGATCGGCAAATCTCTACGAAACGCTTCACTAATCGGGCGCCTCAGCGGCGATCGCTTCGCGATCGTTCTCGAAAATCTGGATGACTTTCAGGTAGAAAAGCTGGCTCAGCAACTGGTTCTGGACTTCAGCAATGTCCAGCAATACGCGGCTGCCGGACCGTTCAAATCAACACTTAGTGTGGCCTTTGCGAGTTTCAGTCACAAAATGAACATGCGTACATGGCTGAACACAGTAGAGAAGCTTTTGAACGAAGCCAAAGAGAACGGCGGCAATCAGGCACACTCGAACGCCAGTACTGCAGACTGGACCAGCATGCGACGCTGATTAGTCCATCCTTAGCGCTAGCTTCGCCGTGCCAGAGCAGCGTATACACCGCCTCCAGCTGTAAGAACTGCTTGTTCCCAGTTATCCTGCTTGCTTATTTTCTAGCGGGACCATTTTGATCAAAACAGGAAACGAAAGAACAAAGCGAAGACTTACCGCAGATTCGAGCTGACTTTCACCCAGGCAACCATTTATGCCCGGCTGAGTTCATGACACTTTCTGTAACCGCAGGAGAGGAGTGCCTTTTTAGACACTCCTCTCTTTTGTTCTGCCAGCTTTTTTTCTCGAAAGGTCCTCTCAAAACAAATTCCATGAGGAAAAAAAAAAAAAAATGACAAACGACTCAAAACTAACCAGCATCCTGATATTGCTTGCTGTCACAGACATCATCCTGCAATATTCGGCATACCAGTATTCCAGCGAAATCTCACATCACCTTTCGTTCATTCTTTCCGGCGCCATCATCGGCTTGCTTTTCGGACGCACACTGGGAAATGCCCGGATCAGACTCCTGAGAACCAAAGTGAGACTCGCGGACTGCGGACAGGCTATCAACCCGGCCAGCAAATCAAGCTGCAAAGTTATAGTCATGAAACAGTATTGCTACATCGTCGACACACCCACACCACATCAAATCTGTTTCTGGGTGAAAGAAGAGCAGCAGGGCGAATGGGATTCTGAAAAGGAGTGCTGCCAGGTTCTTGTAGACGGACGCAAATTATGCGTGCGACCGAATTCTTAGAGACCGGAGCAGGTTTTAAGCAGCCTTTACAAAAGCTTGATTATGGAAGCCTGCGTTTTTCATCTTCAAAACACACAGTAAGTTCTTTTCTCGACTCCCGACCGATCTAAACAAAGAAAGCCATATAAGCAGCCAGCAGAAAGACCTCCGGTCTTTTGCCTGAGGCTGGCTTTCTGTTTATTCATGAAAACCCATTAGCGGAAGGCTGCAACGCAGTCTTCCGCTTTCTTTTTTCACGCAAGGAGAAATATGAAAGATTCGATCCAAAACGGCAACTGGAGCCGCAATCCGGAACGCGCCATCGAAGAAGCCATTCAAAGATACAAGCTCTTCGCCCTTGGCTGGCGCGGTTTTGACGCTCTGGACTGGGTGTCGCAGCTACTCAAGACCTACCCGCTTGTTAAAGAAATCGCAAGCAAAAGCTCGAGCATTTCAGGGCTGATGCTTGAAGAGCTCGATGCTTTGCTCACAAGCGCCAGCAAGCAGGATCGACCACTTATCCATGATTACTTTGTGGGAAAGCTCGCGCTTGAAGAGCTGAGCTGCCGCGCAAACGGAGCCGGTGCCGGTGCCTGCGACAAGCGAGCAGCGTTCAGGCAGATCTTTTGCTTTCTGCAAGAGTCGAGAGCTTAAGCCGCGCGCTTGCTAGCAAAGCTTCTATCTCCCGCTTGAGCAGGGAAACTACGTTCACAAACTCCAACACACACGAAATCAGAAAGAAACACACAGGCATGAACCCCGGATTCTTGCAGCAATTTTTCTGAATGCTTGAAGCTTGAGAGCCGCAAATTTTAAGGCGGCGGCTTCGGGCAATCTAAACATGAAAGGGAGACCCTGATGGTCACTTTCAAAATCTCCGGCTGCCTGCCATTTCCATGATCTTGCGCACCACGCAAGATCGCCGAATCGGCGACAAGTAAGTCTGCCGAGCAGAAAGGGGCTGGAATTCCAGCTCCTTTCTGTCCTGTTTTTTTGCCTTTTTCTCAGCTTTTTCGGCATTTTCAGCTATTATCATTAGCAAATCCGTATCTGTTGGTGTTTTGCAATTCCATTAGCTCCGGATTTCCCTTTTTCGGCAATACTTCTTGTCGCATACCTGCCCTATATGCGGCAGACCTTAGTGGCGCGCACTCCATGAATAATTCAGGTGCAAGTAAGTATTCGGCGACCACAGGTCGCCCGGAAAGTGCGAGGGGCTTAATCCCT
>CAZTQO010000114.1:0-7870 GCA_964615655.1 uncultured Candidatus Obscuribacterales bacterium | reverse complement strand
CGAGTATGCAGTTAACGAGTGCAAGTAAACTTTATGCAGTTGCAGAATGAGACAAGCAAAACTGCTCCAGCAAAGGAGATTCTCTCATGGGCGATGTATGACTTTGCTAATTCAGCTTACGCGACAATAGTTTCAACAACAATCTTCAATCCATATTTCGTTGAAGTGGTAGCCGGAAAAAGTCCCGAGCTTGCGCCCGGTCAGGGAACTTTTCTATTGACACTGGCAATTTCAATTTCCAGTATTGCCATCGTAATTACAGCGCCGGTCTTAGGCACCATAGCCGATGCTTATGCAAACAAAAAGCAAATGCTTTCGATTGCAACTGCAGTTTGTGTGCTGTGCACATTCTCGCTTTCACTTGTGGGAGCGGGTGCTTATGTTGCAGGCATGATTGCTTTGACTCTGGCTAATTTTGCTTATGGCACCGCCGAGGATCTTGTAGCTGCATTCTTGCCTGAACTTGCTGCCCGTCGAGACATGGGCCGTGTATCTGCTTTTGGCTGGTCTGTAGGCTATCTTGGTGGACTCTTGGCACTTGCTCTTTGCTTTGTTTACATAATGGCCGCTAAAAAGTCAGGACAGGCTGCCGATGCTTATGTGCCGGGGACCATGGTAATTACGGGTCTTGTTTATGGGATCGGTTCGCTTCCGCTTTTCATTTTTGTCAAAGAAAGAGCTTTGCCTGATCTTTTGGTCCGGGGCAAGAATGTGCTTACAACCGGTTTTGACAGGCTGAGGCAAACCCTCGAGCATGCATTGCATTATCAGGATCTTTTTCGCTTTTTGATTTGCTTGCTCATTTATACCTGCGGCACAACTACGGTTATGACTCTTGCTTCTGTTTACGCGCAGGGAGTAATGGGTTTCAAAACTAATGATTTGCTTTTGATGATCTTTGCGGTCAATGTAACTGCAGCACTTGGCGCATTCATAATAGGCTTTGTGCAGGATAAGATTGGTTCCATTTTCACACTTGCCATATCACTCAGCCTCTGGATTATTGCAACTGCCGGTGCCTATTTCTGTGAAGACAAAAATACGTTCTGGCTCCTGGCAAATTTAATCGGGCTTGCCATGGGAGCAAGCGGTTCATCCGGACGGGCGCTTGTCGGACTTTTTTCACCTCCGGGACGCTCTGGTGAGTTTTTCGGTCTTTGGGGACTTGCCGGAAAACTTGCTGCTGCTATCGGACCTCTAAGTTTCGGGCTTGTAACCATGCTGAGCGGCAACAATCTTAGACTGGCTTTGCTATCTTCCACTGCATTTTTTCTTCTGGGCTTGCTGTCACTCTTGTTTGTGAATGAGAAAAGAGGGCGAGAAGCGGCTCTTAAAACCATCGTTTAAGCAAAGAATACGGGGCTTTTTGCAAGGAGGATAAGTTCATGACAGCAAGCAGGCAGGATTGCCTTATTTGTACAGAAGCAAAAAAGCCGCCCTATTTTGTTATGGAAACAAAGCACTGGCGCATCAGGCATAGCAAAGAAACCAGAATAGCTGCTTATTGCATTCTGGAGCCGGCAAGACATTTTCTTGATCTTTCCGAGGCATCAGCCTCTGAGCTGGCCGAGTATGGAAAAGTGCTCGGCGCTCTTATGAAAGCTCAAAAGCAGCTGGTCAAACCGGAGCGAATTTATACCTTTTCTCTGGCTGAAGCTGTTGCACATTATCACTTGCACCTGATCCCGCGAGACAAAGATTTCATTGCTGCTTATAAAGGCAGAGGCATCATGTCATACCCACTTGAGCCTGTGCTTGATCAAAATTTGCTTGAATCGGCCGTGGAAAGCCTCAGGGCACTACTCAGGCGCAGCTTGTCTTAGCAGGAAGTCGTCGGCAGTAGACTGTCTGATAGTTCTTGCTCAGACTTGCCAAATAGGCATTGTTTCATCAATACTAGAGAGTGGGATGCTAATCGAGCTTTTTACTCATTGCTCCGTATTTATCGGTCATAGCGGTTCTTGTCTATGTTTGGATCTTCTGACTCAAAAGTAAAAAAGCTGGGCGAACTCCTGCAGGAAGCCGGGTTTGCCAGCGAGCAGGACATTCAACGGGCAGTTGAGCTCTCTCGCAAAAATTTTCAATCGCTGGGCAAAGTGCTTGTGCAGCTTAGAATCTGCACGGAGCCGGATATTAAGTGTGCGCTTGATGTTCAGAAACTCTGCAAGCTTGAAAGCATGAGCGGCAGAGTTGCTGTGCGGGTGCTCACCATTATGAGAAGCGATGGCATGCTTGAGGCTGAAGCTTTGCAGAAAGTCGGCTGGAGCAGTCCTAACTACAATCCTTTTCAGGAACCGGAGGACATTGTTGCAGCTAAGAAAGCCCTTAAAGATCCTGCAGCAGCAGAAGGAGTTGGGCTGGGCAAGGCTATCGAAGCCATAGGAGATGCCTATGCCAGAAACAAGCTTACTGCAAGGGCTGAGTCAAAGTATGACGAGGCTATGGAGATATTTGAGAAGTGCAAACCCAGAGCGGTGGCTGAGCTTTCCAACATACTGACCAAGCTGAGCACGGTGGCAATTGAGCAAAGACGGCATGAAGACGCTAAGGCGCTTCTGGCTCAAGCGCAAAAGCTTTTGGAAGAGTCAGGACAGCGTGAGTCAAGAGAGTATGCCAAGGTCCTGCATGCATCGGCTGAGTACCATGTATCACGACGCAAGTTCTCAGATGCGGAAAGACATTTTATCGAGTCGTTCAACATGCTGAACTTGCAGTACGGGCTTGAAGACGAGCATGTTTTGTCTGTCCTGAGGCGCTATGTCGAAACCATGGGTAAGTCGACTCGAGATGCAGAGAAGGTCACTCTGGGTGAACTTTTGAAAGGCAGCGGCGCAGCCAGTGAGGAGCAGGTGACAAGGGCCTGGCAGATTTCCAAACGTGACAAGATTGCTCTGGGACGTGCAATTGTGCAAGCCGGACTAATTAACGAACCTCAGCTGGAGCTGATTTTGCAAGCACAACTTCTGGTGGCTAACAACGAGATCACAAGGCAGCTTTCTATCTGGATTACACGCTATTGTTTTGAACTTGGCAAAGGACTTGATGAGGTTCTCGAGCTTTTCAACTGTGTTCCCAAAAGCCGCAGCGCTCTTGCTGAAGAATTGAAAACGACAAGCAAGCAACTGAGCGAACTGGAGTCGCGCTTGCCGCCCACACACGCGGAGCTGGCTTTTGGTCATGAGAAACTTGCAAAGATCTATAGCCAGCGTCAGCAGTGGCTGCAAGCAGAAAATCACTACAAACGAGCTCTGGAGATTGCTTCGGTAAATCAAAATTTGAATCCGGAAAAGGCAATCGGCATGGTGGACGATTATGCTGAGTTGAAAATTATTCAAGCAGATCTGGATGCTTCAATCAAAATACTCAAGCTTTCAGTGCAGCTGCGCTCCAAGCATTTTGGTGCTGATTCGGTTATGTATGCAAAAGGAATCGAGAAACTAGCTGAAGTCTTTTGCAAAAAATCTGACCATAACACGGCAGCTGCTTGTTACGATCGCTCACTTGCAGTACGTGAGCGCCTTTATGGGCGGGACGGCAAGGAGTTAATAGCTTGTTTGGAAGCCAAAAGTGATTGTCTTGTACATGCCGGTGAGTTCAAAGATGCCGAGCCCGTGCTTGACAGTGCTTTTGCAATTGCCGAGGACAATTTTGGTCGCGGCAATGAAGTTACCGACAGAATCCTGCTCAAATTAGTTGCGGTATGCAAGGAACTTGGCAAAGTAGAAAAGATATCGGAAATCTCTCCCGGCCATATTCAGGACGTCTTGATCTGAGCATGAGCCGGGGACTGGTCTGCGTGTTTTGATCACTTATGAGCCCGGGTCTGTTCCGTGGGCTTTGACGAGAGCTTAATCACATGTCCCGAGTTGGGAAACGACCTGAAATTCAGCTGATGAGCTGGTTTTGAGTAAATCGGCAGCTTCCTGATCGATCTTCTTCTTTCGTAGTTGCTTCAGCTTAGCGGATCAGAGTTTCGCCCTTATGCAGTTTTTCTGCATAGGCGGTAACTGACTCAAGCCTTCTTTTGATCATTCTGTGAGCCGCAAGTTTTGTAATATCCTGCCAGAAAGGCACTCTGATTCCGGGATCTATGGCGTTGCTCAGCTCTACTACTGTAGAGCTGCCGTCTTTGCCAGGTGAAATAATCCAGCTCCCCTGGAAAACAATAAAACGGTCCGAACGCAAAAGTGCATAGTCAATGCGCTCATTTGTGCTGCTTTCTTTCTCTATATATGTACATGTGGCTGCACCGACTATGGGAAGCGAAGCGAATTTTTCGTCTATAGTTGCTTCTTTTCCGTCATAAGAAAGAAGTGTGCGATCCATACCCTTGCGTTCATGCTGGATAGCTTCCCAGACATGTTCAGGCTTGGCGTTAACAGTCATGCTCTGTTTGACTTCCGGTACCTTGACGCTGTGATGGTCGCGGTGATGCCTGTGATTACTGCAAATTTTGGTTCCCGGTTCAATTGCAGGTGCAGGTGTTGCAAGTAAGGAAAGGCAGCCAAGTGCAAAAACTAGCCTGAAAACTTTCCGCCTTGACATGCCTTAAACCTCGAAATTCGCAAAGAGCCCGCAGTGGCTACATTCCACTGTTTAAGCCTTTCCAAACATTTTGCCTGTAGTTTTCGCTTTCTTTCTTGATCACCGAGGGCTTTGTTGCACGCGGGCGGCTTTAGTCACGATCTTCTGATTCCGAGCCAAATGCGCCGCCGCCTGGGGTTTCAATCACAAGCACGTCGCCGGCTTCAAGGTCAAATCCGGCCCGGTAGGGCAATTCAAGTAAATCTCCGCCTGCTTTTACGACGTAATTTTTGCCTCTAGCGCCAGCGCCGCCGCCCTCAAGACCATGCGGCTGCGTGATGCGCCTGTTTGACAGCAGGGATGCGCTCATCTTTTCCAGAAAAAGAATCTTGCGGCAGGCCCCCTTACCGCCCTGCCTTTTACCTTTGCCGCCGCTGTTTTGCCTGATGCTAAACTCAAGGAGCCTCACTGGAAACCTTGATTCCAGCAATTCCGGATCGGTGAGCCTTGAATTGGTCATATGGGTCTGCACCGGCCCGGCGCCATCAAAGTCTTTGCCGGCGCCGCTGCCTCCGCATATGGTTTCATAATACTGAAGCTTCTCATTTCCAAAGCTGAGGTTGTTCATAGTTCCCTGGGAAGCTGCCATAATTTTCAGGGCAGCATAAAGCGTATCGACAATTACTTGTGAGCTTTCAACATTTCCTGCCACCACCGGTGCCGGATAACGGGGATTCAGCAGACAACCCTCGGGCACAATTAGCTTCAGGGGGCGGAAACAGCCTGCATTGAGTGGAATTTCATCGCTGACCAGAGTGCGGAAAACATAGAGCACTGCTGCTTTGCATACGGCAAGGGGTGCATTGAAATTGCTGCGGCTCTGTTTGCTAGTACCGGTGAAGTCTATAGTTGCTTCGGACTTGCTCTGGTCGATGTCGATGCGAACTGCAATTTGCATGCCGTCGTCCATACTGCAGTTGAACTGACCGGAGTGCAGCTTGCTGATTGCCTTTCGCACGCAGTACTCGGCATTGTTTTGCACATGCTGCATATAGTCCAGAACTGTCTTTTCGCCCCATTTCCCGCACAAAGCTTCAAGCTGGCGAATGCCGGAATTATTTGCAGCAATCTGGGCTTTGAGATCCGCCAGGTTCTGGTCTGGATTGCGTGCCGGATATTTGCCTGATCCAAGCAGTTTCAGTATTTCTTGCTCCTGCACTTTACCTTTGCTCATGACCAGCAATTGCTGAAAAAGAATTCCTTCTTCGTCGATGTGCTTGCTGTCTGCGGGCATCGAGCCGGGACTGATGCCGCCGACGTCGGCGTGGTGCCCTCGGGATGCCACAAAGAAGCGAAGCTTTCCGTCCTGGTCAAAAGCCGGACTTATTACAGTTATGTCCGGCAAATGAGTGCCGCCTTTGTAAGGGTCGTTTGTGGCATAAGCGTCAGCAGGTTGCATACTCTTGCCTTTGAGCTCTAGCAGGTTCTTGACTGCATCTGCCATCGAACCAAGGTGTACCGGGATATGTGGTGCATTAGCTACCAGATTTCCGCCAGAGTCAAAAATTGCGCAGGAAAAATCAAGTCTTTCTCTTATGTTTACCGATTTGCTTGTGTTTTGCAAAGTCAGTCCCATTTGCTCAGCTACAAAGCTGAACAGGTTGTTGAAAAGCTCTAAAGTCATGGGGTCTGGATCGGGCTTGCCTGCGATGGGTTCTGTTGGCATATTGCCGGGAGCTTTCGGGACATTGCCGGGTGGCGAATTGCTTGATTTTGACTCTGCGGCGCTTGAATTGTTTGCACTTAGGTCTTTTGCACTTAAGTCTTTTGCTAGTGACATGCTTTCCACTTTTCTAAGCAGTAATGTGTCGTTTCTTAGAAGGGTTAGATTCCAGCCTGGCTCAACGACTGTTGTCGTGTGAGGTTCGGTGATAATTGCAGGTCCCTCGATTGGCTCAGCTGTTCTCAAAGAAGACCGTTCAATTTTCAGACAGCTCAGCCAGCGGGCGCTATTTTCGTTTGCTCCGGCAAATAGACTGCAATTGTTCAGCTGCTTTTCTAAGCGAATCTTGCCTGCCGGTTCGATCGACTTGCATTCCTGCTCAAGGGACTTGCATTCCTGCTCAAGGGACTTGCATTCCTGCTCAAGGGACTTGCATTCCTGCTCAAGGGACTGCGCTGTCTTTAGGTCTGTACTTTCCGCAGATTCTTGCCGGCCAAACTCCAATTTATCTTTTTGAAGAAGCGCAGCTTGCACGGATAAACTACTAAGTACGTGGTCGCGATTTTCATCGATGAAGCCATATCTGCTCAGATGTTTTTCATTGAATGCAAGCTTCATTTGCTCGATTTCGTCGTAATCGACAGCAAGTTCGTAGTCGCTTCCTTCCAGTTTTATCAATGCTTTGTTTTTGAAAACCAGCTCCTGCTGCGGACCCTGGTAATTGAGTGAGGACCCTATTTCTGCCTGGAGACTTGCTAGTTCTCTGTCAAGATTTTCCTTTCTTGTATCTTGTAGTTTCAGGTCAAGTTCCAGCTCTTTTTGAACTGCGGTTTCAGCAAGTCCGATGCCGTAGGCGGAAAGCAGTCCGGCTAGCGGATGGATAATTATCTTGCTCACTGAAAGCTCTTCGGCAATCAAGCAGGCAAGTTGCCCACCTGCTCCACCAAAGCAAACCAGCACGGTGTCTCTGATTTCATGCCCGCGCTGAATGCTGACATGCTTTATGGCGTTTGCCATTTTGTTCACGGCTATTTTCAAGAATCCGAAGGCTATCAGCTCAGGACTCTTATACTTGCCGCTTTCTGTGGCGATTTCAGTTGCAAGTGCGGCAAATGCTTCCTGTACTTTGGGCAGGTCAAGCCCTTCGTTCTTTTCTTTGCCGAAGATCTTTGGGAAAGAATCGATCTGGATGCGCCCAAGCATGAGGTTCGCGTCAGTTAGAGTCAGGGGACCTTCTTGCCGGTAGGAAAGCGGTCCGGGAATAGCTCCGGCGGATTCCGGTCCGACCCGGTAACGTCCGCCGTTGAAGCTTAGAATCGAGCCGCCGCCGGCTGCTACTGTGTGAATATCGCAAACGGGAGCGCGAATGCGTAGCCCGGCAATTTCGCTGTCATAAATGTGTTCTATCTCTCCGGCAAAGTAACTAACATCTGTCGATGTTCCACCCATATCAAACGAGATGAGCTTTTGAAAGCCGCAGTCTGCCGCGGCTTTGATTGCTCCGACCAATCCACCTGCCGGACCCGAGAGCACACTGTCTTTTCCGCGAAAAAGCCCGGCTGTGATCAAGGCTCCGTGTGATTGCATGAATGAAATCTGGTCAATACAACTGTTGCTGTCTTC
>CAZTQO010000113.1:0-7912 GCA_964615655.1 uncultured Candidatus Obscuribacterales bacterium | reverse complement strand
AAGATAGGAAGAAAAGATGCCACCGTCGCGGGTGTTTTTCAACACCCTGCTAGTCTATCATTCAATTGACTGGAACTACCATCTTATTCAGCTGGATTCTCATTTCTTTCTTCTGATGCTCTGGTCAGTTTCGTGAAGCGAAATGGCGAAGGAGGCCTGCGCAGGAATACGCTGTAATCGAAATCGAATTCAACAGCTGCTGAGTTTAATCCCCTGGGCAATGGGTTAAAAGGTTTAGCATGGTCAACTGCAGCAAGGGCAGCTTGATCTGAAGCAAGCTGTCCACTTGAACGGCTGATTTTCAATCTTTCAATTGAGCCATTTGATTTCAAATCAAAACTGACAGAGCAGGCATTCGCGTCTCTTGGCGGAAACCAGTTCCTTCTAATTTTTGTTTCGGCAGTTTTTTTATATTCTTCAATTTTTTCAAGCCCGAAAAATCTAGGTCCTTTCAGAACTAAAGGAGCCTCATCGCAGCTGATGCTTCTCTCGGGTTCTGCAAAAGCAGGCGTATTGCTCTGCATTTGACTGAGGCAAAGAATGAATGTGAGGCAAAACTGTTTCGGCAATGTCAATCTCAATCTCACTCTCACTCCAGTTTGTTGTGCTGTGCATTGCCGCCCCATGCGGTCCAGCCGTCTGCGTCCTGTGCACCTGTATCGAGGCAGACGAGATGACCGTCGCCGGTACCCATGTAAATTTTGCCTGCAGAAAGAGCCGGCTGGAAGCTGATCGGAAATGGAGTTGAATACATAAAATCAACAGAGCCGTCGCTTTGTTTCATTGATACAACGTGACCGTCGCCGCTGCAGAGATACATGTTCTTGTGCCCCATTGAAGGCGGGTTGAATACCTGTGATTTGCCGTTAATAAATTTACCCCGGGCCTCACCGGTCCAGCTTACTGTTTTGCCGTCTTCAAGTACGGCATTTACATTGCTTCCCTGGCTGTTGAAGAATTTTCCGTTTTTGAAACAGGCTCGGGCTCCCTGATAACCCCAGGCCCCGGCGACGCTGCTAATGCCTAAATTTGAAGCGGCCTTGCTCATTTGAGCAGCAGCAGGTGCACCGCCGCCAAAGCCGACTGATGAATCCTGGCTTTTGAACCATGAAACTTTGTCCATTGCCTGCGGTCCAATCGTGCCGTTGGTGGCTCCGGCTAAGTAAGGGGCTTTGCCTTTGGCAAAAACTTTGAACTCCCGCGTGCCGCTTCTTGCTTGTGCAATTTGTAATCCTTCTTCAACGTCATTGTTACGCTCGTTTTTGTCTTTTCGTGCAACCATTAGCTGACCTTTTGCCACAGCCGGAGCGCTCGTTGCTCCGTCGGATTTGTGCCAGAACTCTTTGCCGTTTGCGGTGTCCATGCAATAGGAGCTGCCATCCATACAACTGAAATAAAGTTTGCCTTCGTCAATTACAGGAGCTGAAATAACATCGGCGCTTATTTGTTTATCCCATAAGTGTTTTCCTGTTTTCAAATCGGCACAGAGCATGCGATGACCGGGGCTCTGAGCATGATTTCGCTGCCCTCCCGGATAAGCTATATAAAGCCTGCCTTTGTAAATAGCCGGCTGGCTCATAAGCGGATCGCCGAGCCATTCCTGCCAGAGGCATTTGCCTGTTCTGGCATCGAGCACAAAAACAGTGCAGCTTTCAGTGTTGAAAGCTACGCAGCCGTCTTCGACTACTGCTGCAGATGGGCCATCGTCACTGGTTTTGTATTGCCATATTAACTTGCCTGCCTCTGCGTCAAAACAATAGAATTCGTGCGAACCATAGCCTCCGCCGATATAGATTTTGTTGTCATAAATGGCTGGAGTGGCAAGTGCTCTTGAGCCGGGTATTTTAATGACCCAACCGCTCAGACCGAGTTTGAATAATGCAGGTTTGAGATCGGTTTTCGGTTTTGGAATATTCAGTGATCTGGCGCTGTCCAGATTTATAGGAATTTTCTTGAGCGGCGCCGCTGTAGCAGGCAGGCTTGCCGGACCCGAGGCGTAGAGAGGATTGTTGTTTAGAAAACAGGTTCCGGCAAGGGCGGCTAAAGAAAGTAGAAAAAGGGGGGTGTAAGAACGCGGCATCACGTTCCTCCTTCTGAAATTCGGCTATTTGAGTAAAGATGGCTCGATCGGGCAATATCAAGAGTGCATCTTGCCAGATTCACAGTTTATAAGCCATAGGGTTTTTCTGGTAATTTCAGAAAATTCAATCAGGCAGCAGTTTGCTCAGCTCATGTGATTGCAAATAATTGCGGAAACTCTGGCGCAGATCTTTTCCTCGAAACGAATTGATCACGTTAAATGGCTTCGCCAGCTTTTCTTCAACGGAGCAGCATTCTATTTCGGTGTTGGGCCTGCCGTAATGGCTGAATCCCTGAATAATGCAGTCTCCTCTGGCAATGCCTTTGCCGGCAGGAAAGTAACGATCGAATTCTTCTTGTTTTGCCAGACGAATTATTTTTCCGCTTTTGTCGTCGACGTCTATGTTTGTAGAATATATTTTGACGCAATATTCTGTCTGGTTCATTTTCACAGGTTCGTAACGGTTGATGATTTTGTACTGGCTGTAACCATCAAGCGAAAGCTTTGTTATTCTCGGCCAGCTCATGTGGTGCCAGATGCCACCTTCTTTGTCTACTTGCATGCCGTAAACATGGTCCACTCTGCTTGTTGTTTCCACGTCGCCGCCGCGAGTATGTGATACCTGCGTTTCTCTATGAAATTCTCCGGCGCGCCAGCGTGGAATTTGATACCAGCTGTCTTCCTTGTCTTCAGCCGGCAGTGTTACTGAGCTGAAGAGTTTGTGTAATTTCAGATCCTTTTCCACAGGCGGAACTGTCTTATCGAAGCTGAGCCCGGCCGGCATTCTCACCTGCCCGAATTCATCTACTAAACCGCCCGTTAACTCGCCGGAAAGCGGGTTATTGAATATGTCGGCTCTGCCTTCTGTGATACCGTCGATTGAAGTATGCTGAACATTGCCCTTTAGCGGTTCGTCGGCAATTGCCGCCGGCAGCTGCGGCAAAAATAAAAAGACCAGTGCGCCTGCGCAGGCAGGCAAAAATATGGAATCGATCAGAAAAGGCAAATTCATTTTGATAAGGTCTCGCTGTTTTGTCTAATAAGCTCGATCATTCCCTCTGAAGACAGAAACTCGTTAAAGAGTACTTTCATGTTCTTCCCTTCGTATTCGTCTACGCTCCTGAATGGAGCCAGCCTTCTTGCTATGTTTGTTTCCTTGCCCAGCTCGAGTGGCTGACCCCTTTCATCAAAGACCTTGTATGAAGCCAGGCAGCTCATACATTCATTAGCCGTCGGTTTGCATGTTTCAATATTTTCTACTTGCACTGTTTTGATTATCTGGTTATTTAAAGGATTCACTATCAGATTTTCGCTCAAAACTTTAAGTAGCAAACTCGATTCCGTGCAACTGACAAATGTTCGCTTGAGTATGCGTTTAACGAGTTTGTGTTCGCGGCTTTCAAGAACCAGCGTGTACGGTTCTTTTGCATATTCCCAGACATGCCCGCTTGCATCCTGTTGAAAACCCCAGCTGAAATCCATTTTGACTTCGCGGCTTTTTGGACTCAGCTCTTCGTAATTGCTTCTTAGATTCTTGGCATAAGTTCTAGTTGATCTGGTTGAAATCCATTTACCGGCAGCCCAGTCCGGCAGTTGATACCAGCGGTTTGCCGGAGCTTGATCGGTCTCTTGAATACCGCCGCTTTTGCTCAGGTCAATAGTTTTGCCCCGGCGATAAGCTTTATCGACAGGAGGGAGTTTGACGCTGTGTTCGATTCCACCCTGCAAAAACTTTGATTGCTGCTCATCTTGAACAGGTTTTTGAAGATTATTCGCTAGAGCCAGTTGAGCAAGCAAAAGGCTGATTGCAAGACTGCTTACGAATTTAGAGCTTGATTTGAGGTATACAGGTTCTTTGATTATCATTAGATCTGACTGCTGATTTGCTCGCTCTTGCTATTAAGCGCATATTCGAGAGCTTTTTATTCGGATGAATGTCTCATTATTATTTGCTGATAACAGTGCTCTGTTACATTTTAATGCCTGAAGAATTGTCTGCGAAGACTTTACTGAACATAAAAATGCTCAGGTTCACAGCCAGTTCATACTTTCAATGTTACTATCAAGGGGGGCGTGAAGCGTGTCTGAGAAAGGCAGAATTACTATGGCAGGGAAAAAGGGCGTTTTATTGATAACCGGCGGGCTTGCAGTGTTGCTTGGCTTGAGTTTACCGGTGTCCAATCTTTTTAGCACACGCGAACCGCTTGCAAAAGGTGAAGAGCAGGAGTTTAGGGCTGTTTCGAATACGTTGTTAGCTAAATGCGCCGATTGCCACACGCCAGGGCTTACTCAGTACCCCGTTTATTTTGACTTTCCGATTGCACACGATATCATCTCAAAGGATATTGAACATGCTCAGTCGGCATTTCTGCTAACAAAAGAGCAACTTTCCGGCGAGGAAAAAATAAGCGCGGCCGGCCTGGCTAAGCTTAAAGAAGTGCTTGAAAACGGCAGCATGCCACCGTTCAGGTATCTGGCTCTGCACTGGAATGCAGCACTTTCTTCGTCGGAAAAAGAAAGTCTGCTTTCGTACATAGGCAAGCGGGCCGGTGAATTTGAAATAAGAGCAATCCCTTCTGAAAATCCCTTCAACGTAGATCTGAAAAAAGCTGCGCTCGGTGAAAAGCTATATTTTGATAAGCGTCTTTCAGGTGACAATACGATTTCATGCGCCAGCTGCCATGCCATGGATAAGGGCGGTTGCGATCAGGAAATGGTATCAACCGGCATTAAAGGCCAGAAAGGACCTATAAATGCACCAACAGTGTTTAACGCCGCATATAATTTTGCCCAGTTCTGGGACGGGCGTGCTAAAGATTTGAAGGAGCAGGCTGCCGGTCCGGTGAATAATCCAAAAGAAATGGGCTCCAACTGGGAGCAGGTGCTTGGGAAACTGAAAGATGATGCTCAGTACAAAAGTCAGTTCAAAGAGCTCTATCCTGAAGGGATGAACGCAGACAGCATAACCGATGCGATCGCTACTTACGAGCATACTTTATTGACTCCGAATTCTCGCTTTGACAAATTTCTGGCAGGAGACAGGGAGGCGCTCACAGTAGATGAAAAAGCCGGGTTTGAGCTTTTCAAAAGTCATGATTGTTCCAGCTGCCACGCAGGAACAGCGCTCGGCGGTCTTTCCTATGAAAAGATGGGTGCCAGGCGTGATTATTTCAAAGATCGCGGCAATCTTAGCGAGGCTGATAATGGTCGTTTCAATGTCACAAAAAATCCAGTAGATAAATACAGATTCAAGGTACCCTTGCTGAGAAATATCGAACTTACTTATCCCTATTTTCATGACGCTTCTGCCAAAACGCTGGATGAAGCAGTGAAAGTGATGGCTGAGTATCAAACAGAAAAGCCGATGAGTGAGGAAGAACGAGCAAAAATAGTCGCTTTTCTCAAAACGCTCACTGGAGAGCTGAACGGCAAATCACTTGCTAAGAAATAAAATGCTCAGCGCCTTGCAAGCATCCTCTTAACTGTTGCTTCAAATGAAGCACGATCTTGTGCTCCTCTTACCTCGTCTAATTTAGCTCCGGTGGAGTCTGTAAAAATAACCCGTGGGAAACCTCCAACGTTGTATTTTTGTACCAGGTCAGCGTTTGCCGGATCTTCTGCGTTCAACTTCTGGAACGAAGCCTGTCCACCGTATTGACTGGCGACTGAATCGAAGTCCGGACCGAACTTCTTGCAAGGCTTTCACCAGTCCGTATAAAATTCGAGTACTTTAAGACGTCCTACGATTTTTGGTGCTGCTCCGGAGCTGCCGGATGCTGAAGCTAGAGTTGATTTGGAGCTTGAACCTGAATAACCTGAGTAAGTACTTTTGTATTGCCCCAGCTGAGTCAGCCCTGAAGCTGCATAATTCTTGAGCCTGGGATCGTTTCCTGCCATAACAATCTGATACTCTTGTTTTGCAAGCGAAATCTGATTCATTCCCTGGTAACACAACGCCATGTAGTAATGAGTCATCGGGTCGGAGGGGCGGCTTCTCAGTTCGTTTCGAAAACCAGCCAGCGCTTGCGGGAACTTGCGGGCTTTGTAGTTTTGAACCGCCTGCTCGAAGCCTGTTGAGCCCGCAAAAGCAGGCTGTGTTTGTATTAAAATTAGCATCAGGCAGAATTTGACGACTTTCATAGTCAGCGATTTTTCTCAAATTGGCTCTGAACAGAAGCTCAGGGACTCTGGCTGTTAGAAAGAAGTTGCCTGTTAATAGCCAGGTCCGAACTTGTATCGCTAGTATAGCAGAGTGGTTCGACCGTGCATCTCACAGCCGTGTCATTGCGGAAACTTACAACGAAAAGCAGGCATCTACCCCTGTCTTTTTTGAGATTGCGTGAATGCTTTGTAATCTGGTAGGACCAGCTTTCTTCATCGCCCCTGTTTTCAATCAGTGCTGTGCTTACTCCCAGAAGCTCTTTTACTTCGGCTTTGCTCTTGCCAAAAATAATCGGCATTATCTCTCTGACTTTGTTCCATCTTTCAGAGTCTGAAAAGCCTGGCAGCTTGCTGGCTCTAATTGCCCCAGCCGGCTCTATGTAAGCGGTGGGGATGTTTTGAGTTATGCCTGCGCTCATGCAGACAAAAGCTACTACTATGCATGGCGTAAGCAAAATCGCCGGAGGTTGTTTGAAATGTGTTAGTCGCATGGTTCTAAAGTGCCAGACGGCCCTGGTTTTGACAAGGCGGTTTTGCCCATGGACCGAATCAACTGTTGATCTTGTTGGTATTCTATGTGGAATTGTGCGGTTGATTTGTGCGGTTGATTTATGAACTGGATTGGTGCGCTGGATTTATTTGTGGGTGGATTAATACCGTATCAATGGGCTAAGCGGGAGTTCAGTGGTGAATCTACGAAAGTCGCTTTTACCTGCTCTTATAAGCAAATAACTTAGCTCCTGAGCTCATACATGTTAAAGTCGAGAATGTTATGACGGGCAAGCCATCTATATCTTAGACGAAGCTAAATGATTGACCAGGTCGAGACCAACGCAGTAGAAAACGAGAGCCGTTCTTCAAGTTCGGCTCGCGCTCTAAGCAATGAAGCCTTTGAATCATCAATTGATCTTTCTGTTGCTCAGATAGATGGAAAAAGAAGTTCGGATCTTAGAAAACTGCCAGCCGGCGACCACAACATTGAGCTTAAAGACGGGCGTCAATTCCTTTTGCATATTCCAGAGAATGCTGAGAATAAGCAGTTGCCTGTACTATTTGTTCTTGCCGGATCTGCTCAGCCAAAGTGGGAGATCAAAGACTTCGCTATAGAATCGGGCATGAACGGCTATGCAGATGATCCCGAGCATAGTTTTATAGCTGTTTATCCTTTGCCGAAAAAACACTTGCTTGGCAGATATTCAAAGGAAGCAGCCTGGGGCTGGAATGCAGAAGGTTCTCTTCTGGACAAAAAAGATGTGAAGCACGCCGGATATGACGACATGGCCTTTATCAAGTCGATTGCAGAACTTCTTCCCCGGATTGCAAACGTAGATAAGAGTCACCGTGACTGGGGGGCGATAGCCTGGTCTCAAGGTGGGCCATTCTTAAATGCATTGATTTCAAAAGAAGACAGATTATTTCCTTCTGTCGGCCTTGTCGGATCAACAATGCAAAACGACTACCCATATAAAATCGGCGAAGCTAATGCAAAAAACGTTGCTATTATAAACTTGCTTGCTGACCGCATCACACTGCCAATACATGGTGATTTTTCTTATCACAGAAAGCTGGTCGGCAAGACTTTTCTTGAATTTTTCGGCAGGACGGATCTGGTACAAAAGGCTCATCCACTTGCTGCAATGAATAACTTCGATCACGATCCGCGCAGGCAAG
>CAZTQO010000112.1:0-9360 GCA_964615655.1 uncultured Candidatus Obscuribacterales bacterium | reverse complement strand
GGCCCAAAGCGACTGCGCTTAGGCCACCTGTCTACCAAAACGGGGGAAGTTCAAGAGCAAGCCGAAGCTTGCTCTGAGAATCTGCGAACTAGCACCTGAACACGCCCTCTGCACATCCTCGTCCATGCTCCTTCTGAGCCGAGCCTGTCGTTTTCACGATGGAATGCATCATAGGTGCAGCGATTGCAATTATGCGGCCAAGCTTACTTGCTGGAGCAGCCGGCATAATCGCTGGCTCCGCTTATCAGTCAAAAACATGGCTCGATTCTCGAGAGCTTGTTTTCAAGTTCATCTAGAAGTGCCTTTACAAGCCCGATTGACTCAAGTGCCTTGAGCTTGTCTATCTTTGGTTTCGACTGCTCATAAGATTCAATGGCACTGTTCAAAGCTTTGCGGGCCCCCTTCTGGTCGTGAACACGAATGTTGCAGAGTGCCTCAATTAAGAAAGCAGCAAAGATTCGCTGGCGCAAGCAAGCGGCAGCCAGTTCTCTATCACTGCCGGCGCCCGGATACAGCTCGAGATTTAGCACTCGAAACTCTTTATCAACTGGCAATGGATAAAGAAGCACGAGCGCGTCAGCAAGATAAGTTCCCTGACTTGCAAGCGCAAGATCATTGCTGCAATTTTCAGAACGCAAACGCAAGTCTTGCTGGCTTGCTTCGGACAGCAAACCGGCAATCTCCATGAGCTCCCGGGACACTTCATCCTGATACTTTGAGGGCTTGATAAATTCAAAAATGTGAGTGGGAAGCAATGGTTCAACTAATGGCATAAATAGCTCCTTAGAGTTGTGGTCATATGAAACGAATTACTGAAACTGGAACCCAACACCGCTTATCTGAAATCCGGCAAGAGTCTCAAACGGCCATAATCGTCATAAAAGCCGTAGCAATTCATAGTCGGGATCCAGTAAGCAGTAATTGTTTTGCGCTGGTATCTGCAAACTGCATGTTTTCCCAGACAAACACGCACCCATTGTTTTTTCAGGCAGTCGTATTTGAAACCATAGACCGGCTCCCATACACATACGCGCATGTTCACGCCTATTGCAATCGGAGGGTGCAGGCAATCTAAACCCGGGTTGGAAGGAAATGCTTGCTCTTGAGGCGCATCAGGAGTTTCAGCATCAGCTGCTAATGACTCCAAGGGAATCGCAGGCCGCTTAACAGTATGCCAATCCGGAGCACCCTCACCTATGCGGGGAATCTGCAATGCAGCAAGCAGAAAACAGCAAGAAACAAAAAAGAACGCAAGCGTACAACGAAAGAGAATTCGCGAAGACATATCTCTCCTTTTCGATAATTTCTAATCAGTCAAAAAAGACCAGGCAAAGCTGCGGGTGGTCCAAAGCAGGGCCAGCAAAGCTCAAGCCAAGCAGTACTTGGGCAATCAGTTCTTTGTGGCTCTGGCAGTGGATTCTCGCCGGTGCTTATCTCTACTTAAAAACAAAATCTGGTCTTGCTTCTTTCTAAGGGTTTTTCAAAAAGAAAATCAGCTAACCAAGCTCCTGCCGCATCGAGCTGATACGCATAAGCACTAGATTAGAGCCTTGCTAAGCTTGCGCCACCACTTAATCTGCTTGTAAAAGAAAAAGCGTGATGTGGTATTACACAGTTCAACAAAGTGAATCGCCCTGTGATTTTGAAGCCAGATGCAGTCCCTTAGCGGTTTCTGTAACAATTTGCGTATGCAATACATTTCAAAAAATTACGGGCCCGGAAAGCATGAAGAAAGAAAAGTGCAAGCCGAAAGAATTGAATCTGAGGCAAAAAAGAAGGCAAAGAAGCTGAAGCTCTTGTTGAAAAGCTTGTTACTAAATAGTTTTCAGACTCAGACAGCAAAAAACTAAAAAACTTAGGGAAGCTAAGCGAGGCGTGATAGCAAACCGGAAAACACTGCTCCTGAAGGGGATTCCAGGATTTACTTTTTGCAAGCTTCTTGAAACGATCGATACCAATCACAGTGTCACTGGAAACAAAGACAGAGCAGCGATTTAGAAAAACCAGGCGCGTGATTATGGGGGACAGACCCGGGCCTGCCCGTATTGCACCGGACAAGCAATAATGCTCCTATTGGGTTATTGCTGTAATTCCTCTTTTCAACCCGGTTTCTTTCACTACACAAGCGTTTTCCTCACTAAATCAATTCATTTGGAAGTGCGTCCCGCCCTCTACATTCAGCTACATTCTCTTCAATACCAGGCTGAGTGGTCTCCCGCGGCAAACGCACCGGTCAGCTCATAGCTGGCTGATTTTTTCCACCCATCCAAACCCGAAACGTGGAGATAAGCCGATGACCAACACGACCAAGAACAATCACTTCGAAGATGCTCTCTTCGATGTCTTGCTTCCTGTTTTTGCTGAGATTCTCAAGCGCGACGCTGTGAATGCGGAGCTTTTCGCAAAGCGCACGGCCCGATTCAAGGTTAACGGTTTGTTGACCTTCGCCGAGCCTGCCAAAATCAAGGCCCCCGAATTCACCGTCGACAACGACAGACTCGACGACCCGCGTTATCGCCGCATGGTTGTCCGCAAGCTCAAGGCCCCCCGCCCCGGCAAGTGGACTTTCCATGAGCTTCGTATCGATCGCATCCGCATCGAGAACGATGCCGACTATCTGAACGCGATGGCGAAGGTTCTGGCCTACAAGTGGGTGCAGAAGATTACGCCGGTGGACTGTGAGGTCGACGCACTGCTTCTCATGAAGCAGAATGCCGACACCGTCACCATCTGCCTGGACAAGTTCGCAATGCATCAGACCGACGGCAAAACCGTTGCGGCCTGCGTCATGCGGACTTTCTGCGAGGAAGCCCTCGACAAGAACGAAACCCTCAACTTCCATCTCAATGAGATTCGTCGCGTAGCTGCTGAAGCTCGTGCCAATCTCGTCGAGACCATGGCTCCGATCAACAAGAAGCTGATTGAGGATTTCAACGCCAGAATCGCAGAGATCAATGCGCAGACTGCAGCCGACGCCGACGAGTATCTGGCCGGTTTGCGTGCGCGCATGGCTGAAACCGCCGACCACGCCGGTGAAGTGCTTGCCGAGAGCGGCTATCCCAACAACGACGTGGAAGCCGAATGGCGCGAGCAGCTCCGGAAGGCTGACGAAAAGCGCCGTGCCGGTCGCAAGAAGTGGTGGAAGCTCCTCCACTTCTTCAAGTAACCGTTCCATCCCACTGGGAGATTGCAATCCAGCAATCTCCCTCCTGAAGCAAATCGCAAGAGGACAAAATCATGGCTAACGAGACGATCCACAACATGACTGTCAGCGCCGAACTCGCCAAGCACGCAGGCACCGGCAACTCGCTTCTCGACATGGGTCATGTTCGCGAAAACGCCTACTTCGCGGCCCGCGACCGTGAGCTGATCGCGAATCTGCGTGCGAAGAACAAGAAGGACTAATCGGCAAAGCCGGCACAAAGAGCACTGTAGTCAAAACTAAAAAGCAGGATCAATGATGGTGAGAACCATTGATTGATCCTGCTCCCATTTCGCTTTTTGATTTTTCAATTTTGTTACTACGCTATATAGTTATCCTTCAAAAGGATAAAGGATAAAGGATTGAAAAGCTCTAGCTTGAAGAACAATAAAGCAGAAGCCATAAATACCAGATTGCCTCAGGTTAAGACGTGCCAGTGAAAGCTCCCGTTCTCCAGAAGATGGGACTTCCCCCCATCCAAACTGAATTCAGACCAAATGAAACAGCGCCAAAAACGGGTCAGCAATTCAAGCAAGAACTTGTCTTGCTTGAATCAAGAAGAATCTTCGCCAAAGCGAATATGCAAATCAACCATTCACGACCAGGATCTGATCGGGAGCCTGACTGTGTTATGACAGAAGAGTGTCCGGTTCTCAATTCAATCAGGCGACAAGAAAGGCAAGACAATAATTCAGTCATAAACTAAGTGAGTTCAAATCGTTGGACGATTCGTTTCTGGCTGTGGCCCTTTACCCAGCTTCAACAGTTTCAGGGAGAAATAGAAATGCGTTTCAACAAAGCAATTCTGGAAAAGTTTCCACTGGTTCTGGTTTCAGCTCCTGCAAAACCTGGTTTCAAACGAGCAGTTATTGTGCAAAGCAAGGCACACACATTTGACGAATCTGCCGTTATTGCAATCAAGTTTTCCGAACAAGTCAAAAAGAAGGTCGTGCTCTATTTCAACGGCGTGTATCTACCGATAAAAGCCGGTACAACAGCTGCCGAAGCCTGGCAGGAATTTCTGTCGATTCAGAAATCCCAGGAATCAGCACCTCGGGAATTGGCAATCAGAACGCGAGCGAATGAAAAACTCCGCAAAAAGCAAGAGAAAGACGCTGCACAAATTATGGCGCTGCAAAACTCAGCACCAAGAAAAGGCAAGGTATTTATTGAAGCCCTGAAAAAAGCAGCAAAAGGCAAGAATTACTTCTACTATGCAGTCAGGCGCCTCAAGCACCCGGCTGAAATCACTGAATTTGTCGAGCACTACCAGGCAATGCATCCGAAGCATTTCCAAGATAACTTATCGTTTGCACTCGAAATGGATTTCATCGTGGCGGGAACCGAGTCTTTCTGGAAAAATGCCCTTGCCGGATCAAAGACACGTATGATTGATTGAGTATTATCCGATTTCAAATAGACAGGTGCTCAGGATTCGCCAGACCACCTGTCTATTTGTTCATGCCACCACATAGCTCATAGATCGCACCGTTTTTGAAATTCCGCCTCTACGACTACATGTAGCAACGCTGGGGCAAAAAGAAGCGAGCGAGAAAGCAGTTATCCTGCTAATCCGCCCGCTTCAGAGGCCGAACTCAGCCAAGAGTTTCGGAAGCAATCAGCTCTATGCCCTTGAGAGTCAGCTTTTCATCGACGAAGTCGAAAACCCTGCCGTGTTTTTGCAGACTCTTCGCCCAACCGCCGGTTGCAACAGAAACAACTGGACCCAGTTGCCTCTTAGCAGTTTCCAGCCACTCTCTTGCCGCACCGATATTGGCAACAAACACGCCGTTGCGCATGTGCGTCTCGGTGTCGTAACCAAGCTCAATCGACTGCTTATCCAACTTCAAAAGCGGCAGCAGGGCGCAACGTTCGTGCATGACTTCAAGCTGAGCCGTGAGCCCAGGAGCAATCCAGCCGCCGGCAACCCGCCCGCCTGGATCAAGAGCCAGCATCGTCGAGGCGGTGCCGAAAGACATTGCCACTGTCGCCTTGCCTTTTCCGTAAAGCAGATAGGCAGCAACTGCATCGGCAACACGGTCAGCACCCATGGCCGAATCCATGTTGCTAAGGACGCTTTGCGCCCCGGCATTGACTTCCAGAAGCACACGGCCACGGCAAGCTTCAGCGATGTGCATCGCGGCTGCTGGCACAACAGAAGCCATCGCACACGGTGCATTTTTCACAGAAGCAATTATGGAGCGAGCCAGGGTCTCAGTCTCAGAGCTGGGGTGCTTCCAGGTTTTGCTGAGCTTACCATCAAGAAACAATCCGTATTTGACGTTGCTGTTGCCAACGTCAATTGCAAGTAGTTTTTTCATGAAACAAACCCTTTCAAAAGCCACAGAAACACCGTGAAACAGTGAGTCTCAGCTCAAAGGAAAAAGGACCGGGTCTTAAAAAAGACCCGGTCCCCAAAGTGAGCATCGAAACCGACGCCCGTAAGACGGTGCAACTAGCGAGCGCGCCGGTAGCTGCCCATGCAGTCGTAGTACCAGTAACCGCCGCGGAGGTTGTCCCAGCGGGCCGTCACGTAGTGGGTGACCACCCGGCCGTAGCAGTAGTCGGTCACCAGGACAGTAACCGTGCTCGGGTAGGGACGCGGATAGGGGCGTGGATACGGATTCGGGTACGGACGCGGGTAGGGCGCCGGGTAGCGGTAGCTCGGGCCTACATAGATGCCGAAGCCGACACGGGGACCGCTGTGCTGGTAATTGAAGTGGCCGTGGTTGACGTGACCGCGATTCACATGACCGTGATGCGCGTGACCGTGGTTGACGTGACCGCGATTCACATGACCGTGATGCGCGTGACCGTGGTTGACGTGACCGTGATGCGCATGACCGTGATGCGCGTGACCGTGGTTGACGTGACCGCCGGCATAGGCAGCCGGAGCAGCGAAGAACAGTCCGAGAACCAGACAAGCCGCAGTAAGCAACTTCTTCATATGCTTTCTCCTTTTTCTTTTTTTTGGGCGAATAAACGCCGGTTAATGGCAGGTTTGACCTGCATCTTCTCCCTGCCGAAAAAGATGCGTCACACTCGAGCTCAAAGCAGCAAAGCCGCATTCCCCTCAAAACAGCAAAGCAAGACACCTTTGCCTGAAACAAAGTGAACTCGAAACTTTTTCTTCTTACTTAATTGCTGGGGGCGCTTTAGCTTGCAAATCTTGGGGGGAGAATATGACCTTTTCAAACTAGCAAATGAAAATCCGGGCTTTCAAGATGTCCGGCCCGGCTCAGCATGCAATATGAGCCAATTGAGCCCCAAAAAACCGATTTATCAATAATTTCCAATAAGCCACACGGGCTGCTAGCTAGCGCAGCCCCTCTTTACAATACAACGGACTCATTAATTTTGCGGAAGGCAGATGTATATACGCTTGTATTGCTTCAAAATTAAAAACCTGTGTCCAGGTGAGGTTTTATGTCCAAAGAAGCTTTTAGTTCAAGGCGCGCCATCATTCTTGTAGTCGATGGCTGCGGTATAGGGGCTGCGCCAGATGCAGCAAAATTCGGTGACCTGCAAAACTGCAATAGCATTGCAAATACAGCAAAGGCTGTTGGCGGGCTTAATTTGCCGCATTTTGAAAAATTGGGACTGGGAAATATCTGCCCGATCTCAGGCGTAGCTGAAGTGGCAAAATCAAGCGGCTTTTATGGAAAATTGAAAGAGCTTTCAGCCGGCAAGGACACTCAGACAGGACATTGGGAAATGATGGGAATTGTAAGCGACTGCGGCTTTCCCACTTATCCGGATGGTTTCCCGGAAGAACTTGTTGATCGCTTTATTAAAGAAACCGGCTGCAAACAGATTCTGTGCAACAAACCGGCATCCGGAACCCAAATACTTGAAGAACTGGGCGAGGAGCATCAAAGAACAGGTTATCCGATCGTTTACACATCAGGAGACAGTGTCTGGCAACTTGCCTGCCACGTCGACACGATCCCGCTTGCAAAACAATATGAATGGTGCCAGATTGCCCGAAACATGTTCAACGAAGGCAAGTACAAAGTCGGAAGAATCATAGCCAGGCCTTTCAACGGCAGCCCGGGTAATTACAAGCGTATGAGCTTTGAAAGGCGCGACCTTGGAGTCAAGCCGCCGGAGCCTACCTTTCTTGACGAGCTTTTGGATGAAGGAGCGGGAATTCTGGGAATCGGCAAAATCGAAGACATATTCGACAAGCAAGGTCTCACACATGCGCAGCATACAGGCTCGAACAAAGAAGGTCTTGAACTCACCCTAGAAGCAATTAAAAGCAAGTATGACTACAGCGGCAAGAACATCATAGAGAATGCACCGGCAAGTGCCAGACTGATTTTCACCAATCTGGTGGATACCGATTCTCTTTATGGTCACAGGCGCAACGTTGAAGGATATGCAGCCGCACTCAAAGAAATAGATGAGTGGCTCGGAAATATAATCGAAGCAATGGGCCAACAGGATCTCCTGCTTATATCTTCCGATCACGGCAATGATCCGACAGCCCCTGGAACGGATCACACGCGTGAGTACGTGCCCATACTAGCCTATGCCAAAGCACTCGAAAAGCTTGCAGTTAACAAACACGATGTCGGCATTCGCGAAGGATTTTACGACATTGCCGCAAGCCTTTCTGCCTGGTTCGGCATGAAAGCCTCTCACGGCAGTTCTTTCATCCCCGCACTTTCAGAGGTAGCCTGAAATGTCTATGAATGAAATGAAATCGAAATTCAAAGATGCCAAACTTGTTGATTACACAGGCAAAACAAGCGGCTTTCAGCAACTGAAGTCATTCGGACAGGAATTTATTGATCTTGTTCGCAATAAACAAAACGGAACCAAAGCCGTGGTTGTTATTGACAAAGGCATTGCCGGAAGGCTTGCAGGGCCGGTAATTGTGCGCGATCATGTCAATCTCACCGGCGACAATCCGCTTGTCGGTCCGAACGATTCTTCTATCGGCGAACGCTTCCCGATTGTCCAGGGCATTTACTACACAGATTGCCCGAAAGGCATGGACACAGCAATTATAGCCGGACTGAAAGCAGGTGCCATACCGGATCTTGACGAACTCAGCGCACTTAGAGAAATAGGCGTGGACATTTCCACATATAACATAGTGCCATCAATGCTGGTGGCAGCGCATGCCGGACTCAAAGTGCTCGGAATAGTGCTTCCAGAAGGCGCGGAGCTATCGGAAAAACAAGTGAAGGAAATCATTGAACTAAAAGAGGGCAAGTAAAAAAATGGAAAAGCTGGCAGCAAAACCTGTTGATGAAGCAGTTGATTTTTTGAAAAAGTTCAGCCCACGAGTTCCCGATGTTGCAGTTGTATTGGGCTCGGGCGTCAAAGTGCTGGATGATCTGGAAAACACAAAAACTGTTTCATTTCAAGAAGTTTTCGGGGTCTCTCCGGGGGTTGTAGGCCACTCCGGAGCTCTGAGCATCGGTGAACTTTCGGGCAAGCTGGTTGCGGTTCTCAGAGGACGTTTTCACTTGTATGAAGGACACAACTGGGACATTGTCACCCTGGCTTCACAGGTCATAGTTGAATGGGGAATTCCAAAGCTTTATCTTACAAACGCAGCAGGCGGCATAAACCAGAACTTCAGTGTCGGCGACCTCATGCTCATCACCGGTTACAGAGACCATTTGAATAGCTCTTACAGAGATACAGGCCTGCTTTCGCAACTAAAGCAAGCCCCGGTTTCATGCAACAACAAGCTTACCGATGAGCTTGTAGAAGCAGCACGCAAGCTTCACCAGAAAGACCGGTCTTTCAGACCTCTTCAAGCAGGCGTTTATGTGGGTCTTCTTGGCCCCAACTATGAAACGCTGGCTGAAATTGAAATGCTCAAATATCTAAAATGCGATGCAGTCGGAATGTCGACAGTACCTGAGCTGCTTACGGCTCACGGCACAAGAACCACTGCTGCAGCGGTTTCTGTGATTACAAATGTCTGGAAACCGGAAGAGGCAGTAGGCGGGCACGAAGAAGTGCTGACAGCCGCCAAAGAGGCTTCGGAAAGATTGAATCTGCTTTTCAGAGAAGCTATTTCCGGTTAAAGCAAGAAGCAAAGAGAAGAATGCTCGAGCGCAAAACAAGTGTAAGCTTACTTACCTGGTCTATTCATCCATATAGTTATCAGACTCATGACATTTTAAGAATTGGTT
>CAZTQO010000111.1:673-9739 GCA_964615655.1 uncultured Candidatus Obscuribacterales bacterium | reverse complement strand
TATTGTGATGCGCTTTTTTTCTGGAAGCGGCGGTATCTGGAAAGCCAGGCTAATTCACAGACAGATTCGCGGACAAGACGAATGGGACAACGGCGTATATATTCAGTCAAAAGCAAGTCCCTTTATCAAACCTGCATTTTTGCAAATGCAAGTTCTCTTGAAAGAATCAAGCAATAAAACAGCCCTTCCAGACATAGCTCTTCTGGGCAAAGATGACAAAGCCAGTCAGCCCGTTTCAATGGCAGCATATATGCCCGCAAACAGCGATATAAACGGATGGAGAAAGGTTCGCATTCCACTGGCTGATTTCCGGGGTTTAGAGATCAGCGCAGCTGAGCTGCTTAAAGGTATAGTTTTTTCCCAGTCAACAGCAAACTCTTGCGAGCAGGAAATCTATCTAGATCAGATCGAACTTCGACCCGAAAAAGAGCCGGCACTTAAGGCAGCACTTAAAGCCCAACTGCTTTGCGCAAAGTCATACGAAAAGCATGTAGATCTGAGCTGGAAACCTGAAGATGACGAATCTATTGCAGGTACAATCATTGAACGCTCCGATGACGGAGTGCATTTCAAAGCGGTTGGATACAAAGCTAATTATTTGCAACGTCATGCCGATTTCACCGGGGATGAACTGAGTGAAGGCTCCGGCAAGACTTTTCACTATCGCATTTGCTTTTTAGGTTATGACGGTCAGCGTTCAAAATATTCAAATGTGCTTACTGCCTCAGGCAGAAAAATGAACGATGAGCAGCTTCTGGATATGGTGCAAGAAGCCTGCTTCCGCTACTATTTCGATGGAGCCGAATCTGAAAGCGGCATGTCGCTTGAGTCCGTACCTGGCGATCCGCACATGGTCGCAACCGGCGCATCAGGATTCGGGATAATGGCACTTGTGGTCGGCGCCCAGAGAGGGTTTGCTTCAAGAGATGAAATTGCATCACGTATGCTCAAAATACTTTCATTCTTGCAAAGAGCCGATCGCTTTCATGGAGTTTTCGCGCACTATTACGACGGTCGCAGCGGTCACCCTGTCTTATTTTTTGGACCGGATGACAACGGCGGCGACCTTGTCGAAACCTCGTTCTTGATGCAGGGATTACTTACCGCAAGAGCTTATTTCGACGCAAAAAACCCGAAAGAAACGGATATACGCAACAAAATAAGCAAGCTCTGGGAAGAAGTCGAATGGGACTGGTACAAACAGAAAGCTGATTCCAACTATCTTTTCTGGCACTGGTCGCCTGATAAAGGCTGGAAAATAAACCACAGACTGATCGGCTGGAATGAAAGCATGATCACATACTGCCTGGCAATTGCAGCGCCAAAACATGCAATTGCTCCTGCTATGTATTACACAGGATTTGCCAGTCAGGAAAAGCTCGCCCAAGAGTATCGAGGCGACTCAGACGGCAAGTTCTACAGCAACGGCAAATTCTACTACGGGGTAAAGCTGCCGGTAGGCGGCTTCAGCGGCGGTCCAATCTTCTTTACTCACTACAACTTTCTAGGCATGGACCCGCATGGACTCAGGGACAGATACACGGACTACTTTGAGAACAGCAAAGCCATTTGCAAGATCAATCTGCGCTATTGCCAGGCAAATCCCCAAAAACATGAGGGCTATGGAAACAAAGGCTGGGGACTGACAGCTTCAGATGCTCCCTGGGCATACAACCCTGATGAACCAAGACCGGAAGGCGACAAAGGCAAACTTACTCCCACAGGGGCAGTGGCTTCAATGCCCTACTTGCCTGAGGAGTCCATGAATGCACTCAAAGCCTACTACCGAGATTACGGCTCATTTCTCTGGGGCGAATACGGCTTCAGAGATGCTTTCAGTCTCGACCAGCACTGGGTCAACGACCTCTATATGGGACTTAATCAAGCACCAATGGTGGTGATGATTGAGAACTATCGAAGCGGTCTGCCCTGGAAACTCTTCGGCAGCAATCTTGAAATTCAAAAGATGCGCGCCAAGCTTTTTGGTTCAAGCCATTAAGACTATCACCGGCCGGAGCAGCCGTAAATAAAAGGAGTTGCTGTGCCAGCAGACTTTGTATTCAGACTGTTCATGCTGCTTTGCATACTTGGCATGGAACTGTCCTGGCTTTTCAGTCTGGTCATGCTGGCAGGCGGGTCTTCAGCCGAGTATTTCAAATGGGAAGTCGAGGCGCAGAGGAGATCTATAAAGCGGCGTTTTCACGATCCAGTTTTTTTCGTGCAAAGAGTAGCTCCACTTGATGGAGAAATGAGCATCTATACCTCCTGTTTTTATGGATACTCCCTTGTTAACATTGCCCTGCTTTACAAGCGGGATGAGCAATTTAAAGCAGAAGCGCGCCGTGACTTAGTCGAGCTCTTGCGTATTGCCGAGGCGGCCTTTCAGAAAGAGCCGTTGAGCAGTTATACGAAGATTACTCCCCGGGGAGGGATTATTCCGGCAGGCAACACTAATCTATTGCGGGCCGGTTATCTTGTGCTAGGCGGCGATGATCCAAAAATCGTGGCTGCCTACCATAAAGAAAGCAAGCAGTTATTCGATGCATTCATGGCATCGCCGGTTCCTTTTTTAGAGTCGGCACCCAAAATGTACTGGCCGATCGACAATTGCGCGGGTCTGGAATCACTGAGATTGCATGACAGGCTGTTTGGGACGACCTACGCATCGGCCTGCAGCCGCGCCGAAAAATTCTTGCAAACACATCTTGATCCGATCAATGGCATGATGAACATACAAGTAGATAGCTCGGGTCTCAGGCTCGATGTTCCGCGCGGCTGCGGACTGTCCTGGCAGATTGCTTTAATGGATGGTTTTGCTCCGGCTTTAAATAAGCAGCAGTATGGGCTTTTCAAAAATAACTGGTTCATGCCTGTGGCTGGAATGTATGCAATCAGGGAATGGTGGCCCGGGCAAGAAAGCATGTCGTTGATTCCGGCGGGGCCTGTAGTGGCAGGTGCCGGCTGGGCCGCCACAGGACTTGGTATCGGGGCTGCGCACATAAATAATGACCTGGACGGATGGATCGGCTTGCTGCGCGGCCTGGAGCTACTCGGATTTCCCTGCCTGAATTTACGTGGCGAAAAATATTACTGCGGCGGCTTGTTTCTGCTTGCTGATGTGATGGCACTCTGGGTGAAAACCAATTGTGTCTGGGACAGGCCTAATCTCGACTATCGAGAAATCTGGCAATCAAAGTCTTTCGAGAACCGGCTTAGCGATGGTCCGTATTTTGCCGTGATTTCTGGAGCAGCACTGCTGGCATTGTTGCTGGTGCTGCTTCTTGCAAAAGAAGCAATTGCTTCCTGGAAAAATCTGCCCAAGCAGCGTTTTTCGCAATGGACTAAAGCTAAGAAGATAATGTTCTTCTTGCAAGTCGGTCTTGCCTGCCTGGTATTTTACGAGCCGTTTTTCTTATGGCCGCCGGCCGTGCTCTTTATGATGCTTGTAAAATTTGCCGAGCAGAAGTACTTTGCGGGCAAATAACCCAACGATAATCGGCTCAAAGCTTTTTCCAACGCAACAGGTGATAGCAATGAAAAAGTCGGCCGCAAAATTCACAGTCTTTGTTTATGGTATTTGCCTGACATCGACAATTGCACAAACGCCTACACTTGCCGACGATTTTGCCAGGAGCGGCTATTACAGCAGGCTGCAGAACGATCCTGATTCTAATGCAAGCAGTAAGCGGGTGCTTAACCTGGACGGCATACCGGAAGATGAGCAGGAATTTTACAAGAAGTTTTTTCCAGTTCTGGACAGGTACATTGCAATAAAGAAGCTGCTCTTGCAATCGCTAAGAGCAAAGACAGCTACGACTCAGTTACTGAGGAACTATAAGCAGATTGCCCCTTTGGTCAGAGCCGAGCTTGCTTCCATTCAGGATCTTGGTTCAGTAAGCACACATGCCCGGGTTGCCGTCGTCAGTATTATCGACGAGCAAATCAGGATTCTGGAAAGCTCGGACACTCAGATTGCAGGAAACAAATCACTTGACGATCTCTTGCAAACCCCAAAAGCTCGAGATAATCAAGCAAAATTGCTGGATCTCTGGCTCCTCATTTCAAACAAGTACGACAATCTGACTCCTCTGTCAAAAAACTACCTGAAACGAACTCTTGAGGAGCTCTCTCTAGACGAGAGACTGAGATTGAATTGATGATTGGCGTTTGCGGTCAGACAGCCATATGGATAACCGGCTCCCTTTTCATGGATTGACCTGAGCAAGAAAAACTGAACTAAGCCTGGCGCTACAAAAGAGCTGTCTTGAATTTTTCAAGACAGCTCTTTTGTTTAAGCACTAATCATTCAGTTTTCCAGCAGATATCCGGATTCTGACAGATATTCAGATTGACCTGAACCACGTTAAAAACTCGGCTCAGGGCTTTCTGATTTTCTTCAGGCTCCGACTCCTGCAAGCGCGGTCGGGGTGCCGCTCTTGCTGCCGTTGGCATAGCGAATTCCAAGTGCATCCTGACCGATGATCAGGCGCTGAATTTCGCGGGTGCCTTCGTAGATGTTGAGCACTTTGGCATCGCGGAAGAAACGCTCAACCGGATACTCATCTGAGTAGCCGTAGCCGCCGAAGACCTGCACTGCATTATGTCCGGCTCGGTTGGCGGCTTCGCCGCAGAAGAGCTTGGCAATTGAAGTTTCAAGCGTGTTGCGCACACCCTTGTTCTTCAAATGAGCAGCGCGCAAGTAGAGCAAGCGACCGGCTTCGCAATCGGCAACCATGTCGGCGATCATTGCCTGTACTTGCTGGTGCTGTCCGATCGGCACACCAAATGTGATGCGCTGCATTGCATAAGTCGTGCAGTGATCGATACAGCCCTGAATCAAGCCGACAGCGCCGGCTGCCACTGAGAAGCGGCCATTGTCCAGTGCGGACATGGCTATTTTGAAGCCTTCGCCGACTTTGCCGAGCATGTTCTCTGCAGGCACGCGCACTTCATCAAGGAATAGCGATGATGTGTCTGAAGCGCGCAGACCGAGCTTGCCTTTTATCATCTGAGTCGAGAAGCCCTTGCTCTTGGTGTCAACCACAAAGCAAGTAATGGCATCATGTCCGTCTTTGCCCTCTACTTTGGCAAATATCAATGCATGTGTAGCAATTGATCCGCATGAAATCCAGACTTTCTGACCGGAAATAATGTAATCGTTTCCGTCCTTGACTGCGCGTGTTTGCTGATTGGCGGCATCTGATCCGGCTTCCGGTTCTGTAAGACCGAAGCAGCCGATGAATTCGCCGTTGCACATTTTGGGCAGATAGAACTTCTTCTGCTCTTCAGTTCCCCACTTGAGGATGGTCAAAGCCACCAGCGAAGTCTGCACGGAAAAAAGAGTTCTGGTCGAGGAGCAAACCCGGTTGATTTCTTCCGTCATCAAACCGTATGCAATATAGTCCATGCCCAGACCGCCGTACTTTTCCGGTACGGGACAGCCCAAGAATCCCTCTGCGAAGATCTTTTTGGCAATGTCCCAGTCGAATTCGCATTTGCGATCGTTTTCTTGAGCCTTCGGTGCAATTTCACGCTCGGCAAACTCTCGCATGTGCTTGCGGATAGCAAGCTGTTCGGATGTGAAATCAAAATCCATTTCTCTCTTTACTCCTTGTCTGCATTTGATTCGTACTGGTCGATTTGGGCTCTTTGCAGTTTGCCCGAGTAGTCGACATAAACTGACTTCCACTCGGTGAACTGATCGATGGCGGCGGTGCCGGCTTCACGGTGACCGTTGCCGGTCTGCTTGACCCCACCAAAAGGAAGCTGAATTTCAGCACCGATTGTTGGAGCATTGATATAAACGATTCCGGACTCCAGCTCATGGATGGCTTTGAATGCACGGCTCACATCCTGTGTGTACATAGAGAGCGAAAGTCCGTATTCAGTGCCGTTGGCGATTTTAAGAGCATCTTCGAAGCTCTTTGCCTCGATAATTGCTGTTACCGGTCCGAAGATTTCTTCTTGAGCAATGCGCATATCGGGTTTTACATCACAGAAAACTGTGGGTTCGTGGAAGAAGCCTTTGGCATGTTCACCTTCATTTAGAATGCGTCCGCCGCAAAGAAGCTTAGCACCTTCTTTCTTGCCGATTTCAACATAATTGTGCACGCTTTCAAGCTGTGAGGCGCTGACCACCGGACCGACATCCACATCCGGATCAAGTCCGTTGCCAATCTTGAGCTGTCTGGCACGCTCGGCAAAGCGATCACAGAATTCTTTGTATTTCTTGCTGTGTACGATAATGCGGCTTGTTGCAGTACAGCGCTGTCCGGCGGTACCGAATGCTCCCCAGAGGGCTCCTTCGATAATCAGATCGAGATCTGCATCTTCCATGACGCATATTGCGTTTTTGCCGCCGAGTTCGCAAGAAATGCGCTTCATGAGCTCGCCGCAGCGTCCTGCCACCTGACGTCCAACTGAGGTAGAGCCGGTAATTGAGATAGCGCGCACGCGGGGATCTTCTACAATTGCCATGCCGACGCTGCCACCGCCACCGGTGACCAGATTCAGCACGCCCGGAGGAAGTCCGGCTTCATTCAAAATTTCAACAAACATAAGTCCGCAAAGCGGGGTGTCGGTTGCAGGTTTGAACACGACAGTGTTGCCGGCCACAAGAGCCGGAAATATTTTCCAGCTTGGGATTGCCACCGGGAAGTTCCAGGGTGTAATCACGCCGACCACGCCTATAGGTGCGCGCACCGACATGGCGAATTTATCAGGCATCTCGGATGGAACTGTTTGTCCGAAGAGGCGGCGTCCTTCACCAGCCATGTACTTGGCCATATCGATGGCTTCCTGCACATCGCCGCGAGCTTCTTTAATTACTTTGCCCATTTCGCGGGTCATAACACGAGCAAGCTCCTCTTTGCGCGCTTCAAGAAGCATGGCTGCTTTGTATAGAATTTCGCCTCTGGTCGGGGCGGGTGTACGGCGCCATTCCGGCAGAGCTTTTTCAGCAGCGTCGATAGCAGCTTTGGCATCTTCCGGAGCCGAAAGAGCAAAGTGTCCGATGATCTCTTCTTTGTTTGCAGGGCTGATGCTGGTGAATGTTTGTCCACTTTTAGCCTTTTGCCACTTGCCGTTTATGTAGTTTTGGTAGGTCTGAACCACGCCTTGCTTTCCTTCTGCTCTATCTCGAGTTTCTGTTTTGGTAGTCATTTTTCCCCCAGGGTAGTTTGTGGATCAATTTAGTTGAAACCAACCGGCGACGACCGGCTTTACTTGCTGGCTTCATTTATTGCGTTAATAAGAATATCCATTGCTTTTTTGGCGTCATCATCGCTGATATTAAGTGCAGGAATCAGGCGCAAAACATGTCCGTGCGAGCCGCAGTTGAGCACAATCAGTTTTTGCTCAAAGCACTTTTTAACAACAAGCTCACCCATATCGTGGTTGGGGTTGCCGTCTTTATCATTGAGTTCAATACCGATCATCATGCCAAGCCCGCGCACTTCGCCGACATGAGCATTGCTTGCAAGCCCTTTGCGCAGGTACTCGAGCATCTCGTGCCCCTTGGAAGCAGCACGTTCAACCAGCTTTTCCTTTTCGATCACGTCGATTGTGGCAAGAGCCGCAGCGCATGAAACCGGGTTGCCGCCAAATGTCGAACCATGTCTGCCGGGAGCCCACTTTTGCGATATTTCCTTGCGTGTGATGAAGGCTGAAATCGGCATGCCGCCGCCGATTCCTTTAGCCATGAGCATGATATCGGGCTCGATGCCGTAATGCTCGATTGCAAAAAGTTTACCGGTGCGGGCAAAGCCTGATTGAACTTCGTCGATTATAAGTAGAATGCCGTGCTTGTCTGCAACTTCGCGCAGTTTCTTGAAAAAGCCCGGAGGAGCTGGAATATAACCGCCCTCGCCCTGCACAGGCTCGACCAGGAAAGCAGCGACCTGCTCAGGATTTACAAGCTGCTTGAACATCATTTCAATATGATGCATTACATCGTTAACACAGGCTTCCGGGTTTCCACGGAAATGTGAGCGGTATGTATAAGGGAATGGAACTGTGTAAATAGACCCGGGAAGCGGCTCGTACATATCTCGATAAACCAGCTTGGACGTGGTCAAAGCTGTTGTGAAAATTGTTCTGCCATGAAAAGAGCCGCGGAAATTGACAATTACAGGTCGTCCCGTAACAAATCGGGCCATTTTGACTGCGCCTTCAACTGCCTCTGCGCCACTGTTTGCTAGAAAGACCGAATCAAGACGACCGGGCGAAATTTCAGCCAGCTTTTTGCAAAGGTCAATATAAGGCTTGTTGTGAGTAACAACTGAAGTATGCATCAGCTCGCCGACCTGCTTTTGAACAGCCTCGACCACTCTGGGATGACAGTGACCGACGTTGTTCACGGCGATTCCCTGAGCTATGTCCAGATACGCATCGCCATTGAGGTCGTAAATATATGAACCGCTGGCTTTTTCAGCCACGATTCTGGCACAACGGCTCAAGACGGGATTAACGTGCGCCTCATCGGTTTTCAGGTAATCAAGATTTTTGTCGGTAGCTTTAGCGGTCACCATGACAATCTCCTTTCAAAAATACGGGCCCAAGATTGCGAGCCACAGGGACTTTGTCAGCAGCCTAGATCATAGCCCGCTAACTCAGATGGCTTTATATATATAAGGATCTCTTCCGCTCCTCAGACAAGCTTAAGTTCTGCTTATCTTCAAGCAGAGCTGATCAGGTCTTTTATTAGAGCCCCGGACTTACTGCAAATACTGATTCTGAGCAGCTGTAATGCGCGCCGCGGACTGCTCAAGTGCTTGCTTGATTCTGTTGCTTGAAGATTCTATGGATTTGCGAACTGCAAAGGCATCGCTTTCCATGGAAGATATGAGTCCTTCTTGCAACATACGCCCCTTGTCTTCCATCGTGGCTATTTGTTTTCGCAAAGACTCGTTCACTTTTTCCTGCAATTGAGCGCCGATCTCCTGCAAGCGGTCGAGTACTTGCTTGCGTATTTCAACAAGCTGTGGATCCGTTTCAATTGCAGAGGGATCAGAAAGTCCGGCAACAGCTTGTTCAATCTTAATCAGCTCGGCATGACAAAGATCGTGC
>CAZTQO010000111.1:0-663 GCA_964615655.1 uncultured Candidatus Obscuribacterales bacterium | reverse complement strand
AACTCACCTTTGCGTCCTACAACAATTGAAGTCTTGAGTTGCTGCGCTGCCTGTGAAACAGCTTCAAGTCTTTCTCTGCTGCTTGCAAACAAAGGACGCAATTCGGCAAGTTTCAAATTGCCCGACTTTTCTACTTCTTCTTTGTATTTTTCTCTGAGCTTTTGAGCATTGATACCAATGGCCTGCCGAAAAGACATCAGACGAGGAATAAGTACGCTGGTGCCTACAGCATCGCCATACATATGAACGTTCAAAGAAATGAGCGAAACACTCTCGTTCAAGGTTTCTGAAAGTTCCTCTGACAAAACAGCAAGGCGGCTTCGGCAATCGCTCTGGTGCGCAATTAGTTCTTTCAGCAAACGCTCGTATGATGACTCGATTTCACTTGAGCTGTGCTGGCTGAGTTCAGTCAAACGCTTCTGAAAAGTCTCGAAATCAGACTGCATAAACTTTAGATGCTGACCAGAGATCTCATCGAGCTTCGCTTGCAAAATCTGTATCCGCTCCTGTACTTTCGTCAGACCTAGCTGCTTTTGCTGGTCCGAGCCACGCACATAATTTGAAGCCAGACCACTTGTGCTTGCACCAAGCTCATCAAACGAGCCAAGTACTTCTTGTGCCAGTTTGTTTGCAAGCTCATTAATAGAACCGGATGCGGATGCA
>CAZTQO010000110.1:0-10106 GCA_964615655.1 uncultured Candidatus Obscuribacterales bacterium | reverse complement strand
TCGGCGCTTTTAGCTTTCAATATTCGGACAATTCGGCCAATTCAAGTAATTCGAACAACTCAATTAATTCAATTAGCTCCGGCGGGCAAAATAAGCCGGGTTTTATCGCTATGGGGGACCAAGGGGCGATTCGTTTCCAATTCCGACGTTAATCCGAGAGCACCTCAAGCTGCTGAAAAAATAAGCAAATTTATAAGAGAAGGCATTTCTTCCAAACGCTTGCCATAACAGAGGCGACAGGCGCCTTGAGCAGATTACAAATCTGAACCCTAAAGCAGGCTTGCTTTCGCGATTTAAGTACGCATATAACGCAGCCTTTGAAATTACAAACTGGAAGCAAGAGCATGGCGCAGGCAATCAGAATGGAGACGGCAATTTAAAAAACTTTATTCTTACATATGATGCAGCAGGTCAGCTTACAGGCGCTCAGTCAGCACCAAGCAATGAATTCTATCAATACGCATATGATGCCGATTCCAACAGAGGTGAACCTCTGGTTAATTAATCACTTTTTCGCAGGAACTGGGGCAGGTCATTAATAGAATAGCCAGGCAAAGGCAACAGCAGCCAGAAATCTGCCAAAAATTGAGTAATTTTTTCTAAAAAATCCTGTTCCAGGATGCCTGAATGGGAAAAACCGGCTGACCAAATCGTGTAAACAGGTGTAGATTAAAAGTCTTGGTTTAGGCGTCATTGGGCATCAAAACAAAATGGATTATTCCGACGGTCGCGGATCCCCCGCAAAGCTGCCGACTCTGGATTTTTCTCCGGACAGACCTGAAGCTCGCTCCGGGTCTTACTTGCAGACTGAAGTCTTTTCAGAACAGCCGGCTTTAAGACGGCTGGAACAGGACATGGGACTGGCTCCCGGTTACCTGGCAATTCACGAAGGGCCAAACAGCGGAAAGGGGCAAAGTTATAACCCTGAAAAGGACAGAGTGGCTGCTCAAGCACCAGGCAGTGCGGCAAGCGCACAGTATGACTATCATCAAAATTATCAGGTCTACAGGCCGGCGCCTCAGAGTTACGAGCCTCCGCAAAATTACGAGCCCCCTCAAAATTACGAGCCGCCGCAAAGACCATATCAAGAACAGCATAGAAACCCGGAGTCTTACGATCGAAACCAGCAAAGATATTTAGACCAGCAAAGATATATTGAAGAACAAAGATACAAAAACGATCAGAGGTTCATTGAGCAGCAGCGATTCATTCAAGAACAGCAGCGCAGAGACGAACAGAGACGCCTAGATCAACAAAGATACATAGACCAACAAAGATACATAGACCAGCAAAGATACATAGACCAGCAAAGATACATAGACCAGCAAAGATACATAAACAACGGTGGCTGCCGGACATATAACAATTCATGTTCAAACCAGATGATGATTGATTCGGCCCGCATCATCGACCGCAGCCAGTATCAACGATATCAGCAACCCGGCTCCATGCAAAGAAGGCAGGAGTGGTGGGAAGAATCTTATTACCCGGTAAATTCGGGGCAGAGCTATTATTCAAACAACGACCGTTATATGCCCGGTCGTAACCCCGATCTGAATAATTACAGGCAGGAGTGGTGGCGGCAGGCTCAAACGCCTGATCCTCATTTCGAACGCAGACTCCCAACTCAGCAGCCTTATCCAATCGACAGACCAGCCTGGTCAGATCGATACAGGCAAGACCAGTATTACAGACAAGATCAGTACAGGCAAGACCAGTACAGGCAAGATCAGTACAGGCAAGACCAGTACAGGCAAGATCAGTACAGACAAGACCAGTACAGACAAGATCAGTATTACAGGCAAGACCAGCAGTCCGAGAATTTCAATCAGGCAATAAACTCCCTTTTAGGCCGCTCTGTTCCGGAATACGATCGTTCGGTTCCGGCCAATCTCGGTTGTGCAAGAGCAGTAAGCCTGGTTTTAGAGCGGGCTTATAATCTGCCAATCAGAGAGCAGGGCTGCGAAGCACTTGAAGCCAGAGTTCAGAAGTTTGGCTGGGTTAGCGTGGATCCAAGCCAGATACAGCCGGGTGATCTGATAATCGGGCAGAGAGGAGCCGGCAGAAAAGGTCATGCAGCTGTTTATCTGGGTAATGATCAAATTTTCAACAACAACAGCAACACAGGCGTAATGCAAATAGACAGCGCCGAAAAATTCAGAAACGGAGAGTTTGTCAGGATAGCTGTTTACCGAAAAATGCGCTAGGCAAATGCTAAAATCAGATTCGAGTTTCAGGCTTAGAGATGTCAATATCAAGGCGCCGCTTTCTCGAGCTTTCAATGATGGTCACCGCTTGCGGTGGCAGTCTTTCTGCCTGCCAGGAAAAATCGAGCTCTGAAAACAAAGGCAAACAACTGAATATTTATAGCTGGCCGGATTATATTCAGCCGGAAGCAATTCCTGAGTTTGAAAAAAGATACGGAATCAAAGTTGTTTATGACACGGTCTCTTCAAACGAAGGATTAATAGCCAAATTCCAGGCAGGTGCATCAAACTACGACATAGTTGTGCCATCCAATTACGTGGTCACCAAACTGAGAGAACTGGATTTGATTCAGCCTGTCGATAAAGAAAAGCTCTCAAACTACAAGTATTTGCTTCCTCGCTTTACTGAAACACATTTCGATCCCGGCTGTAAGTATTCAATCCCCTATACTTTCGGCACTACCGGCATCGCTTACAACAAAGCAGCCCCCTGTTACAGCAATGGTCGCTACCCTGAAGACTGGGACGCATTCTGGAATCCAAAAATTGCTCACCGCATGACACTGCTTGAAGATATCCGCGAGACCATCGGCATGGCCTTGAAACATCGCGGGCTTTCATACAATACAACAGGCGAAAAGGAACTGAAACTTGCACTTCAGGATCTGATTGCGCAGAAGAAATTGACCATGTGCTATACATCAGATCAAGTGATTGTTTATCTTACAAGCGGCGACAGCTGGCTTTCCATGGCATTCAGCGGCGACGCCCAGCAGGCTTGCAGGCAGAATCCGGACGTAAAATACATAATTCCAAAATCAGGCGCTTCCATGTGGGTTGACACCATGTGCATTCCCAAACGGGCACCACATCCTGAGTACGCTCATTTATGGATCAATTACATGCTTGAGCCGCAGGTCTCGGCAGCGCTTTCAGATTTCACCTTTTACGCCTCTCCAAATTCCGAAGCAAGAAAGCTCGTGAGCAAAACTCTTTTAGATGATCAAAGCATTTACCCGCCGGATCATGTGCTTGACAGATGCGAAGAACTCGAAGACATCGGCAAAGCAGTCTTCATTTTCGACAGGCTCTGGACCGAACTCAAGTGTGTATGAAGGCGATTGCCTCAGCTGGCAGAATCCGATTTTGCAGCAGCGTTTCCGTCCACTGTGTTTGCCGGTGAGCGTACTACCAGTACCGAACAGGGAGCGTGACTTGCTGTTGCTTTGCTGACGCTGCCGAGCACAAATTCCATGAAACCGCCACGTCCATGTGAGCCCAGAATCACCAGGTCCGCAGGCCAGCTTTTTGCCAGGCTCAGAATCTGCTCTTTTGCATAGCCCTCTACCACCTCACCACTAACTTCGGCGTCGGCAAATTTCTCTTTCAGCTTTGCACAGGCATCACTTACTACCTTTTTAGCGACAGCCTGTTCGGCTTCCATGGTTTTATTCACAAGGTTCACATATTCTTCGGAGCCTGCACCTTCCCAGGGTCCAAGTCCGGAATAGGCCTGAAAAGGAAGCGGTTCAAGTACGGTCAATACCTTGAAAAAAGACTTTGGCGGCCATTTTCTTCTGAGCACTTCATTTAAGGTTTCCTGAGAACAATGTGAGTCGTCTAAAGCAAGTAGATACTTATCTTCTTCTACCGGGTGCTCTCTTTCAATTTCAGTGATCATTGTGCTGAGACTGGCTGCACGCAAAATTTCCACTGAACATTTTGCATGAGCAAGCACATAATCAGGCACGCTGCCGAAAAGAAACTCGGCAGATTCGTTGCGCCCGTGTGCTCCCAGAATCAGCGTATCGGCCTTGAACCTAACAGCTTCAGCCACCAGCGTTTCTTTCACACGCCCTTCAAGCACCTCGGCACTTACGTTTTCCGCGCCAAACTTTTCTTTGAGCTTTGTTTCGTATCTGGCTATCAGATCCCTGGTTCTTTCGATGAATCTGTCTCTTGCATCGGCGGCGGTTTTTGCCAGACCGAATAGACCGACTACCTGATTCAGTTTTTCATTTATTGGCTCAATAACAGTTATCACCCGCACCTGGCTGCCTTCTGCCCATGGTCTGTAAAGCACCACATCCAGTGCGGCTTCTGCATTTGCCGAACCATCAGTTGCCAGAAGAATTTTCATGTCTGCCTCCTTGTGCAGTTAATTCGAACTTTACTTTTATGCCGGTTTATTATTATGCCGGTTTACTTTCATCATCAGGTTCTTCGAGCTGCTTAAATACCGGGCCCAGATTTTTGACTTTCTGCCCATAGGGAGCAGCGTTCTTGTACAGCTCACTGCCTGTTGTCACCGAAGCCAGACTGGCCTCAAAGCCCAGTTGTTCCCAGATATCAGCCGACAGCTTCGGAGTAACCGGCGCAAGCAAAATTGCGGCTCTTTTGAGCATGCATACTACTGTTACAAGCACTTTGCCGCCTTCATCCTTATTACCTGCTTTAAAGCTATCCCATGGTTTTGAGTCGCTTATATATTTGTTTGCTTCATCGACAATACCTTCAAATACAATTTTGATTGCCTTGGCAAACTCCAGTTCATTCATGTAAGTATGATATTTCTTACTTGCCTCTTCGACTCTTGCAAGCATCGCCTGATCCGGCTCAAGTTCAGGAAGCAGTCCTTCAAAATTTCTGTCGAGCAAACTTACCACTCGGTTGAGCAGATTGCCCAGACCCTTTGCCAGATGGCTGTTTGCTTTTTTTACCATATCTTGCCTGGAAAAATCGCCGTCCTGATCGAAAGTATTTGCTTCGAACAGGAAGTAGCGGACAGCATCGGCTCCATAGGTTTGGCTGAGGTAAACAGGATCAAGAACATTGCCTAGTGACTTGGACATTTTCTGCCCTTCGACTGTTATAAAACCGTGACCGAAAACCAGCCTGGGCAGCTCGACTTCAATCGACATCAACATTGCAGGCCAGTAAATTGCATGAAATTTGGTTATGTCTTTGCCGAGTATATGCAGGTCAGCCGGCCACCACTTTTTCCAGGATTCTTCGTCATTCAAATAACCTGCACCACTTATGTAATTAGTGAGTGCATCGATCCAGACATAAATCACCTGCTCCGGCTCATCCGGCACAGGTATTCCCCAGGTGAGCGAGCCTCTTGATCTGGTGCAGCTGAAATCACCGAGTTCAGGATCATCTAATTGGTTCAGAACCTCCTGACGTCTGCCATCCGGCTTCACATGCCCATCCGGACTTGTCAACCATTTGCGCAAAGCATCCTTATATTTATTCAGGGCAAAAAAGTAATTTTCTTCCTGAACCTGCTTCGGTTCTCTAAGATGATTAGGACACTTGCCATCTTTCAAATCTCTTTCACGCAGGAAATCTTCACAACCCTCGCAATACAAGCCGGTATAACTTCCTTTGTACACGTCGCCTTTAGCACGCATTTTGCGAAAGACTTCCTGTACTACCTTCTTGTGTTTTTCCTGGGTAGTCCGGATAAAGAAGTCGTTTGAAATCAGCAGGCGTTTCCAGGCATCCTCAAATTTTGAAGCCACCTCATCCACAAATATTTGCGGTGACTTGCCTGCTTTGGCCGCCGCCTGTTCCACTTTGATACCGTGCTCGTCGGTGCCTGTAAGAAAGTAAACTTCCTTGCCCAAAAGACGCTGGTAACGAGCAACTATATCTGCAGCAATCTTTTCATATGCATGACCAATATGCGGAGCCGCATTAGCGTAGTCAATAGCTGTGGTTACGTAGTACTTCATTAAGATTCCCGCTGATTTTACTAACTTGCCAGGTGGATGGCAGCCAAACAGATTGAAATTTTACCCTGAGACTTGCAAGAATCCTGGCTTTTATACAGGATTTCGGTAGATAATAGATGATTGTAATCATTTCTACTTGAGAGGGCCGCTCATGTCCACTGAAGATGCTTCATCTGCAGATTATTTCAGCGAATCACATGAGGATTTGCCTCTTAAGAACCGCACGATTATACTCGGCGTCTCTGGAGGCATTGCTGCTTACAAGACCTGCGACATAGCATCCAAGTTGAGAAAAGCCGGTGCAGACGTGCATGCGGTGCTCACCCCCAACGCCACCGAGTTTATTACGCCCCTTTCCCTGCAAACTATCACCCGCAACCAGGTACATGTGGAACAGTATGGCGACGGTCAATGGAAACCGGAGCATATCGAGCTTGCACAAAAGGCAGACTTGATTCTGGTGGCACCTGCTACTGCAAATACAATCGCCAAACTGGCAACCGGAATTTGCGATGAGCTTTTGACCACAATGATTCTTGCAAGTCAGAGCCAGATCCTGCTTGCTCCGTCCATGAATCCGGTAATGCTTGATCATCCGGCCACCCAATACAATCTTGGGATTTTGCAACACAGATTCCGTTATGAAATCATTCCGCCTGATGTAGGCGAGCTTGCCTGCGGAGACTGGGGCCCCGGCAAAATGGCCCCGGTCGAGAATATTGTTTCACTGGTAATATCGCGCTTGCAAACTCGAACTACTCTTTCCGGCAAGCAAATTCTAATCACCGCAGGTGGCACCAGAGAACCGATTGACCCCGTGCGTTTTATCGGAAATAAATCATCCGGCAAAATGGGAATCGCGGTTGCAGATGCTGCTTATGCACGTGGTGCGGAAGTTACGCTTGTTTCCACAGTGCAGGTCGAGCGAAATTATCCGGTAGTCGTGGTTGAAACTGCCCAGGAAATGCAGGACGCAGTAGAAGCGGAGTTTGATACTTGTGACGCCCTGGTTATGACGGCGGCGGTTGCAGATTACCGTCCCATCGTTGTTTCTCAACATAAAATTAAGAAAACAGAATCGGAAGATCTGGTTCTTGAACTGACAAAGAATCCCGACATCCTCGATTTGCTTGGAAGAGTGAAAAGAAAAGATCAGGTAATATGCGGCTTTGCAGCAGAGTCGGAAGGATTGCTGAACAACGCACAGCAAAAGCTCAAACGCAAACACCTGGACATAATTGTCGGCAATGACATAACCGTACCTGATATTGGCTTCGGCAGCGATTACAACGCGGTTGTAATTTTGACGGCGGAGGGTCAAAGAGAAAACCTGCCTCGCATGCCTAAAAGAGCGATCGCCGACCACCTTCTTGATATGGTAGCTCAGCGTCTCGAGTTGCTTGCCCACTCAAAAAAGACCACTATAAGCAAATGAGAAATTGAATACGTGCTATACTCCACTCTGAAGCTTTGTTGGCAAAATAACAATGTTTCAGGCGTTTCAAGGAGTAAAGCAAATGGGCAATCATTCATATGACGATTCCGATTCAGGGCTCGCCGCATGGCTCATAGGACTTTTCATCGGAGCAGCAGGCGGAGTTACTCTCGGACTTCTTACTGCACCCAAATCAGGCAAAGAACTGCGCTCGGATCTCAGAGAGGGAGCAAGAACCCTTCCTGAAAGAGCAAGTGAGCTGATGGATGATACGCTTGATCTTTACGCATCAGGTGTCAATTATGCTCAGCTGGCAGTGGAAGAGCAAACCATGCGAGTAAAACGTGCTGTGCAAGCAGGCAAGCTTGCCGCAGCCAAGAAACGGGAAGAGCTTGACTATAGCAGCTCTTCGGTTTTGCCCTTTCAGCACAACTGAGGAGCGAAGGTGGATTTCATAGCGATTGTGAATGTCGCTGTAGTAGCGGCTCTGGCTTTTCTGGCAGTTTCTTTCACATTACTGGTAGGAATGATCATGCCGCTTTTGAGACAGGCGGAAGCAACCATGTCTTCCGTACAGCGGCTTTCAGACACGCTAGACAGAGAAGTGCCGACAACTCTTGCTGAAATGCGTGGCGTTATGGATGGTGTCAATCAAATCAAAGCACTCACAGCTCAAAGGGTACATGAAGTCGGCAATAAGGCTGAAGAACTGACAGGCAATGTCACAACTCTTGTTGGAACAGCAAAGAAAGAATCACAGGTAGCAGGCGTCGGGCTTCTTGCCGGTTTGAAGGCTTATTTTAAAGGGCAAGAAAATTCTGGCGGCAAGTAACGGGAATTCAAGATTTAAGTTTGAACAGGGAGCGTAAAAATGTCGAACAGCACGAGGTTTCTGGAAGGGCTTCTTTTAGGAGGAGTGCTTGGATTTGTAGGCGGAATGCTATTTGCACCTAAATCGGGCAAAGAGCTGCGCAAAGATCTGGCCGATGGTTCAGACGAACTATACAGACAAGCCAGCACGTCGATTACAGACTTCAAAGATCGCGGTCAGCAGGCAGTGCAAGATTTCCAGAGCCGCAGTGATGCGGTGATCAAACAAGCCACTCAGCAACTCCAGGAGACCCGGGATCAGCTTACGCAAAAGATGCAGGAAATCGGAAAACAAAACAAGGTAAACGTGCAGGAGCCTGAATCGGCTCAGCATATGTAGCATCCATGTTTTATCAGCAAAAACAAGCTTGATTTCTCCCTCTTAAGCGAATTCGCTTAAGAAGCATGAGGCTGATTGTAAAAATGCGGTTAAATCAAGCAATTGCTGCAACCGGATTCTGCGCCAGGCGAAAAGCAGACGAACTCATTGCGGCAGGCAGAGTTCGAGTCAACGGTGAACCGGTTACGGATTTTGCCCGGCAGATAGATCCTGAGTCCGACTGTCTTTCAATAGACGGAAAAGAACTGCGCTTCAGCAATCATATATATGTGGCATTGAACAAGCCTCCCGGGATCGTAACAACAATGGCCGACGAATCCGGGCGCCAATGCGTGATTGATCTTTTGCCTGAGAAGCTCCGGAGCCTCAAGCCCGTAGGCCGGCTTGACATGTATTCCGAAGGGCTTTTGCTTTTAACAAACGACGGCAAACTGGCACAAAAGCTTACTCATCCTTCGATGCACCTGCCCAAAACCTACCTTGTAAAAGTACGTGGTTGCATAAAAGACGATGATCTGCAAAGAATGAAAAGAGGCGTTATGCTTGAAGATGGTATGACTCTCCAAGCAAAAGTTAAGTTGCTAGTGCGAAATAATTCTTATAGTGAGTTCCGCATATCCATTACAGAGGGGCGCAATCGCCAGTTAAGGCGTATGTGCGCTCATCTTGGATATCTAGTAATTCGCTTGCGCCGACTGGGTATAGGTAGGTTACAATTGGGCTTATTACCCACAGGCAAATGGCGATACTTGACTGATGCTGAAATCAGGCTACTTCTCACCCAATAACCGGCGGACTGACGATACGATGTCGTTAGCGACAATAGGACAGAAATTAAAATCAGCTCGTGAGGCTCAGGGGCTATCTCTTGTCCAGGTTCACGAACGCACCAAAATTCCGATGGACCACTTGAATGCAGTGGAACAGGGGGACACAGACGAGCTTCCTGAGCCGGTTTTCATATTCGGATTCATAAAGCGTTACGCTGAATGCATCGGTCTTGATGGCCAGGTGCTTGCTGATGAATACCGCAAACATGTGGATGAGCTCTCCGGCAACGGGCGCAAGAACCACAATGCCGCCACGCCATATTACGCATCCAGTGATTATCTTTCCAAATCAAAGCCGCGTCTTTCCACGCCTACTTACAAGCTCTGGTTTTTCAATGCCCTGATTATTGTCGGCGTGGTCGGAACTATAACCTGGTTTATCAACACAACCCAGAACAACATAGCCAACCAGGTTGATCCTACAATTGCCTCCTTAAGGGGAGCAACCAGGCAGTATGCACCAACGGCACCGCTGCCTAACCAGCCAAACCAGGCAAACTCACAGCCAAGCCAGCCTCAACCCCAGGAAACCAGCGAAAAGATAAGTCTTTCAGCCACCCGCCACGTATGGGTCGAAGTCAAGAGATTGAGTAGCGGCGAAAGCATCTTTACCGGTTTTCTTGAGCAGGGTGACCGGCGTGATTTTGAAGATTCGCAAGGATTGATTGTAAGAGCAGGTGATGG
>CAZTQO010000109.1:0-11149 GCA_964615655.1 uncultured Candidatus Obscuribacterales bacterium | reverse complement strand
AGTGGCCGGTCAAAGTTGAAAGCGGCCGGCCGATTATCGTTGCTCCTAACAGCTTCCGTCGTGTTGGCATGCCACTATCATGATCCTACTCCGCTCAAAAGGCCAGTCTTGGCAAGCGGCTAGAAAATAATTTCTCCTTTAGCACAACCTGTCTTTACCGAATGCTTACTCAAACCATCCTAAACACTATAAACAATAGTAACACCTTTACTAAAGCGAAAGGCAGAAGAAGCGGTTGTTGAGACCGTTCTTCCACCTTTCGGGGAGCTAAGCTATGAAAAGCTCAGCTCCCCCCCCTGGCCAGGGGACTTAGCGCTTGATGTAGCGCTTGGCCGAGATGACGCCGTCTTCGATGCCGACCGCGAAGAGCTTGACCTGGTGACCGATGCCGCGCATGTTCTGCGCCGGGATCTCCAGATCCTCCGAGGACACCTCGACGCGCACGCCGCAGGCCACGCAGCTCACACCGCCGTTGCAGTCCAGACGGTTCTCGGTGACCCGCGCCGGGAAGGGCATCTTCTCGGCGGTGCCGGCAGTCAGGGCCTCGCTGATCAGGCTCAGGAAGTTCTCCCGCTCACCGGCCTGGCGCTGATCGCGTTCGGCGGCGGCGGCAGCCTCCCGGGCGGCCTGCACGTCCACTTCGGAGAAGGAGACGCCCTTGTCGGTCTTGCTGAGCACGACCTCGAAGGTGGTCCCGTCCTGGTAGCGCTCGACGAGTTGCTCGGCGCGGTTCTTGCCGGTCATGCGGCTGGTGTGCAGCAGACCGGAGATCTCCACGCCCTCGACCTGGCAGTTCAGGAAGGCGCCGAAGCAGTGGTCGGTCTCCTGCCCGCTCTCCTTGTCCTTGGCGAAGGCCAGCTTCTTGACCGTGGCCGTGACCACCTTGCCGGAGGTCCGGTTCACGAGCTCGTCGAAGGCCTTGCGCTGGTCCTCGCGCTCCTGGCGCCTGGCCTGAGCGGCCTTTTCCATCGGAGCGCGCCCGGAGAGGCGGACCGACGTGAAGCGGCGACCCTTGGCCTTGTCCGCCGGTTCGACCGCGGCTTCGAGACCGTCGAACTTGGCGCCCACCGTCACCTCGGCGAACATGCGATCACGGACGTGACGCTCGGTCGAGGGGAACTGGCTGACGTGCATGACGCCGGTGCAGGTGTTGCCGTTGAGCTCGTACTTCATGACGACGGCCTGCTGGCGCTTCTCGGTGACCTCGGCGCCGTTGATGATGGAGCCGCTCACGACCGCGCTGTTGTTGTCCTTGATGCCCTTGTTGCTGTTGGTGCCGGTGGTGGTGTTCTTCTTCATAGATTCGTTCCTCTTTCTCATGAGAAAAATTTGGGGTCACCCCCGATTGCGCTGCCCGACATGGGCAGAACAAGCCAACTCCGTACAACAGCCGCTCGAGCTAGCTGTTGCTGTAATTCCAGAGGCCACAAATCACCCTCACTGCCGAAAGCAGCAAAGGAAATTTGTTGAACAGGTCATTTGATGGATTTGACCGGCTTGCCTCAAGAACAGTAAACGGAGAAGGAGATAAGTCGAACCTAGCGGATCTTTTCGCTTAATCCAAATTCAGGTGTTGGAAGCTGTATCTCTTGTCTTGTCTTGGTTTACAGTTCTTGTTCTAAGCGCTGCCGCCCTCTGCGGTGGGAATTTGCCCATGCTTTCGGGGCCAGAAATTGCTTGCGCAGCTAGCTAAGATTCTCAGAATTCGAGATATTTTTCTTCATGAACATGCTTGTGCGAAGCATTGCTTGCAGAACTACAGCAAAGCTCTAAACAAAATTTTTCAATTTACTGGCACACAATGCCGGTTTTGGCTGAGGTCTGCTTGTTAGTTATTGAGAGTCTTCGATTCATTGTGATCAGTGCCGATGGTCCGGAGCTTCCGGAGATTGATCTGCCGATCGCCTACTGGCGGAAGCGCGGTGCCAGAGTGGAGCTTGCCGGGCAAAACTGGATTTTCCAGTACCGTGAGCCCGCCGGCTACATCGTTCTTGGTGAGTGGCTTTCGGACGAGATCTGTGTTAAGGCGGATCTCCGACTGGCAGATGTGGTGGTTGCGGACTATGACGCAATCTTCATACCGGGCGGTGCCTGGAATCCGGATATGCTGCGTACTGATCCCGATGCATTACGGATAGTGCGCGAAGCTTACGAAAAGGGCGTACTTACCGTCAGCCTCTGTCACGGACCGCAGGTGCTAATCAATGCGGCTTTCGATGCTCCGGAAGGTCAGAGCAATCTGCCCAGCCAGGGAGTCCATATCACAGGCACCGGCAGCATACGCCGCGACCTGGCCAATGCCGGGTTTATCGTGCATCATGATGATGCGACTGTGTATGACGAAAAAGTCCGCCTGCTTACTGCCCGGGACCCCAACGATCTCGGCCCCCCTCTGCATTCGGACCGGTGAGCTTCTTAAAGAGCGTCTTGCTTCAAAGAGCTGATAAAAGAAAGGGCTTGAGCTGACTGGCTCATGCCGGGGGATGAGAAGCCGCAGGGTTTTTCATCCCCCACTTTCTTTTTCGGCCATGCTAATAGACCGGTCGCCTGGAAATTTTTAGAGGAGACAATATCTCGTGTAGCCTTGGCTTTGCAGGAAAACCTGAGTTAGCGAGCTTTGCTCAATTCAAGTCCGGAAAGAATTTCTTTGCTTGTGACAAACTCAACCCCAAGTTTGTTCATCTCATCGATCACAAAAGCAAAATCCGGCATATCCAGGTCTCTGGTGCAATCTGTGACCACCCGAACCTTAAATCCGGATTTTGCAAGGTCAATTGCCGAGAAACCAACACAGATTCTAAAGACGAGACCGACCAGGTCGATATCTGTTATTCCAAGCTCTCTTAAGCGCGGAATCAGATTGGGGTTACCGCAAATTGAATGACTGTCTTTGTTTTTTTCGTATCCTTTGGGGAATGTTTCCTCAACCAGATCCTTTCTTATGCCTGGCAGGTACTCAGCGCTCCAGGAGCCTTTCTGGCAGTGGTCGGGATAAACCGTTGCAAGCTCTCCATCGCGATCGGGAACCTTGTCCTGGTATGGAATTTTGCCGGGGCACTGGCTTGCAAAATTGAACATATCAGGCGGGTGTTCGTCTAAACCCGCAAAACAATAATCGTAGTTAGCTTTTTCCTGCAGCTTTCCTATTGCCGGCCCCACTTCTTCTCCACCTGGCACAGGCAGTTCGGCAAAATGTCCTTTGCCGTCGCTGTGTTTTTCCGAGCCGAATCCGTTTAGCGGGTCTACAAGACCCAGTGCTCGTTTCTTTTTGCCGGTGTTCTTTAGTTCTTTAGAAAGAGCATTGTCTTTTTTTTGCTCATCTGCTTCGGCAAATTTAAGCCAGGCACTTGCCTGGGCGTCTGATGGCATGCGCCAGTCGCCGCGAGGAGAGAGGCTTACAGAACCAACTTTAGGTCCGTCAGGAAGGCAGGATCTCTTGAACTGGTTGGCAAAAAATCTTTTGATGAATTGCTTGAGACAGTCCTTGATTTGCGTTTCGGAATAAGGCTCACTGAAACTGGCTTGCTTAGCCAGATAAAGTATCTTTTCGCAAGACATCCCGAACCGCAGCAGGTGGAAGAGAAAAAAGTCATTCAGTTCATAAGGACCGACTGCGCTTTCTGTTTTTTGAGCAATCTTGCCGTCCTTGCCTGCCGGAAGCAGTTCAGGAGAAATTTCCGTATTCACAATGTCTTTGAGGGTTTTTGTAGTTTCAGAATCGAATTCGTGATCCGCGACCCAGCTTACAAGAAACTTCACCAGTGTTTTGGGAATGCTGGCATTTGGATTGTACATGCTCATATGGTCTGCGTTATAAGTACACCATCCAAGCGCAAGTTCCGAAAGATCGCCCGTGCCAACTACAAACCCGGAGTTCATCAAAAGAGATGTGCGCATTCTTGCCTGAACGTTTTCAAAAACCAGATCCTGGCTTCCTTCTTCAATTTGATTCAGTTTGCCGCAAAAAGCTTCAAGACTCAGTTCTTCCAGGTCTATTCCGAAAGGCTTGTGCTTGAGAGCTCTCATTTCTTCAAAACACAATAAACGAATGTCTATTTCTTTTGAGCTGACGCCGAGTTGTTTCATAAGAGTCTGGGCGTTGTTCCTGGTACGCTCTGTAGTGCCGAAACCGGGCATGTTGAAAGCCTGAATCTGCCTTCGCTCAATTCCCAGCAGATCCATGCTTTTGCATAACACAAGTAGAGAAAGTGTAGAATCCAAACCGCCGGATACGCCGATAACCAGCTTGCCCTGCCTGGCGATTCCGCCTACTACCTCAAGTCTTTTGCATAGTGCTGCCACCTGAATATGGAAAATTTCCTGGCAGCGCTCGTTCAATTCGCTCGAGCCGCCTGGCACAAAAGGGTGCGCATCTATTTTTCTTACTAATTTAGCAGGTGCAGTTGCAAAAGCATTTTCAAATTGCAGTCTGCGAAAGGTTTTATTGTTCTGGCTCAGCTTTGATTTGTTGTCTCCGAAACTGCCTGTGCGAATGCGGTCTATGAGCAGGCGCTCAAGATCGATATCCTGGAATTTAAGCAGATTCTCTCTTTCAAAACGCTGATTTTCACAAATAATATGACCGTTTTCCGCAATTAGAGAATGCCCGCTGAAAACCAGATCAGTGCTTGATTCGCCTGCCCCACAGGAACTGTAAATGTAAGCTGCCATGCAGCGTCCGGATTGATTGCTTACAAGCTCTTTTCTATAAGCCGACTTTCCTATCAGTTCATTGCTGGCTGAAAGATTTAGTAAAACCGTGGCACCGGCAAGCGCCTGATAAGAACTGGGCGGCACCGGCACCCAGAGGTCTTCGCAAATTTCGGCGCCGATTATCAAATCGGGGTTATTAGTTGCCTGAAAAAGCAGGTCATCACCGAATGGGATCTTCTGACCCAAAAGCTCAAGTTCTTTTGTTATGGCATTGCAAGCAGGTGCAAACCAGCGCCTTTCATAGAATTCTTTGTAGTTAGGGATAAATGATTTTGGGATAAGGCCGAGTATTTTTCCTTTTTGTACTGCAGCTGCACAGTTGAAAAGCTGGTCGTCTGCTGCCAGGGGCAAACCCAGAAAGAAAATTCCCTGATATATGTTTTTGCTAGCGTCAACAATGGCCAAAAGCGCATCAAGAGCCGCCTGACGCAGTGGTGCTTGCTGAAAAAGATCCTGGCAGGAGTATGCAGTGATTGAGAGCTCTGGAAAAACCAGAATTGAAATTTGCTTTTCTTGCGCAACTGCAAGCATTTCGATTATTTGCTCGGAGTTGTATTTGCAGTCGGCTACTTTCAAAAGCGGCACAGCAGAACCGACACGTACAAAGCCGAATGACTCAAGCTTTTGCATGCTCAAACTCCTTCGAGATCTTACTATTGTCTATGGTATCGCTCAGATAATTCAAAAATAGTTCTGCGCTGCTTTCCACTTTCAAAAACGCGCTTTCAAGCTCGAGGGCACGAGGATGACTGTCTGTTACTACAATTTGTTTGAAAAGCCCGGTGTTTTGCAACTTTTCTAGCGAATCAGCAGGCAGAACTGCGTGTGTCGCAATGGCTGCCACAGCGCTGGCGCCGGCTTGCATATATGCACGGGCAGCGTTAATAAGCGAACTGCCGGTTCTTATCATGTCGTCATAGATTACAACGAATTTCCCTTCTACGGGGCCGCTTACCCCGAGTGTTAGTGTTGTCGAATCATCAAGCCGTTTTTTATAAGCAAAAGCCGGTGCTATACCAAGGTCTCGGGCCAGGGACTCGACCCATTTCATGCGCCCGGCATCAGTTGAGGCCAGCACAAAGTCAGGATTCTCAGCATCGCTATTTTGATTTTTTTTGAATCTGTCAGCCAGTTCCTGGGATGCTTTGAATACAACCGGTTTGGCATAAACATGAATGGTTTGTACGCCATTTTCGAAATATTGAGGTAGCCCTTCCGAATGCAAATCAAGCATGTAGAAGCGGTTGCCCATCGGTGCCCTGGGTATGCCGTTTGAAAGCAGTCTGGCTCTGTATTTTGCTTTTACTGCTTCACCCTTTTTTACAGCACGTTCCATAGTGGAGTATCCGTAATACGGAAGCAGGATCTTAAGGCTGCTTGCGCCACCATCTACAATGGCATTAGCCAGATCGAAAAGTTCCAGCGTTTCCCGGTCGTTTATAGTCCCCGAGACAAGGATGACATTCCTGCCATCAACACGGTTGAGCAGTCGCTGATAATGCTCGCCGTCAGGAAAGTCTTTGCGCTTTATTTCCCCGCATTCGAGGCCTGAAAGCTCAGCAAGTCTTGAGGCCCATTTGTCGTAGGACTTAGTGCTGAATATCAGATGATCTTCCAGGTTCATTGCTTTTGTTGCTCGTTTTATGATCGATCGATCAACCCATTGTAAATGATCTACCCGGCAATCTGGCTGGAGCCTTCTCTTTGCAAGCCTCTTTCAGAGTCTATTCACTGTTTTTCTGCTTTGTTTGCCTGTTTAAAATGCAAAAAGGCATTCAAAATGCAAAAAGACGAAGGGACTCCGGTGTCTAAAAACACCGAAGTCCCTCGCCTGCAAAGGTCAGCGCAGGGCAAGCTTCTCCTGGAAGTACTTTTGAATTATATGAGCATGAGACTCGAATGCAAGTGTTTCGGGCATCGAACCTGGCTCTGCAATCATAACTTCTTCGGCGTCGCTTCCTGCCTGGGGTGCTTCAGTCATAGGCTCAGCCAGATAGAAGTGAAGCACATGATTCGGAACCGGTCTTGTGATCACATCGAGCAAGCCGGCAATCTTGATCTTCAGACCAGTTTCTTCAAGTGCTTCGCGGCAGGCCGCCTCATGGGGAGATTCGCCCGTGTCCACAAAACCTGCCGGCAGGGCAAACTTGCCCTTTGCCGGTTCGTGCTTGCGTTTGACAAGCACGAGCCCTCTGCCGTGCGGTATTAAAACAACCGCCACCGGCACCGGATTGTTCCAGTGTACGAAAGCGCAGGACTGGCAAGCAAGTTTCTGCTTGCCTTCTAAATTTTGCAGCCTGAGCGGTTTCGCGCAGCCGGGGCAGTATTTGTACGCTCCGTCGAATTTCGCGGAATTTTGTGCCCTGAGGCTAAGGGCAATGAGAAGGAGTGCTGCAAGCAATAGCCACATATTAGCTCCTTTCAGAAAGATCCTTCAGCATGAGGGAAAATCCTGAGACAATGCGTGCCATGGCATCGAAGTCGAGCTTGTCGATTGTGTCTCCGTTGCCGTGGTAGTGAGGGTAACGGAAATTGGAAGTGTCGGTCAGCATCAGTGCCGGATAGCCGAACTTCCAGAAAGAAAGATGGTCCGAGCGGCTGGCGTCCGACAACCAGCCGGGTGCTGCACAGCCTTCGGAAGGGAATTCGCAACGCTTGCGGAAAGCGCTGATGCTCTGGTGCAAGAAGCTCCTGGAAGCTGTATTGCCGACAAAGCCGATGAAGTTGCCTTTGCTCGGGTAGAAAAGGCTGAACGGGAAGGGGTATTTCTGTGTACCTTCTTCGCTCGAGAAAGAACCCAGCATTTCCAGTGAGTACATGCCCATGATCTGGTCGCCCGCTTCAAAGCATGCTTTTGCATACTGGTAGCTGCCCATGCTCGGGTAGTCATAGGTTTCTTCGTTTGTGAATGCCACAAAGCGTACTGTGACGGGTAGCGCTTTGCCGGCAAAAAGCCTGGCAAGAACTAAAAGGGCTGCAACGCCACTTGCGTTGTCGTCTGCGCCGGGGGTGCCCTTTACAGTGTCGTAGTGCGCACCCAGCACAATTACCCGCTCCGGGTTTTTGTTTCCAGGCAGCACAGCCTCAATGTTGCGCAGCTTGTTTTTGCCGAGCATGAAATGCTGAGACTCCGGCTTGTATCCAAGCTTTTCAAACACCGTTTCGATGTAAGAAGCGGCTTGCTCGAGTCCGGCCGAATTGAGGCTGCGGTCGTCGATTTTTGCTGAGAGAACTTCTATGTGCTCGTAAAGCTCAGCTTTGATTGCAAGCTCGTCGGTATCAAGCAGAACCCGGTTTGCCTTATGGCTCTGACCGGGCATGCTAACGATGCCGTGAAAGAATGGTGAAAGGAGCGTTTTGACGACTCCTCTGATAATACTGTTCATGATCGGTCCTCGCCGATGATTGAGTGCTCTGTCTGAGAGAACACTCTGCTTTCAAAGATTTTGTATTCAATTTCCCCATCTCCGCCCCAGGGCAGTAGATACGCTCATCAGTGTGAATAAATGCTGTTTGCTTATTGCGTCTTGGTGGGGAAATAGAATACGAAACAAAGCTTCTTAGGTTCAGGAGTCGAAATTCAATTATTGACTAGTTCGCCGGAGATGAAATCCTGATGTCAAGTCGCAGATTTTATGCTCTTTCCATTGTTACGTAATTGGCTAGCTGCGCGAGGATATATGGCTTTTATGCTTTCTTTGCTTAGAACTTGTCAGGGCTTATTTGCTTGGGTTGAATTTTTCTCTTCTGCTTTTTCTTTCAGGCCGTTTTTCTGATAAACCTGGCCCAGAGCAAGCCGGCATGCCAGTTTGACATTTGTATTTCCGGTTTCATTTTTTATTCGGCCCAACTGCTGAATTGCAAAGTCTTTTTCGAAAAGCTGCAATGTCTTGCAGGCTTCCATTGCTTCAGCTTCTTCGTTGCTGAAACTGCTTGCAAAAAGTATTGCCGCCTGTTTGCCATTCCAGCCCTGATCCAGTCGCATGGCCGCAAGTAAGGCTCTGGCTGAAAATTTGCTGTCGCCGAGATTATGCCTTGCAAGTTCCAGGAATGCTTCTGCATACTTTTCTGTGTTTATTCGAAAAAGAAAGCGCGATATTTCGTTTAAGGGTTTCCTTGTCAGTCCCAGCTCTTTGAGGCGTGTGTATGTTTTGCTGCCGGATACAAGTTCACTCTGAAAGCTCTGCCTGAGTCGCTCATATTCTTTATAACGATCAGTTCTGAGATCTGGATAAGGCGGTCCGATTACAAGGAAAAGCAGCCGGGCCAAAACTGGCAGACCCAGCAGTAAAAGCACTGCCGCGCCCAGAGCAAGAACCTTGCTCTTAAAGGAAAGGTTCTGTTTCGCCTGCTGATTCAGATAGAAAAGCTCAAAAAGAAAAAGCCTGGTCAGGCAGGCAAAAATTCATAATAATAGCGCCCGACCAGGTATTTCTACAATTACTACATCTTGCGCAGTCTGACAAGAGGCCTGGAGCATAAAATTTCAAGTAAAGGAAAATTGCCTGAGAGGCTGGCGCTGCAGCCTGTATTCCTGGGTATATTAGGACAAGAAGGTTGTTCCGGAGTTTTATGGGCAGCGGAGAACGTGATGCAAAAGCCGGTGATTATCACTCAGCAGCCGAGAACAAGCCGGCAGAGGGTCTGAGTGATGAAGCCTCCAAATTGCTTGTGGAAAAGAAAGCAAAAGAGGAGCTTATAAAAGAAAGCGCAAACAGGCTTGAAACGCCTGGCTTGAATGCCATGGCTGCCCGGTCGGTTTACTATGGTTTACAGGGAAGGCTCTGGCCTAATATGGGGCAGATTACAAACGTCATGTTGCAGAGCGGTCCTATCGGCGAAGCAGCCGTTGCTCGCATGCATGCTCTTTCAGGCAAAGGCTGGACTTTTGGGGCACTCACTCCGGCTGATCCTTATATTGCCAGTCAGGCCAAATCCGTGGCCGGCAGAATCGCATTCTCGGCTGTAGTCGGTGGATATAACGACGCTGCCACCGGCAGAATTACACATAATCCTTTGTCTTCAATGATTAACACGGTGATGGGTATAAGTAATGGTGCCGATCTTGATGCGGCCAATAAGTATATTCATGAAACAGCGCATGGAAAGTACAGCCAGGGCTTTCTCAAGCATGAAGGCACCGCTGAAGCTCGTTCAGCTTTTCAAAAACTTCCAGAAGAAGTAAGGCGCGTGCATGGCGCTAATATGGTCCAGGAAGAACTCAGGGCTCTTACTGCCCAGGTCGTATCGAATGCCAGATACCAGGGTGACTACAGGGCATTCTTGACTCCACAAACAAAAGGCCTTGCAAACTACCCTATAGAGGCTGCTTTGAAGCAGGGTGAAATAGGTGGGCTTATCAAAGATGTGTGGATGTACGAAGGAAACAAACAACTGAGCAAGCCTCAAGCAAACGCCGCCGCGAACGAGTATTTGAAAGCCAACTATGGACAGGTTTTCGATGGTAACAGAATTAATCCCAAAGCTGAGCTTGCAATAGCAGCCGAAATTTCGAGGCTGCCTGTTGAGGCACCGTCTAGTTTGAAGACAGGTCTTGCTGCAGCCGGTACGGAAACCGCGTTTCAGGCACCAAGATATTTCAATTATCTTTCTCGGGGAGCCCAGGGTTTGGGCAGTCTTATGGTATTAACTGCGGTGGCAGACCTGAACCGACAATTCAAAATAAGCACAAGTGCGGGTTTGAGCCGGGTCAGCAGTGTGGGTGCTGATTGGGCTGGCTTTGAGGCTGGCGCTGCCATGGGCGGCTGGTTTGGGGAAGGGCTTGCTCGCTCTCTGGTAAAAACTAATCCGCGCCTGGCTATGCTTGCTCTGCCGCTTTGTGCTATCGGGACCGGGCTTGTGACTTCCCAGATTACACACGAAACAATTTCTAAGCCGCTGGAATATAACGTTCACAAAACACTGGACCGGCTTTTGCAAGAATAATAACTTTACTGAAAAACTCTAAAAGCGCAGTTTACCCAGTGCCCGGTACATTGATTGGTTGATTGCTCTTGAAGCGCCGTTGTTGACTGCCGTGCCAAGATTGCGGCCCACGCCCGAACCAGGCATGTTGCGTCTGATTGGTTGCGCCATCATCGGTCCGTTAACCATTTGAGGCTGAGGTTGAGCCATATGCGTGCCGAACTTCGGCAGGCCGAAACCACCGCCGCCACCACCACCGCCGCTGGAAGCATCCGGAATCAGACCCATCTGTGAGGCTGCATTGATGGCTTTGCCCAGTGAGTCAAAGCCGCCTCCCCCGGAGCCACCTCCGCCCATGAGTGTTCCCAGTCCTCCAAGAGCTCCTAAACTACCCATTCCGCCCATGCCGCCCATGCCGCCCATCATGCCCATGCCACCCCTGCCGCTCATGCCGCTCAGGCCACCCATGCCGCTCATGCCACTCATCTGTTCCATGCCGCCCATGCCACCC
>CAZTQO010000108.1:0-11291 GCA_964615655.1 uncultured Candidatus Obscuribacterales bacterium | reverse complement strand
GGCTAGAAAATAATTTCTCCTTTAGCACAACCTGTCTTTACCGAATGCTTACTTTTTCGGCTCAGGATATTATATGCAATAGTATAGCTCTAAATCTTGAGGATGGGTACAATTGTTGATATCCGGAATCACCGAAAAGAAATCAGTGCGGCAAGGTGAATGAATTTGGATGGATCTTTAGAGCGTGAACGTAAATTAGAATACCAGGACTCGGTTTCGTCACTGGCAATCTGGTGGAAAGCCATATTCCTTGCCCCGATCTGGGGCATTGCAGTGATTCCGCTTGCCGGAGCATTTGCGCTCCTTTTTGTAAACAACTCGTCGCTGGAGTTTTTGTCGAGCCCCGGCTGGCAGATCTGCCTGGGACTCACCGTGGCTGCCTGTTTTGTTTATTTTCTCGACGATCTGAAAAAACGAAGCATCACTGTCAACAATAAAATCATCAGCTTCGGCCTGCGCAAGTTCATGCTGGACAAACTGGTTTCAGTCGGCGTTGAATACAAACAAGAGCAGCTGATGCCCAAACGCATAGTCTTTCGCTTTCGAGACGGGAATATCTTAAGGCTCAGAGTCAGCCGCCTTCGCAATAGCGAGTTCGAGTCTTTGCTTCGTTTTGTTGAAACCAGGCTGCCGTCGGTTCATATCGATCCTGTAATTCTTACAATGATCAAATGCCGCAGGCAAGCAGGCAAGTCATTCTCTGATACGGGTGATGTGGTGGAGTTGCGTTACCAGTCTCGATTTGCATTGAACGAACTCCGGGATGTTTTCAGCAAAACCTGGGAGGAATGGTCGAGATACGGGCCCGTGATTGTTTCTGTTTTTATGATTCCTGTCTGGACCATTTATATCACCCAGCTTTTCATCAGTCCGGCACTCTTTGTGCAGATAAGTGCCAGTGCTGAAAAGATCGATTTCTCCGCCCTTCTGCTTGCAATTTCAAGAAGCATGTATGAGGGGCTCATTAATCTCAGCCGCATGGATTATTCTTGTGTCGTTCAAAGTGCCGGGCATCCGCTAACAGTGGTTTTGCTCTTGCTTTTGTTCTTTCTGGTTCTTTTTGAGCTATTGAAGGTTCTGAAACAGCCAAACCGGATTTTGCTATGCTCTGATTCAATTCAGTTATGGCTGAGACTCGGTTCGTTTTCTGTTTGTTTGAAAACTATCGAAGTGGAAAAAATCAAGTCGCTTTCGCTTTTTAAACCGGATGAAATGTCCGATCCGTCGTCCTGGTTTTTGCGCATTAATCAAAATGATGGCAAATCGCATGATCTGTCACTCAAAGCCTTGAATCCGGAAGAAAAAACTCGAATGATTAAGGCTGTTCAGCGCCTTGCGCCAAAGGTTCCGATTGAGGCGGATTTGCTTGAAAATTTCGTTGCCAGGCAGGAGCGAAGCTACACGGAACTATGGCTGCAATCACTCAGTTCTGCGCCCGACCGCAATAATCTCGACCCACTGCAACCCGGTCAGGTTCTATGTCAGGGACGCTATGAAGTCATACGTTGCCTGGGTGTAGGAGGTCAGGGAACTGCATACCTGTGCAAGGATACTAATCTTCTTGAGTCTCATCTTTCAGACCTTGTTGTCTTGAAAGAATCTATTTTTCCTGTCTATGCAGAAAGCAGCATTCGCATGCAGGCTCTGGAAAGATTTGAAAAGGAAGCGAGCTTGTTGCAGCGAATCGACCACCAGGGAATCGTGTCGCTTCGAGATTACTTTCTTGAGGATCATCGTGGCTACCTGGTTATGGAACATGTGGACGGCAGCACGCTCAAGCAGCTTGTGGAAAGTTCCGGTGCATTAAGTGAAAAGCAGGTGAGAGAGCTGGCGCTTCAAATGTGCGAGATCCTGCAATACTTGCATGAGAATTCGATAGTGCACCGTGACTTTACTCCAGACAATTTGATTTTGAATAAGAACGGAGCCTTGAAACTTATTGATTTCAATGTGGCTCAGCAGCTGGAAGCCGGAACTACCGGTACTATAGTGGGCAAGCAGAGCTATATTCCGCCGGAACAGTTCAGAGGCAAGGCTTCTAATCAGAGCGATATTTATGCCCTCGGTGCTACGCTGCATTTCTTGATAAGTGCAGAAGAACCCGAGCCAATTTGCCAGAGTTCGCCGCTTGCAAGCGGTGCCAGCTGCTCGCAATCACTGGACGAGCTTATTAAAGATTGCACGGCGCTGCAACTGAGCAAAAGGATTAAAACTGCTGCTGATTTGAAAAGCTGCTTGCTTTCGCGCTCCGAGCTTGCAAGTGCTGCTCAGGAAATCATAGCCAGCCAGGAAATAACAGGTCAGGAAATTAAAAAAGATGAGCCCCAGAGCATTTTCTTGAAAGAAGAAGAGTTTCTGATAGTGGAGAAAGTTGATGGCTGAAATTGTAATCAGGTGCAAGCATGAAGACTTGCCTCAGCGCTGGTCTCTTGCACTCTTGCGTCTGAGCTTTCCAATCTGGGGGATTATTGCTCCCATAGTTTTATTTGTGTTTCTTTGCTGCTGGCTTTCTTTTATATATAACCTGATGATTCACAGCTCATGGGCTGTCGATCTCTTATCGAAGTTCAATGAACTGATTCCCTTAATAGGCTACACGCTTTGCTTGTTTGCTATTCCAGCCGGAGCCCTCTGCATTATGCGCACGCTTACAAGCAATAATTTGGTGCTGGAAAAAAACGGCATTATATTTCCAATCGAATCGTTTCGCTTCAGATATAAGCGATATTTGCCCTGGCAAAAAGTAAGCAAAATTCAGGTTTTAAATAGTTCTGCGCATGCTCAGGATAGCTCAGGCTGGGCAGGCAAAAGAATAGTATTTTTCAAGACTGACGGCAAACGTGACAAGCTTGATCTTAAATATTACTCGGCTGCTGAACTTGAGCAAATTCTTGTGGCTATGGAAACCTGGGGTAAAGAGATCGAATTTGATGAAAGTGTTTCAACTTTGCATAAGCAATTGAGACTGAAGCAGAGCAGCCAGAGCGGTCAGAGCTATACTGATATGTGGGAAGACGAACTCCGGAGGCGTTATAATCCGACGGCTTTTGTTCCTCTTGATCCGGGTCTCATATTGCGCGACGGACGTTTGAAGGTTCTGAGACAACTGGCTACAGGAGGACTTTCGGCGATTTATCTATGCCAGCTCGAAAACAAAAAACTGGTGGTTTTGAAAGAAGCTGTATTACCTGAAGATGCGGTCTTGAGTGTGAAAAATAAAGCTTCGGAGCTTTTTGCTCGTGAAGCTGAGTTGCTGGCGAGAATCGACCATCCGGATATAGTGAAGGTACTGGATTATTTTGTGGAAGGCGGGCGCAATTATTTGTTGATGGACTACATTCCCGGTCAGGATCTCAGGCAGTTTGTCAAACAAAACGGAGCTCAACGCGAAAGCACTGTAGTTGATTGGGGAATACAGATAGTCGGCCTGATGAAATATCTGCATGAACTTGATCCACCGATAATTCACAGAGACTTAACGCCGGATAATCTTGTATTGCGTGAAGACGGCAAAATAGTGCTTATTGATTTCGGCGCCGCTAATGAGTTTATCAGCAAAGGCACCGGTACTTTCGTGGGCAAGCAGAGTTTCATATCACCGGAGCAGTTCCGGGGTAAAGCCTGCACCCAGAGCGATATATATGCGTTTGGATGCACACTTTTCTATTTGCTGACTGCAAAAGAACCGGAAGCGCTTGAGACTTCTTCACCCAGAGCATGCGATCCGAAAATATCAGATGAGTTAGATGAACTGGTGCAGTCATGCACGCAACTGGAGGCACGTGATCGATTCCAGTCTGCAAGCCAGCTATTGCCTGTATTGAGAAAAATTGCTGCGTCGCTTCTTGGTGTTCTTTAGCCTGCTTGCAAAAATTACTTCAAATATTTTCGCAAAATATTTTTCGCAATTACTTTTCGCAAATATTTTTCAATCGATCTATACTTGAATTGTTGAGAAACCCAAGGCGAATAAAAGTAGCTATTCACCAAGGGCAGTAGGCAACCGGGCAATGCCCCGAACCTAAAGGACCCCGTTAAACGGGGTCCTCGACTTTTTGCCCTTCTTTATCTTCTCAGACTGTAGTCCTGACCTGGAACTGTAAAGAGATTCTTGTTCCTGAAATAGGTGCTCATTTTGGGCTTGCACAGTTCATTCAGCTGCTTATTACTTATTGCGGGTTCTGTTTGAATCAGGTCATGTGGTCTGAATGCCTGCTCTTTTTGAGGAAGTCGGTTATGCGGGTTGAATAGATATTCACGGGCTCTGTCGTATACGTGGCTTCCTGCAATTTCGGCTCCTTCACCGAGAAGCTTGTCGAAAGCCGTAGTAGTTGCGATACCGGCAGCAAGTGAAAGTGTAAAGCGTGCCGGTGCCCAGGGTACAAATGATGTAACTTTGTTTGTGAGCTGCCTGCCAATCTCAAAGCTTGCCCAGTCTCCAGTTACACGGGTGAGTTTGCCGATGCCGTGTGAGCTTCCCTGCCGGAATGCTCCAGGCAGATCGTTTATGTATGCAAATGCGCCGAATGCAGCCAGGCTGCTTGTGGCTCGGAGCGCGGCTGAGCCTAATCTTGTTTCACTTGCTGCAAGCACTTTTGCGGCTCCGGGCAGGCCCCATTTGTCCAGGTAGGAAAGCCCGCCTCTAAATGCAGTTGGTGCTGCAATAGAAGTGCCCCAGGCCAGACCCTTAACTGAAAGAGCAGATGCAGTCGGAGGCAATGTATCTTTCAGTTTCAAACCGTCAAAACCGTCTTTGACCTTTCCCCATAAAAAGTCCATAGAAGGCAGCTGGTTCATAGAAGACCAGATTTCCTCAACTGTTACTTTCGGCTGCTGGCCTGGAAGTCCTGTGTGGTCATTATGTTTTCCCCATTGATTGTCTACGGTAACCAGGCCTTTTTCGGCGTCGTAATCGGTAATTGTCACCACATGAGGTCCAAAACCTTTGCCGTCCCCGAAGGGCTTTTTGGCAGCATCTACACTTATAACCACCGGGAAAGCGTTTGCTTTTTTTAAGTCAAGAAGCTCTTCTTTGAATGCGTTGAGCGTCACGACTTTGCTGACGCCGTCTGAGTCCCCTGGATATATCCATCTCTGGATTCCGAAATTTTTTGAAGGGCGCCCGGTTATTTGCTGGTTTATTTCAGAGACGCCGTAAATATCGAGCCAGGGGTGGCTGGCATCAATTGTTTCGAATCGCTGCTTCTGGGGCGGATCTACGGATACATCCAGCAAGTATTCGCCGTCGGGCCCCTGCGCATATTTGATATTTCCAAGTCCAACGTTTTTGCCGCCTGGCAAAGTGTCACGCCTGCCCCAGTATGCATTAATAGCGCCAAGCTGAAAAATCTGGCTTGCATAATTGCGAGAGCCGTCCCAGCCGGGATCTAATTTTGCTTCGCCGTCCGGATCAAGATTGAGGTTATACGGGCTCACGGTCGTGCCGTCTGCTGTAGTGAAGCTGCCGTTTATGGCTAGATCAGCCACCAGTTTTGAAGGAACCGATGGCTCCTGCGTGTATAAACGACACTGCATGGTTGTAACGTTGCAGGTATTGTGGCCGCCCTGATCAATTCCCTTTGGGTCGGCTGCGTTTTTTAACATTGAACGGACAAGCAGGCTCTTGTTACCGTGTGGAAGCACTGTATCAGGATTCAGCACACGTCCTATTTGCAAGTAGGTAGCTAGTACTTCCGTTTCTTTCAGACCGCACGCTGCGGCACGCTCGTCAAATGCTTTCAGCTTTTCAGCGAAATCCTTCCTTTTGGGAGCTTCTTTTATGGCAAGCAATGATTCTTCGACGAGTTTCTGGCGCTGGCTTGCAATAATTGCTTTGAGTTCCGCGGGTCTCTTTGAGTTGATTTCTTCAAAGAGTGAATTCAGAGAAGCCGGTGCCAGTATTTCATCCAGGCCTTTCCTGACGGCTTCTTTATCTGATTCATTGTCTGTCTTTATGTGCTCGTCTACGAAGTTTCTAATTTGCTCTTTTTTTGCCTGCCTTTCAGAACCCTGACTGCTTACCGCAAGCTCCAGGCGCATAGCATCCAGCTTTTCAAGATCGGCGGGGCTTGCAAGTTTTGAAATCAATTTGTCGCGTAATGCATTTCTAAGGACTTCAGTTTTTTGTTCAGGCTGGCTGACTTTGTCCTGTTTATTGAGAATGAAGAGAGCTTGCTTTCGCAATTCACTTTCAAGCGTAGTCGGCGTTATTGCTTTCCATTGATTCTGAAGCAGCTCCGGAGGCAGTTTCAACTCCTCTGGAATTATGAGTCCGGCTGGAACTTTTGCCGAATGAAGATCAGGCAGATCCTTAAAAGGTGAATGAAAAGGTGAATGTAGTTGATTCTCCGGAAGAGGGCCCTTGTTGCCGTCTTCAAATATCGCAGATTCGGACATCTTAAACCCCGCGCACTATGTCCTGTACATGTCCCTGTGGCCCAGCACCAATATCCTATGGTAATGTTCTTGCTTTTTACTGCATAATTGTGCAGTTTTAATTGAACTGGCTACGTGTTTTCCCTGCTGGTACGGGCATTTGCGGATGTTTTCTGAAAGCGCTTTCAGAAAACATCCGCGTTTTTTGAGCAGTATTTATTTTGCATGCATTTTCTTATAATTCTTTCAGGCGGCTGGAGCGCCACTTAGAGACAATCAATAAATATGGAATGTGGATGCAATATGTGTTAGAGATTCAGCTGTGCCGCTTTTTCTGGGAAAATTTCTTTTGAGAACTTGTTGCATATTAGCTGCAGCAAGCTTTTGCAGTGGAACTTTGATTCTTACTTACACTTCAGCAGTGGCATTCTCTGAAAAAAGGAAAGCAAGCTTTGAAGAACTGGTGCTCAAAGGAAACGAGTACCGAATGCACGACCATACCGCAGATGCCAGAAGATTTTATGAAGACGCACTCAAGCTGCTGGATAAAGAGGGCATCCACGACATGCGCCGGGCCCTTGTGCTTTATGACATAGCTGAAACTTATCGTGCCGATCAAAAATATGTGCCGGCAAGAATGAGAGAGGTCGAGTCATCCTCTATATACAAAAAGGAAATCAAGCATAATCAACTGGGTCGTGAATACTCTTCTACTGAGCCAGTTAAGCAGGAGAGCGGTTCGTTGCGACCGGCTTGTTATTTATGCCATGAAAATTGGAAAGTGGTTCCAATAATATATGGCGAAAAGCACGGCTATGAAGGGCAGGTTCCGGATGAATCAGATTGGAAATATACTCATAAGCCCGGCGGCAAGCATATAAGCGATCAGCGGTGGTATTGCAGGCAGTGTCACCAGGCCTTTTGATATTAATGCTGTTCTGATTATTTAGACTTGCTAATAAACGCGGGTTCTAGTGGGAGAAACCGCAGCCTGCATAGTTCAAAGCTGGCGTAGCACATATATACTTGACATGGGTGTCAGGGAAATAAGGCTGTGTTCATATTTGTGTTTGTCGACCTTGAAAGGCCGGCGGGAATTAGCCAGCAAGGCATGTCACCCCGGCAGTCAGGATAAGGAATGAAACATGGGCATGAACCTGGAAACAAATGTAAATCCGGCTGAAAAAACAGACTGGAATGATTTTAAGGATAGCAGTCTAAAGGCTGAGCAAGGTGGGCTGAACGCAGGCGAGCTCTGGATGGCGCTTGCTGCAACTCCTGCTATTGGCGATAACAAATTTGCCAATCCGCATATTCCCAGCTTGCCGGATCTCGATCTTCACCACGGTCACGATAATGATGTCGCGGAAAAACTGATTGACGACCTGCAAACATTGGTTCAGAACAAAAAAATCGATGCAAGAACGCAGGAGCCGGCAAAGCTTCTGACCGGCAAAGATCAGGGAGACCTGCCTATTGTTGAATTAGACGGTCTTGCTCCAGGCAAGATTGGTGTGATCATGAGCCGGAATAAAGACGGGCATACATACTATACGCCCTTCATTTCAAAAGCTCCCGATCCTGGAGCCAAGCCCGGTAGCCCGCTCAGGCTCAATGAATCAGCTGCCAGAGAATTGCATATCGAAAATGATATGAAAAACGGACAACAGCCGGTTGTTGATCTTTTTTCCTTTGATCTGAGCCAGGACGGTAAGGGCATTGTTATGCCGAGAGATAAGGCCGACCTGCATAGTATAGTTCTTGAAAAACTGAATAAGATGGCTGAAGATGTTCGTGATAAGGAAGCGCTGGAAAGGCAACTCGAAGAGGCAAACTGGCCGGAAGCTCCCAAGCCTGACAAGGACTACGGATACAGAATTACAGAACGAAGTCCGCAAGAACTCGACAAAATCAGAGACGATTTTGCTAAACTCGCCCGCCAGAGTATGGATGCCGCTGAACCGGCAGGCATAGCCGCCCGCATGAAAGAGTTCGGCAAAGAAGCCCAAAAGGATATCGACTTTTATAAAGGTGAGCTCAAAAAATTGAGCGTTGAAGAAGACAGTGCTTTAAAAGAAGAAAGCAGGCTGCAGGAAGAAATCAAAAAAGAGCCGCTCGATAGCCTTGCTTCAAAAAAATTGCAAGAAGAACTGAAAGAAGCAGGCCATAAAGTTGAAGGGGCCGTCACTGCAAAACAGCTTGCAGAATACAATCTTTCGTATGCTCAGCATGAGCTGAAAATATCCGGAAATCAGGGCATGTTTGTCAGGCATATGCAAGCAAAAGCAAGTGCTGCTGCAATCATGTCCTTGAATCCTGATGTGGAGGGCGCACTCAAAGGACACCGATTTGTGATCAATTCAGGGCATTACCCTGAAGACCCCAAATTCCCCGGCTTTGAACACGACGGCACTGCAGAGTGGAAATTGAATCTTGAATCTCAGGACGTGGGCGCTCAGATGGTAAGAATGGCCGGTGGTGCCGTGAAACTGGTGAACCAGTCCGATCTTAAAGACAAAAGCATGACGGGTCTTGCCAATGCAATCAAAGCAGCAAAGCCTGAAGTTGCAGTCGGAATACATCATGATTCAAATGATCCAGCAGATGCTGCAGTTATGAAAGGCACGCTTACTTTGCAGTGTGCAAAAAGTACTGGAGCCTGGAGCCTTGAATTTGCTAAAGCTGCGCATATGGCAAAAATAAATTATGGTGGCATTCCAGACAAATACAATAGTAAGGGAGTGTCGGTCGGTATAAGAGAACAGTGCGGGCGCGGTGTTCAGGGACGCAATGTTGGTGCGCCATTTATTCTTGACGAACAGTTTTCCACGCATCCGGAAAGCTGGGCAATGGCCAGAGACCCGAAAATAAATGCCCAGACTCAGTTTGCAAGGGTAATTGCCTTCTATGAATATGTCACTGACAAACCAAGGTATAAGTCAAGTCCGGATACGGCAAAAGAATATAATGACCTGATCTGGTCAAAAACAGACATGGACGATGTCTTCAAGCGTCATCCTAAGGTCGGTGCCTGGTAAAAAATTGCCTGCTTAGGGTTCACCCCAGAGTCAGCATGCCTCTTAACCCAGGCTTGAAAATTCCAGATGTGCAAGAATGGTGGAAGCCAATGGTGTTGGCGTCAACTGTCTATTGCCGGGAGCCTGAGCTTCCGAAATGCTTGCCGGGTTTTTGACTTGTATCTTATATGATGATGGATGAACTGGCTGCTGCGCCTTCGGATACTCCCGGCAGGGAGGGCTCTTCATTTGCATATAACGAAGAAAAAGAACTGGAGCATCAAAGGCTCTGGTTTTTTGCTGTTGAAAACGAACGCAAAAGAGTGGCTAAGGAGCTGCATGATGAAATACTTCCTTCTTTTGCCAGGCTTACAAGAAATGTAGAAGCAAATTGCCGGACTCAAATTGCAGAGATTCTGGTAAATGAACTGCATGCTACGGTGGCGTCTTTTCGTGATTTGCTCGGAGAACTTCACCCTGTCGATCTGGAAGAACTGGGATTGCTTGCGGCCCTGGATAACATCTGTCGCAGATACTCGCGGAAAAGTGGTTTGTGCATAATCTTCATTGAAACAATAATCGAATTAGAACTCGACAAGCTGCAGGCACTCTGTATTTATCGAGCCATGCAGCTGGTACTTAGAATGTTCGTCAGCTCTGAAAACGATATTTTAACTGTGCGCTGCGCAAGGGCTGGCGAAGAAAATCTTATTAGCGTCCGTTGCATCGACCGGCATGTGTCTTCGGCCGCCTGGCTCTCTTGGGCCAGGGAGGATTTTGTCTTTTTCGAGGACTGTATTGCGATCGCTGGGGCGGAATTTGAGCTTGACAGTCGCAGAAATGAGGAGTTTCCTTGCGACTTGCTTTTGTATGCCCGCAAAGCCAGCAAAGGACAGAGCGTCTGCAACAGGTTTTGCAAGCAAGAACACCCGGATCTGGAGCTGGCTAACCAGGCTCTCACGACTGAAAGACAGAAGATTGAAAAGGATATCGATACTCTGATAATGCCTTATTTCGAGAGATTAAAAAAGCTGTCGACGGCATGTGAGCCGGCATTTAAGCGGGAATTTAATGAGCGCTTGCAAGAAATAAGTAGATCTTTGCGAGCAATGATCAGTGAGTTTCATCCACCGCTTCTTTTTAAGCTGGGTTTTTCAAACTCGATTGCCAGTTTGCTGGAAGGATTCAGGCTCTCAAGCAAAATTGAAACATCGCTTCAATGTGATCTTGCGTCTGAAAATACTTCTCTATCTCAGGAAGCGCAGTTTGAAATTTACAGGGTGGTGCAGGAAGCTCTGAATAATATAGAAAAACATGCTGGAGCCAGCCTTGTAAGAGTTTCGATCAATCAGATTGCAGATCGCTTGATTTTGCGTATAGAGGACAACGGGCGCGGCTTTCAGCAAAACGGAAATATACTTTCAAGAGGGATCAAGAATATGAAGGAAAGGGCCCGGGAAATAGGTGCCAGCCTTAGCATTCAGCCGGCGCTCTCTTTCAAGAACGGAACGATGGTGTCCCTTAAACTGCGCACAGACCGGACTTGCTGATTCGAGTCCCTCGCTAGTACTCTGGCACAGGGACTATGACTGCTTCAATTCTCCGTTAACACTTATAAGTTTCTTCGGGTCTGTTCTAGCTAGCTTACAATCGTGTATACGCAGCTCAATACAAGGCGCCGAACGCATTCCATTCAGGGTCGAACCCATTCCATTCAGGGCCGAGCGCCATCAAGCCACAATCCACACAAATTCCGGAGAAGCGGAGTGCAGTAAATAAGCAGGGGAGGGCGGCTCTGATTTCAAACACTCACGCATTAGACTGCGTGAGACCAGGCCTTCATCCTTGCAGAACCATTCAAGTGCAATATACTTTTGAAGATATTTGAAACTCACTCCG
>CAZTQO010000107.1:0-12181 GCA_964615655.1 uncultured Candidatus Obscuribacterales bacterium | reverse complement strand
CCTTACACACCTGTCCAAGTCGTTCTGAAACTTCGGGTTGCGATCCTTTCTGAAGGTACTTCGTTTCCTGATCAACTTCGTTGGCTCGCGCCATCAGCTCGGATACTGCTTCTGCCAGGCTCTTGTTGCTTGCTTCGATTAGTTTGCTTAACCTTTGCTTGCGTTCCTTATCCATCACTCTTACGCACAAGTAAATGGCAATTGCAAAAACTAAAGAGCAAGTAACGCCAGCGATAAAACCTGTAATCATTTGCTTTAGTACTACCTCGATGAATAGGATCTGGTTTTGACTAGCTTGTCATTTCTTGCAAAAAGTTACTTGCCAGAAGCATATAAAAATGACTTTAACATTTCGCCAGGATTCTGCTTTGCCGCGTTGCACCTTGATAACGCAAATCTTTTGCTTGTTTTTTTGCGAAGCCTCGATTTTGAGGGGTTTATGATGTTGCTTGAGCATGTTAAACTCTTGCCACTAAGACCAGACTTTAGTGTTTCGGCTTCAACAAAATTTTTTTCTGGTCGCAAGTCTTATGGCAACACGATACCCCAGGCATTCGGTAGGGAGTGTTTATGTCAAATTCAAGCTTTGACACAGTTGAATCAACACTTAAGAGTCTGAAAGACATTGTTGATAGGAATCATTCGCAGGCTGCAGATGCAAGCCGTCTTGTACAGGACATGGAACGTTTGATTTCAGAGATGAAAAACAAAACTAAAGATCAGAATATATTGTGCAAGCTGGTGGAGCCATCCCCCCTGGGCAACCTTCCCAATACGGTTGCAATCGGCATCTGAGCCGTTCAGCTTTCAGTTCGCAGTCGTTCTTTGTTTTGTTTGATCTGGAATGAGCTGCTTATTTCCTTGAGTTGAGTTGCTAGATCCTGAGAAGCCTGGGCTTTGCCTTCTGCGATCATCGACCTGCGCATTGACTTCAATTTTTCGTTGTCGGAGAGAAGCGACTTGAGTTCCTGAACCAGAAGCTCGGCTGTAAGTTGTGATTGTTGAATCAAGAGCGCCGCACCTTTGCCTTGCATATACCTAGCGTTGTGAGTCTGGTGATCGGCGGCTGCATAAGGATAGGGAATGAAAAGAGCCGGCGTTCCTGTTACGGCCAGTTCCGAAACCGTCATGGCACCGGCTCTGCAGATAGCAAGATCGCAAGACGCGAATGCGACAGACAGGTCGTCGAAGTAATCTCTCAGGAAATATCTGGTGTTTGAAAGCAACATGGGATCAAGTTGCTCCTTGCATTCATAGAGATTTTTGCTTCCGACCTGATGAATTATTTGTACGGGCGGATCAAATTCAAGCAATTGTGGAAGTGCTGCGATTATGGCGTCGTTAATTGCTTTTGCGCCTTGCGAACCTCCGGTAACCAGAATCGTTTTGAGATCCGGCCTGAGCCCCAGAACTGCACATGCGGCATCGCGCTTCATTGGGGCAAGAAAGTTTTTGCCGACTGGATTTCCGTTTACAACAATTCGGCCGTGCTTTGGCTGCAGGCGGCTGTGAGCTCCCTGCATTCCACAGGAAACAAGGCTGGCGCCGCCTGCAAGCAGTCTGTTTACGAGTCCGGGGTGAGCATCCGGTTCGTGAATCGCATATGGAATACCAGTTATGCCGGCTGCCACAAGAGCTGGTGCAGAAGCATATCCTCCGGTTCCAAGCACGGCAGTCGGAGCAAAATCAATCAAGGCTCTGCGCGCTTCCAATACGGCAGCTGTAAATTGAAATGGCCAGGAAATAAGTTTGCCTGAAAATCGCCTGGGAAGGCCCGAAACATCCAGACCAATAAAATCAAGCTTGCGGTCGGAAGCAAGCTTTTCTTCCATATGACCGCGTGCTCCTATATAAAGGATGGCCTCGACGGCAGAATCTTCACGTAGTTGTTCGGCTACTGCAAGTGCCGGGTAGATATGACCTCCGGTTCCACCGCCTGTAAGAACAACTTTGTGTCTCAGCATCAGGCATGCGCCTCGAAAGACTCGTCATCCTCTTCTACCTGACCGCGGTCACGGGAGATTGAAAGCAAAATTCCGACCATCGCCAGAGTTATCACAAGTGATGTACCGCCATAGCTGATAAAAGGAAGTGTTATGCCTGTAACCGGAAGCAATCCGGTGCAAACCATCAAGTTGACCACTGCTTGCAGGCTTATCTGGCTGGTTATACCTATTGCAAGGAATCTGCCGAATAGTGTTCTTGCATGAAGAGCAATCTGGAAACCGTAGAATGCAAACATACCGAAAAGCGAGAGTAGTGTCAGACAACCCAATAAGCCGAATTCTTCTGCAATAACTGCAAAAATAAAGTCTGCATGCTGGACCGGCAAATAAAAGAGTTTTTGCAGAGAGTTGCCGAAGCCTTCGCCCCAGAGCCCGCCCGAGCCGATTGCCAGCTGGGCCTGGATAATGTTCCAGCCTTCTTTTTGCGGATTGAGATCCGGATTGAGCCAGCTCTGTATGCGGGCCATCTGGTATGGTGTTTTTTGCACATGATGCCAGCCCAGGGTGCCCCCGACTCCAATTGCGCTCAAAATCAATAAGGTGTTCGTGCCGCTTACAAAAAGCATGGACAGGAGCGTGCCCAGGATCATCATGGCTGTTCCCAGGTCAGGTTGTTTGACAACTATTCCAGCCATTGCAAGCACAATGCAAATCCGGATAAACACGTTGCGGTGCCACCAGAAATATTTGGAGATACCGGAAGCCATCAAAACAATTACTGCTACTTTAGCGAGTTCGGATGGCTGGAACTGGATTGGACCTATTTGAATCCAGCGTGTGGATCCTTCGGCTGTAACTGAAAGGCTTGGTACAAGAGTTACGGCCAGGCAGAGCAGTGATGCTAATGTTAGTGGCCAGGCAAATTTTTTCAGCTTTCTGTAGTCGTATTTGCTCAGTGTGAACATGGCAAAGAGGCCGATTGCACATGCGATTGCCTGTTTGCGTAAATAATAAGTGGAGTCTTGAAAGCTGAGCAGGGCTTTTGGAGCTGAGGCACTGAAAACTGCCATCAACCCGAATCCACAAATGGCAATCACAAGAGTTATGAGCGCACGATTCGGCAGGCCACGGAATTCCTGGCCAATCAAGTTGGATGGGTCCTGCTTTTTCCCGGAGGAATTAGCGAGGTGCTGCCATCCTGTCGACTCTGGTGCGGACAAGATTTTTGAAGACACGTCCTCGCTCCTCGAAATCCTTGAACATATCGAAACTGGCGCAAGCCGGTGAAAGTACAACTGGACCTCTGCCCAGAGTGGCAGCGAGGTCGACCGCCTCTTCCATGCTCTGGACAATTTGAATATTCTTGTAGCCTGACTCTGTAAGCGCTTTATTGAAGCGCTCCCTGGCTTCGCCTAATAAGATTACATCGCTTGCATGTTTCCGTATGCACTGAACCAGATCTTCTATCGGAGTGTGTTTGTCTTTGCCGCCCGCAATCAAAACTATCTGTTGGGAGCCGAATGCCTCAAGCGCTTTTATCGTCGAATTCGGGTTGGTTCCTTTGGAGTCGTTGTAATATTTGACGCCGGCAACCGTGTCCACATACTCCAATCTGTGCTCGAGACCGGGAAATGTTTTGAGGGCTTCGACAATTTTCTCTGTTTCAATTCCCAGCACGGCGGCAACCGACACGGCCGCAAGTGCATTCTCGAGATTGTGCTTGCCGATTATTTTGAGGTCGTCCTTATGGCAAAGAATCTGGGTGCGTCCTGAAACCCGGTAAACAAGAAAGTCGTATTGCATGAATGCACACTGAACCTGGGCGTCGAGCGTGGAGGCAACACTGAACTGGAAAATTTCAGAGTTCGGGCGGAATTCGCTGACAATCGGATCGTCGGCGTTCAATATCGCATACGAATTGCTTCCCTGCTTTGAAAAGAGTTTCTCTTTGGATTCGATATAGTTAGCTAAATTTCCGTGCCACTCGATATGGTCGGGAGTCAGATTCGTCCAGACAGCAACTCTGGGTGAAAGGCTGTCGCAGTAATGAAGCTGGTATGAGCTTATTTCGACTACTAGAAAATCTGGATTTTGTTCGAGTTCATAGAGTACCGGCGCACCGAAGTTGCCGCAAGCCGGTGCTTTGTGACCTGCCGTTTGAAGAATATGGCTGATTAATGCCGTAGTTGTTGACTTGCCGTTGGTGCCGGTTACGCCGATTATTGGAATTTTTGTTTCTGAAAATGCCAGTTCAACGTCACATATGACTCTTTTGCCCATTTTGTTGAGCCTGGCGATTATTTCACTTGATGGCGAGATTCCCGGGCTTGCAACTACCAGGTCTGAAAAATCGAGAGCTTTTTGAGAATGCCCGCCGAATTCGATTTCTACCCCCAGAGCTTTGAGTTTCTCCGCTTCTTTTAGTTTGCTCTCACTTGATTCGGCACTTTCAGAAAGCATTACGCTGGCGTTTTTGCTGGAAAGATACTCTGCAGCTGATATGCCGCTGCGTCCGAGGCCCAGGACTAAGACTTTCTTATTTGACCAGTCTGCGGGAGCCAAAGCGTTCTCCAATCTATAACTCAACCACCGTATTCTAACAGTTGACTTGACAGGCCGGTGAGTTCTAAGAAAAGCTTGATAAGAAGGGTCTCGGCCTATTTACGGGCGATATACACCCGGCTTGCTTTCTGTGGGTACTCGATATATTTCAGCCCCGTAACTTTGAGATTACGGGGCTGAAAATAATCGCTTTGCTTATCGTCGCTTAATTATTTGCCTTTTTTTCGTTCCTTTTCATCGATCTTGAATGCTTTTTCCTCATTCTTAGCTATACGCTTGTTGAGTTTTTCGACTTCTTTGGGCGGAAGATCCGGTCTTAGAGCCATATAAGCTTTCAACTGCACGTTAGATTCACGTAAGTCCTTGCTTGCGTGTGGAGATAGTTTCTCCAGGGTATCGGCGATACCGATTCTGGCATCTGCAGTTCGCGGATTATCGGCAATGGCGGCATGATATTTGTCGATTGCGCTTGCCAGCTGCTTTTTGCGTGCAAGATCCGAAGCCAGGGTTAGATCCTGCCTTGCAGTTTCCCGGGCTTTTTTCACCTGGTCCATTCCTCTTTTGGCGCGTGCTTCACCGCCGGGGTAGCTGGAACCTTTCTTGTAGGCAGCTTCGGCACTGTCCAGATCTTTGATCATTAGAGCCAGGTCGGCCACGGCAAAGGTTTGTTTCTCATCAGTAGCAGATGCGATTGCCTGGCTCATCATGTCCTGGGACTCTTTGAATTTGTTCTGGGCAAGAAGTGCTTCAGCATATGCCATACGTTCGCCGGCTGTTGTGGGTGGTTTGCTCATCACGGCATTGAGATCAATGGTTTCGCCAGACATGCTGCGGATTTTTGCCATCGCCAGTGCCAGCTCCATATCATTTGGGTTCAGCTTAATTGCTTGTTCCAGAGCTCCTTTTGCCTTTTCAAAATCGTTTGATGCAAAAAAGGCGCCGCCGCTGTCTTTCTGTGATTTCAGGAAATAAGCTCTGGTCAAGCCCTTAGCAGCTGCGGCATTGCCTGGATCAACCTGCATTACTTTCTCGTATTCTTTGATTGCATCAGCGAGTTTCTCCAGCTGCAAGCTTTCGTCAGCTATTCTCTGATGCAGGTCGGGATTGTCCGGCATCAACTCGAGTGCACCGCGAAGTTCCGAAATTGAAAGCTCAAGGTCGCCACGGGCCTCACGGATGTCCGAAATGTGCAAATAAACTTCAGGATTTTCCGGCTTTATAAGCGCTGATTTTTTGTACTCCGCAATAGCGGCGTTGTTGTTTCCCTGGGCTTGATAAGCTTCGCCCATGGCCTGGTGGGCAGGGAAGCTGTTCGGGTTTTGATAAAGCGCTGTGTTCAGCTCTTTAATAGCAGCGTCCACGCTGCCCATCTTCAAATATGTTTTTCCCAGTCCATAGTGAGCCGTGGAGTTGCCGGAGTTGTATTGAATTGCGCTTTTGAAAGCGGCTTCTGCTTCGCCGAGGCTGCTTTGTGAAAGTTTTAGCATTCCAAGACCGGAGTAAGCTTCTGAATACTTGGGATCGCTCTTGATTGCTTCGTTATATTCTTTTTCCGACTCGTCAAAGCGTCCTTGCTCTCTTAGTGATTGAGCCAGCTGATAGTGAGCTTCAGGAGAATAAGGGTCTTTTTGCAATGCCATGCGGCATTCGTTTTCAGCCTGTTTCAGTATGGAGTCGCGTTGTTGGCGAATTGTCATGTTTGAAGAAGCAAGACGATTCATGAGAACCAAAGCTTTGCCTGCGTGTGCAACCGCATTGGTGGGATCAAGCTCAAGAGCCTTGTTAAACTGCTCTTCTGCTGCATCGAGTTTGAATTGCTTGCCGAGTGCCATACCGTATCCTGCAAATGCTGCAGGATTCTTAGCATCGCGCTTCATAACGTTGTGATATGCGTCCGCTGCTTTTGACCAGTCACCCTTGGAAAGGAGGTCATCTGCCTCGAGAATGTCTCTGGATACCTTCCCTTTAAGCTTCTGTTTGACTTCGGCAATTTTGATCTTGCCGTTAGCAATAGCGGCAGGTTGGGAAATCGCCATACTCAAACTAGCTGCAGCCAGAATCATTGGTACTAAGCATTTTATGTGGCTCATTCTGGATCTCATTGCTCCTTATTGAATTTTCGGGCTGACAATCAGAGCACATGTTAGGTTCTTTGATTCTGTTTCCGTCGCATTTTGCCCTCTTTGTTTAATAGTTGGCTTAAGAAGATATTTGAAGGTCTACAAAATTTGTCCGAACTTTTCCAGCATCGATCCTTCTATATATAATTGAACGCGTCTGAATCGAAATGCATCTTTATATAAAAGGAAGCGATCTGTGTCCGGGCATTCTAAGTGGGCGAACATAAAGCGGCACAAAGCCGTTGTCGATGCTAAAAAAGGTGCGATTTATGCAAAAGTTGCACGAGAAATTATTGTTGCGGCCAAGTTAGGAGGTGGCGATCCCGCGGCTAACTTTCGTCTGCGAACAGCTATTGAAAAGGCGAAAGCCGAGGGTGTGCCGAACGACAATATTCAGCGCGCAATTGAAAAAGGCTCGGGTGCAGGCGGCGCTGCCAATATTGAAGAGCTTACTTATGAAGGCTACGGGCCTGGTGGCGTTGCAATTATGGTTCGTTGCGCGACAGACAACCGCAACCGCACTGCCGGAGATATTCGCAGCTACTTTTCCAAGCATGGTGGAAACATGGGCGAAAGTGGCTGTGTTTCCTGGATGTTTAAAGAACGTGGTGAAATCGAACTTTCAAGAAACAGGTCAATGTCTGACGACGATTTGATTTTGCTTGCTCTTGAACTTGGAGCCGATGATATCGATACCGGACCGGATCGATATACAACTGTGGTATGCGAACCACAAAAACTTGAAACTTTGCGAAACGGTCTTGTGGAAGCAGGACTGCAGCCGCTCTCCTGCGAAGCTGTGATGTCACCTATCTCTTCGGCAGAAATTCAAGATAAGGAAACAGCCAGGCAACTCTTGAAACTTCTTGATCAGATTGAAAATCACGACGACGTACAGCAAGTGTATGCGAATTTCGAAATGGATTCCGAGTGGATGGCTGAACTCGTTTGAGGCCATGAAAACCAAGACCTTATGCAAACTAAAGTTACGAGTAAAGTCTGCCCTATAATGACATCCTGTTTTGATATGCGTTTGCCTTGCGCTTAGACGATATACAGCTATACGCAAATGCGCAATTACAACTTTTTGCGTTAGATTAGGACGCTTTTTATGCAAGATTTACATCTTGTTACCCACGGCTTGTCATGAGCATTTTCGCCAGCAATCTTAAGCCTTGCTCATCTTTGCGAACATCGCTCAGTGGAGTAAAAAGCACTAGCTGGATTCATGAGATCGAATGCTCGCATCTGTCAAGCTCTTGGAGATAAACTTGCTTTAAGAAGGCTCGCAAGCTTTGAACTGCAATGCTTTAGCCGGCTTGTCATTGGAGTTTTGACTCGAACTCGACTTCGATGTTAATTTGTCGCCTGCTTCAGAGGTTGCCGATGAAGCTAGTAAAAAACGCTAGCAGGAAAGACAACTAGAAAAGGGCATTTTTTATGGAATCCACAATTAGAAAGAACGCAACTGCCGGAAGAAAAACAGCTGCTGTTGGACGTATTCTGATTGCTACTGCCGCTTCTATTGCTATAAGTATTATTGTCGGCGCTAATGCCTTTGCAAAGGACATGGCTCCGGAACTGGTTTCACGTGTATGGCTTGAAGGAAACTCACAATACGCGGCAGTCACTCTAAATGGTGATGAGATTGCCCGATTCAAGGCTGACGATGCTGACGATGACGACGCAGCAGAAGAGGCTGAAGATCTGGCGCTGAAGCTGGACGAACTTGTTAACGATAAAAAGTTTGATGCAAGCCTACTTTCGCCGGCTGCAGATGAGGACAAAGCTGTAATCAAATACGACGGCAACACATTTTTGAAGTTTGATCCTTTTGCTGGTCGTGAAGAGAAAGGTGATAATGAGAAGCGCTTAGAAAGCCAGGCTCTTGAAGCCAGCCGCAGAATCGTTTCGTCAATCAGGAGCGCATTCAATGCGCCAGCCTGGGAGCCCAACAGTGTTGTGGATATAGCTACAAAGATTGGAAACAAGCTTGAAATGCTCGGCCAACAATTCTCAGGAGCGGCATCCTGGTATGGCGGTAGATTTCACGGCAGGAAATGTTCGGATGGCAGCCGCTACGATCAGGAAAGATTGACGGCAGCCCACCGCAGTTTGCCTTTTGGCACAAAGGTTCTGGTTAAGAACCGCAAAACCGGTGATTCGTGCGTCGTTGAGGTCAATGATCGCGGACCGTTTATCGACGGACGTGTGATTGATCTTTCCAAAGCTGCTGCCAGGGAATTGCATATGCTTTCTTCAGGCATTGCTTACGTCGAGTGCACGATTCTCCAGTAAGGCGACTGGTCTTGGCTAAGTAAGGCGACTCTCGCCCGAACAGTCTGCAGCAAGCAGCGGGACCTGTTGTCAATTTGTGCTACAGAAGAATTCTGAGCCCGGCCTAATTCAGCGGGCATCTGTTAGAATGCAGGCTGTTGGATATAGGGGTTGTCAGCATCTTGGCTGCAAAAACGAGAGTTCGAATTGCACCGAGTCCTACGGGGCACCTGCACCTGGGTACAGCCCGGACGGCTCTTTACAATTTGCTTTATGCGCGAAGGCATAACGGCGATTTTGTGCTGCGCCTGGAAGACACTGACGCAGAGCGTTCGCGTGACGAATACACGGCCGACATTCTTGATGGTCTTAAATGGATGGGCATGAACTGGGACGAAGGTCCGGACATCGGCGGTCCCTATGCTCCTTACAAACAAACAGAGAAAACGGATCATTACGAACAAATTGCACATAAGCTAGTTTCCGAAGGCAAAGCATATTTTTGCTATGCAAGTCCGGAGGAACTGGAGGCTCTGCGTGAAGAGCAAAGACAGGCAAGCGAAGACTCACGTTATGATAACCGCGGGCGTTATTACACGCAGGAGCAAATCGATAAGTTTATAGAATCAGGCAGAGTGCCGGTTATTCGCTTCAAAGTGGAAGACAACCGGATCGTAAGCTGGCATGATGCGATTAAAGGCGAGATTCAAATTCACACTGACGACATCGGCGGTGATATGGTGATCGTTAAATCAAGCGGTATTGCAATCTACAATTTTGCAGTTGTTGTTGATGATATCGATATGAAAATGACTCATGTTATTCGTGGTGAGGATCATATACACAATACTGCCAAACAGATTCTTATCTACGAAGCTCTCAATCAAACTCCGCCTGTCTTTGCCCATGTGCCGCTTATCTTCGATATTGAGCGGCAAAAACTTTCGAAACGAAAGCACGGCGAAGCGGTGCATATCAACAAATACCGCAAAGATGGATATCTCCCTGAAGCGCTGATGAATTATCTGGCTCAAATGAGCTGGAATCTTGCCGATGGAAAAGAGATTTTTACAATAGACGAAGCAGCAAGAGTTTTCGAGCTTGAAAAAGTAAGCAAGAGTCCGGCAGTTTTCGATCTCAATAAACTCAACTGGTTCAACTCACATTACATTAAGCATCTTCCTCTGGAAGACATAAGTCAAAGAGCCCTGACATTTTTGTCTGACTATGAGCTGGATCAATACACAAATGCAGAGCTCGAAAGTATCGTTGCGCTGGTGCGTGACGGGCTCACGGCGCTTCAGGATATCAAAGCTGAAGCAGGATTTTTCTTTGCTGAGAAAATTCAGATTCCTGACGAGATAAATAACGGGCTTTTGAAGCAAGACTCATCCAGAAACGTATTGAAAAAAGTGCATGCAAGCCTTTCAGAATTTCCATGGGGTGATGCAAAAGGTTGCAAATCCGTGATTGATGGAATCGGCAAAGAACTTGGGCTGAAGGGCAAAGATCTCTACTGGCCGGTGCGAGCAGCTCTTTGCGGAACTACTTCCGGACCGGATTTAGGTTCGACACTTTCTATTCTTGGTGAAAAGCGCGTGAGAACAAGAGTGGAATCACTGCTGCAGCTTTGTTGAAAGCCGGGGCGCGTGAAAAAAGGTTTTATCAGATTGCGTTTTGTTGTTCTGTCTAAGGAGAAGGTCAAATGACAGGTCTCAGAATCTTGAACACTCTGACTAATAAGAAAGAAGAGTTTCAGCCGCTTGTGCCGGGAAAACTAAGCCTCTACTCTTGCGGCCCTACAGTTTATGATTTGAGTCATCTGGGTCATGCAAGAAAAGACATTGTGTTTGATGTAATTCAACGCTACCTGCGTTTTATCGGTTATGACGTTACTTATGTGCGCAATATCACCGATGTCGACGACAAGATTATAAACAGGGCAAAAGAATTGAATATTCGCCCGGAGCAGCTTGCCAGAAGATTCACCTACACTTACTGGAAAGACATGGATGAGTTGAATGTTGCTGCTCCGGATTATGAGCCGAGAGCCACTGAATACATTCCGGAAATGATTGCCTTTATAAGTGAGCTTATTAAAAAGGGCAATGCATATGAATCGGCGGGAGATGTTTATTTTGAAGTTTCCTCTTTCAAAGGCTACGGCAAGCTGAAAAAACAGAGTCTTGATGAGCTGATGAGTGGTGCACGCGAACAAGTTCGCAGCCAGGATGAATTAAAGGAGCTGAAAAAGAACCCTTACGATTTTGCTTTGTGGAAGTCGGCAGAAAAAAGTGATGCGGGCTGGGAAAGCCCGTGGGGCTGGGGGCGGCCGGGTTGGCATCTGGAGTGCTCTTGCATGATCAAAAAGGTGCTTGGAGAAACAATAGACATTCATGGCGGTGGGGAAGATCTAGTTTTCCCGCATCATGAAAATGAGATTGCTCAATCGGAATCTCTTCATAATAAGCCGCTGGCTCGCTACTGGCTGCATAATGGATTCTTGCAATTTGATTCAGTGAAGATGTCAAAATCGCTGGGTAATTTCGAGACAATTCAAAGCGTGCTTAGAAATTACTCTCCAGACACCGTTCGTCTTTTTATTTTGCAAACACACTACCGCAGCCCAATAGACTTTACTCAGGAGAGTGTTGAGGCGGCACGCGCAGGAACAGGAAGGCTGTTACGGGCAGCGCGCCTTGCTGAAGACGATGCTCACGGGTATCTGGAAAACGGCAGGTTTCCCAGATACTTGTATGCGGAGCATCCTTGCCTTAAAGCACTCAGAGATGATCCGGAGGCTGGTGAAGCAATCAAAAAGATGCATGCAGATTTTCTTGAGGCCATGAACAATGATTTCAATACTTCGCAGGCGCTTTCAGCACTTTTCAATATGGCAGATCTGGTTTTTGCAAGTAAAGACGAAAAAGTCCAGAAAACATATGCTGCTGCAATCAAGTCTTACGCTTCGGTTCTGGGTTTGAGGCTAAGGGACACAGGCAAAATAATCGACAAGACAACAGGCGCCGGACTTGTGGATGCGCTTCTGGCTCTGAGAGAGGATGCAAGGGCTAATAAAGACTATAAACAGTCGGACAAAATCCGGGATGCACTTCTGAATCTCGGAATTAAAGTAATGGACGTGAAAGGGTCTGAGAAAGCCCAGTGGGAAAAAGAATAAAAGAACGGAGAGGGTGGGATTCGAACCCACGTGGCGTTAACCCATCCGCTTTCGAGGCGGCGCCGTTATGACCGCTTCGGTACCTCTCCTCAATA
>CAZTQO010000106.1:0-12379 GCA_964615655.1 uncultured Candidatus Obscuribacterales bacterium | reverse complement strand
CTGGAATCTCATGGCAGATTAACTTCAGATTTTTCTGCCTGCCCGTGCTTACGCAGAATATCAACAGGAAGGCGGGCACCGTGCCATTTATACTTCATGCTTATCTTCGGGTCGTAAAAACATAGCATACCTCGACGTACATTACGTTCGCAGTCCGCTGCAGCATGCCAGCGCAGCAGCAATTCCAGCCATGCCATATCGCTCCATAGATTCAGATTCCATCGTCAGTTCCTTTTCTTTTTCCGAAAAGCCGCATCTGCAGTGGAAGGCTCAGTCGGTGCAAGCGGCGGCTTGATATCAGGTCGGCCGATTATTTCGGCAAGCGTCTCCCTTTCCCTTTGAATTTCCAGATCTAATCTGGCTAGTGCATCTTCACCACAGAGTTCAAGCAGCTGTTCTTTGTAGATTTGCACTCTGGCATCACATAGCTGAGCCTCCCTCTGCGCTTTTTTCAGCGTGAATTCATAACTAGCAAATGAAGCTGCATCAGATTTTGTTTCAATCTCTCTTTCCCATACTTTTAAATCGGAGAGATCAGTTTCGGCTGCGTCACGTTCTGCCAGGCAGCGCCTGTAATTTCTATAGCTTTCAACCAGGTTGTCTGCGGTATCGCGTACAATTTTGTAAAGCATTATGCTTTCGGAGAGCGATACCTGTTCAGTTGTTTCACTACTCTTGAAGAGTCGAGATATAAGCGGGGAACCAAGACCGGCTCCGGTTCTTGCAGAACCCGCCGGAACAAATGCCGGAGCTAGACTGAAAAAAGCGCTGCCGACGAGTTTCATCGCTTGAGCAGTTGCATGCTTTTTCTTATTACCTGCTTGTAATACACCTATAGTAAACTGAATGTCAGGTGATCGTTCAATTGTTGCCGACCAGAGATCCTGCAATTGTTTTTTGTGAGCTTCAACTAAAAGCTGGTTCTGGCTCTGCGTTTCTGCAATAGATGGCATTAACGGCAAAGGAAGGCAGTTTACGCTTTCAGCTCTCTCATATGGAGTTATAGTTTTCTTTTCCTGAGTTTCGATTTTTTCGTCTGGATCTTCAATTTGCGTTTGCTGTTTTTTTGCATCATTGTCCAGCATTATGGGATCAGATTCCTTTTCTTGCATATGTTCGGGCGCGCTTTCCGCCCCGCCTACTTGCGGACAGTTCGGCAGCTTGAACGCGGGGCTTGCTTCTGCCGACGGAAAACACAGCAAGCTGGAAACCAGCAACAACTGAATTGAAATTGCTCTCCTGGGTGCATTTGAAATCAAGATCGTAAACCCATATTGCCCTTACCGAACTCAAGACCTCAGCAAAAGCAAATTTGTTGCAGAACGAAGCTAAGACCTGTCTAAGCTGACTGCGTAATTATTGTTCATGAGTTTGATCCTGTTTTTTCTTGCCCAGCCTTTTTATTAGCTCCCCTATTTCTTCCCGCGAGTTAATCCCGTCACCGAGCTCTCTTAGTGCTTCAATGAGGTCCTGATTGCGCAAATTTGTCCTGCACTTTGTGATTTCTGCAAGCGTTGATTCAAACGCTGAGCTTCCTTCTGTGTTTTCAATCAAGTAATCCAAAATGAGTTTTCTAATTGCAGACCCCGGAAGTTTGGTTGCTGCCACGAGCTCTTCAAGCGTTGGTATGCGACCTGTTCTCAGAACTAAGGACTGGATTTTCTTTCGACAAAAAAATCACTACCAACGTCTAAAATGTCGCCGGGAAGCAAAAGGGCTTTTTCCAACACAACAAAGGTCCGATAAGGATTGCCAATGGAATTCCCATATGACCAGTATATCAATGACTTTCCGTCTGCTCGGGATGCAACCGGACCAAAAGCACTGCTTACAGAAACGCCGAGTTTGGTGCCAGGATAGACTTTGCAATCGATAAGAACAGTCTTCCCGGCTCTTTCAATTCTTACTTTGTCCTTGTTCCAGACAAGATTTCCAATTCCAAAATTGCGTTTACCGCCGGGAGTATCGATTGAATCAAAAATAAGGGCGAAGTCGCCGTTCGTTGCAGTCCGACTCGCGTAGTCTTAATAGCACCACTATTCTTTCAAGATTCACATCACGCCTTGGCATTTGTTCCTCTCAAACGCTCTTGCAAGTGTTCTATTGCCAGATTTCTCTCTAGCGACTGCACACGAATGATTCACAACTTGGTCACAGCATGATCCCCGCGAGTTCACAGAGTCACTTTAGACTTCTTTCAATCGATGACCAATTTAGGAGAGGCGGGCTATGAACAAAGATTTTCAAATGATTTCAAGTAGATCTTCACAAATGGTTTTGTTTGCAGTCATTTTCTGCAGCATAATGAGTTTGCAAGCTGCAAGGGCCGAAGATCATCCATGGGCAGATTTCGTAGTACTGCAGCCAGAAGCTCAGGTTCGGGACAGACAGGAGGCTCTGAATGTGATTGCTCCTGCCAGGCAGACACCAACCTTAAGAAAGACCGTCACAGGATTGCCTGAAAAAAACAGTTTCATTGCTAGCAGCAATCTGTCTTTGCATGCCCAACACAAAACGGCTCTGCCTCAGACCAGGCTTGATGGTTTCATAAGAACATCAGGAAATAAAATAGAAGTTTACGGCAAAGACGGTGATCTCGAAAATACAAACTACTCACCGATTGAAAGCGGTTTTGACGGAGCTACAAGAGAAGGTTTGAGCACGGGACATAATTCGCAACTTCCGGGTATCCGTTCTCTGCGTTTGCTGCAAATCATCGATGGCGAAGGCCGGCTATGACCTTTCAAAAATCTCAGTTCAGATTACCTACTCAGCTCCATCCTTGCTTTCACCTTCCGAAGCAGCCTGGGTCTGTTCAGCCTTTGTTTCCGCCTTCGAATCCGGTTCTTTCAACTCAGCGTCTTTGGAATCAGCAGCTTTCGACTCAACTGTTTTGGAATCAGCAGCTTCAACTTCTTTGTCTTCAGATTCTTTTGACTCAGCAATCTTGCCTTTCTCTTTTTTTTCTTTGCTCTTTTTCTCTTTGTTCTTTTTCTCGTTTTTCTTTGCTGCTCTTTCTGTTTCTTTGTTGCCTTCCGAAACCTTTGCAGTAGCTTGATCGCCCTTAGCGGCTTCATTCTTTTTTGCCGCCAGCTTGTCTGCGGCTTCTTTTAGAGCTCTATCTATATAAGGCGCAAGCTCCTTGTTTGTTTTTGCTTCAGTTTCACAGGCTTCTTTTACTTTTTCATGCTGGTTAATATTGCTTACAAGCGACCAGTGAGCAGCGCTTGCAATCAACATTTTCGGAAGGTCTTTATTGTCATTCTTGCCCCAGCTCAATGTAGTCATCAGCCTTTTTACATATTTCGGATCACCGCTTGCACAAAAGCAAGCCCAGAGCATATCGAGCAGATCCGGAGATTCGATGTCCATCTGGTCAATTCCGGGAGCCGGCTTGTCTATTTGTTTGTGAAATTCAATCTTTGATTTTTCGGGCAACTTATCTGCAATCAAATCAAGTATCTCTTTGCCTTCTTTTGTACCGGACCACCAGATCGAAGTTAATATCAGAGTTTTGCCTTCTTCACTCATCGGACCGAGTTGAGAATACCAGTCTTTTAATTTGTCGGGATTCTTTGCCATGACCACACTTGCAAAAGCCTGCAAGGGTGGCGCTGAATCACCCTTCAAGAGCCCCTGCCTATCTGCAAGCAAAAGCGCCGCAACAAAGAGCTCCGGTTGCGGGTGGCGATAATAGTAAGTCATGAAGCGATTAAGTGCATCGACAGTAGTCATATCGGTGAGCTTGAGCATTGCATCAGGATCTACTGCCGCCGCTGTCTCGACAGCTTTTTCACTCTCAATTTTGTCGGTTTTCGCATCAGCAGCATATGCAATGTAAGAACAAGAGCTCTGCAATAAAATTGCCGGCAGCAAGCTCAGAGTAAGTAATTTAGACAAGCGAAGAATTTTCATTTGATTCTATCCACCTTTTTAGTCAATGTCTTTTGTTGCAGCAAGAGTGTCGCCAGATCCGGTGCTTGTATTATCTGTTTCGGCCCGGTCTCTGTCCGGATGCTGGAAGAGCACCACCACCAGTGACGAGCTTACAGTCATTCCGGCCATGAGCATGATGCCGGAATTAAAATTGCCGGAAATTTGTGCCATCCAGCCGGTAAGAGCCGGAGCAAGAAGTCCGGCGGCGGCAAGAAAACAATCCATGAGTCCAAGGCTTGTTGCAGCCCGGTCTTTTGCCAGGTCGGAATTTAAAGAGTAGTAGCAGGCGTTGGGTGCAAGTCCGAAACCAAGCCCCAGCGACATCAAGAAAAGCACGTTATTAAGCGAGTTCGAATGAGTCACCAGCATGAAACACAAAGCAGAAAGAAGTTGCGTAACCCAGATTATATGAGTGCGCGATTTGCGCAGGCTTTTTGTTTTATGAAAGAGCCAGTCAGAAAGCATTCCTGCTGCCGAAATAAAGACCGCGGCCGTGAGCCAGGGAGCAATTAAATAGATTCCAACTTCCTTGATTTTCAAATGGTATGTTTGTTCCAGAAAACCCGGCAACCACATGGTTGCAAAAAAGAGCAGGTAACCAAATGAAAAGAATGAAAAATTATTGGCCAGCAATGACGGATTGAAGAGAATAAACTTCCAGCTTGTTTTGCCTGCGTGCAGTGAATGTTTTCTCAGTTCGTCATCAGAACCTTCGGCATGCGGAAGCTGTCCTTCATGAATATGCTCGAGTTCTGCAGCAGAAACATGCTTGCTGTTTTGAGGGTAGTCCGCAAACATGAACCACCAGAAAATCGACCAGACAATCCCAAGTACGGCTAGCACAACAAACATCATCCGCCAGCCCAGATGCACTATCAGATGCGAAATAAGCGGCGCACCAAGAACCGAAGCAAGCGGCACAGCAGCAAGGCAGGCGGCAGAGGCTCTGCCGCGTTCAGTTACAGGCAGCCAGTCTGTAACGGCCCTTGTCATAGCAGGAAAGCATGGACCTTCTGTAATGCCCAGAAGCACGCGCAAAATAAACAAATGAACAAAGCCGGTGCAGGCAGCAAGCAAGCCGGTGCAGACCGACCAGGCAACAGCAGCGCCTGCCCAACATTTTCTTGCTCCCCACAAATCAACGATGATACCACCGCCTAAGGTCATAATCGTATAACCAATTGCAAAAGCCGAGCCTATAAGTCCGAAGGATGCATTATCCAGTCCGAATTCTTTCATCAGCGGCTGTACCGCATACGAAATTGCGGTGCGGTCCATGTAGTTGATGACAATGATTACAAAAGCAAGTGCCACCACAACAAAACGATAACTGCTTGAATGCGGGCGAACAAATGCATCCTTTTCAGTTTCTACGGCTTTTCCAGTTTCCACAGGTTTCCCAGTTTCTGCGGACTTTCCAGTGTCTGCAGTTTCTGTAGGTTCTGCTTGCAAATGCTCCTGTCCGTCCAATTCTACGCTTTCCATATTTTCGCTTCGTTTATCCGGATTTCAATTCAAGCTTGTTTTCGACCAAGCTCGTTTTCAAGATGAATAAGCCGAGCCAGCTTTTCAAGCCATACTGCGCTCCGGCAAAAATGAATTGTAGACCTCCTGGCTCAAAGTTTGAAGCTCAAACAAATAGGGAACAACTAATACAGGAAGAAGCCTTCATGCCAAGAGGATATAGCATGAGCATCAAAGACCTGAAAAGAGCCGGACTTCTGGTGATGCTTGCTTTTCTAATTCAGTCAGCACCGCAGTGGTTAAATCCTGCAAATCAACATCCGTCAAATTATGACGCGCCCTGGATTTATCCTTCGCAAAGACCTGTAAGCCAATAGTCCGCTATATAAATAGCCCAGAAGCAGTAATCCGCAGCTAAAGAATTAGACACGGATCAGACTTCGCTCGGGATTTTCAAAGCAGTTTCAGGGAGCTTTCAAGCTGGTATTAAAAGCTGAAGCTTGTTATCATCTGCGCGCAGCAGGGAGAAAGCTTATGGTTACTGATAAATTGCTTAATTGCGATCCCGTCAATTTGTTTGAATTCGAAGAGAGTGCAAGAAGAGCAATCAGCCAGATGGCTTTCGACTACTATGCATCCGGCGCAAATGACGAAATAACACTCAAAGAAAACCGCCGTGCTTACGAGAGGATTGTTTTATATCCTCGCATGCTTAGAGACGTTTCCACCCGCTCAATGAGTGTGAATATTTTCGGCGACGAAATAAAAATGCCTCTTTTAATAGCACCAATGGCTTTTCAAAAAATGGCTCACAAAGACGGCGAGATTGCAACTGCAAAAGCGGCAGCAGAAGCGGGCACCATAATGACACTCAGCACGCTTTCAAGTTACAGCATTGAAGAAGTAGCCGCATCAACAACGGCGTCTTTGTGGTTTCAATTATATGTATACAGAGACAGAGGTCTTACTGCATCATTAGTAGAGCGCGCCGAGCAAGCAGGCTGCAAAGCCCTTGTGTTTACAGTTGATTCACCAATACTTGGTCGCAGAGAAAAGGACGTGCGCAACGGCATGTGCCTGCCTGACAATATCACGGCGGCCAATCTTGCCCAGGCAGGAGTTGACGCCCTGCCCGGGAAAATTGGCGATTCAGGACTTGCACACTATATTCTTTCTCTTTACGATCAATCTTTGAGCTGGAAAGATGTGGAATGGCTCAGGAGCATCACTAAGCTTCCGGTTCTTGTAAAAGGCATTTTGCGCGCCGACGATGCGGAGCTTGCAGTTAAGCACGGTGCAGCCGGGATTATTGTTTCAAATCACGGAGGCAGGCAGCTCGATACTTCACCTGCAACAGTTGATGTGCTTGCAAAAATTGCAAATGCTGTTGAGGGCCGTTGCGAACTTTTCGTAGACGGCGGAATTCGCAGAGGAACCGATATATTGAAAGCGCTGGCGCTGGGAGCTAAGGCAGTATTGCTTGGACGTCCGGTGCTCTGGGGTCTTGCTTCCGGCGGAACTGAAGGCGTGCTTAAAGTGCTTGATTTGATCAAGAGCGAGTTTGATCTGGCAATGGCGCTAAGCGGCTGCCGGGATCTCGCGGAAATTGACAGCAGTCTGCTTTCGCCTTAGTACGCTATTTTCCGGTCAGCGCATTAAGATTAGTGAGCTGACGGACAATTGAGCTGAAAGACTGAGAGATGGCCGAAGTAAGCGTACCTGATGCAAAGCTGAAGACTACGGCTACAAGCAGGGCTACAAAAGCCAGAATGGCTCCATATTCGGTAATGCCCTGTCCGGACTCATCTTCGATAAAGTTTTTCAGTTTGCTTGCATAATTCATAAGCTTGATCTCCTGTTCACTGGTTGACACATCCGGATAGGAATTATCCGGTAGTAAGTAAAACAGGGGCCCGCTGCCGCAGCGCAATCATGGCAGAGCTATATCAGAAGGTAAAAACAAAAATCGCAAGTTCAATGATAAGAGCATAAGACTATCAGGCAATTTGCACATCAACCCATAGTCACATAGAAATCATGACTCCGGTAATGTCGAAAGCCTTATTCAATTTCAATTGTTTGAATTCCGCTCCCGGACGCTCATGTCTTCTTTGTGTATAAGCCCGATTAACTCAATTCCTTCGGTCACCGCCAGCGTACAATCGCCACCCTGTTTGAAAATTTCGAGAACTTCGCGCATAGTCGCATCAGTTGAGACAGTTCTGGCGCCTTTGTCAATCAGCTCGCTTATTTTAAGATCTTGAGGCAAAATTATTTCGGAGCCTTTCAATAGAGCAGCCGTATCAAGCAGTCCCACAAATTTATCATCTTCAAAAACCGGCAGCTTATGTGCATGCACGTGTTTTATTGCGTCGACCAATTCTTCAGTTGAGCTGTCGATCCGCAATCTTGTTTTCAGGGGTCGCATCAGATCTTTTGCAAGTGGCTGGCTTTCCATTTCTTTTAAACGACGAATTTCCTCATCAAGTCCGCTGTATTCTCGCAGCTTGTCATATACCGAATCTTTGTCTATTCTGGAGCCGACCAGGCAGGCAATTGCAGTTGCCACCATTAAGGCCGGCACAATATTGTAATGCCTTGTAATCTCCGTAATTATTACGACTGCCGTTATCGGCACTCTGGCTACCGCGGCAAAGAAAGCACCCATGCCGACCATAGCAAGAATCTGCTCAGAGCCAACACCAAATGCCAGCTTTTCAAATGAAGCCACAAGAAGCCCAAGCGCCGCACCGAGCACCAGGGATGGTGCAAATAGTCCGCCCGGTGCTCCCGAGCCGTATGCAAGCACCGTCAAAAAGAAGAAGGCAACAAATGCAAGCAGGGCTGTGAGCCAGTCTGTCTGGCCGGCAATAAACAAATCTGTGAGCACTGAAAAATTTCGGAAGTGTTCATTTACCGGAAAAAGGGCAATTATAAACCCTGAGATCATGCCGGCAAGACCCACGCTCAGCGCCACGGGCATCTTTATATATTGCCTGTAAAGTTTGAGGAAAAAAACCACAGCCCTGTTAAAAAGCGTGCCGAATACTCCAGCAAGAATTCCGAGCAATACCCAGAAAAGCACGTCATGAAGTTCAAACTGTAACTCCATAGCCTGAAACTGATGCGTAGCTTGAACATGAGGAGCATTGAAAATATGTGTGATTGCAGAAGCAACAAAACAGGCAAGAATTGCTGTTCCAATCGTATTTGTCGATACGTCTTTCAAAAGCTCTTCAACCACAAAGAGCACTCCGGCAACCGGCGCATTGAAAGCCGCTGCAAGCCCCGCACCGGCTCCGGCTGCCACCAGCTGTTTATGCTGTTCTTTTGCAGCAGAGAACCACTGGTTCATTTGAGCGGCAATCGCAGCACCTACATGCACGGTCGGGCCTTCACGCCCCATCACAAGACCGGAGCCAAGCGCTATTACTCCGGCAAGCAGCTTAACAAGCGCCAGCTTGAAATCGAGCGGCTGCCTTGCACCCAGCAAATAAGCTCTTACCTGTGGAATGCCGCTTCCATATGCAGTCGGCGAATATTTCTGAACTAAGAAGCCTGAAACAAGACCGCCGATAAGACCCGCAAGCGGCAGTACTATTAAAGCCGGATAGTAATTGCAGAATTTCAGGCGCATAAAATTAATACAGTATGCACCCCATTCAAGTAGTAAAGCTGCCGAGCCGGCAACCATTCCAATTAAGGTTGCACGAAAAATGGCAGAGCGCTGCGAATCTGCCGAAAACAGATTGCTTGCCTTGAGAATATCCTTGATTGAGCTCATGGGAATGCAATACTATAGCATCAACCCGCTTCACAGGCATTACCGGCGCCAGCGCCAGAAGAGTTCATAAAATCAATGTTTTGCAGAATTCAGATTCTCAAGCAGTCTTACTCATATTTGTTGCCGAGCTCATTGGTCTTCTTTTTGAATTTCGCGCAAGCTGCTTATTCAACGGAATCTGATGTCGATGTTCAGCTATTCAAAGCATACCAGCCACTAAAAGAAATATACTTAGAGGCTCCGCTTGAAATTTCAAGGCCTCGAAAAGAGCGCCTGGCTAAGGGTATTTACCGGGTAAGCAAAGTAGCGAATGCTTTTAAGCTTGAAAGCCTTACAAAATCCGGACCAGCAATTTTCATTTCAAGCCATGAGCTGATACTCAGCCCGCAAAGCTCAAAACTCAGGCTTGGCATCCGCCCTGAAAAACTGCGCGCTTACAAAGGCAAACTGCGTTTAGTTAGTGGAGCTGGCTCTGGTCTTGGTGCCGGTGAAATTTCCTGCCACAACATAGTCTCAAGAATAGATTATTTGAACTCGGTAGTTGGAAGTGAAACAAAGATTGATTTCGGAATTGAAGCATTGAAAGCTCAGTCAGTGCTTGTGCAAACTGCGATGCTCAGATACAAAAGAGGAGATGAGCTAAACGACAGTACAGAGAAGCAGGCATATCTTGGAGCCGATTATGAAAGAGCGGCGGTGCGCGAGGCTGTGCGCCAGACCCGCGGAAAATCGCTTCGCTTCTCGGACCGCCCCGTGCAGGTTTACTTCCATGCCTGCTGCGCGGGGGCGACAAGCTCGAGCGCATTATTTACAGGCAAAGTTCCATCAATGCCATCTGACAGATCAGTAAAATGCAATTATTGCCGCAATTCTCCGTTCTGGCAAAAGACAGTCAGGCAGATACCGCTTGAGAAGTTTCAAAAAAAATTTCCGGACGGTCTTCCGCAAATAGAACTGAGAGACGAAAGCGGCAGAGCAATAAAGGTAAAATATCCAAGCGGCAAAGAAGAAAGCGGCTACCAGTGCTGGCTGAGAATCGGTCAGACTTTTGGCTGGGATAAAATGCCCGGCACCAGATATGAAATAAGTATCAATACAAAGAACAAGAAAGTAGAATTGAGCTCGACTGGAGCCGGGCATGGAGTTGGGCTCTGCCAGTCCGGAGCAGCTGGAATGGCCGCTGAAGGTGCCGACTACGAAAAGATTCTGGAATTTTATTTTCCCGGCTCAAAGATATTTTCGGCGGTCAATCCATAGTATGAGACCGGGAGATCAGACCGGGAGATCAGACCGGGAGATCAGACCAAGGAGATGGACCAGGGTTCCGAATCTCTGTAATCTTGAAAAGACCGCAGCTTTTTGAGTAAAACGATCTTTTGAGTGTATGATCACAGGTCTTGAACTGTTGCTTTGACCGGGGGGTTATCATGAGCATCTCACCTGAGCTGAGAAGGATTGTTTCGCAAAAGGCAAGCACCTTCACAGAATCAGTCATTCGCGAAATGTCGCGTATGGCGGCCAAATACAAATCGGTGAATCTGGCCCAGGGCATGCCTGATTTCCCGTGCCCGCAAGATCTCAAAGAAGCAGCTTGCGCCGCAATCAACGATGATATCAATCAATACGCAATTACCTGGGGTGACAAGCCCTTCAGAGATGCTATCAGCGCCAAGAATGAATCATATCTCGGCGTGAACTACGATCCTGAAACCGAAATTACCGTTACATGCGGTGCTACAGAAGGAATGATGGCCACCATGCTTGCACTGGTGGACCCTGATGATGAAGTAATCGTATTTGAACCTTATTATGAAAACTACGGTCCCGACGCCATTCTTGCCGGAGCCAAACCCAGATATGTTTGCCTGCGTCCGCCCAACTGGGAATTTGATGAAAACGAGCTCGAAAACGCTTTCAACAAAAATACCAGAGCCCTGGTGTTGAACACCCCACATAACCCGACAGGCAAGGTTTTTTCAAGGCAGGAGCTGGAGATTATTGCCAGGCTCTGCCAGAAACACGGAGTTTATGTTTTCACCGACGAGCCGTATGAGCACATTCTTTTTGATGGCGCAAAACATGTCGCCATGGCTTCGCTTCCGGCAATGAAAGATCTAACGGTTACAGTAAACAGCCTTTCAAAAACATACAGCATAACCGGTTGGCGACTGGGCACAGTTTGTGCACCGGAGCAGCTGACTACCGCAATCAGAAAGGTCCATGATTTTCTTACTGTAGGGGCAGCCGCTCCACTTCAAAGGGCAGGAGCCTTTGCGATGAGTCTGCCTGAGAGCTATTACAGCGAACTTGCAAACTCATATCAGATACGAAGGGATTCAATGCTTGAGATTCTCGATCAAGTCGGTATACCTTATTTTAAGCCATTCGGCGCTTATTACGTTTTCTGCGATATCAGCAAATTTGCTTTTGACAATGACGTCAAATATACAGAGTTTCTGGTTAAAGACGTGGGAGTTGCAGTTGTGCCCGGCTCCAGTTTCTTCCGGCCAGGAGATCGAGGCAAGAACTATATTCGCTTTTGTTTTGCAAAAAAGGCCGAAACGCTTGCAATGGCAAAAGAGAAGCTGCTGGCGCTGCCTGAGAAGCTGAAAAGTCGTGCTCATAACAGTTAGCAGCTGAGCAGGAAGGGTATTATATTTAGAGCGAAGATTCACGGGTTTGAAAAAAACGAGATTCAGATTTAGATGTACACCTGTCCAGTTTGCTCAGCCGAAAATAGGGAAAATGCGAACTTCTGCCGTCAATGCGGTGAACGACGCGCAAGCAGCAATGCGCCGAATCAGGAGGAGCTTAAAGACCGATGCCCCTGCTGCTCCCGCCGGGTTCGCCATGCAGATAAATTCTGTATGAGTTGCGGTGAGAAACTAAAATCAAAACCAAGTCCGGCTAGCAAGTTGTGTTTGTCCTGCAAGGCTGTCCTTCCTGAAAAGGCTACGTTCTGCACTGACTGCGGCGAGTATGTTGCAGAAAAATCCAGCCGCAAAGTGCAAATACCAGCAGAGCTCTTTGGTGAAGAGAACCCTGATCTTACTCCGCGTTACGAAGTCTAATAGATTGATTGGGTTGAATTGGATCGGATTGATTGGATCGGATTGATTGGATCGGATTGATTGGGTTGAATTGATTGGATCGGATTGATTGGGTTGAATTGATTGGATCGGATTGATTGGGTTG
>CAZTQO010000105.1:10116-12455 GCA_964615655.1 uncultured Candidatus Obscuribacterales bacterium | reverse complement strand
AGCCGGAGCTGGAGCCTGAGGCGCACCCCAAGCACTATCAGCCGGTGATGGAGCATTCTGCGAAGGCGGAGCCCCCCAGCCGTCATTAGCAGTAGCTGGAGCCTGAGCCTGAGGCGCACCCCAACCACTATCAGGTGATGGAGCGCTTTTTTGAGGAGAAGGAGGAGCCCCCCAACCGTCATTGGCTGGTGCTGGAGCCTGAGAAGGAGCCCCCCAACCGTCATTGGCTGGTGCTGGAGCCTGAGAAGGAGCCCCCCAGCTGTCATTAGCTGGTGCTGGAGCCTGAGAAGGAGGAGCCCCCCAGCTGTCATTAGCTGGAGCTGGAGCCTGAGAAGGAGCCCCCCAGCTGTCATTAGCTGGTGCTGGAGCCTGAGAAGCAGGAGCCCCCCAGCTGTCATTAGCTGGAGCCTGAGAAGGAGGAGCCCCCCAGCCGTCATTAGCTGGTGCTGGAGCCTGAGAAGCAGGAGCCCCCCAGCTGTTATCGGACCAGCCGCTGAGGTCTGGACCCGAAGGCGCTTGCGCTGCAGCTGGTCCCGGAGCTGGAGCCGGCTCTGGGACCGGTGCGGGTGGTGTAGGTGCCGCGCCCCAACCAGAAGAAGCTGGCTGGGATGGCATATCCCACCCACCTTTAAGTCCGACTGGACCTGCTGGACCTGATGGCGGAGATGGAGGAGATGGCGGTGCCCCCCAACCCTGGTCTTGTTGCGGAGGAGCTGCTTGTGGTTCACCCCAGCCGCCACTTCCACCGGGCTGAGAACCGAATGCCGGAATATTCTGGCCTGAGCCCCAACCCTGGTCTTGCTGCGGGGGAGCTGCTTGTGGTTCACCCCAGCCGCCACTTCCACCGGGCTGAGAACCGAAAGCCGGATTGTTCTGGCCTGAGCCCCAACCCTGGTCTTGTTGCGGAGGAGCTGCTTGTGGTTCACCCCAGCCGCCGCCACTTGCACCGGGCTGAGAACCGAAAGCCGGATTGTTCTGGCCTGAGCCCCAACCCTGGTCTTGTTGCGGAGGAACTGCTTGTGGTTCACCCCAGCCGCCGCCAGTTGCACCGGGCTGAGAACCGAAAGCCGGATTGTTCTGACCCGAATTACTTGTACCCCAACCCTGATCTTGTTGTTCCGCACCCCAGCCGGGAGCTGGTTCCGGCGGCTTGGTCTCTGCTTGCACCTGTCTTTTAATAGTTTCAGCCAGGTTTAAGGGACCTTCCTCTTTTGGGGCATCTCGACTGGGCAAATCTACGCCCATTTTCTTTGCAAGTGAAACACCTTGAGAAGTGCTTTGCTCTTCATTGTGCTGGATCTTAGAAAGGCTTTTAAGTCTTACGCTTGTGGCTTGTAACTCATCGGGAATTTCAGGCTTTCTTCCTCTGACAGGAGGTGTTTCGCTGGGAGGGGAATCCTGACCGCGACTGACATGGGGGAAGGATGATCCGCTTTTTGCTGCACCGGCAGGCGGTTTCGGAATGTCCTTTTTGCTGCCGCCCATAAATCCTTTGATGGCATTTATAAAGCCTGGACCCTTTTCAGCCGGCAGGTTGTGGAGTATCTTGCCAGCGAGTGCTTCCAGGCTGGCTGGAAGGCATTCTTCAGGAAGCGGCACTTCGAGTGCCGCCTGGCAGACCTGTTCTATTTGATGGCGAAAACGACCACAAGAATCGCAGGAATCCACATGTTGGCTGACCATGCGTTCGTCCTGCGGCGGTAGCGCTACATCGAAGCGCTGCTGAAGTAAAAATCTAAATCGACTGCAATTCATTGTCATGATGACGTATACCTACTCGAATTGGTTCATCCGCGACCAAGACATTTGACTACCTGTACGCGTGCTCGATGCAACCAAGCCATGATGTTGTCCTCATTCTCATTAAGAACAGCTGCTACCTGGGAAAATCCCAGGTTGAGTTGGTGCCGCAGTATGAAGACCTTTTTCTGCTCTTCTGGAAGGCTGCTTATGCAGCGTTTCACTCTCTGAGTGCCCAGTATGACTGTTGTTTCCCAGTCCATTTGTGAAGAGCCGTCCATAGTCGGATCAGTAATTGGACCTGATGAAGCTTCAGAATTTCCTGCGTGCCATTCGGCGATCGCATCGACAATAAATCCCGAAACCCAGTCCCAGACCCGGCCCTGGCTGAATTGCTTCGGATTGACCTGACGCAATGCTGTCATTACGTTTCTCATTGCTTCCACAGTGAGATCTTCGGCAGCGTCGCTATCTAATGTTCCGATAAATGCAATGCAGTAAAAGCGGTCCACATGCTGATAAACAAATTCGCCCATGGCTTCCTTACCGCCTTTTTTCACCTCTAATAAGGTGCTGGCGGCGGCTGAATCTGAATATGT
>CAZTQO010000105.1:9045-10106 GCA_964615655.1 uncultured Candidatus Obscuribacterales bacterium | reverse complement strand
TGAATGATCTTAAATTATCCCCTGCCAGCAAAATGCCGCCCAGACCCAGCAGTATTTTGCTTGCCCCCAAAAACAAGTTTACCTAATATCTTCCCACCACGTCAGCTTCGGACCCAAACTGCTCGGGACTGTAAATTACCTCCAGCTGATATGCTAGTTGCCTACACCAGATACGAGTACTCCACAGGAAGCACCAATCCATTACATTTCTTATGCCCAGAAGACCGGACTTTATTCTTGAAATTAGCATCAGAAACATTGAAGATTTCTCACCTGATGCGATCGCGAAGTCTCCCAGAACCTTCAGACCGATAGACGTCCAGAATGCGTGCCGGAATCTGTCAATTAAGGCTCCTGGCGGCACGCCGGCTGCGGCGCTGGCGCTGGCTCATTACATAGCCATCGATTTTTTTATGCTTGCGCACAGCACGGGCTTGTACAACCGTCAGATAAAACTCTGGGAAAGTCTGGCAAAAACCTCCGCTATTGAAATTCATCAAAAGAGAAAAGGCATCTTTTCATCCGAAAAATTGCCTGAGTTTGATTTGTACTTCTTTGACCACAAGAAGAGACCGATGATTGCAGCGCACTATGCCCAAGCGCATCACAGCTCAATAAAATTTGATTACTTGAAATCATGCAAGGAGTTTTTCAAGCGCGTTTCTGCCGTTCAAGGTCTTAATGGAGTTTTTGTTTCATTCCCAGGTCCCTTCCCTGAAAAAGTGCTGGATTTTATCAGAAAGCAAACCAATGCAAATAACAGCATTGCAAAATATGAGTCTGTGTTTCCAGGGCTGGGGCTGCCTGTCAATATGCTCGAGTTGGAACAGAATCTGAAGTTTGATCCTGAAAGCCAGATGCAATCGCATAAAATCAGGCTTGTTCATCCTGATCTCGGCAGAAAAAAATCAGGATCAACCATACCCGGTATGAGCATGTCATCGCTTGATCAAAGCCCTTTTGAAAATCAATCTTCAGATCTCCCGGACAGTGACCCCGTAGAAAATGATGCGGAGTGAGCGACAAAGGAGCAAGCGAGCCGGAAACGAAGCGAAGCGAGG
>CAZTQO010000105.1:0-8945 GCA_964615655.1 uncultured Candidatus Obscuribacterales bacterium | reverse complement strand
CGAGGAGCCTTGCGAAGCGAAGTGGGAAAAAGTGCGGAGTGAGCGACAAAGGAGCAAGCGAGCCGGAAACGAAGCGAAGCGAGGCGAGGAGCCTTGCGAAGCGAAGTGGGAAAAAGTGCGGAGTGAGCGACAAAGGAGCGAACGTAGCACCTACAAAGGAATATTCCCGTGCTTACGAGCCGGTCTTTCCATGCGCTTGTTCTGCTGTACTTGCAAAAACTCTCTGAGAATCCTTCTTGTTTCACTTGGAAGGATCACGTCGTCTATATAGCCGAGTTCGGCTGAAAGATAGGGAGTCGCAAACCTGTCTCTGTAGTCATCGACAAACTTTTTGCCAAGTTCTTTCCCACCCTGAGCAATTTCGCGTTTATACAAAATATTGACTGCGCCGTCTGCCCCGATTACAGCAATTTCTGCAGAAGGCCAGGCAAGATTCAAATCGCCGCCGACATTTTTTGAACCAAGCACGTCGAAGGCGCCGCCGTAAGCTTTGCGTGTGATTACAGTCAGTTTAGGCACGCTGGCTTCGCAGTAGGCATACAAAAGCTTGGCTCCGTGCCTGATGATGCCCATGTGCTCCTGATTTTTTCCCGGGAGGTAACCGGGTACATCCACAAAGGTCAGAATCGGAATGTTGAAAGCGTCGCAAAATCTGACAAAACGCGCACCTTTGACTGAGGCATCGATATCAAGGACGCCTGCCAGAACCTTCGGTTGGTTGGCCACAATTCCGACGACCTGACCGCCAAGTCTTGCAAAACCTGTGATGATGTTTCGCGCATATAATTCTGCAACTTCAAAAAACTCACCATGATCGAATATGCGTTTTAAGACTTCATGCATATCGTAAGGTTTGGAAGGATCCACAGGAACCAGCGTATCAAGCTCGTCTTGACCGGGCGGTTCTGCGTCAGCGCCTGCTTCAAGAGCTGGTGCATTCTCCAGATTATTTGCAGGCAAGTAAGAAAGCAGGTTCCTAATAAGCCAAAAAGAATCTTCTTCATCTGCAGCCAGAAATTGGGCCACTCCGCTTTTCTCGTTGTGAATATTTGCGCCGCCCAGTTGTTCAAAGCTTACCTCTTCGCCAGTTACGGTTTTGACAATTTCAGGGCCCGTAATGAACATGTAACTTTGTTTTGCCACCATAATGGTGAAATCGGTTACTGCGGGGCTGTATACGGCACCACCGGCGCAGGGACCGTAAATGACCGATATTTGTGGTATCACTCCGGAGCAATTTACATTGCGATAAAAGATATCGGCATAACCTGCCAGGCTCTGCACTCCTTCCTGTATGCGCGCACCACCGCTCTCGTTCAAACCTATAACCGGGCAGCCTGCTTGTTTAGCCAGATCCATGACCTTGCAAACTTTTCGAGCAAAAACCTTTCCCAGTGCTCCACCCAGATAGGTTGGATCGTGAGCAAAAATATAAACCGGTCTGCCGTCGATTCTTGCCTGCCCTGTTACGACACCGTCGCCGGCGCTGCGTTTTTCTTGCATCCCGAAATCATTGCATTCGTGCATGGCAAAGCGATCGAATTCAAGGAAGGTCCCTTCATCCACGAGTTTTTCGATTCGTTCACGGGCAAGCAGCACCCCTCTTTCATGACGCTTCTTAGCTTGTTCCGGCTTGACTGCAGAAGCCTTCTTGCGCCTTTCTTCAAGTTCTTGCTTGGGATCCATTTTGGTTGATTCCATGTTGATATCTCTAGATTTTGGGGTCAGCCGCCTATAATTGTGGAGAGGAAGGCGTGAACGATTGAAAGATAAATGGTCATTGTACATACATCAAGCAGGCTTGTGATCAAAGGACCGCTAGCATGAGCCGGTTCAATGCCGATTTTCTCAAAAATAAGCGGAATCAAAGTGCCTATGAGAACCCCGACTGACATTGTCAGGAACAAAGAGGCCGCAACAACAATTCCGAGAGTATGGCTGCCGCTGTGCTCAAGAATATAGCTCAAGCCGTAAGCCAGAATACCGCAAGCAAGACCGAGCAGGGCTCCCACTCTCATTTCGTGCCATATGTTTTTGAAAATATGTTTCCAGACTATTTGCTTTCTTTGAGTACGCAATGTGATGCAGGTGCTCTGCATGGCCACTGAGCCTGTGAGGCTTGTAAGCAAAGGCATGAACGAGGCTGCTATCACGGTTTGTTTTATGACATGATCGAAATGAGTAATTACCATTGCCGATCCCGATTCGATTGCAAGCGTGACAATCAGCCAGGGAATCCTGGCTCTAAAAGCTTGTCTAACATTGGTTCCCAGGTTCTCGCTTATTTCGGAGTCGCTGACTTCGATACCTGACGATTTATAAATATCTTCGTCGGCTTCTTCTTCGAAAACGTCGATGGCATCATCGGCGGTGATGATACCGCGAAGGCGACCTTCGTTATCAATTACCGGCAGCGACAAAAGGTCGTACTTTTGAATCTTTTCGGCCGCTTCTTCCTGGTCGGTATCAACTGTGACGCTGATTATGTTTGTGTCCATCAAGCTCTCGACAGTGGCTTCCGGAGGCGCCATCAAAAGCTCTTTTACTGAAAGCCAGCCAACCAGCTTCTCCGCCCCGTCTATCACGAACAAATCGTAGATTTCTTCTTCCTCGGTTTTGTATGTTTCCCGCAGGTGTGCCAGTGCTTCTTCGGCTTTCATGCTTGTGCTTACTTCAAGATAATCGGTCGACATGATGCCGCCTGCAGAATCTTCATTGAACGAAAGCAGCTCTACGAGTTCGCCTGCTGCCTCATCATCCGCCATTTGACTGATAATAGAACTGGCTTCTTCTGCAGGTAATTCAGCAAGCAGGTCGGCGGCATCGTCAGGAGACATGGCGCTGATAATCGGTACCACACCTATGTTGCCCAGACCTTTTAAGAGATTTCGCTGACTTTCAGTATCGAGTTCTGCAAGCACCGCCGATGCATTATCTAGATCAAGCAATCTGAAACATGAAAGTCGCTGCTGTTCATCAAGCTCTTCAAACCATTCAGCCAGGTCCGCCGGGTGTTGATCGTTTAAAAGCATGCGCAAACGCTGGCGCTCTCCCGATTCGATCAGAGCGCTCAACTGCTCTTGTTTTACTGCAGTCAAGTTTGACATGAGCGTTCACCAAAATCCCGGATCTGTTTGGCGGCCATAGGAAATTGAAGTCCAACGCTATGATAACCCAGGGATTCTCAAAGTAAATCCCGGAGTCGCATCCCTTGTTACGAAACTTGCTTGAGCTTTTGCTTTGAAAAATGCTCAAGTGAATTTATTGTAAGTGAGAATCTTCTCTATTCTCTATTCTTCGAGATAACCTGAAAGCTTGCTTGACCAGGCCGGCTGTCTCAGTTTGCGAAAAGCTTTATGTTCTATTTGCCTTACGCGCTCGCGTGTAATGTTGAAAAGTCGGCCTACTTCTTCCAGTGTGCGTTGCCGTCCGTCTTCGAGCCCGTAACGCAAATGCATTATGTCTCTTTCTCTGGGCGTAAGCTGGCTGAGCATGCGATTCAAATCCTGTCTCATCAATTGCTCTTCAGTGTTTGCATCAGGACGTGCTGATTCGTTGTCCTCGATCAGGTCACCCAGATATGTTTCTTCATCTCTGTTCAGAGGCATTTCCATTGAAATCGGCTCTCTGTCAGCCTGAATGATTTCCTGCACTTTGCTTACAGGCAGTTCGAGCGATGAGGCCAGCTCCTGTTCTGTGGGTTTGCGTCCCAGCTCTTGAGCAAGACGGGCACTGGCTTTTTTCATTTTATTGATTGATTCGACCATGTGCACGGGCACTCGTATGGTTCTTGATTTATCCGCCAGCCCACGGCTAATAGCCTGCCTGATCCACCAGGTAGCATAAGTGCTGAACTTAAATCCTTTTGTATGATCGAACTTTTCGGCAGCCCTGATAAGACCGAGGTTGCCCTCCTGAATCAGGTCCTGAAAAGGAAGCCCACGATTAACATATTTCTTTGCGATTGAAATTACCAGGCGCAAATTCGATTGAATTAGTTTCTTTTTGGCAGCCTCGTCGCCTTTTGCGATTCGTCTTGCAAGCTCGATTTCTTCGTCGGGCTTTATCATTTTGACCCGACCGATTTCTCTTAAATAAAGGCGAACCGAATCTTCGGTAAACGAGTCCTCTTTAGGAAGCACAGGCTCCTGCTCTTCCTCGGCGGCAAGATCTTCATCGCCTGGTTCGAACATTTCGGACCATTCATCTGTAGATTCTTCTGTAGTTCGCGAGCCCAAATTCTCAGACCTCTCAGTAAATCATTGCCTGATTCTCTCTTAAGGGGATCTTTACCCAGATCCGGTTAAACTCTAGCAGTCAAGATATAAATTAAGTTTTGTAAAATTACAAAGCAATACAGATATGAATTCGTATTGCCGATAAGACCGCGTAAATGGCGTCTGCAGCCAAATATCTGATATATTCATTCATCTGCTGGTTAAGAAAGCCTTGTTACCAGCTGTCTTAGGAGAGATTTACAGATGACGGCAAAATATAATACGCGTCAAAAAAGAGCCCGCCGCAAAGCCAAAGTCGAACGCAAGAAAGATAAGGTTCGTGAGGCTATTGCCAAAGCAGAAAGCAAAAAGGGCTAAATTTTGACCCAGACTCAGGTCCGGAGCAAACGCATCATGTCCGGCATGCGCCCAACCGGGCGGCTGCATATCGGGCATTATTTCGGCGCCCTTTCGAATTGGCTGAATTTTCAAGACAGCTACGACTCATTTTTTTCGATTGTCGACTGGCATGCCCTGACAACAAAATATCAGTCAGTGGGTGAAATTAAAAACAACATATTTGAGATTGCACTTGACTGGCTCTCTTGTGGAGTTGATCCGGAGCAGTCAACAATTTACGTGCAATCAGCGATTCCGGAGATAGCTGAGCTGCATTTGCTGCTTTCGATGGTCACACCTCAAAACTGGGTTGAAAGAGAGCCTACTCTCAAAGACATGGTCAAGATGCTGGCTGCAAACGAAGCTGAAGCTGCAGACAAAGTAACTTATGGTCTTCTTGGTTATCCGGTTTTGATGACTGCCGACATTCTGGCTTTCAAAGCCGAGCTGGTTCCAGTAGGAAAAGATCAGGAGTCGCATCTTGAGTTTGCAAGAGATGTGGTTAGACGATTCAATCATCTATATGGTGTTGAATTTTTCCAGGAGCCACAGCCCAAGTTTACAAGCACACCGCTAATTAAAGGTGTGGACGGGCAGAAGATGGGCAAGTCTTACGGCAATGACATTAAGCTTGCCGACACTGACGCTGATACAGTCAAAAAAATCAAACAGGCCATAACCGACAGATCAAGAATTGCAAAAACCGACCCCGGTCATACTGATCAGTGCGAAGTGCCCTGGCCGCTTTACGGTATTTTTGCTGACGATGATTTGAAAGCAACCGTCAAGACCGAATGCGAATCTGCAAAAATCGGATGTGTTGACTGCAAGCTCCGGCTTGCCGGACTTATAAATGAATATATGCGGCCGATAAGAGAAAAGCGGGAAGCGCTGGAAAAGAATCCTGACTCAGTGCAAAAAATTCTGGATTTCGGCAATGCGAAAGCGCGCAAGATCGCCGACGAAACACTGTCTGGTGTCAAGGAACTCATGGGACTGTCTCGCTGGGTTTAGTGCGTAGACTGTCTTAAGTTCAAACAGTCTTTGAAACGCAACTATGCAAGAAGAATCAAAACGAGAAGCATTCAATCATCAAAGCCTCATGCTCAGGGTCCGGCACCGACTCAAGCAACTGGAAACTATCTTGATTATTGCTTTTGCTGCAAGCCTGCCTCTTTCGCTGACATTATCTGAGGGCTTCTTTATTGCCGGCTCCCTTATTTGGCTTTTGCTCTTTGTTTTTGAAAAAAACAGCGGCGGTATTAAGCCGGAATTGCTAGAAAAAAACAATAGCAGTGCTCCGGAAAACGCCACTGAGGAAAGCATCACTGAGGAAAGCACCAATCAAGATGGTGCTGCGAGGGAAAGCGCGCCTGATGAAAGCCGGAAGAAAAGAATTGCGCCGCTAACTGCTCCCATACTTTTGATGGCTCTGGCAATCACCGTATCCGGTGCATTCAACGGTGGATCCGCGCCAGGTTCACTGGGGCCTGATTCAATTGCCGAAGCCTGGCGTTCTTTTTACAGTTTGAAAACGATGCTGCTTTATTTCTGGGCCTTCAGCCTTTTTGGCCGCAACAGGAACGCCGCATTTGCTGCAATACTTGTTTTTCTCTGGCTTACGTCAATTGCCGGCGTCTGGGGCAGCATCCAACAGATTTTCAACATACATCCTGGCAAATACAGGTATTTACAGGGAACCGGCTTCTTTTCGCATCCCATGGCATTTGCAGGGCAGATGCAAGTTTCAAGCCTGCTTGCGCTCGGTTTTTTTCTGAGCTCCGCTTACAAAAACTTTGGGTCTGAGCCTGCTTTTCGCTTCCTAAACTCATTAGGCAAATTCTCAAGCAAAACTCCGGTTTTTGTCTTTGTTTTGCTTGCAAATTTTGCCGGCTTGTTTTTTGCAGGCGAAAGAAGCGCGTGGTTCGGGGGAGCCTGCGGTGTGCTCTGTCTTTGCCTGCTAAAGTCCTGGCGTTTTGCCGCAGGCGCGCTTGTGCTGATGGCTGCGGCCTTTTGTGCTGCCTGGTTTTCGGTGCCGCTTTTAAGAACTCGAGTCGAATCTTTGTTTTCGGGCAAAGACATAAGTATTACAGCCAGGCAGGAAATCTGGACTGAGTGTTTGACAAATCATTTTCAAAAATCGCCGATTTTCGGAATCGGCTGGATGAAGTTTCCACACTTTGATATACCGGAAGCTATAGTTCCGGGTGTTTCTCGAGATCTAAATCATGCGCACAGCAACTATGTGCAGTTTCTGACCTGCGCAGGCATAGTCGGGTTACTGAGCTATTTAGTTTTCATTGCATGGACGCTAGTCTATGCTTTTAGAGAGTTTCAAAAAAGTATGCATGCAAGAGACCAGATTAGGACTGCAATTTGCTTTGCTGTCTCCGGTGTTACTGTCAGCCTTGCATGTTCCGGAATTTTTGAATTTAATTTCGGCACGGCACCTCAAGTGCGTCTTGCCCAGATGCTGATTCTGGCTTTGCTTTGAATAAAGAGAAGGAAGGCGCTGGCACTTGCAAAGCCTTTTGCGTAAAAAAAATGAAAAAGGATCCGTCCGTTTACCAGCCGTAGCCGAAGTATTTCAAGCCTTCTGCAAAACTGATGTTCTTGTGATTTGCGGCCATGATGCCATCGGCTGCAAGTGCTTCTGTAATCAGGTCACGCTCCAGATATAAAATAGCCTGGCCGCAGATCTCAAATTGCCTGTCGTTCAAGAATGATGTGACAAGCACCTGGTCGAGGGTCTTTTTCAATGATTCTGCTATTTCCATGGCGTCGCATAATTGCTCTTTGCCAATCAGACCGGCTCGTTCTACCAGCTTTGCCAGCGTATCCGATTGCGCATGTTGAATTAGCTTGTTTCTCCAGACGGTGATGCTTCGTGAGGGTGCTTTCCTTGGAGCTTTGCAGACCGAAGGAGGAGGTGGAACTGCTTGCGTCTGCCCGGCTCCGGAATTACTTAGTCTGGGATTAAATGATGGCATTGTAGATCTCCGTTTGCTTCTAGATAGACGAGGCTGAATTTTGAATTAGGAGGGGGGGGGCATGAGTGAAAAATTAGATTTTCAGATTTAAAGTGACTGTCTGTTTTGGGATGCAAAGGGGGGGGGCATATTCAGTTTATCCGTCACCTGACGGATGATGTCCGGGTCTGAAAGCCAGCTTGTTAAATAGTCGCCAACTGAGGCAGTGCAATGCTTTCGGGGCGAGTTAATAAAGGCAGCGAACTGCCTGGCTTTGCTGTGCTTTTTATTTTCAGGGAGGCCGACTAATGACAGTAACGGGTAAAAGTGCAGGCACAGGCACAGTAAAAAATAGAAGCAGTATTTTTCGTTCTCAATTGTCGGACAATCTCCATAAAGCCAATACGAAGTGCAGAACAAAACGCCCGGCAAAATTTCAAATCAAGCGCGCGCTCTGTCTTGCTGCTTCATTTGCCATCATGCCAGGTCATTATGCAATGGCTCAATCTGCGCCGAATCCAGCACCTCCACCACCCACGGTAAGCGAGGTGGAAACACAAAGCTCACAAACACAAAGCACGCCGCAACCGGCTGCCGTCCAGACGGTGCCTGAGTCGGTCATGGCTCAAATTACAGGCGGTGCAAGTTACACGGCACCCAATGTCATAGACTTCGGCTCGCTTGCAAACGGGACATTAGATTTGAGCGGTCAGAACTTCATTGCAAACAGCACGGTTTATGCAATCAGCACAAACCCGCAAGTAAGCACGGCCAGCTTAATTGCAAACAACATATATGTGAGCCCCGGCAGCATGCTTACAACAGTATTGCCTGCTCAGGGGCTGCAGGGCTATAGTAATCTGGTCTCTAATTTATCGCTTTCACTTGTTGCCGCAAATGCAATTGTAAATTCAGGTGTGATTTCATCTGCGGGCAACTTAAATATCAGCGCGCCTGCAATATATAACGCGCTGCCTGCAAATCTACCGGCGGCTACAACAGCCCCGGTAATGTCGGCGGTGCAGAACTTGAATATTTTAAGCCCGCAAATTGCAAATGCCGGGTCTATTACAAGCGCGCTGGCCAATATAAATGTAGCGACGGCCACTGCCCAGAACATGATTTTCAACAATACCGGCGGAGTTTTGCAAGCTATCAACGGAGCAATTAACATAGGAAACACCAGCTTCACAGAAAAAATCAACACTGAAATTCTGGGTGGCGACTTTATTGCAGAATCACTTGTAGTTCACTCAGGTGACGGCGTAGTTAATATGCTTGTAAATGATATAAGCCAGCCGACTCTAGATCTGTATTGCGGTGAAGCCAGTGTAAGCGCCCTGTCCAGCATCAGGCTCGG
>CAZTQO010000104.1:0-13332 GCA_964615655.1 uncultured Candidatus Obscuribacterales bacterium | reverse complement strand
ATAATGGCTTCACTGCCGCTTGTTTTCAACCGCTTTTCAATGCTTTATCCTCCGCAAGGTATAGGTCGGGGGCTGCGCTATGATTCAACGCCTTGTGGAATTGGCGACCTGCAACTTTATTCAGAAAGCTGGCTCTTAAACTCTAAAGACCATCCTTTTCACAATCTGGCACTGGGTCTGGGAATTAAAATACCTACGGGCAATTGGAACTACAAAAGCCTTTTGCCTGATGAAACAGGCAGGAATTTTGCAAGACGCTCTGTCTATCCGCCGGCAATCATGCCAGGAGACGGGGGCACGGCGATTCTTGTGGGCTTCCAAGCTTTCAGGCTGCTCAGGAATCAATTGCCTCTGATTCATGGAGGCACAGTTTATGCTTCGGGAAATTACATGATCAATCCGCGAAACACAAATAATACGCCGTCTATGGTTTCATCTCTGGGAGTGCCGGTAAATGCTTTTTTTGCAAACAGGCTTGTGAACTCGGTTGCCGACTCATACAATGCCATGGTCGGAATCGCTTTGCGGGTGCCCGGCACCTGGCAGCATAAAGATCTCAAAGGCATGCGTTTTCGAATCGAAGGACACTGTGAGGGACTTAACTCAAAAGATCTGATCGGTGGCAACTCTGGTTTCAGGCAACCCGGTTATACGCTTTCGCTAAGCCCGGGCTTTACGTTTGCTCGTAAAAACGACACGGTTATGGTGGATGTGCCGATTGTCTTCAACAGGCATATTAACCCGGGTGCAACTGTACTTCCAGGACCTGGTATCAATCAAAACGGCACACTTGTGCCTGCTCCCATCAACTTCAATCGCCAGATGGGACTTGTGGCACCGCTTTCAATTTCAGTGCGATATATCAGGTCCTTTTGATCGCGCTAAGCAGCTCTCGATTTTGCGATTCTATATTGAGAATCTCAAAGCACAAAGGGGCTTTTTGAAAATAGCGCTGCTTTAAGTGCTCTTGCATCTGCCGGTCTTTCTTGCGGTTTTTTTGCCAGGCATTTTTTCAGGACTTCCTGCAAACTACCTGCTATTCGTAAAGCCCCAGCCATATCAGGAACTTCTTCATTTAAATGAGCATTAAGTACTTCGAATAGAGTCTCTTTGACGAAAGGCGGCTGGCCGGCAAGGCTTTCGTACATAACACAGCCAAGTGCGTAAATATCCGATCGCTGATCTACCTTTTTGCCTTCCCATTGCTCAGGGCTCATATAAAGCGGGCTGCCGAATACTTCGCCGGTTTTTGTAAGTTGCATGTCGACTCCGTCATTTGCCTTAGCTATTCCGAAGTCGACTATTAATGCCTGCTGGCTGCCGTCGTCATTTTCAACGAGCATTATGTTTGCCGGCTTCAGATCCCTGTGCACAACGCCATTTTCGTGGGCATAGGCAATGCCGTCGAGCACCTGTGAAAATATCTCTTCGAATTGCTGAATATCGAGCCTGTGGCATTGATAGAGCACGTCTTTAAGGCTCTGTCCTTTTATAAGATCCATGAGCAGATAAGGCTGTCCTGTTCTGCTGATGCCGAAGTCGTGGATTCTGAGCAGGTTTTTGTGGCTGAGCCTGCTTGCTGTTTTTGCTTCATGCTGAAATCTCTTGACCGTGGTCGGGTCTGTAGCAAACTGTTTGTTCAAGACTTTGACTGCAAAAACTTGGTGATCGAGAAATAAATGCCTTGCTTTGTATACTGTAGCCATGCCGCCAGAACCCAGCTCTTCAAGTACGTAGAATTTTTCGGCAAAGGTTGTTCCAATCAGCGAATCATCTGGCAACTGGCTCAATCTGGCGTTGTCGGCAGGGCAGCGGTCCAGATTGAGCGGGAATTCCTTCATGCATTCAAGACAGATATTTCTGAAACTGATTTCTTGCGCTGTAATTCCTGCAGCTTGCTTTGCTATTTCACTCACTAACTTTCGTTCAGCGACTTCTACCTTTTGTTCGGCTTCGGCATGCTTGTTCAAAGCATGTTCTCTGGCGCCATCAATGATATCCAGGGTTCTGGCGCTCCAGATAATCACTGCAATTAAAGATGCAAAAACCAGAACTCCGAAAACCGCCCAGCCGAATGCGTTGTCGTAGAGTTTTATCGCACAGCCTACATAACGAATAGCAATGCTTACAGGTATTGCAAGCATAAATACTAAAAAACGCCTGGCAATGCGCCCGCCAAGGCTATCGGTAACGAATATCTTTGTGCTGTTTGCATCAGGCTTTGCACAAAAACAGGCCGTTGAAAGCAATGTAAACGGCAAGGAAATAGTAACGGGCATGCGAACGCATCCGAACATGGTGCATAAACTGTCGACTCCGCAAAGGAAGCCAAAGAAAGCAGTAAGAGCCAAAATCAGGGAAACCAGTGCTGAAATTTGCCAGAGCCAGGATAAACGCGGTCCGCTCAAATTTATGCTTGCAAGAGCCAGAGAAAGGAAAATGAAATTCAATGAAACATTTGCAGGCATTGGTCCCGGAAAACTCAAACCGGCTGCTTCTTCTGAAGGCGAGTAAAGCTGCCAATCCAGAGAAAGGTCACTGGCACTTAGCCCCTCGTAGAGCGTGGCGCCGCTTGCAGTGATCATAATGAGTGCAAGGAAAAGTCCGCAATAATATTTGAAGCCTTTTCCCACTGCTTTTGATGAGAAAAAAAGCGAAAAGGAGCAAATTAAAAAGCTGAGTGAAATGCTTGATCTCAAAAGATTGGTCTTGCCCAGAAAAAGCGTTTTGAGCTCCTGATTTTCGAAAACCCAGCCGGCGCTCGAGATCATTGAAATCAGTATTACGAGCCCGATTAGCATCGAACTGAGTTTTATTGAGCCTGCGATGAGTTCGGGACTGAGTTCTCTTTTGAGGCTGGCCGTTTGACGCATCGAATCCAAGAATAAGTTTCCTCACTTCTTTTTGAGAATTCTATCGATAGCTGCCTCATAAACAGGCCTTTCCTTGAAGCCAATCAGTTCTCTCAGCCGTTTGCCGCTGGGGCTGAATATGCCTACGATTGGTGCCAGATCCGTAGAGTCCGAAAGAAAAGTTTTTACTCCGAAGGCTGCGGCGGTTTTGCTTGATTCATCTATGGCGCTACTGTTAAGCTCGAGGTATTTTATTCTTTCGCCGTATTTTGATGCGAGTTCCCTCATGACCGGGCGAACTTTAGTACAGGTTACCGTACAGTGCTCATCGTATACAAGCACTACCAGGACTTCATAGTTTTTGATTTCTTCTTTGCTTGCCTGAGCATAAGTGTTATGGCAAAAAGTAATTTGGCAAATTAGAACTGCAGAAACTAATATATTCAGAAATTGCAATTTACTTTTAATAGTCAAATCATTCACCCGGCGTTTCTCAATATCATGTACCACGAAAGAAGCCATAAGTTCCGCCATAATAAGCTCCGGCTTGCCCATCTTGCCATAAGCCTGACTGCTAAAATAGGAATAACTCCCGGGGGCGCCTTTGGAAAAACTGGACAGCCAGGAAATTTTGAGCAAAGTCTGCCCGCTCTGCCAGACTGTCTATGATGGCAGCGACCAGAGATCTTTTTGCCCTGTTGATAACGGTTTGCTTGCAATCAACAGTAAAGACCGCTTAATCGGCAGCCTGGTTCTAGATAGATATCAGGTAAGTAAATTAATCGGTTCCGGGGGCTGGAGCCAGGTCTATCTTGCCGAAGACAGAAGTCTTGAACAAAAGGTGGCTTTTAAGGTTCTGAGGCTACATTTCGCATCGGAGCCCGATAAAGTTCAGCGCTTTCAAAACGAAGCCAGGTCTGTAAGAAAGCTCCACCATCCGAATCTGGCTGCGGTTTTTGACTACGGTCTTTTGCCCAACGGCCAGCCCTTTCTGGTTATGGAGTATATAGAAGGGCTTACGCTCAGAGAGACGGTCTCAAGCGGTCGGATTCAATCAATTTCGGATTTTCTGCCAATTTATCAACAAGTTTGTGCAGGACTTGAGGAAGCACACAAAAACGGCGTTGTTCACCGCGACCTGAAACCGAACAATATCATGATTTCGTATGATGAGAGCGGAAAAAAGCTGGTTAAGTTACTTGACTTCGGACTTGCCAAACTTGCTGTGCCAGACAGTTCGGATATGAAGAGTCTTACGAGGACGGGTGAAACCCTTGGTACGCCGCCCTATATGAGTCCCGAGCAGTGCAGCGGCTCTCCTGTTGATTCGAGATCGGATATCTATTCGCTTGGCTGCATGATTTTTGAAAATCTGACCGGGCGGCTGCCGTTTCCGGGAGAGAGTCCCATAGATTGCATGGTCAAACATATTTCAGAAAGACCGCCGACCCTGCAAGAAGTTTGCCCGTCAAAAAAATTTCCGGAAGGACTTGAAGAAATACTACAGTGTTGTCTGGAAAAGTCTGCAGATGACAGATACCAGACTGTAAGCGATCTTCAGGAAGACCTTTCTTATATTCTGAGCACAAAAGACAGACCCAGTTTAAGTTTAAGTGCAGTACTCCATTGCAAACAGAGGGGGCGAGCAAAAAGCCGTTCTTTTATACCTGTGCTCCTGGGAGCCGCGGCCCTTCTTGCTTTAGTTTCCGTATATATCGTATTTCAGACTCCTTTCAGGCAGCTATTAGAGGGATCTGGAGATGGAAACAGTAAATCTGCGGATAAAAATGCTCTGCCGGGCTCAATTCAAAAGCCGAAGCCTGGCTCAGAAAAAGACCGAACTGCTACGATTCAAAAGATCAGAGGCTTGCTTGAGCAGGATGATGAGACTGCAGCTATTATGATCTGCCAGCAGCTTTTGTTTGACGATAAAAGCAGATTTGGCGAAAGCTCCAAGCAGGTGGCAGAAGATCATTTTATGCTCGGTGAAATTTGTGCTTCCGATGATAACTTTGGAATTGCCCTGGAGCATTATCAAGCCTGCCTGGCTCTGACCGAGGCTAATTATGGAAAAGACTCAGTGCAATCCATAGATCTGCTTTCCAAAATCTCACAGAGCTATGAAAACGAAAACGAAAGAGCCAGTGTGATTTCAACTGAAAAAGAGATTCTTGCCCGGGTCGAAAAAATATACGGAGAAAAAAGCATGCGGGCGGCAGAATCAAGGGGCAGGCTCGGTAAATTCCTTTACGAACAAGGGTTAAATGCGGAGGCAATTGCTTGTTTGCTTAAATCGGACGAAATTGCAGGCGCTCAAAAAATTCCGAATTATGATCTTGAGATTTCAAACAAAGGCTTGCTCTCATGCAGTTATGCCAGAGAAAAACAAAAAGATCCTGCTGCCGCATATGCAAGCAAGATGTCGCGGCTCATAAGCAAAGTAGCTCTGCCTGCAAACTGGAGCAATCTGGAATATGCAGCGTTGCTTGAAGCTGTTTCGGAAATATTGCTTGAATCAAAGAACTATAAGGACTCAGAACTTATTTTGCAGCATTTGATAAAAATACACAGCCAGCGATCCCGAATTTCGCCGCTTGCCGGACTAATATTCGATTATCTGGCTAGGGTACAGGATGCGCAGAACAAGAAAATAGAAGCCCATGCAAGCTTTCATAATGCAATTTCGAGTCTGGAAAGAGCTTCTGATCAAGAGCTCTCGACCCGGTTAATGCGGATTGTCCTTGCTGATTATCTTGGGTTTCTTGTTAAAGAAAAAAAGATAGACGAGGCAAGACTTATCAGGCTCGAACTGAATGATCTAGGCGGAGCTCTAAGTAAAAATGAAAAAGCGCAGGCTCTAAAAGACGCACACAGTGTTCGCTTAAGGGGCTTCGGGCGTCGCCGGTCGCAAAACCGAGGCGAGTCGCAAAACCGTGGCGAGTCGCAAAACCGAGGCGAGTCGCAAAACCACAGGCGTCGTTCCGGTCGCAGGTATGGAAGCCGGCAATCCGGAGCTAGAGAAGCTGAAGCCGGAGTTAAATAATATGTTCTTCTTTTTTCTCAAGCGGAACTTTTTGGGCAGCCTGACCGGTGTTTATGATTTCGCCTGCTTTTTCTGCCACAGTTTTAATGACCTGCCCGCCGGTATTACCTTTTGCAAAATTCAAAAGCTCGATCGGTATTGGAAAAATAAGAGTGCTGTTCTTTTCGGCTGAAACTTCGACCATAGTTTGCAACTGTCTCAATTGCATGGCACCCGGCTCGGTGGCAATGACTTTTGCTGCAAGTGCCAGCTTTTCAGCGGCCTGAAGTTCACCTTCGGCAGCCACGATTTTTGCCCGGCGCTCTCTTTCAGCTTCAGCCTGGCGAGCCATGGCCCTTTGCATTGACTCAGGAATTTCAACATCTTTTACTTCAATAGCATTCACTTTAATGCCCCAGCCTTCGGTTTGCCGGTCTATAATCGCCTGCAGCTGGGCATTTATTTTATCTCGTTCGCTCAAAAGGTCGTCGAGCTCGTGCTGGCCGAGAATGCTTCTCAGTGTTGTTTGCGCAATCTGACTGGTTGCCGAATAAGGATCTTCTATCTTGGTTACGACTTTGTAGGGGTCAACAACCTGGAAAAAACAAACAGCGGCAGTTTTTGCTGAAATGTTGTCTTTTGTGATCACTTCCTGCATGGGAATCGACATGGTCACCATACGGGTGTCCACTTTCTTGAAGCTCTCGATTATCGGAAGGATAAGAACAGGTCCGGGACCCCGTACACCTGATACACGTCCGAACCTGAATACTACTAAGCGGTCATATTCATTGACGAATTTGAGGCTGGATATTACCAGTGCGAACAAGAAGAAAAAGAGGCCGACAATAACTTCCATAATTTGCAATCCATTTAAAAACAAGTTCTCAGATAAACCAATTGTTCCCAGTTCATAATACCCGGTTATCCCTGGTCTTGCTTGCTTTGAAAATGAAAAAGCCGGATGAGCCATGCCGGGAGGGCAAGAGCTGGATATATCCGGACTCCAGCTCTTTCTGGGTTTCAGCCCAGTGGGCTTCATTTTGCCATTTTTCAAGTAGTTCTTGCTGAAAGTAACCTTCAATGCTTTCTGTCTGAAATTCCGGGTGCTTTTCGAGAAAACACTTTACAAGCTCCTGGTTTTCTTCTTTTTCAATTGAGCAGGTTGAATAAACAATTACACCGCCAGGTTTTATCATTGAGGCGGCGTTTTCAAGTAATGCCTCTTGAATTTCAACGAGTGCGTTTATGTCTTTCTCCTGTCTTTTAATCCTGAGGTCTGAACGCCGGTTCATCACACCGGTACCGCTGCATGGCGCATCCACAAGCACTGCGTCTACAAGCATGCCCGGTTCATAAGTTCTGCCGTCAGCATGAACCGTTTCAATGTTAGCAAGCCCGAGCCTGGCCCTTTCTTTGCCAATTAGGGCCAACCTGGCCTTGCTTGCGTCCACTGCAATCACTCGCCCTCTGTTCTGCATTTTTTCTGCAAGATGCAAAGTTTTGCCGCCAGGAGCCGCGCAGAGGTCGACAAGTGTTTGACCAGGTTGCGGATTTAAAATCTCGCCTGCAAGCGTGGAAGTTTCGTCTTGCACGCAAAAAAGCCCCTCTTCATAACCTGGCATTTTGTTTACCGGCCCGCCGAGCTTTCCACGCTCAAGTACCTTGATGCATGTGGGTGCAATCCGCGACTTTTCAATCTTCATTCCTTTATTTGAGAGAATCTCGGCAAGACCCTCCGGTGTGATTGCAAGCTCACAGCTTCTCAGGTGCAAAACAGGAACTGATTGGGTGAAAGCAAAGAGAAGTTCTGCTTCGCTGGCACCGAAACGCTCAAGCCAGCGTTTTCTTAACCAGTCAGGCACAGAATAGCTTTCATTCTTTTTGTTTTCAGCTATCTGATTGTTTTCGTTTTCGCTTTTACTTTCTGAGAGTCTCTTTCTTTGAAAATTGCGCAGCACTGCATTTGCAAATTTAGCAGAGCCTTCATGTCCGGTTTTTCTTGCAATTTCAACGGCAGTATTGATGATTGCGGATTCAGGCATATCACTTAAATGAATCAACTGAAAAAGGGCTGCTCTGAGAACCACTCTTAATTTCGGACTAAGTTTCGATAGATCCTTTTTAACAAGCTTTTTCAGTTCTTCGTCAAGCTCGAGCTGGTGGCGCAAGCTGCCCTGAACAATGCAGGTCACAAGCGCACGGTCCTTTTCAGAAAGCGCATGGTTCTTGAAACCGGCAGCAAGTGCAGCGCCGGCAAAAACTCCTTCTTGCTCTACTTTGAGCAATATTTCAACTGCAAGCCTCCTTGACTGCAATCCTTTCATACTCATGTTCGTGCTTTCATACTCATGTTTATGTACTCATGCTTTTACAAATTGAGAACCAGCTTTCAAATGCAAGCCGTTTGCCCAGCTTAACGCGCTCATCCGCCCTTTGTTTGCCGGCTTGAGATCCACTAGTTCGATGCGGTCCTTGCCTTCCGCTCCACAGGCCACAATGAATTTTCCGGAGCATGAAAGTATTTTGCCGCATTGCTCAGCTTGGTCGGGCTCGGACTTGAGCACCTTTGTATTCATTATCTTGAGTTGTTGGGCTTCAAAGTTTGTATAAGTGCCGGGCCAGGGAGAAAGCCCGCGGACCAGATTGTGAATTTCGCTGCTTGATTTATCCCAGTCGATGTTTCCCAGATCTTTAGTCAGCCTTGGAGCATAGCTTGCTTTTTCGTTGTCCTGTTTTTCTGGAACCAAATTGCCTTCTATTAGTTTCTTTATGGTCTCTTTCAAAAGGTCAGCTCCCACAATCGACATTGCATTAGCAAGAGTTTCTGCGTCCATGTCATCGTTAATTTGCATTTCGCGTTTAAGTAGCATGTCGCCTGTGTCGATGCCTTCGTCTGAAAACATCGTGGTAACACCGGTAATTTTTTCGCCGTTTATAATTGCCCAGTTGATTGGCGCGGCACCTCGATACTTGGGCAATAAAGAACCATGTACGTTCATAACTCCCAGGCGGGCCATGTTTAGAACATTCCTTTTGAGTATCTGTCCAAAGGCAACTGTTACAAGCAGGTCAGGTCTTAAATCCTGCATTCTCTGGAAAATTTCAGGTGATTTAGAGAGCTTTTCAGGCTGGAGCACCGGTATTTTAAATCGTTCAGCTACAAGCTTTGTAGGCGGCGGAAAAATGTTTTTGCCGCGTCCGGCCGGTCGGTCAGGCTGTGTCACCACACCTAGCACGTCGATTTCATCCCACTCAATCAGTTTTTCTAGAGAAGGGACTGCAAATTCAGGAGTACCTAGAAAAAGAATTCTCACTTTTCAAGCCTGATCTCGACAATATGATCAAAATTAAGCACTGTGCGGTCATCAAGTACTATATACATCAAGCGCTTTTCATCGAAAACGATGTTGCAGAGTACCCCCGCATGCTTGCTTTGAATTGCCGTTACTATTACAACTTGCCTGCCCACCCACTGCCTCAAATAAATCGGCCGGTCGCCGCCACCGCCACCTGCCCGTTCGTTCATTAATAAGCTACCTCGATAATGGACTCATACACCAATAATGATAAACCGCACTCTCTGTCAAAATACTACTTGGCATGCTCTTTAAGCATGCTTTGCTCGTGCAACTGACAAGATAAGAGCCGGATAAGTAGATCTATGAGTGCCTTAATTGGTTGTATACTCGTTTCTTGATTGGCATCCTGGACGGCAAATGGCGCGTTCTCATCCTAAAGCCGCATGGACACTTATTCCAGCAGGAATATGGCTATCGCTTTTTATGATTGTGCCGCTGGCTATCATTATTGTGTTCAGTCTCGGCTACAGGACTGAACTGGGAACTTTTGCCCCCGGCTTCAGCTTCCATAACTTCACCCGCTTTCTTCAGGGACCATATCTCAATTGTCTCTGGCGTTCCATTTGTTTGAGTTGCACTACCACCGGCTTATGCCTGGCCTTTGGCTTTCCGGTTGCTGCCTGGCTGGCGTTCTGTGTATCTAAAGAGCGGCAGAACCTGTTTATGGTATTGTTGACGGTGCCTCTTTCGATTTCGTTTTTGCTGAGAATTTATGCCTGGATTACAATCTTGCGCCCTACCGGGCTTGCAAGCGGAATCATGGAATCAATGGGTCTGGCTAACCCACCCTTTATTTTGTATACAGATTGGGCCGTGCTTCTGGGCATGGTTTACAACTATGTGCCATATATGATTCTGCCGCTTTATGCGGCGCTTGAAAAACTGGATTGGCGGCTTGTAGAAGCTTCGCAAGATCTGGGCGCTACCGGCTTTCAATCGGTATTCAAAGTGATAGTGCCCTTGAGCTTTCGCGGTATTGTAGCTGGTGTGATTATGGTTTTTGTACCCAGCCTTGGTGATTATGTTACACCTGATTTGATGGGCGGGGCCAAGAATATGTACATTGGCAGTCTGATTCAAAATCAATATCTTGCCGTTCGTGACTGGGCTTTTGGTTCGGCAGTTTCAACCATACTTCTAATAATTGTGAGTTTTGCTGTCTGGCTTTATCTCAGATATGGCGAAAAGAACTCAGCTATAGCTTAGTGCTTAAGTCTTCAATCCGTTGGTGTTTGATTTAAGACTGCTCATTATTTGACAGTCCTTGTTCGGAGCCCGATACAGCCTCCGTTCGGCGGGCTCAAGAACTAAGTTCAGGGTTTTATTTTGCGAAGAACCGAAACCATTCTTTCATAGTCGTCGCGAAAGAGTTTCGAAACTTGCTGTCCTGCAGCAAGCAGAAAATCGTAACTTCCTTTTCTGGCAGAAGCTGCCTGCCTGATTGCGGCAGCCATGAGTTCATCTTGAGGTATGGAGCCTGTAACCGAAGTAAGCATGCGCAAGAATTCCAGACTTTCGCTAATTTTGAAAATCTCATTGTTTTCAGGCAGGTAAACAAAATCATGTACCTGTGGCGGCAGGGGCGGCAGGGTATTGCTCATCTCACTTGACTTTTCATTTCGGTATCCGATAATGGCAACCTGCCAGTGTGTTTTCAGCAAAGAGAAAATCTGAGGTTGTTCCGCTTTCAACTCTTTTCTGGTCATGCGCAAGGCCGTAGGCTTATGGTGCTGATCTTGCGGTCCTGTGATTATGTTGTAAACAACACCGTATACACTTAATCGATTTTCTTCGGAATAAGATTTGACGAAACTTCCAAAAGATGGAGTGGTTTCTATTTTCATTTCGCTTTCAGCATCATAACCTTCAGACCAGGCCTCGGCGTTGAAGCCTGTGATGCTTGATGCCAATACTTCTCCGATTGCGCTCGTTTCAGACATAAGTGCTGCTCGTTAGTCAGTTGGAGGATTTAGCTTGTCCGGGATGAAGTCTTCGGTCGAAAGCTGGGGTGTTCCTTCTGGTTCAACACTTACCGATAGATTTATTGAGGTGTTTCCTTTGCCGTCTGATGAAAGCATGACGCTGCCGTCCAGCTTGTCTTTTTTTGCAGTCAGATTTACTAGTTCCGGCAGCATTTGTTGCTGGCTCACGGTCCAGCCGTCTTTTTTCAATTCTGCTTTGTAAAACTCAGCGATTTTATCCACAGGATCAGACGAAGCAAGAATCATAAAGCTGTTCTGTTCATCTCCGCCTTTTGCGCTAACTTCACCGCTTGCTTTTGCATTTGGATAAACAGGCAAAAGAAAATTGCCCTTGCCGGCATCTTTGCCGGCGACAAATGTCTGTGTCATACCCCCGGACTGATAAGAAACCTGCTCTGGAGACGAACATGACGAAACAGCCGTGCTTATAAGAGACAATGAAAGAAAAAGACTGAATTGTTTTGAAATCTGCATACTCAATGCCCTCAAAGCTAGAATATATTCTATCCTTGAATTGAAAGCAGCTATATTAGGATGATTCTATTTGGCCGGGGATCTCAGATTGATAAAAAAGCTTGCAAAAGGCTGCAGTTTAGTGGCTCTGGCTCTTATCTTGACCGGTACCTTAAGCAAGGATGCCATTGCTGAAAAACCAGTGCAGGCTGATACAGGCCGCCCTGCGCTAGCCGGTAGTTCGGAGCATAATCCGAAAGCAAAGGGTTTGAAAGCAAATGGTTTGAAATCAAATGGTCCGGAAGCAAATGGTCCGGAAGCAAGCCGGACTGAAGTCAGTCGGACTGAAGTCAGTCGGACTGAAACTGCCCGGACAGAAGAAATTAGAAGCGAAAATCAGAGCCGGACTGAAGTAAGTCGGACTGAAACAGTCCGGAGCCCAAGCCCAGACTTGAGCTTGAAAAGCTCTGACAAGCCTCTTTTGCAGAAGATTTTCGGCCCGGATACTATTGCAGACCTTGTTGATCAGGTGGCTCCCTCGGTTGTGAATATCGTATGCACCAGCCTAATAAGCCACGATCAGGCAGCAAGGATGAAACTTGAACAAAGAGGTCGGGAAGACGCTGTCAGGAAGCTGAGAAAGCATTTCGGGCTCTATGTGCCTACAGAACAGGTGGGCAATCAGATAAGAACCACAGGCGCCGGAGTGCTGGTTCGCTCCGATGGCTATATCCTCACAAGTCTGCATGTGGTTCGTGACGCCGAAGAAATGAAAGTAACACTTAAAGACGGGCGCAGCTTCGATGCCAGGGTGATTGGACGCGATGGTTTCAGCGATCTGGCTGTGATTAAAATCGATACGGTCGGGCTTCCGACAGCAAAATTCGGTGATGACAAGCATTTGCGCCTGGGGCAGTGGGTTTTTGCAATCGGCAACCCTTATGCTTATGAGAATTCTGTGAGCGCCGGTCTTATAAGCGGTTTGCACCGGGAAGCAAAGAACTTTACCCCGGCTTTCGGTGCAAGAACCGGGGCTCTTACTTTCATTCAAACTGATGTGGCCCTGAACCCAGGTAGTTCTGGCGGCCCGCTCATTAACTTTCAGGGCGAAGTCATTGGCATCAACAGTTTTGTGAGAGATGAGGCTCAGAACATTGGTTTTGCAATACCCTCAAATATGGCTAAAAGGATCGCAGACGAATTGATGTCTAAAGGGTCGGCTCCTCACCCTTTTCTGGGGGTTGAAATGCGTGATTCTGAGGAAATGCCGGAAGGCGCCGGTGTTATTAAGGGTGTGGAAGTAACCAAGGTAAAAGTACCGAGCCCGGCTGACAAAGCCGGAATCCAGGTTGGTGACTTGATTGTGGAAATTGATTCTGAAAGAATTCTGAGCCCGAAAGATGTAAGCAGAGTAGTGGCTGCACACTTGATTGGTGACAGGATGAATGTGACGGTACACCGGGCTGGTTCGAGCAAGAAAATTTCGGTCAAAGTCGAAGGATTGCCGGAAGAATTCGACTGATTTGAGTTTCAGCTTGCATTTCTGTCACAGTTTGAGAAAGAAGGCTTACTCAGCCACGGATTCAGGGTATCCTTTATAAGCTGCGGCGGCATAGCCAAGTGGTAAGGCAGAGGTCTGCAAAACCTTTATCCCCCAGTTC
>CAZTQO010000103.1:0-13701 GCA_964615655.1 uncultured Candidatus Obscuribacterales bacterium | reverse complement strand
TTGCAAAATTCACGACAGGAACCAGAAACAATATGAGAGAGGGTTTTAACCCAAGCCTTCCCGCTAAGCCCTGAGACCTACCCGGACTCCTGCTTCTGCCGGGAAGGAAGAGTATAAGAACTAAAGCCAGAGCAGCTAGAACGCAGGAAACAATCACAGTCTTTAATGAAACAGCAGCCGCTCCATCGGCACGAAAGCCTTCTTGCAGGAGCAATATCATCGGCGTGCTTAGAAGCAAAAGCCCAAGTCCCGCCAAAAGGGCTCTCAAAACAGGTGTTCTGCTGCTTAACTCTCTCAGTTGGCTCAATCCTAATGAAGCGAGCAAACAAAAAACGGTAAGAAGTGAACCAATAGCATATTCAGGAATCAGATACGACAGTGGCGCTATGCACAGGAGAGAGTCAAGCGGGTAGGGCCGCAAATAGAAGAGGACCAACCCGAGAAGAACGAACACCAGGTGTTTATTGCGCGAAATCTGCCCGAGTAAACCAAACATTGCTCCAAGCAGGCAAATTACACCAGTAAATAGCGCAGCAGAAGCTTTTTGTGAAAACAAGCCGGCAATAAAGTGCCAGACAGAAACGCTGTCGGTAGCTGAATAAGCAAACTTGTAACAATAGCCATGAGACAGCAGCTCCAGAAATGGAAACATCAAAGGTGAAACAAGACAGATCGAAAGCGTGCCCAGTTGAGCAAGCGATAAGAGCGGCTTGAGAATCCCTCTGCCTTCCTGAATTTGTTCTGCAATATAGATTAAGCTTGCTGTTCCAGCTGCAACGAAAAAAATCTCCGGATGCAAAAGTGAATAAGACAGCGCCAACAAGACCACACAAAAACCTAAGCGCATCCAAGATGAATCAGCAGGAAGTATTTTAAACGCAACAAAAACCAGAGGCACAAACAATGTAGGCAGGTCATCAGAGCGAAGGATTTTAGGGCTCAGCATTAGCCCAAGAGCAGCTGAAGAAGCAGCCCAAGGCACTGCCCCATAAAGAACAAAAAGCCAATAAGCTGCAGCTAGACCCACCAGGATCTTTACTATGATCGCCAGGCTCTGAAGTCCTGAATCCAACGGTGGTATTAGAATGTCTACTGGATTCCAAATGCAGTTTGCAGCATCGGCCAGCAGTGGTTGTCCACAACCTGACAGGGAATTCCAAATCGGGGATTTGCCGCTAGAAAGCGAATCATGTAAAAATACCAGTTTAGGAATAGTCTGCAAACATGAGCTTGGATCAAGACTTACAGTTATATTTTCGCCCAGTAAATTCGAATTGTGCAATACGTCTAGTTTTTTCAGGAGTGCAAATCTTGAAACCGTACCCCCTTGGAAGAGAACGGGCACGAACACTATCGAACAAAGAAGCACAGTAAAAAGTAAAGCTAGCAAGCTCTCCCGAGAGAATGCCTGATTTTTCCAGTGGCTCATAAGCTGCCAATCAACTTGCCTGCCAGTTCGCCGTGCGCACAGTGCTAAGCAACTCCGGCTCCTTCTTCAGCTCACCGGCAAACCACGACAGAAAGAGATCAAGTCCTTCCTCAATCTTCACTTTCGGCTTAAACCCTGTTGCTTGATGCAACAAGCTCGTATCAGCAAAGTGCCTGCGCACATCTCCAGGTCTTGGCGGCAAATACTCGACTCCGAGATCTTCTCGTTTCATTTTCTTCAGCAAAAGTTCAGCGATAGTCTTTACCGAAACTTCCTGCCCGTAAGCAAGATTCACCGACTTGCCAATCAGCGCATCGCACTCTGCTATAGCAAGCATTCCCTGTGCAGTCTCTGTCACAAAAGTAAAGTCACGAGTTTGCTCTCCGTCACCAAAAACAAGCGGGCAAAGGCCGCTGGAAATTCGGGCGGCAAAGCGGGGAATTACTTCACCACTTGCTCCTTCCCAGTGTTCGTGATAGCCATAAGAATTAAACGGGCGCACAACCACAGACGGCAATCCCCATGAATGCAAATGAGCAGTCGTATACAACTCACCTGCCAGTTTGCTTGCACCATAAACCGTGGTCGGATCAAGCGGGTGCTCTTCAGACATAGGCGCAGATTTTGCGCTTCCATAAACTTCCGAGCTTGAAACATAGACAAATCGCTCTATATGGCTTACGTTAGTTCCAGAACCTTCTGCCGGAGGAGTGCATCCCTCAACACAGGCCCTTAGCATGTTCAGTGTTCCACCGGCATTAACATCATGAACCAGCACAGGATCACTAAAAGAAAGCCTGAGACACTGCACGGCCAGATGGAAAATTACATCGACCCTGGACACCAGACTTGATACAAGCTGATAGTCCATAATGCTGCCGCGAACAAGCTCGAGTCTGGAACCATAGCGCTCAACTGCGCTTGCCAAATTGCTTTCCTTTCCTGTAGAAAAATCATCCAGAACAATAAGCTGGTTTTCTTCCTGAAGCAGGAGCTTCACAAGATTGCTGCCGATGAAACCGGCTCCGCCGGTAACCAGCACTCGTTTATTTCTGATTTTCATTGAACCTGGCTCTACTCCCCTTTTCTTTCCAAATACTATCGTACACAAGCCTGGCTACAAGCTCATGACCTTTTGCTTTGAGATGATCACCGTAAACAAAATAACTGTTTTCTCTAATGTCGGCAGGCAGCTTTAAGAACTGCCTGTTAAGGTCTATAAATTCAAATTGATTCTCCCGGCAGTCCGCCAGTCGATTTAAGACCTTGAGCTCCTTTCTGAACTCAAAATTTTCAACTGCAGCAGGAAGTCCAATCACAACAAAACGGCATGAATTAGCTCTGCATTCTGCTGCAAGTGCCGAAATTATTCCTGCTGTTGCAAGCATAGTTGCTGGAGACTGCGCAGCAAGATTTTGTATTTTACGCATCTGCTCGGCTCTGCAAATGAACCCGTCCGGCAAAGTATTGCCCGGCCCAGAATGAGCAGTACCCTGTGCATGGCTTGCACTTAGCAGCCCGGCATTCTTACTTAGATACCGGCTTAGCTTGCTGGAGATTTTGTTGAACACAGATTTGCATTCGTTATACAGATTGTTTGAGCCAAGCATCAGGTCGACTTTGCTGAAAACACCAAAAACTCTGCTGTTTTTTCTAATAAAATCAAGCTTGCAAAAATTGTCGGCAGCACCACCGCTCATGTACTGATTGTAAAAGCCCCAATCAAACACCAGATTTCCGGCTGGATCAAGATTGCAATATGGTCTGGGGAAAAAATTATTTACCCCATCGATAAGCATGTTATCTCCGCTGTCTCCCTGGTGATAAAAAAGCAAGAGCACCGAAGGTTTGAGTTTTGCTGCCAACTCTTTGTATTGCAGATACTCCTGCAAAGTGCCATAGGCAGACACACCTGAATTAAACACCCGTGCATTAATGCCTGCAATTCTGAGATCCTGCTCTATCAGCCTTGCAAATGACTTGCTGTCAGGAACTTGCAATGACTCAACTACAGAATCCCCCAGACACAATACTGATTCATCCGGAGCAGCAGCGTCAGCTGTCTGCCTTGGCAAATCCAAAGCTTCTTTGCCGGCAGTTGAGCTTGAAGATGACAGACGCCCCCAGGGTCCAAATACAGTGCTCGAATACCCTTCGGAACGCCAGGTAATCCTCTTGTTATAAATTTGACCGAAGCCATAAACCGGCTTCAACTCCATAAAACACTCTTCGCCAAGCCCACCGATTGCAAACACAAGCTCAAGGGCTGCAATTGCAAAGGCAAAGGCAAGAATAAACTGAAATGCAAATTTGCTAGAGCGTACAAGTATATTTGCTCCGCTTTTATCTCTGGAGCAGTTTTCAGATTTGGCTCGTTCGATCGTACTTTGCACTAAAACGCCTCAAAACTGAAAGTAAATAAAAGGAACAGCCTGCCTTGGTGCAAATGCAAGTATCAAGATCGCAGCCGCTCCGGCACCGGCAAGCCGCAAAGGCATCGGCTTGAAAAAGGCAGCAAGAGCCGGAATTTTCGTGCTTGCCTGATAAACAAGCATATAGATCAAAAAGGCAAGCGGTAAAGGCGAGTCCCAAACCATACGCATAATTTCCAGATCATAGCCGGACTGAGCTACCTTTCCAAAACCGAGCATAGCAGCCGTCAGTGCTTCAAACTGACCCATGTTTTCCGCCCGAAAAAGCACCCAGCCAAATACAATGAATACACAAGTCAACAGACGACATAACCAGTCACTTAGACCTTGCATCATATTTCCGCCGGATCTCGCTTGCTTTCCGGCGATGGACTCCCAGCTATGACAAACAATGAGCCCGAGCCCCTGGTAAGCTCCCCAGAGAACGAAAGTCCAGGAGGCTCCATGCCAGAGCCCGCCCAAAAGCATCGTGAACAAGAGGTTGCGCATCTGCATGAACTTGCCGCTTTTAGATCCGCCAAGTGGAATATAAAGATAATCCCTCAGCCATGTAGAAAGACTCATATGCCATCTGTGCCAGAACTCGGAAACAGAGCGCGCCATATAGGGCATGTTGAAATTCTCAGGCAGCTTGTAACCGAGCAAATTAGCCGAACCGCGCCCAATATCGGTATAGCCTGAAAAGTCATAATATATTTGCAGCGTAAAAGCCAGAGACGCCGCCCATGCATCGACAAAAGCAAGCTGTCCGCTGTGAGCAAAGCCAAGATTGACCAGAGGCGCCAGATTATCTCCCAGAGCAACTTTCTTAAAGAGTCCCTGGATAATAAGAATTATGCCGTTCTGAAAAAGTGTCGGGTCAAATCGCTTAGGCAAAAGCGCTTGCTGATCGAAGTCTTCAAAGCGCTTGATCGGACCTGCTATTTGAGACGGAAAAAATGCTGCAAACAGCCCAAATCGCAACGGGCTGCGTATGGGTGTTTGTCCTTTGTATACATCGGCAAGATAATGTATGAATTCAAAAACAAAAAAAGAAATACCAAGAGGCAAAATAATAGGCAACGGATCTGCTCTCAAAGCAGGAGGATATTTCTGGATACCGGCAATATTGCCAATCCAATTAAATAAGTAAACCGAACTTTCAATAAAGAAATTTGTGTATTTAAAAAGCCCCAGTACTCCCAGATTCAGACTTAAAGCCGCAATAAACCCAAGTCGCCGCCATTTAGCCGAGCTAAATTTCTTTGATGCCAGAGCCAAGCCAAAGAAATAATTGATGGCCGTCAAAGAAAACAAGAGCAGTCCGTACTCAGCCTTCCAGCTCATGTAGAAAAAATAGCTTGCAAGCAAGAGCGCAAGAAGGCGCAGCCTTTCGGGCAGAAACCAGTATGCCAGCACCACCGCCGGCAGAAAGAGCAGATATTCAAAACTGTTGAATAACATAGGTCTTCCTGCTCTTACAAAACGGCTTTCCTTAAGGCTGCTGCAACCCTGTCTTGCTGGGCTCTTGTAAGCTCGGCAAACATAGGCAGACTGAGAACGGTTTTGCAAAGCATCTCAGAAACAGGGAAGTCTCCTTGTTTGTAACCCAGATGTGCAAAGGCCTTTTGCAAATGAATCGGAGTCGGATAATGAATGACGCATTGAACTTTCAGGGCACCCAGTTTGGATTGCAGCTGATCACGAGCAGCTGAGCGAACTACATATAGATGATAAACATGCTCAAGATCTTTATTGCTGCAGGGCAGCTCAATTCCATCGATACCTGCAAGAACCTGCGCGTAATACTCTGCGCAGTTCCTTCTTGCTTGATTCCAGGCATCCAGATGCCTGAGCTTTATGCGCAATATAGCCGCCTGAATGGTATCAAGCCTGAAGTTATGTCCAACAATCTCATGCTCATACTTCTTGCGAGAGCCATGGTCGCGAAGCAGCCTGACCTTTTCGGCAAGCTCAGCCGAGTTGCCGGCAACAGCGCCGCCTTCACCGGCTGCTCCTAGATTTTTGCCGGGGTAAAAGCTAAAGCAGCTGATATCGCCGATAGTACCGACCTTGCGTCCTTTATACAGAGCTCCGTGAGCCTGATAGGCGTCTTCAATTACTTTCAAACCATGCTTGCGGGCAATCTCCATAATCGGGTCCATATCTGCCGCCTGTCCGTAGAGATGCACAGGAATGATTGCTTTTGTTTTTGAACTTATAGACGCCTCAATTTTGGCTGGATCTATATTGCAAGTTGCCGGATCTACATCAACCAGCCTTGTGCGCGCTCCTGCAAATTCGATTCCTTCGGCAGTGGCCACAAAAGAATTTGCGGCAGTAATCACTTCGTCTCCCGGACCGACTCCACAAGCAAGCAAAGCTAGATGCAGAGCGGCAGTGCCTGAGTGCAAACTTACACATTCTTTAACACCAAGATAAGCAGCAAATTCCTTTTCGAATTCAACCAGATCTTGTCCGAGAATGAATCCAGCTCCTGCAAAAATCGGCTCAAGGGCTGCGTCGATTTCTTGTTTCAAAGCCCTGAATTGCGCAGGCAAATCAAGAAATGGAACCGGAATTTCATCTAAAAGCACCTCTTGCACTTGCGGCTGCGGCGCATTTGCCTGCTCACCGTCCGCCTGCATCAGGGCTGACTTTTGACTTTGAGACTTATCCATGGAATCTCCTCTAACCGCTTCTATTTCGTAACTTCTGAGCCGGAGTTGCGGGAGGACAACTGTCTGGCTCTTGCCGGATTGCCCACAACTACCGAACCGGCAGGAACATCCTTTGTGACAACAGCCCCGGCACCAATCATGGCTTGCTCACCGATAACGATGTCACACATAATTACTGCACCGGAACCGATTGACGCCCCCTTCTTTACCAGAGTCGGATGAACACTCCAGTCCTTTTCTGTTTGCAAATTCCCATCGGCAGCAGTCGCACGCGGAAATGGATCGTTAACGAAAACCACTCCGTGTCCTACGAATACTTCGTCTTCAATTGTCACGCCTTCGCAGATAAAAGTATGGCTTGAGATTTTGCAGCGCTGCCCGACGCTGGCGTTTTTCTGGATTTCAACAAAAGGTCCGACTTTGCTGTCTGCACCGATACTGCAACCATACAAATTAACGAAGTCACAAATGAAAGCGCCGTTACCTATTTGCACGTCGTCTCGAATTTTTTGAAGTGGTCCGGCTTTATAGCTCATTTTTTCAGCGCCCCTTCTTCAAGCGCGATCTTTTCCATTGCCACAGGAGCAGAATTTCTCAGTGAAGCATTTGCCGCCTCAAGAATTCTAACCACTCTGAGCCCAGCCTCCCCGGAAGTCAATGAAGTTTTGCCGGATAAAATGCACTCAGCAAAATGTTCCGCCTCGACTTTAAGAGCCTCAGTCAGGTCATAGGCCGGTGCCAGCATGTCACCCACGCGGTATTCAACCAGTGTTTTGTAGCGGTTCTCGTCATTTTCCTGAGCTGAAACCATTACGCCCTTGTCGTAAATTTTCACTTTTTCACTGGCTTCAAGGTCGTCATATACGACCATTTTCTGAGTGCCGCCGACCAGAATGCGCCTGATTTTTACGGGTGACAGCCAGCTGACATGAAAATTGGCAATGAATTTGTCATCGAAATTCAAGCTCAAATAAGCAAGTTCTTCCTGCTTGCCGGAAACCAGACTGACGCCCGACGCATGCACGCTGCGGGGTTCTTTGCCGATCAAATAATCCATGACCGAAAGATCGTGGGGAGCAAGATCCCAGATAACGTTAACATCGCTCTGGATAAGACCCAGATTTATTCTGACAGAGTCAAAATACAGAACTTCACCCAGTTCGGCTCTGTCAATCGAGTCTTTGATCCGGCGCACAGCGCCGTTGTAAACAAAAGTGTGATCCACCATGAGCTGCAGCTTATGTTCGGCCGCAAGTGCAATCAAGTCGAGGCACTCGGCCGAACTTGAGCACATAGGTTTTTCAACCAGCACATGTTTGCCCGCCAGTAAAGCCTGCCTTGCCAGCTTATAGTGAGTGTGTACCGGCGTTGCAATCACAACTGCATGCAGATCCGGATCTTTAAGTACTTTATCGAGATCGCTCAGAAACTCCGTGCCCGGATAGCGACGGCTAAGTTTTGCCAGACGCTCAGGCAAAAGGTCGACCACATACTTGACCCGCGTATACTTGCACTCGGCAAAGTTGCGAATAAGATTCGGTCCCCAGTAACCGCAACCGATTACAGCAACATTAAGTTCGCTCAAGCTTGCTCCCTCTCCGGACCTGCTCCACCAGCGGGATTATGTCACAGGAGCACTTGCCATGAATTACCACTACCTAATGACCGGCCAGGCAAGTCCTAAAGCAATCTTCGCCAGTCGAAGTCGCCTGATGTTTTGCCTACGGCTTTAGCAGGTTGGCCCATTGCCAGCACATTATCCGGCAGATCTTCAGTCAAAATCGAACCGGCAGCAAGCACGCAATATCTGCCTAGCACGCGCCGTGGAAGAACAATTGCGCCTGTGCAAATGAAAGCTCCTTCTAAAAGCTCAACCCGTCCGCCGACTTTTGCGCCCGGACAAACGGTCGTGAAGCTGTGCAAAATGCTGTCGTGTTCAACGATAGCCGAGTTATTTACCAGAACATGGTCTTTGAGTAGCGCCTGTGAATTAATCACCGCGTGAGCACAAACAGTGTTTCCGCCTCCCAGAGACGCGCTTGGTGCAATGTAAGCGCTTGGATGCACTATGTTTGCAAGATTGACATTCATACTTGCAAGACGCTCGGCAATAACGGCTCTAAGAAGCGGGTTTCCCAGTGCCACAAGGGCCCTAAACTTATTCTTATCCATTTCTGCAAGCATGCTGACAGGTCCTGAGATAAGAGCGCCGTTCAGGCGGCTTTGCCAGAGCTCTTTGTTGTCGTCCAGAAACTCGACTTTTTCATAGCCCGAGTCAAATGAACGAACAAGATCAAGGGCGACCCGCCCCTGAGCTCCGGCACCGATTATGTAGAGGTCCATGTCCTGGCTTTCCGAATTAAGAGCCGGGACCAAAATCGCAGCCCGGATTTTGCTATTGTATACACTCAATCGGCAGAAGATTGCGTGATTGAGTTCCGGTCAGGCTTTGGAAAGCATTTTTCTGAAACAAACTTAAGAACTCAGCCAAAATATTCAGCACAATAAACTTCAACTTCGGCAATGCGTATTTGAACAAACGAACTTGTTAATGAACCTGGTAAGGACGAAAAAATGAATCCAACTACAAAGTCAGATACATCAGGAAGCGATTCTTTATTCAGCGACCACATTCCCCTGATGCGCCCCTGGATGGGGCAAGAAGAAATTGACGCAGTTGCCGAGGTGATCAAATCTGGCTGGATAACTCAAGGACAGAAAGTAATTGATTTCGAAAATCTTCTAGCCGGTTACATAGGCAGCAAACATGCCATTGCCGTTAATTCTTGCACTTCAGGTCTGCACTTGAGCTTGAGAATTCTGGGCATAAAGCCGGGCGACAAAGTAATCTGTCCTTCTTTTACTTGCATGGCTACTGCCAATGCAATTCATATGGCAGGCGCCGAGCCTCAGTTTGCAGACATAGATCCCTTGACTTACAACCTCGATCCGGCTTCGACCGAGGCAGCTATCACATCCGAAACAAAAGCTATATTGCTTGTACACCAGATAGGACTTCCGGCAGATCGCGACCGGTTTGCTGCAATAGCTGAAAAACACGGGCTCATACTTATAGAAGACGGCGCCTGCAGTTTCGGAGCTTTATACAAGGGCAAGCCCCTTGGTGCAGGTTCGCTTGCAACTTCATACAGCTTTCATCCTCGCAAAATGATCAGCACAGGCGAAGGCGGCATGATCGTAAGTGAAAGCGAAGAGTTCAGCCGCAGAGCCAGAGCGCTTCGCTCAACCGGAGCCTCCATATCAGATCTCGATCGTCACAAAGCCAAAGGCACTCTTATTCAAAAATACGAAGAGTCCGGTTATAACTATCGCTTGACCGACATGCAAGCTGCAGTCGGCATCGTTCAAATGGGACGCCTGCCCGAAATGCTCAAACAAAGACGCCAGCAGGCGGAGTTTTATAATCAGGAGCTGGCAAAGCTTGAAGAGTTGATTCTCCCGTTTGAACCTGATTACGCAAAACACAGTTATTCGTCTTACAACATTCGCATAAACCCGCGGCAGGCAAAACACAGCCGGGACCATATTCTAAACCAGATGGCATTAAGAAGAGTTTCATGCCGGATCGGCATTCAGCCGCTTCATCATGAACCCTGCTATCAAGGACAGAAACAGGCGGGTGTTAGTTTAAACGAAACCGAATCAGCCGCGGCAGAGACCATGTTCTTGCCCATTTTCCCCGGCATGAGCATGCAGCAGCTGGAGACTGTGTGCAAAGCACTCAAAGAAATTCTCAGGGGTAGTTAAGTCAATGAGCACCATACAGTCAAAACAAAAACACAATATAGCCCTGGCAAAGCCATTTTTTGACGGCTCCGAGTTGCCGCTCATTCAAGAAGCTTTGAATTCAGGATGGGTAACTCAAGGTCCAAAAATTGCCGAATTTGAAGAGGCGATGTCTGCCTACGTAGGCAGCAAACATGCAGTGGCAAGTTCAAACTGCACTACAGCCATGCATATTGCCTGGCTGATTAACAGTATAGGCGCCGGAGACGAAGTTATATGCCCTTCATACAGCTTCATCGCCAGCGCCAATGCAATAAGACACGCAGGCGCCGAGCCGGTATTTGTCGATATAGACGCAAACACTTTGAATATCGACCCGGTGGCAACCCGAGCCTGTATTGAAAAACACTATGACAAAAACCTGATAAACAAACAATCCGGAAGAAAACTCAAAGCAGTTTTGATAGTGCATCAAATCGGCATCCCCTGCGATATAGATGAGTTTCAATCGATTTGCCGTGACTATGGAATCAAACTGGTCGAAGACGCCGCCTGTGCTATCGGCTCAAGCTATAAAGGCACCATGATCGGAGGCTCCTCAAACATAGCTGCATTCAGTTTTCATCCTCGCAAAGTGATAACAACCGGCGAGGGCGGAATGCTTACACTGGACAACGACGAACTTTCAGCCCTTGCTCGCGTTTACAGAGCGCACGGCATGTCGCTTTCTGATCTGCAAAGACATCAAGCGGGCAGCACAACTTTTGAATCATACAATCTGGTCGGCTACAACTATAGAATGACCGACATTCAAGCGGCCATGGGAATCAGCCAGCTCAAACTTCTGCCCATGATTCTGCAGCGACGTAATGAAATAGCCGCTCGTTTTGACAAAGCATTCAGCAATAGCAGCAAGATACAGGCAGTGAAAACTCCCGACTATGTCAGCAACTGGAACCGGCAGTCTTACCATCTTACCCTCAAGAATGGCTCCAGCACCAAGCGCAATCAGCTCATGGATCACTTGCAAACATGCGGTATTTCTACAAGGCGCGGCATTCCACCGATTCACAAAGAGCCGGTGTATGAGTCTGGTTTGACTTTGCCTGTAACTGAGCAAATTTCTCAAAGCAGCTTTTTCATTCCTATTTATCCGCAACTGACAGATGAAGAAGTAGAACATATTGCCGCTTCGGTTCTTCAAGGAATCGAAGCGATATGACTGCCGACAGGTACCGGCAAAAACAGCAACGGATTGACTGATTCTAAATGAGCGCAAAGAAAGACCCAAAAATAAGTATCTGCCTGCCCATTTTCAATGCAGCGGCCTTTCTAGATGCAGCACTTGAATCCATATTGTCCCAGAGCTTTGAAGATTTTGAAGTTCTGGTAGCCGATGACTGCTCAAGCGACAGCAGCCCTGAGATCCTGGCTAAATTTACTAAAGCGGATTCCAGAATAAAGTGCTTTCGCAATGAAAAGAACCAGGGTGCCGTGCGCAACTACAACAATTGCTTTGCCAGAGCCCGCGGTGAGTTCATAAAGCCGTTTGGAGCTGACGACATCATGCACAGTCAGCATCTGAGCAAGCTAATCGAGCCTTTCAGTGAATTTGGCGAGGCATTGGCGCTGGTTAGCTGTGCCAGACAGGTCATAGACGAACATGGAAACAAACAAGAAGTCGCATCAAGTTTTTCTAAAAGCGGTCTGCACAAGGGAGCCGAAATTAGAAAGCAAAGTCTTTTGCGCTTCGTTCATATTTTCAATTTGATTGGAGAGCCCAGCTGCGTAATGTTCCGCCGCAGCCAGCTTAGCCCCGAAGGCTTCAACGGCAGTTATTACCACATGACCGATCTGGATTTATGGATGTCACTGCTCAAGGACGGCGATCTTTTTTACATCGCCGAAGCACTCTGTTATTACAGAAAACACAAAGGAACAACTACCTCGAACAATTTCAAAAGCCTCTACTACACTCTGGATTTCTTGCGTTTGATTGATCGCAACATAGATCTGGCAAATGAAATTTACGGATCGCGAGAAAAAGCCTATCTAACTGTGGCAGAGCATCTCGGCCGTTTCTTAGATCAAAAGATAGCGACCGATAGCAGCTTACTTGAAACAATAAGCAGAAATTTGCTCGATTCTTCCAACCCGCTTCTTTTGCAATCCGGCATAGAGCAGTCAGAATCAATCCGCCCGGAAACACTGTCTGATGAAGAATATTTCAGACAGCTGGCTTTTTTTGCCTTGCTCAAAAGCGGTGAAAAGGCCAGAATGCTTGATGAAACATACGCAAGAGCTCAAAACCAGGAAAAGCAACTGGAGTCGTTGTACGAAAGCGTCAGCTGGAAATCGACAAGATTGCTCAGAGGAGTAGCCGGGCTGTTTAGAGCCAAAACCTAAGCTAGATGTGGCAATTCACAAGCTTAAAATCTAAGCCTTGCTTGTCAAGCCCGCAAACGCTAGCATTATGCGTTCATCACCAACCATGATTGACATTGACATGCAGGTCCTGGCTGAAAAACCAGCAGAGCAAAAGTTCAGCAGCACTGAACTCAGCAAACGCTCTCTCAATCTTGCTTACGACGAAAAGCTCGACCATTTGAGATTTCTGGCTTCAGCCATGATAGTTGTTTACCATACGTTTCCGCCCATATTTTCAGTGCTGCGTCAAACAACCTGCGACTGGTCTTACCTGTCCAGGCATTTGACCGATATGACAGGTCTCTGGTTAATACCGAAAGCCCTTCTAGTGGAAGGGCAAACTGCTGTGGGCTTGTTTCTGACAATCAGCGGCTTTCTTTTTGCTCGCATAAGCAGCAAGTCCGACATTGTCAGCTCAAAATTTTTTCTAAACAGACTGCTGCGGATCTATCCGCTCTATATGGTTTTCATTCTGCTGGCTCTTTTTCTAAGCCCGGGTGAAAACCCATTTCAAAGTCTTTGTCTTTCGGTCTTGACCCTGCAAAATCTCCCTCAGGCAACATCCAACTGGATGCTTACTCCGCATCTATGGAGTGTTGCAGTTGAATTCCAGATTTATTTGCTCTTTCCGGTAATTCTCTGGCAATACCGCAGCCAGGGCATGAAAGCACTGTTTTTGTTTCTGGCAGCTGCAGTATCGCTCAAGCTCATGGTCTATTTACTTAACGGCGAAGTGCAGAATCTTGCATACAGAACTACATTTGGCAGACTGGATCAGTTCCTGATCGGCGCAATGCTTGGCTATTCGTTTTTGAGTCTCAAAGAACGGCTCAAGCATCCGGTATGGCTGCTTGCTTCAATAGCATTTGTGCTAGCGGTAATAACTTGTTTTCACGCTGCCGGCGGCAACCTCCATACGGCGCGCAAATCAATATGGATTATCTGGCCCGCTCTTGAAGCACTTGCCTGGGGCTCGGTTCTGGTAGCATACAGCTCATCCAGCCTC
>CAZTQO010000102.1:0-13841 GCA_964615655.1 uncultured Candidatus Obscuribacterales bacterium | reverse complement strand
CATCATCATCATCATCATCATCTTCTTCTTCTTCTTCTTCTTCTTCTTCTTCTTCTTCTTCTTCTTCTTGCATGTATTTCAGGCAATTGTGCATAAGAAGCTCAAAGGAGGAGAAACTGTGAAAATTCTGGAGTAAGCGAAGACGTTGTAAGCTACTCAGATGGAGCAATCGACAAAAAGCGGCAGATGATCCGAGCCGTTGAAGTCTGCAAGCTCAATTTTATTGATTCTTATGTCGGGGCTTGCAAGAATGTGGTCGATCGGTATCAGCAATACCGGTGCAAAACTTGGCCAGGTAGGCAGCAAACCTCTGCCTACGCGCGGATCTACAAGCCCCATTTTTGATACGAAATTCTTGTATGGATAAGCCCAGGGCGTAGTGTTCAGATCACCCATAACCAGCACGCTTTCTCCCAGTTCTTTTCGGATATCGATAACAGATTGAAGCTGTTTTTCCTGCCGGGCAAGATGCTTCGGGCTTACAGGCGGACGTGGGTGCATTACCACAACCGTCAGGCTTTTTTTGTTTTGCAGTCCAATTTTTGCGATTATGGATCTGTCGCCATTTTTGTTTATGCTGAGAATTGAATAGGTCTGGAAAGGGCGTTTACTGAACAGGGCAATCTCTGTTTTTTCTGATTCATTCGGCACCACAATTGAGTAAGGGTAATTATCAAGCCCGCGCTCTTTGTCTATGCCTTTGCGAACCTTATCGTTTATTTCTTCAAATGCAATCAAATCAGGAGATTTGTCTTTAATCCCTTTTGAAATGCGAGCAAAATCCGTATTGTGATAAAGCAGATTGATTTGCATTAGTTTCAACTCTGTTTGCTCGCTCCGTTGCGCAAGCTGCTCATGGCTTGCCATACTTGATTGAATGATATATGGACTGAGTGTAAGCAGGTTCAGAACTAGAAAGAGCGCAGACAGTGCCGTTTGTAGATAGGCCTTCTTTTTCAGATAGTAGAGAAGCGTGATAGCAAAAAAGAGAGCGAACTGTGCCGGAAAGTGGCTGAACAAATTGCAGACCCAGGCAGCTTTGCTGAAAAATCCGGAAAGAGATGCAAGCAATGCCAGAAAAAAGACCAGCTCTGCGGATTTCTTGAGTAGATTGGTACTCAGCTTTTTCACTACAAATTTTCTGCCTTCCTTGTTCATCCCCACCTTTATTGATGCTAGCAAAATTTCAGCCCGGATTGTCAAATCTATGTTAATTCAATGTTGGGGGCTGTAAATTCAAGACTTTCGCCTGCTATTTATTGCTTGCAACTGGTTTAATTCTGGCAAGGTTGCAATGGAGCTGCTTAATGCCAATTTCAAAAAACAGCCTTGTAGAGGAGTTCGATATGAAAAACGCTCGTGCTTTTAAGTCGTTTTTGTCTCAATTAACTCTTGCAAGCAGCCTGTTAAGCAGCCCATCTTGTGTTGCGTCAGAGATTGCTTCCGAGGCTCGATGGATAACTGTTTGTGACGGGCGCGCGCAAAAAGTGAAGTGGGACATGAGTAGCGATTCTCGTCCGGTGCTTACAAATGAGGAAGCCAATGTATTGAAGAGTGAAGCTGCAAAATGTGCTAAACAGTGGGAAATAGAGCCTTATCCAGAGCCGGTCGAAGCTATCGCGCTGCTCAGTGGTACATTCACATCGCCAGGAAAGAAACAAAGACTGATTCTTTACCGATATTATGAAAGCCCAGCTGTTGGATATTACGGGCTACTTGTATTTGAGGGCGGCAGGCTGCAAGCACATTTTGGATTTCAGAATTCGTCGATAGGAAGGGTTGCAATGCTTCCAGATTTAAACAAAAACGGCAGAAGCGAGCTCTCGTTTGAAAGCTGGAATATGCATCAAGGTTATCGCCACGGCGAAATACGGCTTCTTGAACTCAACAATGATTCCGTCAAAAAATTCGGATTCTTCGAATTTGCTGATGACGATCTAAACAAAAATGTTTGTTTCAAATATGTTCTCAAAGCCCAGCCGGCTCAGAATCCGGTTTTCTTGTCTGAGAAATTTCAGAAACGAAAAAACAAATGGACATTGCTCAAAAGTGAGAAACCTGCACGATTGATAAAAGACGAAGGCTATGACCAGGCAGAATTCGTCAATTTTTTGCAAAACTAAAACAGTCGTTTCTCAGCTGAAATTGAAGTTTCAGCTGAAATTGAAGTTTCTGACTAGAAATTAATGATCGAAAAAATATCAATTCCTTCAGGCATCTTGCTTCTGCCATTCAAAAAGCTGAGTTCGACCACAAATCCTATATTGACTACGTCGGCGCCTACCTTATTGAGTAGCTTGTAGGCTGCAGCTGCAGTACCGCCGGTAGCCAGGAGGTCGTCAATAAGAATTACGCGATCACCTTTTGCAACGCAGTCTTCGTGCACTTCAAGGGTATCGGTGCCGTATTCGAGCTCATAAGACTCCCGAACAACACGAGCCGGCAGTTTTCCCGGTTTACGCACCGGAATGAACCCAACGTTGAGCCTGTGAGCGATTGCCGGAGCAAGAATAAAGCCGCGGGCTTCAATTCCGGCAATGTACTGTGCGTTGAGGGCTTCGAATTCACTGGCAAACACGTCGATGACATAACTGAATGCTTCTTTGTCTTTAAGCAGTGTGGTCAGATCCTTGAAAACTATGCCCGGCTTCGGAAAGTCAGGAATGTCCCGGATTTTGCTTTTCAGCCATTCAGCTTTTTCGGGGCTCAAGCGGTCTGTCATAGTTGTTTGCTCTTGAATTGGGTTCATAATCTAAGCCATCTTGGTTGGTTCGTTGTATTTGTAAGCGGATAGCATCCGGCACGAGCTCTGATTGTATCTCGTCAAGGGGCGCTTGTGCACACCAGGCTCTAAATTCTCCGATCTCTTCCAGGGTATTTGCAAGCTGACGATATTCAGCCAGATCCTGAAAAGGCTGGCCAGGCTCGCCTATGATGTCCATGAAAATACAGGAGTCTTCGGCGTACCAGTCCACAACGTTGACCTTTTTTAAGATTGTCAGTCCCAGTGCAAGTGCCATTTTGCTCGTAGCAAGCCCCGCGCAAAGTTTGTCTGACTCAGCCTGCCCTTCGCACTGGTTAACTGCATATCTGACCATGGCAAAAAGCCGTTTCAAAAATGCAGCCGGATCGTATGATTCAACGCTTGCCGCTCCGGAAAGATAAATGGTTCTTGCCTGGCTCGCCTTTACGATTGAGCGGAATACTTGCATGCTTGGCGGATACTGGTAAATGATCAGGTGCTGGCACTGTCCAAGTTCTGTACGGTTTGCAAGCTGGTAGTTAGATTTTGTAGCTTCCGCATAGATTTTCAACTGAGACCCCAGCTTGCGTACAGCCGCATCAATTACTGATGCTGCATCCGTATATTCGCGCAGGTCTTTCCAGACAATTTCGATCAACTTGCTTTCTGGTTTTTTTGGAACCGGTGCAAGCTCTGCTCTTGGAAGATCCACGGTTTCAACTGTTTTTGCAGTTGCTTCTTTAACTGCCTCTGTACTTTCTGCAATCGCTCCGTCGGCTTGATCGCCGCCATGAATAATCCCGGACATGGCTTGAGCTGTATCATCATCAAGATCAGCATACGCAAGGTCAGCATACGCAAGGTCAAGATCGGTATTGGCAAGATCTGTATGCGCAAGATCAGCAGAGGACGACCCTTCGTAAGAAATATCGTTTATGCGCGTGCTTGCATTTTCACCATCATATTGAGTTTCCAGATGAAGCACCGGTTTTTTGCTTCTTGCAGCCGGATCTTCTTTTACCGGAGCAGGCTCGACCGCTCCGGGTTTTGGATTTCGTTGTTCGAGTTCTTTGTTTGAGTTTGGAGCCTGTAGCGAAGGTCTGCTTTCTTCGCCTTCTTTTGGAGGTGTGAAATCGAGTATTTCGTCGTCGTCGTCTTCTTCTTCTATTACTACAACTCCCTGCAAGCGCCAGTCGCAAAGCACAAGCTGCAGGCGCTCTGTTTTGTTGAATACGTTCAACTCAGGATTGAATGCTAAATCTACTCGTTCCCCTTCTTCGGGTACGAAGCCAGCACTGCTGCGCCAGTAAACGCACTCGAAACTGTGTTGTCCGTCATCCGAACTTAAGATGAGCTTGTGGTGCTTGCCTTCTTTTCCAAGCGGACGGCAGCTTGTGACAGTCAGCCTTTCCATCATTATTACCGGCTTCTTGTTCCACATGCCGAAAGGACCGAGTTTAGCCAGTGTTTTTGCAAGATCAAGATTTATCTCGGAAGCTTCCGCAATCAGATCTATGTCAATAACCGGTTTGTTTGCCTTGCCCTTTAGAGCTTTGTTGCAGGTTTCTACAAGACTCCGGCAGAGCAGGTCTGCGTTTGTTGCTTCTGCCGAGAAACCGGCGGCCATTTGATGTCCGCCCCATTTTGTGAGCAAGTGTTCGTTTGCTTTCAAAATCTGGTAGAGATCAATACCCGGAACTCCGCGACAAGATCCCTTGATTTTTCCTTCTTCGCTGTCGAGTTCCGCCACAAAAACAGGGCAGTGATACTTTTCTACAAGCCTTGATGCGACGATGCCAACAACGCCGTGATGCCAGCTTGCCGAATAAAGCGCCAGCGCCTGGTCGTTGCCCTGAGCGAGTGCCTGTTTCGCTTTTAAATCGGCTTCCATGAAAATCTGTTCGCAGAGTTCCTGCCTTCTTGCGTTCTCCAGCTCAAGCTGATGTGCAAGATCATGCGCCTGCCCGTCGTCTTCCACGGTCATCAAATCAACAGCGAGGCTTGCATCGGCAAGCCGGCCCACTGCGTTTATGCGCGGTGCTAAGCCGAAGCCGACAATATCGGTGCCGTCCATTTTTACCGTGTTGTTCAAGAGGGCTCTGATGCCTGCACGCTCGGAACTCGCAAGCAAGGGCAGTCCGATTTGAACTAAATAGCGGTTTTCATTTATAAGCGGAACCATGTCCGCGATCATTCCCAGAGTCACGAAATCGAGAAGCTTCGGCACTTCATTATTAAGTCCGCTATCTATAAAGAGTCCTTCGGCCAGTTTATATGCAACACCAACGCCGGGCAGGTGAAAAAGCGGGTGATTCTCATCGAGTTGTTTGGGATGAAGAATTGCATGTGCCGGTGGCAGCACTTCCGGCATCGAATGGTGATCGACAATTATGGTTTCAACACCAAGTGATTTGGCTAAATTTATTTCTGCAAAATTGGAAATGCCGCAGTCGCAAGTAATAATAAGCTTGCTTCTGTGCTTGCTTGCAAGAATGCTCACAGCCTTTAAGTTCAGCCCGTAGCCTTCGCTTGCGCGATTCGGGATGTAGTAGTCGACGTTGGCGCCGAGTTTTTTGAGAGTAGTAAGCATCACAGATGTGGCGGTTACACCGTCGACATCGTAGTCACCATAAACAGTAATTCTTTCTTTCTTCTCAATCGATTTCTTGATTCTTTCGATTGCTTTGCCCATATCAGCAAACGCCGATGGTGGAGTTGGCTCGTATTTTGAGGGATCAAGAAATGCTTCAGCGGCGGCTGCATCTTTCAGACCTCGTCGCATCAGAAGCCTGGCAAGAATCTCCGAGCCACCGGCGACAGCAATTAATTCCCTTGACGGATCAGAGATCTCAGGGAGTTTCCAGACTTTTTTCTTAGGCTCGAATGTGCTTGGAGGCATTTTATATATCCATTGGCATGAACTGTTAAGGCAGGCAGAGAAGCTGGGCACAAAAATCGGCGCATATGCAGCCGCGCTTTTTTGTATATTTGGTTCGCTGTCAGCAGATTTCCACTGGACAGCTCTCAATTACGGACTTTCTACCAGAGCCAGAATACCCGCTTTCAAGTTCAAGCTCAATGAGAGCAAATGGCTGCGGCAGAGCGACTTCTCTTGCCGATTGAACATTTGCTTTATCGACAAAGTGGAAGTTTTAAACGATGTTTTGATCGCTTTTAGATATATAGACGAATTTTTCAGGTCAAGAGTTCAAAGATTCTCAAAAAAATTTTTCAGAATTTTTTTGAGTCGGAAAAACTGAATTTGCAATAAAACTGAATTTGCAATTAAAAAGATCAGCGATGCTTGTGTTTCGGTATTTGATACTTCTTTCGAAGCGTTTCATCTAGTTGCTTGTTTTGATCGTCCAGCTCTTCAAGTTCTTTCTTCAGCTCTTTGATAGGTTTGAGCATTTTGTCGCGTTCGGCTGCTTCGTAGTAATCTGATAATTTCAAGGCCCTGCTGAAATATTCGATATAGCCGTCATGAAGCTTCTGGGTTTCAGGGGGAACTTCCAGCTCCTTGAGATGCTTGAGAGAGGTTTTGTATCTTTCTGTCATTCGCTTTGCAAGTTCCGAGTTGCGTTTATCGGGAAGCTTTGCAAAGAGGAGCAAGGACTGCAGCTTTTCGGTAAACGACATTTCTGATTCCCGCCTGATATCGTCATAGCGCGAGAACCATTTTTTTATGGCAGCATCTTCGTCGCTGGCGGTCTTGCATTCTTGCCGGGAATTCTTCTTTAAATTGCTGTCTTTGGAATGCTCTGCGCAAATAGCTGCTGTTTGCATGCTCATGAACAAGCAAATGAAAAGGCAGTGGATTTTTCGAATTGGCTTTTCTTGCATCGGATTCATTTTGTGTAATTATGAATGATTATCGCAAGATCCCGGGCAAATTGAGTTACCCAAAGGCGACAATTTACGCTATCAACATAGACAGCTGCTTTAAACAGTAGCCTTCTTAATAACCGGTGGAACCCAGTCGCCATTTAAGATGCTGCTTTGTGGTGCATATAACCTCATTGTCACGCCTAGCTTACCTGACGCTGGCGCCGGCAACCAGTTTGACTCTTTATCCTTGCCAGGATTCTCATGCTGTATGTACAGATCAAGCGAAGCATCGGCATTTGTCTTAAGAGGCATCCAGGAGCTGATCGCAAATCTGTTAATCGGGTTGGCTACTTGAAAGCCATCGGCATCGTACATTGTAAGTGACCAGAAGGCATTTACCGGCGGCAATTGATCTTTATCGAAATGAAGCAGATACTTCTTTTCGCCAAGCAAAACTTCACCATCTGCATCAGCTATATTTAGTGGATAGATAGCATCTTCCGGCTGGTTGGCTCCCAGTCCTACCATGGCAATAATGGCGCGCTTGAAGTATGAATTGCCGTAAACACCCATGGTGTCGTTAAGAATTACCCAGCCATTAGCGATTTTGCCCAGTGAATTTGTTTTCTCTTTCATCAACTTGAGAGCATCTTTTGCGCCCCGGAAAAACTCGGATTTAATTGCCGGTTCGAGCCGTTCGGCGTCAAAGCTTCTACCCGCCTCGATTCCTGCATGCTTGATTCTAGCCAAAATCGACCAGTCGCTAAGGTGTGGTCTTGTTAAACTGAGCAGTTCTGCGGCTTTGCTGAAGTATGCTTCCGGAGCCATGCTGTTTATGGTTTCAAGCGGTGGCGTAATCATATCGACTGATTTATCGATTGTCACTGCTGGTGGTGGCGCTTGCTTTCCCCAGTAAGAGAGTGGTGTTATCGCCAGACGATCCTGTAATTCATGTACCGCTTCATAGTCATCGGATCCATTGGTTTTTATGCGCCCGACAACCCATGCCGAATTAGTTGGTGCTTCGATGCGTACAAGATCAGGCGGAAGCTGTGCTGTCCAGGCAGGAGGAACTACAGCAAAATTCATTGCACCGGTTCCTGAAGTTCGCCAGCCGGGAGACGCAAAAACATCGCTCCACATATCGAGCATCGGGAGCAAGTAATAGCGACCTCCTGTATCCGGCACCGTAATCACGACTGGTTCCTTGTTTAAATCGAGCCAGGCGATACTGTAAAGCGTATCGAAGTTAGGGCGAACCACTGCTTTAAAATCGGCACCCGGGTATGCTCGCATGTGCGAGAAGCTGTTACACGGTCCGAATGCTGGTCTTTTGCCTGCCTCCAAATTAGTTGCCTGCCGCCTGGTTATGTCCATAAGTATTAAAGGATAGAAATAGCAGTAGGCTTCAATACCGATTTCGTAAGCCTGCTGTGGCGTCAGAGCATCGACTTTAGTGGCGTTTGCGTTTGCTTGAATATTGCCCATGCGGTTCACCATCACCTTCTCAGATAGTTCACTATTTTTTGAAGAAAAGCATCCAGGCAAGTGAAAAAAAACATCCAGGCAAAGTTTTCCGGAACCTGCTTGCTCTGGTCTTCTGCTTTTTACTTCGACTGCTCTCCTTCTCAAGCGAATTCGCTTGAGAAGTACTTTAACATCTTGGTAACTGTCCGGCTCAGTCCAGGGATCTGCTCCTTGCCAATGCTCTGATTCCAACTGATCTTGCAAGAATCAGTCTTTGGAAGTAATAAATTTCATACCGAATGCCGATGCTGAAACAGGGGGCAAATACTATGCTAGGTATCTATGAGGATAGGTGCCTGATGAATCGGTTTTCATTAAAAAAAAGCTGCAGTTGTGAACTGATTGCCATAGCGACTGGTTTTCTGATTCTGCATACAGTCATTTGTGCTGAAGCAAAACAGATCGTGATCAACAATTTCAACAGAATGCCGGTTCTGAGCTCTCCGAAAAATGCAAGCCGTATTCTAATTAAGAAAGCCTGTACTATTGAAATGGTCAAAACGTATCATTACAGCAGTTCAAAAAATGGTAGCCCGGGGGCAGGAACAATAGAGATTCGCACTGCGGGCGGCGATCTCGTTGGTCAGTGGAAAGCAACTTTAGAAAAGGTTCTTCCGGAAGGGGAACCCGAACCTGTTCCGGCAATGTGGGTCTGCAGACCGAATCTACTAATTCTACCTGGAACATACTCTATTTCAGACAGCGATCCTGCCAGTTGGTCTTGTAACCAGAACTCGGGCATGAGAGGCTTCTATTCAGTAAGTATAGCCAGTAAGAATGAAGTTGCTTCAGATGTTCCGACTACAAGTAGCGAAAGCTCCTTGTCCGATAGCGGCAGTTTAACTCTTGAAAGCAAAAGTTCGATACCTGAAAATATGCACATGCCTGCGGATCCGGCAAAGATAGAATACAGTCATTATGTGAATCCCCGATTCAAATATGCGATTGATTATCCGTCTTTTCTCGTAGCACAGGCTGAGCCCGATAATGCTGATGGACGAACATTCCAATACCAGGATATGGAACTCAAGATCTATGGAACATCCTTGTATTCGACCGTAAGTGGAGAAGCCTGGACGATTCCAACCTTGATGGCCGATGCTCTCAGAAACAAGAAAGAAGATGGTGAAACCGTGACATATAAAAAAAGCTCAGCTGACTGGTTGGTTCTGTCAGGATACAGAGGCGATCAGATCTTCTATCTCAAAGCAATGATTCAAGGTGAAAGCGTCAAATGTTTCGAGTTCAGATACCCTGCAAGTTCGAAAAAATACTTTGATCCGGTGATCTCGCGTCTGGTAGGAAGCTTCAAGAACACTGAGTGATTTGAATGTTTTTGTTCTCCAGTCAGAGGCTTATTCTTTTGCAATCTTCTTAGATGCAGTTTCAAAAGCTGTTTTATTTTCTGCGGAGAAAAAGAGTTTTTCCGGTGCTTCTGATCTTACCCATTTGCCGTTTTCGAGTTTGAACCATTCTTTTGTTTTCAGGTTCACAGTCCATTTCTTTCCGGATTCGTCTAAAGCCTGTAATGCTTTGTGAAGGGCCTTATATTCTTCCTCGTTGAGCAAACCATCTTTCTTGCATTTGCTAAGAATTTCGGCATATTTGATCAGTTGCTTTTGTGATATTTCACCGGAATCAGCTGGTGAGCTTGCCGGAGCTGCTTCGGGTTTGAATTTATGTTCAGGCTCGGCCTTGGTTTTATTCTGGTTCCGGGGCTTTGTTTGTGCTTCCGGATTTGCGCTCTTCTGCTCAGACTCTACCGCGGCTTTTTTGTTTTGTCTTGCAGAAAGTATAATTATCAAACAGGCAAAAACTAGTGGTGACCACCAGATTGAGCGCAAGAGTGGAATGATTGATTCTTGGGTCCCTGCAGTCGGATTTTGAGCTACTGCGTTTTGCTGGGAGTTTCTATCCGGATCTTCGGCTATTTCCGGGTCCAAAACCTGTTCTTCGTAAATTCCGGGGGCGCTCTCACTGTTGCCTAAAACCAGGTTGAGTATCGAGTCAGGGCAATATGCAAAAACTGCAGTAAGGATGATACAGAATGTGATTGCAAGCAGCTTGATCGAAAGAAATCCTCTGGGATTTCTGCAGCTTGTTAAGTGATTATTGCCTGCGTTGGACATCTGTAAAACCAGCCCCTGTGAATCCATTCTCTCATCTTTATCATGCAGTTAACATTCAGCCTTCGAATGATTGTTTTTATCAGCGAAGAAATTAATACCGGTCAAAAAAATCCATCTTTAGAATGATGCAAAAAAAATAACGCAAACCCAAGCTGTTTTCATGGCACTGTCATTTGAGAAAGGCAAATCTGGTCTCAAACTCATCGTCAAGAATCAGCTCTTCCGGAGCTGATTCTTTTTGCCAGTGCCCATCTAGTTCTTTATACCAGTCGTGTCTTTTCAATCCGACTGTCCATAAAATGCCATCGGCCGATCTGGCTTTAAAATGCAAATGCAATGATTTGAACTCTTTTTCCCCAATAGTATTATTTTCATGCGCGCTTTGCAATCTTGCAGCCATCTTTTCGAATTCAGTTTTGCTTATCACACGATTTTTCTTTTCTGTTATTGTCACTTCGAACTTTTCGCCACAGTTGCCGCAGAAGTTCATGGTGGCGGCAGAGTGCGCTCCGCAAGCCCGGCAAAGTTTGCTGCTAGTGGGAGTTGTGTCTGTTTGTCGTCTGGAACCTTGTTGCGATGCTTCTTTTGATTCCACATTTTTTTCTGTGGGCGTTTCTGCAGAAGCGTGTGAGTCTACCGGCAACTTCTTGACACGGTTCTCGAGCATCTGCAGGATGCTGTCAAATCCCAGTGGCTGATGGTTTACGCATAGCCCTTTCGAGTCGCTTTCAAACTGAAAGAGGTGATTAGAGAGTGCTGTAGGGGCAATGAAGGCTCGATAAACGGACCTGACAGCACCATTTATGATTCTCCTTGCTGAAAGACCGATTGAGATTTCCCAGGCCCGCAAAAATTCTTCTCCCAGATACTGCCCGGCTTCTCCGAAATAAAAAAGGCTTTCCCCTTGTTCATCTTTTGCAGGATACAAGATTGTTCTCCTAACAAGCTCGCTCAGGTCCTTTTCTTCGGGCTCAAAATTTATGCCTTCCAGATCGGGGGTAAGGACAAAAAGTGAAGAAAGGAGCCAGCGCAAATCAAAACTCGGAATTGACTTAGCAATAGTTGAGTTGAACTCAGTGCAGCTTATGAAAGGGGTGCTTTCAGGCTCATATTCGAGTGATGTTTTGTACGAATAACGTCTGTAGCAGTCAATGGCATGCAGGCTGTAAATAAGGCCTGCAATACTTAATGGTGGAGTAAGAAAATTAGCTGTGGCATTGTTTACTCTACTCAAGAGCAGGGCCGACCACCAGTCAAGATATTCTTCTAAGGTGTGATAAATCCTCAGAATCATTCCTCCGTCCTTTTGTGGAAAAACAACCAGGGTGATTTCTGAATCGTCACGCTTAAAAGTGGAAAAGACAGTGAGCCCGGTGTACTGGCCTCCATAGCGATGTTCGATTCTCAAATCGGGTTGCAATAGACTCTCCTCCAGAAGCGCAAATCCTGAGCTTTTCATTATTTGATCCAGATCTTTAGCGCTGCTTGCTGCCGCAGGCTTCATGGATGCCAGCGGGCTCAGTTTATTTGCATGGCTCAAGCGCTTTGCAAACAATGTATAAAGCCCGCCAGCTGGAATTTCATAAGCAATTTGCTCAACTGCCAGCTTGTTCTGCTCAATTTCAACAGTGTTTTTTTTCATAACCCTACTCCGATTGTTTGGCTAGAAACTGGAGTGCGGGACAGCACTCCCCGGCTGACTCTAACTATAGATTTGTCGTTTGCAATCTTTAGATAAGGACAGAGCTTAAGATCCGAACGAAGCAAGCAGCTTTCATCTCTTTCGGCAATCCAGTAGAGTTTGCCGATTCTGATCCATCGTTCGAGTTCGAAGTCTATTTCAAGTGTTTCAACTGGAATCCCTTCTCGTTTAACAGGCCGCCCATTAATAATCAGGGTTGCATAGCTGCTGGCAAGATCACTTATGCATGGCATTTCGACCGGACGTTGCTCGGCAAAATGACTCAAAACATATATTGGTGTATCCGCTACAAGAAATGACGAGAGCACTGCTCTGACTCCAGGCAGCCTCAGCACTTTGGGCAATACGAAAGGTTGTGAGATGCCTGGTTTGCAAAAATGATCTATCTTTTCACTGAGCTTAAGCAGGTTGGCACCACCTGTAAAACCGCAGAAACTTGAAGGGCCGCTCCACAATTCTCGGACCGGGTGCTCGTAGTCCCACCAGGGTCCCCCGAATCCTGCGAGATCCATTGGTATGGAAACGAGCCGTCCACTTAAAGGGCAACGAGATAAATTCACAATTTCAAGTGATTCTAAGTACAAATCAATTGCCTGGTAGTATCGATACGAAATTGCATCATAGCCAGCCTGAAGTTCTTCGAGCTCATCTTTGATTTTTGTGCTTGCTATCAATTCTTGCAGGTCCAAGCGTTCGAGTTTGAGCCGGGCAAGCTGCTCGACTGATTCTTCTCTTTTGACAGTTGACGAACGCACCTTGCACCTCACTTTACTTTCCGTATTTTGCTCTGATACCTGAGAGCTTTTGATCCATTATTTTTTGAATCTCCTCCGGTTTCATAGCCCTGATTTGTTCAGGTGAATAACCCCAGCGTTGTAGTGCCGAATGTTGATATGTTTCGGCTGCGGGAATTCGAACTGGTCGTTGTGTGCCAACATAGCCTGAACCGCTGACTCTTGTGCGGGCTGCTTCAGTTCCCTCGCCTCCGGTAAAGGTGATGAGCGGTTCTTTGCCTCCTGGCCTGTGAGAATCCAGGATCTTCTTATCTATGCCGCTTGCAATGTCGTAAGGTGATTGAGGCTGGATGGTCTTTCCGGTTACCGGGTCGACTTTTGGTGGTGGCAGATCTTTAGATAGTTTCGAATAATCCCATCCCATATGTTCACCATGCTGTGCTGAAAACGGTCCCTGTTTGAGTTCCTTCAGTATTTGTTCTCTGACTTTGGGTGAGACTTCTCCCCCACCGATGTCGGTGATATCAAAAATGTCATGGTCTCCAGTAAAAGGTTTGCCGACTTTTCCTGTGGTCGGATCTACCGAGTGAACGATACCGTCCTTTATTACTATTCTTTGCTCACCTTTCTTAAGCGTACCTCCGACCAGGTCATGCACGTGCTCCGCCTGATCGTGATATTCGGTCAACCTTTGCTGATAGCGCTTGTATAAATCGGAGTCATGCGACACACCAATCGGCTCTTTCGGTTTGAAATAACCGACTTTACCTTCACTTCCGGGTGGGGCTCCAAGCTGAATGTCATCAGGAGTTATAGTTTTCATTTTCACACACTCAGGCTTGGGCAGTGCTTCGCCTCTTTCAAGCAATGCTTTAGCTTCAGGGTTGCTGGGGCGGACTCTAATTTCAACTCCGTGTTTATCTGCGACCACCTGTGCATGTTTGATGTTCTTTTCCGGCATGCCCGAAAGCGCTTTGTTCATTTCGTCCTTAGTGAGTTCGACCTTTTCATAGTTCGAGGGAGCCTTTTCGATTTCTCTGGCTGGTTGTGTAGGTGATACCTTTGAGCCAGGCTCCGGCACTTTGCGTCCGGCTGCTTTTTCTGCGCTGCTCTCTGCCGCCTCTTTAGCTGCGGTGCTTTCAGCAGCTTCTTTGGCGCCGGTTTTAGCAACAGAGCTT
>CAZTQO010000101.1:0-14873 GCA_964615655.1 uncultured Candidatus Obscuribacterales bacterium | reverse complement strand
GGCATTTGTTGAACGGGCATTTGCTGTTGAGGCATTTGCTGTTGTTGCTCGCCAGGATGAACCCAACCTGACTGCCCCATTTGCTCTTGAGGCATTTGCTGACCCTGCGGCATCCAACCGCTGTTGTTCTGTGATCCGTCCTCTCCTGGTTTCACCCAGTCTGACTGGCCCATCTGAGCAAAGGCCAGCTCTGGCAATAATGAAATTGATAAAGCTGCCAGAATTACTGCTAAGCAGGAGTTTTTGTAAGACATGGAATCACCGCTAGTAAGATATCTTGACAAGATCCTAGCTTTACTGGCAAGGACTGTCAATTGTGATTTTCCCTGCTTTTTACCTGATTATGCTTCTGGCGGCGATATTGCAGGCTCAGGGTGATAAAATCTTTGCCTTGCTGCCAGTTCATATGAAAAGTCTTGCCGTCAAACTCTCAGCTGGAACAGTATTACTACTGGCATTTTCATTGCCTGTAATGTACTTGCTGGCGTTTTCACAGGAAAAATCAAGAAACTCGGTTTTTCGAATTTCAGGTCTGGATAAAGATTACGGTAGTTATCATGGCATCTTGCAGCTTAAAAGCTGCTCCGGTTCAAATCTGGATCTGATAAGGCTTGTCGAGTACGACCATTTCAAATTTGACGGGCTTTCGGTGCAGGAGGTCTGGACAGGAAAAGGAAATCTTGATGAATCCGGGCAGCTGCAAGCTGAGTTTCGGCTGAGAAAAGCCGATTTATTCAGCCAGGTAGATTCTAAGTTTCATAGCAAAGACGAGTTCAAAGAAACCTTGAATCTTCACTATGCAATTTCTGAACTGAAAAACGGAGCTGAAAGTGTAATTATATCGCCGCGCAAAGCAAAAGACAGGCTGATTTCCGACCGACTGGCTAGCAGGCGGAGCTTGTGGGAAAGCAAGCGCCAGGTTCTCTCAGGCAAAGGAGACTGTTTTCAACTTATAGGAAACTGGGCTAATCTCACCCTGTTTTTGCCTGCTGCAAGCCTGCTTCGTTTTGATTCTCTGTTGACGCCATATACAGGCAAAGAAGAGTTTCGTTCGGGAAATCAATATTTCGTGACTGACAAAAGCGACTTTGGCTTTTATCAAAAAAACAAAGAAAAAATCAGGCTGCCAAATAAAGTGCTGGACCATATTTCCCTTGTAGAAAGCCGCTTGTGTCATGACGCTTACGCATACAGTCTTGCTGAAAAGGCAAAATATTTCGATCAGGAAATGAGTGCAAATCATCTAAACCGGCTTGGTCTATATGTGCGGGCAAGATTCGACTCAAGTCAGGAAAGAAAAGAGTTTATCGAAAGCGGAGACGGTGCGCTCTGGTCCGGCATGTATGCTGCTTCTCAGGCGATGCGTCATCTTTGCACTAAAGATGAGGAAGCTCTTTCTAATTTCAAGCGAGTTTCTGAAGGATTGATGCTTTTAATGGATTTGCCGGAAGCGAAAAGTGAATTTGCAAGAACGGCAGAATTGCTTGAACCCGGTAAAACTGCGGCTGATCCGTGGGTGGAGATCAATTACGCAGGCAAAAGAATAAAGTATTTAAGAGGCGGAAACAACGACATGCTTAAAGGACTGTTTCTGAGCTTTGCGTTTGCTTTTGAAATATTGCCAGATAAAGATCCTTTGCTTGAAAGAGTAAAAGCACATGCATTACGTCTTTGCCAGTTGAGAATAGTCCGTGAAAAACTGCATCCGGGAAATGAATTCTCGGCGCTTGGCCTGACAGCACTGGCAAGCGGTCGGGAGGGGGATTTGAGAGCATATTTGCGGAACTATAAAGAACGCGTCAAAGCAATAGGCTTTTTCAATCTGGACAAAGGTTTTTATTACGGTGGAATTGCCGATTGGAGCGGTGTAAATCTCTCCATGTGCGGTCAGCTTGCTGACATAATTATTGCGAAAAATCTTTGCCGTCTTGCAGCAAAGACAAATAAAGTGGAGCTGCAGGCAGGGCTTGAAGAGGTGCTTGCAGCCCTGAGACAGAAGCTTGCAGATAGCTGGACTTTATATTTTCCGGCTAAGCGTGATTTTATTACAATTGCAGCAGCGGCTTTTGCTGAGAATGCCTCGGGTAGCCTGAATTTTCCTGATTCATGTCGTCAGCCGAACTTTGTAAGAAAAGCTGCCTGGCCGGAGGACAAAAAAGAGTCAATCTGGCTATTGCATGAGATGCCGATGCTAGCCAAAGGGTTTGGGTACCGGCTAGCTTTTGATTACAGGCTCAGGCCGCAGTGGTGTATGTCGGCCTGGCCACTTAGACCATGGAAGCTCTTTGTCAATAAATATCCGGCCGAATATTACCTGCAGGGTGCCTACAGTTACCCGCTTTTCGAGGGGCTGGCATTTCAGGCGGACAATTCGCTTGTATCAGCCTTTGCGATCAAAGGCGAGGCGGATTGCCGGGTTCGCCCCGGCAGATTTGACTACCTGTTTCTATACTGGGCAGCCAGGCTTGCAGGTTTAATTGACGGCAATACTTGAGTCTTTGTATTTGAACTTCAATCGAACTGCTGTTCCAGCGAATCACGCTCTGTGGTAAATGCCACACTTTCATTGCTTGATTCGATAACTGCGACTTTTCGCATTTGCTCGCTTTCATCAAGCTTTTTGGCTAGCTCCGCACCCGGGTTCTCCAGCTTCTGGGCAGCTTGAAATCTGACCGAATTTCGTTTTTCGATGGCGGAGTTTTTGTTTTGAATGATCAAATAACGGATTCCCGGAATAATCAAAAACATGGCTCCGTATGCTGCAATTGCAAGCAAAAGCGGTGTCAGAGCCAGCATGATCGGTATTGCGACAGACATGGTTGTAAGCCAGATACTTCCCACCATGATAAATACGGCAAATGAAATAATGGCTGTGCGGCTGCCACCGCTAACATGGCTGAGTTCCCAGGTCTTTTCTTTAAGATAAGAATCCAGCTGTCCCACCACAGCTAGTCTGGTCTGGTTTATTTGTTTGTTTTTTATATATGCCTGAAAAACCGAGTGCAGCTCTTCCGGATTTGCGTTTTCTTCCGGGGCGAGAGCAGATTTTTCGGTGTCAAGATTTTGCTGAAAGCTCGGAAACTTATAAACTATGTTGCCGCTTTCCGATACTTCACAGCTGCCGTTGAAACGCACTAAGATGGGCAAAATCCAGTCTTCGTTTTTCTGTGCTTCGGTCAATACATATGGTGCCAGTTGTTCTGCAACCACGACACCATTGTTCGCTTTGAGAGCAAGCGCCAGTGTCTGCCAGGTTCGTTCCGTAAGCCCGGCATTTGGATCACCGTCTCCGAATAAGAATGAAAAGCATTTATCAAGAAAGCTTTCTTTGTTCTGATTGCTGTCCTGCTTGTTGTTTTGAGTGCCTGTCCTGGGAATTTGCTTTTGCCTGCTTCCCGTATCCCAGCTTATATAGCGACCCCAGTACATCCAGTCCCAGAGCCAGTCGATCATCCAATACCTGAATATTCCTCCGGTACCGCGGAACAATCCTGAAAGATCAAAATCAGGACCGTCATTGTTGTCGTTACCGAACATTTTGGCAAGTATGGCCATGACAGCGACTACCACCAGAACTACGATCAGAACCACGGATAGAATCAGGAGGATTCCGAAGCTTACCCGAATGATGAAAAACATAGCCAGAGAGAAAATTCTGGCCAGATTGACGCTTGCATTAAATACAATGCGCCAGATACGCAGGAAAAAGCTCTTGCTGCTTCTTGCCAGATAAGCATTTTGAAAATTGCGGTCGAATTCGTAAACGACACTGCCTGCGGTGCCAACTGTCATGTGCCCGCCGGTTTCATATGCTACCTGGTTTAGAAGGCTTGTCGCCTGTAAAACCGGCAGGCTGGTCTTTGTAGCAATATCTGCAACTGAGATTTTTCCTTGAGACTCAGAGATCGCTTTCAATACAAGCTTTTTTTCGGCTGAATGAACTGGTGTTTCGAGGGTTTCGAGCATCTTGATTTTCTGTGAAACAACTACACACATTATTGTCGCATGAATAACGGCAGGCGCAGCACTAAAACTTTTTTCTGACGTCGAGCATAGGCAGCGATTCTTGAGCTCTTTCAGCTTCATAAATTCATTGCTCTATCGCAATCTCGGTTTAAGATTTTGAGATACTATAACGTATAATAACATACCCCATTAAAAAACGAGGTAATGGAGTTTTCAGGCTCCATTACCTCGCGAAACACGCTTATTCTTCAGTGGCAGGAAGCAGCGGTTTCAGATTGATCATGCTCTCTTGCGGAGTCACGTCGACATCGCTGTCGCCGTCCTTGGCAGAACAGCCCGGGTTCGCCTTCTTGTCGCTGAGCTGAAACTCTTTTTCGCAGAATACCAGCTGCCCTTCGGTTTCGGCGTGGTCCGAGAAAGCCCGGGTAATGCTGGGGTTGGCGTAGAAGCGCCGGACCTTGTAGAGATCGAATTTCCGGCTCAGATTCTTGTGGAAGAAGCCGTCAATCCGGGACCCCATCGACTGGGTCGGGGTGCCGTCGTTGGGCATGAAAAGCTGGAAGCCCGCATTGAGCAACGGGTCGCCGTCATGCAGCGTTTTGTCGGTGAGAATGAAGTTCATGTCACCGACAACGAAGCCCGAGTAGTTCGGACCCAGCAGCTTCTGGAGAATGTCCAGCTGCTTGTAGCGTACCGCGGCCGTTGCCTGCGGACCCCCGCGCATGCTTTTCAGATGCACGACGGTCTGCGAGAAAGTGACACCGGTGGTGGTGTCGAGCAGGTCGAAGCGGTAGGCAGGACGCAGGTCTGGGATACCCTGCACAGTTGCCACCTGCATGTACTCGATCGGGCCCTTGACCACCTTGAGCCGGGGGTGGAGCAGAATACCCACCGCCTGGTTGCGGGTGTTGGCCGTTGAAGTGAATCCCTGGTAGTTGACGCCGGTGGCCTGGCTCATGTATTGAGCCATTGAGCTGACCCAGCTGGCGTCGACTTCGATAACGGCCAGGCTGTGCACGTGAGAGAGGATCTCTATGTAAGCTTCACGGAAGTACCTGGCCTTGGATGCGTCTCCGAACTCAATATTCAGCTCGCCGAGAACCAGATTTCCGTTGCTGCCGGCGGTCGGGACCCCCTGGTAGTATTTCTGTACTTCCGCCAGCACCAGTTGAGGGTTTGGGAGTTTCGGCTTGCGGCTTCCGCCACTTTTGGCTTTTGCACGCTGGGCGATTCCCAGGTCGTTGCTGAGGAAGCCGCTCGGGTGAACCACGTAATCCGTTTCCGGGCACTTGTCGTCGTCGAAGTCGACGCTTTCAGGGTCCGGGTACTCGATGCGCGATTCGTTCACCTTCTCGGTGTATGCCTGGCTGGTTTTGACCAACCGCTGGACGTGGGCGGGATGCAGATCCTCGCCGAGAACGATCTTGAGATTCTTCTTTGACATACAGTCTCCTTTCAGGGCAGACGTTGATATGCGCACAGCAGTTATTGCTGTACGGGCTTGCCGGGAAGCAGGAAGCGCTTGCTCCGGACAGGAAAAAGAACCCGCCTTTCTACATGGCTGCTACAAACACCTGCCGGGAAATCAGGCAAAGGTTTTCAAATCAAAATCAGAGTTTTATTTTTGGGCTTTGTAACAGCGGTATTTGAGTGGGTCTAAGTAACGAATGAAACATAGTGCTTTCTGGCGGCTGAATTCAAGGGGTAAGGGCGCGAATTAGGAGCTATTTGCGGCTTAAACAGTTGGCTCAGTGCCCCTAGCACTTGACTTGCCCTTTGCTTGATTTACTAAGTCATGTCTTCAGCTAGCCTCGCGAGTTGGCTGAACCCGGGTTTTGTATTAGCCCGAATATGACATTGCTAGTTGAGCTAATCGTCAAGCAGGATTCGCTATGGGCAGATTACGTAGCTCTTTTACGACTTTATTGCTGCCTCCTGTCCCGAAACTGAGACCAAGTTGCGGTCCTGGCTGCCAGACCTGCCCTGCAAGGATATTTGCAATTGTCAGGAGCGCAGGGCTAGGGTCAAGACGTTATCCGTTTTGATTCAACTCAGAGTAAGAAAGGTTCTCGCAAGAGAGTAAAAGACAGTTTTTCACAGCCTGCTTCGAGCATCTTTGATGCCCGGACGGAACTTGGAGTTTGACCCTTTCGGGTCGACACGGATTTTTTTGGTCAGGGGTCGCGGTGACCGCTGGCTTTTTTGTAACGAAAAAACTTAAAGGAGCAAGTATGCAAGAAAAGAAGAAAGCGATGAAGAACCGGGCAAAGAAGCCTCGCGCAGGTCAGAACCACCAGCACACCCAGATCGTTCATCCGGTTGGCAGGCACGCCATCCAGTTCGTGATGACCGATTTCGACCTGACCCTGAGCGATGCTTTCTGGGCCTACTTCATCCCAACCATGGAGCACGAAGTGCCCCGTATCGCCAGGATCATCGGTGAGCCCGACCTCGACAAGATTTCGCGCGAGATCGGCCGGGTGGTCAACGAGTACGGCACGCACGAGTATCCGTGGCTCTTGGAGCTCACCTGGATTCGCCAGCGTTTCCAGGGCACTGCTGTGCAGTTCCGCGAGCAAATTGTCGAGCCGTTCTGGGCTTGCCTGGAGCGCAATCGTTTGCGCTACTCGCAGGCTTACCCCTTCGTGAAGGAGACCCTCGTGGCTCTTCGCGACGCGGGCATCCCGGTGGTGATTGTCTCTGACGGTCCCATGTACATGGTGCTTGCTCGTGCCAAGCAGACCGGTCTCGACGAACTCGTTTCGGGCATTTATGCCCTTGAGACTGTCGAGCCCGATGCTTCGACCGGCCTCAGCGATGAGGATCTGGAATCCGGTCGCAAGCGGGTCGCTCAGCTCATGGGTACCTCGGTCAGGTGTCCCTTCCGTGTGCTGCCCAAGCACTGCGAGAAGCCGTCTGATGGTGGTGCCAAGATCGCCATGGCCGACTTCGGTATCACCGATGGTTCGCGCTGTCTCTTCGTCGGGGATTCCCTGAAGAAGGACGGCGGCGCAGCCCGGGCAATCGGAGCCGGCTTCATCTGGGCGGTCTACGGTCTGTACAGCATTACGCCTCGCGGGCATGTGCTTGTTGACGTGAAGATGAACCCGGAAGGCAGCGCTCCGGCGCCGACCAACCAGCCGGGTGGGTCTTTCATGCCTCAAGTCTACCCGCCGATGCTGGCTGCTGCGCCTTACTTTGCCGAAGTGCTCAATCACCTCGGCAGGGAAGCAAACGCAAGCACGGGCACGATTCTGCCTCCGTCCGCCCGCGCCACTGCTGTGAGCACGGTCGGTCACTGAGGCAACAAGTTTTCTGTGACAGGCCGAATCGTAAGTTCTGCTCGGGCATAAACAGGGTTCAGAAGCCACTTCCACTTAGCTGGGGTGGCTTGCTTTGTTTTGCCCGGGCAGCTTGCGGTCCGGTCTGGTGCAGGAAAAGGCGCTTCCACGTGTGTGGCGGCGTTTTTGTGGCAGGTCTTCCTGTCCACGGTGGTTAGGGCTCTTTGAGCCAAAAAACAGCAGCGAAAGCTGCAAGTCATCGAAGAAAAGGAGCACTCGCTATGATTACCATTGAAATCAGCACCAGCATCACCATCACCGGCAGCCGGCGCGGTTCGTTTCCGCGTTTCAATTCGGACGCCATCACGCAGATGTGGGCGGACAGCATCGTCGACGACGCCGGTTACGCGTCGCCCGAGGATCTGATCCTCTCGCGTCACGAGCATGTGGACCGGCTTTTCCCGAACTCCGACGAGCTTCGCGCCCGCGGTGTCGACGTGGAGAAGTTGGCTGCCTGCATCGAGCAGAAGCTGATCGTGCTTGAGCACTTCGGCGACACGGTGGAGAACCTGTCGGTCGAGGAGCTCAACGGCGCGCTCGAGCACCTGCTTGAGGGCAACGAGGCCTGGTTGGCGCACCCGGACGACGCGCTCGACCGTGCCATGCACCATCAGGGCTGCTGCAGCTGCCACTAAACTCGGCTGCCTTACGGTGAGTTACTCAAGGGGACTGGTGCTAACGCATCAGTTCCCTTGATTTTTTCGCCCGCTAGTATTAAATGCAATAGTAGAAAATGTGGTTAAAGAAAGAGACCCGGTAGTTTTTTTCGGGTCTCTTTCAATCTGGTGTCAGGCTGCGCTTTTGCTTTGCTCTTCAAACTGAGCCAGTGCGTCAGTAAGTGCAGTCAGGTAATGGTCAAACGCTGGAGAACGTTTAGCTGCTCTGACTTTTCTGAATGGAGCGCCGCAAAAAAGTTTTTGCATTAGCTCGCTTGAGAGCTCGAGCTGAACACCTTCTTCGCAAGCGAGGTTAACGATGTTGGCCTTGCTTTCACCCCTGTAAAGTGGGCTGTCCGGATTTACTGCAAACCCCCGCTTGAGGAGATTTGCAAGCACAAGTTTCTTGAGGCCCAGATTGCGCCCGCCAAGCCAGGTTACGGCCTGTTTCTGGCTGCCCATGCAGTGAAGCGAAACTGCTACTTGCGTGTGCACAAGCATGGACAGAAGTCCGGGCTCGCGAAAGCGGGTTGAAGTAACATGGAGCTCGAGCGCATTTTGCTTACGCAGGCCCTGGAAGTCGAATAGATTGTATTTATTGCCTGCAAGCGCAGCTGCAATTTCGGATGTGCCGGGCTCAATGTATCCTCCGTGCGGAGAAATGATTGTTGCCCAGCTGCTGCGGTCGAATGATCTTATCCTGTAGTCCCGACCTTCTTTGAGTTGGGCAGCAAGTTCATTGAGGCTTGGGTAATGGTCTTTCATTTCATACCTCTTACTTCAAGTACAAGAAAACACAGGCTGCTAATCGGAGCAGCTGTGTCTGTTTTTTTTGGTTCTGATTTCTTAGAAGCTTTCTGGATTTAAGACTGAAAAATTGGTCTGGCAGAGCAATGAGTCTATTTAGTTTTTTGTTTCTAAATAAAGGGGCTATGTCGATTTGCAAAGCCCGAAGCAGGCAGATTGCGGAATTTTTTTGATTAGCGAAGCAGGGCAAGCACTTGGAATGCTTGAGCATAATTCCGGATTCAAGGAAATTAAAGAGCTAATTGCGCTAGTTCGAAAATGCGCATATTCGTGGTGTTTGACGCAGGCAGCTCTGATAAACACTGCATTGATTTATTTAGCATCGAGTCACGTTAATACAGTTTTTTTTCAGGTCAAAGCAAAAGGTAAAGCCGTACCAGTGTGCCGGAGTAAGCTTCCAAAGGTAGTTTCTGCTGCCCTATTGAGGCTTGCTTTTTGCTTGACCAGGGAGACCATATGTTTGAAAGTTTCATCGATTTCATTACAAACCTGATTATGCAGGTCTTCGGCAACATAGTGTTGCCTGTGCTTTTGCCGATTTTTATTGCTTCAATTCTCCTGGGAGGAATGAGCAAACCGGAAAAAATGATTGAATCCACTTTCAGCCTGATGGGCAGCATTCTGGCTGCTTTGCTCAAAGGCTGCCTCAGTGTAGTAATGGCGATAGCACGCTTGCTTATGCCAAAGAAGCCTTCTCAAGTCCGCTATCCGAATTATCCGGATAAGCCTAACTATCCGAAATATCCGGAGAAGCCTAAGTATCCGAAATATCCGGATAAACCTTACTATCCACAGAAAAAAAATTGCGAAAACTGCGGTTTCAAAACATTGAGTACTGCCGTTAGCTGTAGCGATTGTGGATATTATTTCTTCTGAGCACGCCTTATGTGGATTGCAGCCAATCTGGAACAGGATGAGATCTTTCTCTTCCTGTTCCAGTGTTTTTCCATCTTTTCTTTGAATTCTTTCTTTCGCTTTTTCGCTTTTCGCGCCGGATACTAAACGGCATAGTAAAATCTGAGCTTTTTTCAAGCGGGCAAAGAAAACGGCTGCAATGAAAACAAAGTTGCAGACAGACCTGTTCCTTGCTCAATTGAGCCTTTGATGCTGATAAACTGCTTCTTTGATTTTGAGGCAAGCGAAACAGCAGATAGAAATGGATTACAAGAAAGCAACGGAATTCCTGCTTGCCTTGCCTGATATGGAGCGCAGCAGCCAGGGAAGCAAAGCCAGAACCATGAGCCTGGATGCAATGCGTTCTTTGCTTGGCTGTCTTGGCAACCCGCAGAGCGGGCGTTTTACTGTTCACACTACCGGGTCAAAAGGTAAAGGCAGCACAAGCGCCATGATTGCTGCCATGCTTTCAGCGTCGTCTGCTACTTCGCTTTACAGCTCACCGCATCTACATTCTTACAGGGAACGCATCTGTCTTGATCTTCTGCCCGTTTCCAGAGCTGATTTCAGCACGGGTGTGGAAGTCGTGAGCCAGGTTGTTAATGAGCATGACAGTTTGTTTGGTCCGATTAGCACCTTCGGAGCCATGAGTTCTCTTTTCTTTCTTTTGAGCCGGATGCACCATATGAAGTGGCAGGTGGTCGAAGTGGGAATGGGCGGACTCTTTGATGCCACCAATGTTTTTGACCGAAAAGAGCTTGTGGTTATTTCTGCAATAAGTCTTGAACATACGAACATGCTCGGAAAAACCACTCTTGAAATTGCCGAAAACAAAGCAGGCATTATAAGGCCTGGATGCACAGTGGTGCTGGCTCCTCAGAAAGATCCGGAAGTGTCAGAGCTTCTGAAACGTATTTGCGATAAGAATCAGGCCAGATTCATAGATGTGATTGCCGCTTACAATATCGAAGCAGGCTCTTATGACAGAGAAGGGCAGTCGCTTTTGCTTTCAAGAAAGGCAGGCGGAGCCGCAAGAGAGTTCAGGCTGAAGATGCTTGGAAGGCACCAGCTCGACAATGCAGCCACCGCTCTTGCTGCTGTTGATGCGCTTGCAGAAAATTTCGAGCTTGCTCCGGAAAAAGAGTTAAAGGAAGCAATCGAAAGTGTCTTCGTGCCTGGCCGTCTGGAGTTGATGCAAAATTTCCCGGCAGTTGTAATTGATGGTGCGCATAATGGTGAGTCGATGGAGGCATTGTTGAATGCGCTTTCCCGGCACTACATGCCGGAGGAGAAAATATTCTTGCTGGGTGTGAATTCAGACAAAAATATCGAACAGATTCTCAAAGCAATCGGCGCTTCCTGCAAGAAGCTTATCGCGACCAGGTCCGCCAATGAAAAAGCAATGGATCCCGCTTTGATTCATGAGTGCGCGCGCAGGCTCGGCATTGATTCTCAGATATGTGAATCTTCGCATAAGGCGCTTGAACTGGCACTCGGGTTTGCGGGGAAATCCGGGCTTGTTTGCGCCACAGGTTCACTTTATCTGGTGGCGGAAATAAGGGAGTATTTTCTCGGGGAAGATCCGCCCTGGTCCCTGAGCTTTTCGAAAATGCACGCAGACCGCACTTGATTAATGGTTTTAAAATGCAAAAATCGTCGGAAAAAGGTCAAAAAGTGATTTAAAAAACGAAAAGTGACTGGAGCTTTTGGCCCCAGTCACTTTCGTTTTTTCTAGTTACTCCTTTTCAGCAGCGCTCAGGCGCAGGCAGCTTCCCTTGCCGGCTCCGCCAGAGGACGGTTGCCGGAAAGAATCCGCTGGTGCGCGAGATTCGCTTCACAGTTCTGGGCAAGCGGGCAGTTCTTGCACCAGAAGCCGGGCTTAGCCGGGAAGCGAGCTTCCTCGATGCAGGTCTCGATCCGCTTGATCTGGGCGGCAACTTCAGCAAGAGCTTCGTTGGTCCGCCGGCGGCTGTACCACAACGGCTTGCACTCGGACTTGTTTCCCCAGTAACGAATGCGCAGGCGAATCGGGCCGTTCCAGTTCAGCGCCAGGCTGACGACCATGGCGAAGAAGTAGATCTGTTCCCTGTGCTTGCGCTTGGCCCGATACGAGACCGTGCCGTTTTCGTCGTGGTACTCATGGGAACTTCCGGACTTGTAGTCCGTGATTTCCATGATCTGCCTGCCGTCTTCTTCGACGTAGTCCACCTTGTCGGGTTTGGCGCAGAGAGTCCAGCCGACTTGCTCGAAAAACCACTTGTACACCGACTCCCGGTCAGTGTCTTCGTCGTCTTCCGGGTCGTCCTCGGCCATTTCCTGCGCGTTTGCTGAAACAAGCTCGATGCGCCGAACGGTTTCCTCGCGCTCTTCTTCCGGAAGTGCAGAAACTTCCTTCTCGATGAAGCGGCGGATTTCGTCGGTGGTTTCGCCATGCTGCTCGGCGATCGCATGCGTTGCTTCGCCGACAACACCTTCCTTGGTGCGTTTTTGCGTCTTGCGCAGAAGCCGAGCCAGATACTCTTCCGGACACTCGATGAAGGTCCAGAGGTCCGAGAAGGACAGGCTCTTTTTCCTTCGAAACAGAGCCGACATAGTCAGCCCTTCGTAGTTGTGATTGATGCTCATATCTTTCTCCTTGGATTGTAATTAGAGACGGGATGTCTCCGGGGTATTCCCCAGCCAAGCCCCAATTCCAGGCCTGACCAGCACCGATGGATTTAGTCACCGGCCCCACCGCAGGTTGGTGCGGATAGAGGACTTCTCGGTATGCAAAGCTCCCCGCAAGTGGAGCGTTTGCATTGCCGAGTTATCTGCTTGTGTCGCAGTTACTTGCCGTTCAACTCTTGCTGTTCAGCTCTTGCCGTTCAGCTCTTGCTGTTCAGCTTTTGCCGTTCAGCTCACTTGCCGTTGCAGTTGTCGTCGCAGTCGATGCCGTTGTGGTGTCGGGTTTCGCGGTCGCGCATCGTCTGAGCCGGGTAGGTCGAAAGCAGGCGCGCGGTTTCGGAGCCCGAGTCGAGCAGGCAGCGACCGGCTCGCAGTTGACCACCAGCCCACAGGGGCAGAGTGCCGAAAACCAGCTGGTCTTCGATGCGACCGTTCTTGTTCACCTGGCGCACGAGATAATCGCGCTTCGGGTCGAACTCGGCGTTGATGCAGACCTTGACGGCGATCATGCCCATCTGATCGCTTACACGCTCAAGCTTGAAAGCTTCGCGGCGGGAGCCGAAAAGCGTGGCTTGCAGCTTGCCGTTGCAGTCCCAGAGAACCAGCGTTGTGCAGTTTGCCATGATCAATCTCCTTGTTCTTGTTCTTGGTCGGTCTTTGCCGACAGGTTTCAGGAAAAAACCACGGCGGGAAAAATCCCTCCGTGCAATCAATGCGTAAAAATCCTGCTTGCGGTCAGGATCTTCAGCACTTGTTTGCGCTGATCAAGTTCCGCAGGAGCCTCATACAGTCTCACCCACAAAGCAAATTGCTAAGGCAATTAAGGCTGTTTGTATGGATGCTGACTGCTTTTTTGTGAAATCCTCGGGGGTTGATGTGGAAATACGGAACTATGCCCTGAGCCTAGGGACCAGGGGCTTAGATGATCAAGTTTCTAGATCATCTAAGCCCCTGCAACGGCCGCTGGCGCCGCTGCTGTCAAGAGCTCTCTTGATGACGGGGTTACGGGGCTTCACTGGGGTAGTTTCAGGGGTATGGTTATCTGCCTGAAATTTCAGTATTTATCGTATTTTCCGCAAGATTTGCGCTGATTAAGATTTAGCCAGGCTACGCTAGCCGGCAAATTTTACTCGATCACCAGCTCTTTCAGTCCATCGCGATCTGCGTCAATTGCAAGGACATTCAAACTGCTGTCTTCCATTTCAGCCCATTCTTTGAGTGTATGCAGTACTTCATCTTTGTGGCGTTCGGAACTCAACACCATTACTGAAGGACCGGCGCCACTCAAACAGCTGCCCAGAATCTGGTGCTCGGCAAGTACGCTTCGAACCTTTGCCAGGAGAGGCACGTGAGGGCTGCGGTAACTTTCATGCAACCTGTCATGCAGGGCTTCTTTCATGGTGCTGTCGTCGTCGCGCACCACTGCTGATACCAGCAGCGCAGCCCGTTGCAAATTGAATGCCGCATCAGCCAGCGGCACTTTTTCAGGAAGGCAAGCGCGCATGTTCTCAGTTTGCAACCTGTTTGCAGGTATTACAAAAATCGGTTTCCATCTCTGGGGCCAGGCTAGCTGCTTGGCGATTATGCGCTGACCGTCCATGCTGTGCGCGCAGACCACGAAACCGCCAAGTAAACTTGCAGCAAATCCTTCACTGTAGCCTTCAAGGGCCGTGGCTTCTGCAAGCAAGGTCGGCGGGTTCGGAATTCTATCTTGAAAAACGTAAGAGCCCCAGAGTGCGCCGAGAATAGCAGCACTGCTGCCTCCCAGACCGCATCCCAGCGGCACTTCGGATTCAATTTCCACACGCAGGCAACGCAGTAAATCAGGATTTCCTTTCCAGATGCTCTTTAGCACTTTGTAAAGCAAGCCATCCGTGTCTGTAGGCTCGCTGCGTTTTGCTGCTGCTCCCTTGAAACTTATGAAGGGAATGTTGGGGTCGTTTTTTTCCAGCAAACAAACACTGACGCGGCAGTGAATATCAAGGGCCAGGGCCAGGCAGTCAAAGCCGGGACCAAGGTTGCTTATACTTCCGGGAATTTGTAAGTCCAGTCGTTTTACTACTGTCAATCTTGAAACCTCTGCTATCTCTTGCCGCCGGTTACTTTCATCACGCAATTACGACCGTTGTTTTTTGCTGCACGCAATGCCTGCTCTGCGTGACGGCGCCAGCGTTCGACATCCATCAGCTTTGCATCAAGCATTGCGACACCGGCACTGAATGTCATGCTGAAGTCGCTTCCATCGGACGCCCGGTGTTTCATCAGGGCGAAATCATGCAAAAGTCGCTGGGCCAGATTTACGGCATCATATTCTTCAAGATCTTCAACTATGACTGCAATCTCTTCGCCGCCAAAGCGTCCCACTATGTCTGATGAGCGCAGTCTCTGGCGCAATACCGTGGACAGAGTGACCAGAACTTTGTCGCCTGTGGCATAGCCGTATTTTTCATTCACTGCCTTGAAGCGGTCAAGGTCAATAAGCATCAGCGCAACCATGCGCTTGGGATTGCGCTTGCAATGTGAAACTATTGATTGTGCCTGCTCC
>CAZTQO010000100.1:9492-15830 GCA_964615655.1 uncultured Candidatus Obscuribacterales bacterium | reverse complement strand
CGCTCGCACGGATTTGTGCGGGGGGTTCCGGGTAACCGGAATCCCTACCGCGACAAACCCAGAAATTAGCCAAAAAGGAGGGAGGCTTTCGCCTCCCGTCCTCTCTAGTCTTGTTTGCCAGGTCCTTACTTTGTTGAGTCTGGAATTGGAGCTCCAGCAGGCAAAGTATTGGGAATCTGGAAGGTCTTTTCGACCATACCACTGCGGTACTGACCTTCGTCGATGGTGCTCGGTTCGACCTGCAGGATATTGAGGTCTCTGGAGCCTTCCATCTTGTTGAGTTCAGCAGGTATCTTGAGCTGTCCAGGTGTTCCAGGCAGAATCACTTCCGGGCGAACTGAAACGATAAGTTCGCTTTCGTTCTTTGCGAACGCTTTCGAGCGATAGAGAGCCCCAAGAACCGGTACTTCACCGATCATAGGAGTTTTCTGCAAGCTACGTCCGGAGTTCTGTGAAACAAGTCCTGAGATGAAGAGCTCTTGACCTGGTTTCATTTCAACTGTGGTCTGTGTTTTTCTCGTGGTGAACGCGGGCACTGTTGATGGAGCACCGTTGTTGAAAGTCTGGTTAGGCAGAACAAATGCGTTTGCTCTGTCAAGCAATCTTTCTTCTGGTGAAACTTGCAGGTTGATTGTGCCGTTCTCCAGCAGAACCGGGATCATGTTGAGTCTCAAACCGTAAGGTTCGAACACGATTGACTGAGCTGCTGTACCGGCAGTTGCAATTGACTGCAAGATTGGAATTTCACCGCCAGCCAGGAAGGCTGCTCTTTCACCGGATATGGTGACAAGCGTCGGCTCTGCAAGAATTCTGGCTCTTGAATAACCGATAGTTCCGTTGACTGTCGGGTTGATAGACCAGCGTGATGCACGGTTCGAACTGAAGTTCGAAATTGCCGTGAACATGTTTGCCAGGTCGCTTACGTTGAAGGTTGCACCACCGGGGTTGCCGAATAGTGCCTGACCGCCGAGCAATGACGGCAGACCTGTGATAACACCTTGACCGAGGTTTGATACCTGGGTTGTAAGACCGCCACCGAAGAAGTTAACAGGTGCTGTGCTTGCTCCGAATTGCGGGTTGGTTCCTGGCGGAATGATAAATCCGGGGTTGCCGAATGTTCCATTATTGGTGAGTGCCGCCGGAGTGTTGAAGAAGTTGAAACCAGGTTGTGGCGGGGTATTGGTTACAACACCGTTGCTCACTGTTTGCGTTGCTACGTTGGCAAAGAGACCCTGCAGGGCATTGATACCTGCAGCACCGCCACCGGTGATATTCTGCAATCCGCTGAGGTTGGTTGCGGTTCCGCCAAATGCCGGATTTTGCAATGTTCCGTAAGTACCGTTGACACCGGGCTGGGTTGTGAGCCAGTTACCGTTGTTGGGGCCCTGGGCGGGGTTACCACCGATTGCGAAACCGAAGCTCTGGCTGGTGAAACCGATACCGAGCTGCAGACCCAGTTCTCTGACTGCACTGGAGTTCATTTCCATGAAGGTGGTGTGCAGAACAATGAGCGGAGTCTTGCGGATCTGAATCAAGCTTGTGACCCGGCCGCCATCGGAGATGATCGTCTGGGCTTTGCTGATGTTGTTGTTCTGGTTGCCAAAAAATGTATATCTGTCAACCTGGCTGATTGCTGAGAGCTGACCGGATTGACCACCCTGTGTCATGGCACCGCCGACTTCACCAGGGCGTTGACCCATGATGCGGCTGTTTGCAACAGTGATGTTCATACCGCGATCGTCCATGAAGGCATTGGCTACTGCAAATGCGCGAATCACAGATTCCGGATGGTCTACGTCTCCCATCAATACAACTCTGTCAGCTCCACCGACCGAGAAAGGCTTGACGATGATACGCGGGTCAACTTCACGAAGCAAAGCTTGCAGGGCTGAGTAGTCGCGGGCGACTTTTACGTCGATTGCAACCGAGTTGCCTGCATCGTCCCAGATAACCAGTGTCGAACCACCAGGTGCCTTACCGAGAAGCACCATCTGGTTTTCTGCCACCACAACCGGTTCTGCAATTGCCGGATCGCTTATAGACGTACGAATAATCTTGTTGCGAAGTTTAAAAGTACGTGATTGCGAAACTTTCAGTTCGATTGTGTTGGATGGCTTGAATTCTTCCAGGTCGACAGTTCCTGATACGACCGGAGGAATCGGAGTTGTGGCTGTGCCGCCGTCACCGGCGTCAGCTAATAGAATTTGATCTGGCGCCAGCTGAGCAATGAGATTTCTATTCTCTTGCTTAGTTTCTGGTACAGCAGCTGCGGCCTCTGGGGCTGCACTGATACCGGCGGCGTCACTAACCACTCCAGGGTCCAGAGCTACCAGCTTGGGTTGCTCTGTGCTGGCTTTAGCAACCGGGGCAGCTGGATGTTCGGACATTGATGAGTGAATTGTCAGAGCTGCACCCGGTGCCTTGTTGGCGGGGCTGTCGCTCTTGTCTTTACCGAAAAATAACGCTACTTGTCCGGTCGAACCACCATTGGCGATACCAGTGGCGTTGTAGGTTCCTGCCGATGCAAGCGACGAGCGCTTTGCTGCGGGGCTTTTCCGAACTACTTGCGCTGCCTTCTGCTTGACTGGCTTCTGACTACTCTTGGAGCTAGTTTGAGAAGCTCCGGCAAGCTTTTCCCAGATTGCCGCTGAGCCTGGAGACGCACTCGCTTGTAGCAAGTTAGCCTGCAGAAGTGCAAGTGAAAGCGTTAGGGATAAGCACAACTGGGGCGTTTTCATACGAAATCCTTCCTCTTTCTTACCTCTACGTGCCTGATTGGCAGATCCATTTCATTCCATCTTCGCCAAGAAGCTTAGCATGACTCTGGGGAATGACACCATTTTTTGCCATAAACCTTTCTAGGATTGAGAACCAAGAACGATATGACGAATGCTAGTAACGTGGGATGCCATTTTTTTTGTGTGTCTGTCTGCGTTAGCAGCAGTCGCCAGTTCGCTGGGGGTCGTTCCGGCTATCTCACTAGTGCAACGGAATGTTGCTTAGCTTTTTACTGGCTTTTTCAATGACAACCATATTTGGTGCTCATTTGTTGATTGAGAATCAATCTGTCTTGTCAAGCGAGAAAGCCAGTTCCCCGAATGTGCCAGGATAATAACAAGATTTTTTCCGATGAGATAGTACCAATTTTCATTTAAGTGGGTACATTTTAAAAATTGGCCCGCTTATCAGCCAGTCAAGGGAATGACAACGCTGAATTTGTCAATCAAAACAGGTGTCGCTGGTGGTGCTATGTGACATGTCCAGTTCGTTAGTTTCTAAACAATCCATACATTATTCGAAACCCATGAAGATCGCGGGCGATCCTTCCGGATGTCGAGAGAATCTTCCTTTCTCCTTCATTTATATCTGAATATTCTGAGTTTATCCAAAGGCTTCCGATCCCCGAAACTACTGCCAGTGCCAGGTGACGGAGTCCTTCCCCTCGGAAAATAAGGGTATATATCCTTTGTTTTCTTCCATAAAAACTCCTGCTTGAAAGCTCTGGTTCAGACTCTCTTTGAAAGCCCGGCGGAATTCAGGTGCGAAATGAAAGGGCTAAGAAAAAGAAGTCAAGAAAACGGCCGCAGGCTTAATTGTTTTTGATCTTGCTTGCTCGATAATTAACATTGAAGGGGCTCTTATTAAGATTGAAACGGCTCTGCGGTTTGATGGAAAGCCCTTGTTGAATTCGCGTCTCTGGATTTTGGCCGGCTCATTTTCATTCAGCATTTGCGCAGATCTGAAGTACGTGTCAGCAGATCATCGGCCAATTGTGATAATAATAAAGCTGCCCGCGGATCGGACTGCATTTGCTGTTTGCATCCGGCTTTACCAAACACTGGCAATGGAGAGAAATCGAGAGTGGTTGAAGGTCAAAATAGTCAAGAGAAGATTCTTGTCGTTGACGACGAGGCTTCCATACGCCGCATCCTTGAAACTCGTTTGAAAATGGCCGGTTATAACGTAGCTACGGCTGCTGACGGACAGGAAGCTCTGGATAATTTCAATGCTTTCCAGCCGGACCTGGTCATATTAGATGTGATGTTGCCGAAGCTGGATGGATACGAAGTTTGTCGCGAAATTCGCAAAACTTCGGATACGCCGATCATTATGCTTACTGCGGTAGCCGATGTTTCCAACCGCATCCAGGGGCTTGAAATCGGTGCTGACGACTACGTGGTCAAACCCTTCAGCCCCAGCGAGCTCGAGGCTCGAATCAAAGCTGTGCTGCGCCGGACTGTAGAGCGCACTCAAGATGCATCTACCAGTAAGACAACAAATGTAATAAGCATCGGCAATCTCAAAATAGACTTGAACAAGCGTCAAGTCACAAAGAAAAACGAACGAATTCGTTTGACGGGAATGGAATTCAGTTTACTTGAATTGCTTGTAACAAATTCTGGCAAGCCGTTCTCGCGCAGTGAAATCCTTCAGCAGGTATGGGCTTACCCTCCGGACCATCGTATAGATACAAGGGTTGTGGACGTGCATATAAGCCGCTTGCGTTCAAAGCTGGAAGATGATTCTTCTAATCCTGATTTGATTCTCACCGCCCGTGGTATCGGGTATATGTTCCAGAAAATAAACTAGCAAGGGAATTGCCCCTTTCTTAACAGAAAAGATAAAAGACTTGCTCCGTTTAAAAGCAGATTCATTTCTTTACTTCTTGGCTCTGACTTGTTTCTTCGTTCTCAGTTTAGCGCCTCCAGTTTAAGCGCCTCCAGTTTTAGCGCTTTCGCTTTCAGCTTGGGGCTTTCGTGCTTATTAAAAGTAAGATGGCAGATTCTAAAATCTGCCATCTCTTTTGCCTGCTTCAGATTTAAGGAGACCCTGGGAAGGCAGCTTTAGGTGCCGGTTCTCCAGGAATTCATGTACTCGATCATTTCTGGAGTGAGTTCATCGATTTTGACTCCCATTGATTTTAGTTTCAGGGATGCAATTTCAAGATCTACTGATTCCGGCAAGGTGTGAAGACCTTTTGCAAGCTTGCCTTTATTTTGGACAAGATATTCAAGAGAGAGTGCCTGGTTGGCAAAACTCATATCCATTACAGAAGCCGGGTGTCCTTCTGCGCAGGCCAGATTCACGAGTCTGCCCTGTCCGAGAACGTGGATGCGGTTGCCGTTCTTGAGTCGGTATTCATCTACGAGGTTACGGCTTTCGCGTTTGCTGGCTGCTTGTTTTTCCAGGGCTTCCAGATTGAGCTCGAGATCGAAGTGACCGGAGTTGCAAACAATTGCACCATCCTTCATCTTTTCAAAATGCTTGCCGTCGATTACGTGCCTGTTGCCTGTAACTGTAATGAATACGTCGCCGAGCTGGCATGCTTCGGAGATTGGCATTACCCGGAATCCATCCATTACAGCTTCAACTGCTTTAATAGGATTGACCTCTGTAACGATTACGTTGGAACCCATTCCTCTTGCGCGCATTGCTGCGCCTTTGCCGCACCATCCGTAACCCAGGACCACTACGGTTCTGCCGGCAAGAAGCCTGTTGGTGGCGCGCACGATACCATCAAGTGTTGATTGGCCAGTCCCGTAACGGTTGTCAAAAAGATGCTTGGTCTGAGCATTGTTAACCGCCATTGCCGGAAACGGCAGGGCGCCGTCGCGATCCATTGCTTCAAGTCTGGTGATACCGGTGGTGGTTTCTTCGGTCGAGCCGAGTATATCTTTTACGAGATCCTGGCGCTCTTGAATGAGAGTTGCGATCAGGTCTGAACCGTCGTCAATTATCAAGTGCGGTTTGTGATCAAGTGCGAGTTTCACGTGGCGGTGATAGGTTGGAATGTCTTCACCTTTAATTGCATATACGCTCATCTGGTGATCGGCTACAAGTGATGCCGCCACGTCGTCTTGAGTTGAAAGAGGATTCGAGGCGATAAGCAAGCAGTCGGCACCGCCTGCTTGCAGGGTTAGCGCCAGGTTGGCCGTTTCGGTGGTAACGTGGGCGCAAGCTGAAATTCGCAAGCCCTTGAAAGGTTTTTCTTTGTTGAAACGCTCCTGTATAAGCTTCAGGACCGGCATATCGGCAGCGGCCCATTCAATGCGCTCCTTGCCTACTTTTGCCAGTGATATATCTTTGATTTCACACGCACTTGCTGTCTTGCTCACCATAACTACCTCATTAAATGTGCTGGTTCAATTTGGGATCTATCTAAATTTAGTGAATCTTCGATCCTAGCATCCAGGCCGGCGGAGCTGCCATAACATCCACTTACATTAAGCTTGTAGCTGCCCCTGGCTGGGCTTTGTTTTCGGCTGGGCTTTGTTTTTGGCTGGGCTTTGTTTTCGGCTGGGCTTTGTTTTTAGCTGGGCTTTGTTTTTGGCTGGCTT
>CAZTQO010000100.1:0-9392 GCA_964615655.1 uncultured Candidatus Obscuribacterales bacterium | reverse complement strand
TGTTTTTAGCTGGCTTTGTTTTTAGCTGGCTTTGTTTTTAGCTGGCTTTGTTTTTAGCTGGCTTTGTTTTTGGCTGGGCTTTGTTTTTAGCTGGCTTCTGTTTGCGGCTGGGCTTTGTTTTGGCTGGATCATTAGGCTTTCTCTTTTTGTCTTGCTTCCAATTCTGTAGAACGTGACCGAATCTATATATACGAATAAGGTGGTCTGAATATGCCTTCACTCCTGGTTTCAAGAGCGAATCCAGGGCGGGATGTCAAGAGAAAATGAATTAGCGGGCTGTAATTTTTCCGCTTGACAAGCCCCTGCTATGCTTGCGCCTCTTTGCTTGAGCGGTGCTTGAAAACATTGTGCCACAAGCCTTTTGAGACCAATATTCTTCTTGACTTTGAGAAAGTATTGCAGTCAAATCTTAAAAAATACCGTTTAGATTCGTGGCGGGATTGAAAAGGTGTTTTCAAGGGAATGGTTTAACTAGAGGCAAATGAGTACACGAAAACGAGTATAAAAATTGCTCTCGATCGCGAAGTAAAAGCTAAAAAGCATAGAACTTTCGATCATTTAATTCCTTGAGCTGGGAAGGACAGGCATCCATGAAAGAGCGTCAGAGAGCCGGACTTAAAAAAAGAAATCTGCTTTGTGATGCAACGGCTGTGGTTCTTTCTGCGCTTGTTTTTCTGCCCTCTGCAAATGCTGCTCTCTTGCACGGCTATGTTAGCCAGCAGACAGGTAGTCCTGAAGCTCAGCAAAAGTTCCTGAGCAGCGCGACCAGCAGCAATGTTGAAATGCAGGCGCGCAGCGATTCATTCCCGCAAGAAATGCAGGGCAGCTGGCAGTGTGTATCTGTTGTTACGGATTCGCTTGTTGACAGCGTGCTGGTCGGTCAGAAAATAGTTTCCCGAATGAATTTTGTAAGAACAAATGATGGCAGAGTCATTGCAAGATTTGTGCAACCAGGCTGGACAGAAGCTCAGGAAAGCGTTAAAGCTCTTGCAGCCAATCGCTATCAAATGGACAAGACCAATTACTTCTATGGCGACACGTCTGGCGGCGCCTGGGCTGCGCGCTCAAGAGATAATTATCTTGTGCTAGAGAAAAATCGCATGATAGCCGAGAGCGAAGTCGACCAGTATGTGAACGGCTGTTACATGGGTAGATACCGCACACGTTCGACTCTGGTACGCATCAATACCGGAATTGAAAATGTCGCATTGTTTGACGCTCCAGATCCCGATGATCAATCCGGCGACAATCTGAACCCATTCATGAAATAGTATTATTTCATAAACGCTTAATTCATAAACCTGAATTCAGATCAGAAACGCTATTTCACAAATGCTATTTCGCAAACGCATTTTCGCCGCTTATCGTGCCGAATTCATTTTACGGCTGCTTTGGCTTTCTTTCCTGCTTTTCGGAACTGCGCAAATGATTCGGCTCCGCGGAAAACTGCCGAGGGACCGAGATCTCTTTCTATGCGCAGCAGCTGGTTGTATTTGGCGGTGCGTTCAGAACGGCAAGGTGCGCCCGTTTTTATCTGGCCGACATTTGTGCCGACAGCCAGATCTGCGATTGTGAAATCTTCGGTTTCCCCTGATCTGTGGCTCATGACACAACCGTAACCGTGCTCTTTGGCGAGGCTTATCGCATCGAGGGTTTCGGTAAGCGTGCCTATTTGATTGGGTTTGATCAGAATAGCGTTGGCTACGCCAGTGTCTATGCCTTGCTGCAGTCTTTGCGTGTTGGTGACAAAAAGATCGTCTCCGACGAGCTGTATTTTGTCGCCCAGCTTTTCAGTTATAAGCTTCCATGCCTCCCAATCGTCTTCGGCGATTCCATCTTCGATGCTTACAATCGGGTAAGACGCCGCAAGCTTGACATAATAGTCGACCATTTCTTCACGGCTGAGGCTGCGTCCTTCCTTTTCGAGATTGTATTTGCCTTTGGCATAAAATTCGCTGGAAGCCGGGTCTAGAGCAAGTGCTATTTCTTCGCCTGCCTTAAAGCCTGCTTTCTCGATTGCTGTAAGGATGAGTTCGAGAGCTTCTTCATTCGATTTTAGCGAAGGCGCAAATCCTCCTTCATCACCGACGCCTGTATTCAAGCCCTTCTGGTGCAATACCGATTTCAGGCAGTGATAAACTTCGGTTCCCCAGCGCAAGCAATCGGCAAAGCTTGAAGCTCCCAGGGGGGCGATCATAAACTCTTGGAAATCGACGCCGTCTTCGGCATGTTTGCCCCCATTTAATATGTTCATTAAGGGCACCGGCAGAACGGCCGCGCTAACACCGCCAACATATCGGAAAAGAGGCATTCCAAGAGAAGCTGCTGCGGCCTTGGCAACTGCAAGGCTAACGGCCAGAATTGCGTTTGCTCCCAGATTCTCTTTATTGGCAGTGCCGTCAAGAGCAATAAGCTCGTGGTCTATGGCTGTCTGCTCTATGGCATTTGCATGAAGCAATGACTTTGAAATCACTTCATTTATATTGTTTATGGCCTTGAGCACGCCCTTCCCTTGAAATCTGGACTTGTCTTTGTCTCTCAGCTCCGCTGCCTCGAAAGTCCCGGTGGAGGCTCCTGACGGAACCGCAGCCCGGCCAGCTGCACCATTTGACAATAAGACCGTCACCTCAACTGTAGGGTTGCCACGAGAATCCAGGATCTCAAGGGCCGATATTTCCTCAATTTGAGACATTTGAAGCCGCTCCTTTTATATTGCCTGAGTAACTTGCCTGAGCTTGCTTGCAGGGGGTCTTGCCGCCCAGTCCGCTCGTCTATGACCGATGAGTATATCAAACGAGTTTCCCAGGCGCTTAAAAGGCGGCAAGCTTGTCATTCAAAAAGACATGATCTTCTTTTTGAATTTCCGATTCTATATTCGGTATGTAGTTTTGAAGTAGTTTTACCAGTGGTGGCATCGTATTTGTCATTCAAAAAAGAGGCAGCTCTTTGAATGACACCATCCTTAGTACTGATTTATCAGCTAGCCAAGATCTGAGATCCCGCATATTTCGAATTTATCAGAACGTGCTGTCTTGCCGATATAGTGTTGCGGATGAAGATATGCCACAAATATTTGCCATCACATTTGATATTACGGAATAATTTCCGCCAAACACAAAAAAATGTCTTCTCAGTTGCAATAGTTCAAGTATAATCTTGCTAACAGGTGAGCCGTAGGGCTTTTACGGATCACTGTTTACTAGAGATGCACTAGTGGTGGTGTCATTCAGTTACTCGGTTACTAGAACTGGCGGTTCGATATGTATGAATCATGCGGAGGCAATTACCCGGAAGGGAGTTCCCACAGCAATGGTTTTCAGTTGATCAGAGAATATTTTGAACAAAGATCATGCAGGCACTGCAATAAAAATTATTCAGCAGATGGCATTGAATTGATCAGAGAAGAACCAGGAATGGTGGTAGTGCGTGTAAGCTGTTCTAGCTGCGGGCAGCCACTAGGTATAGCGTTGGTCGGTATGAGCAACTACTCAAACCGGCAAGCTACAGGCAATGGCCCGTCTGCCAAGAATTCTTCCAAGAATTCTACAGGCCTGCCGTCCATAGAAGATGATATACCCTATCCTGCAGATTGGAGCCGGTCGGATATACAAAGGCTCGCTAAGAAATCAAAAATCAGTTACGACGATGTGCTAGATGCTCATGAATTCTTTGCCAACCTGGGTGACGACTGGCAGAAGCATTTGCCCAAGCCTGCAGCAAAGAGAAGCAAAAGATCCGCAAAACCTATTTCTGCCTGATACCACTATTGGTGTATAGCTCGCTCCCCTAACCTGCAAAAAAAACAGCCGTGATTTTCAAGCGGCTGTTTTTCCTTTTTATTCTTGCTGTTGCAATCCTTATTTATGCACTTTATCTTATGCAGCTGCGGATTCTGGGGTATTATTGTCAGGTAGAACTGCAATCGAGTTTGTATGTGTGTTTTTAGGGGCGCTCGCTCTTAAGAGCGCCTTTTGAATTTGTTAAAGTTAATTATGAGCTTCAATAAAGAAATTCTGCTTTTAACTCGCCCTCAAAAATCGAAGGCTGACATAGCTGTTTCTTGGGTTTATCCGAACAGCTATGCGGTGGGTATGTCTGGACTCGGCTATCAGCTTGTCTGGTGGCTTCTGGAGCAGGAAAAGGATATTGAAACTTTCAGAGTATTTACTGATCTTGCTGAAAGTGGTTTTGAGCGCAGCCATCTTTTCGGATTCACACTTTCGTGGGAACTTGATTTTACAAACATGCTCTCTATCTTGAAGAGTGCTTCGATTCCGCTTCTGGCAAGGGACAGGGGACTTGACGACCCGATAGTCTTTGGAGGTGGTCCGGTGCTTTCTGCTAATCCGGAACCCTTTGCAGAGTTTTTCGATTTGATTCTACTGGGTGACGCTGAGATAACCATTCCAAATTTGATTCAGGGCTTTCGAGAGGCAAGCAAACTGGCGGGCCGCAGCGAGAGGCTGCGCGCATTTGCAAGCACGCCCGGTATATATGTGCCATCTTTATTCGAGTACGAACTCGAGTCTGATTCCGGTCCTTTGCTTGAAATCAAAACTATCGACGGCACAATTGCAGCACCTGCAAAACAGGCGTTCACAGCTCCTGCCGATTATCTTGCTCATTCGGTGATTTTGGCTCCGGAAGCCAGCTGGGGCGACATGTTTTTGCTTGAATTAGTGCGCAGTTGCCCGCAAGAATGCCGCTTCTGTCTTGCAAGTTATCTTACCAGGCCCTTTAGAGGCGCTAATATCGAAAGCGTGCTTTCGAAGATCAAGCTGGCTATGAAGCATACAAGAAAAATAGGAATTCTTGGACCATCGGTGACCGAGCATCCGCAGTTTTCCGAGCTGGCAGCCGCGCTCATGGAAATTGAGGACTTGAGGGTATCGATTGCATCGATACGTATGGATACAATTGATCCGCTCTTGTTGAAGATGCTTTGCCGGCACGGTCAAAAATCAGTAACGATAGCTCTTGAATCGGGTTCTGAAAGATTGCGGCGCATCATGAAAAAGAACCTCAGCGAAGAAGAGATCTGGCAGGGCATGGAGATAATTTCAAAAAGCGGGATCGAGCAGGTGAAGTTTTACGGCATTGCAGGCTTGCCCGGCGAAACTCAAGCCGATCTTGAAGAAAGCGTCCGGCTTTTGAAAGCGCTCAAAAAACAATACCGAAAATTGCGTCTTGTTTTCGGGCTGAGCTCATTTGTGCCAAAAGCACAAACACCCTTTCAGTGCTACGGTCACGACAGAAAGAGTGGTGAGAAACTGGAGTATTTGCGCAAGAATCTGGCGCCGGCTGGTATTGAAGTCCGACCGGAGAGTCACAACTGGAGCGAGGTGCAGAGCTATCTTTCAAGAGCCGACCGGCGCGTAACACCTGTATTGCTTGAACTTGCCGCAAGCAAGGGAAAACTGGGCGACTGGAAACGGGCATTCAAGGGACAGGCTGAGTCTATTCCTTCTTCCGATTTTTATATTTATCGGCAGATTCCCGAAGACGAATTTCTGCCGTGGTCTCATCTGCTTGACCAGGGAAAGAGTCTGGTCTTAAAACGGCAAAGCCGGCAGGCTCTTGAAGCTATGTCACTTTGAAGCCAGGCTGGCACTGTTTGGCATCGATTCCTCCGCCTGGAGATGATGAGGGGAGTGTTTGAGCTGCGAGAGTATCGGCACGCTCTTTTCCATGTATTTGAGCGTGTAATATTGACCGGTTTCCACATTTTTCAAAACTCTGTATACGTCATTTGAAGTGTATGAGACATATACGGTAAGTAAAGCAAGCCAAAGCACAAGCAGGCGATTTTTCATCTTTCTTATCGCTCCCGGTTAATTCAGTTTTGTCGAAAGCAAGACCGGGCATTCATGTGCGCGTCCACCACTGTCAAACACACAGTTCTGCCCGATCGTTATCAGTCTGTCATTCTAATCTTAACTCCGGCAGGCTTTGCAGCCATCCGGCAAAGGTCATTTGCGGCGCATGACCACGGTCATGATGCAAAATTTCGCTTTTTGTTTAGGAAAGACTGCTTTATGAAAGCAGAAAAGTCGATATAGTTTAGTGTCAGTAGATTACCATTTGACAAGGAGACAGAAGCTATGGGTGGTTCACAAGAACTCGAGCAAATGTTGTCCGATATAGCAGAAGATCTTACTTCCGGCGCTGCTGAACTTGGTCTTCGAGCTATAAACATATACCGGTATCTAATTGAAAATGCCCAGTCTAAAAGTATTTCGGCTATTAAGGGCGAAATTCAAGACGTTTCTGTAAAGCTTGTCAAAGGTCAGCCGGCCATGGCTCCTTTGTTTAACCTGGCAAACGACATCTTGAATGCTGCCGAGCCGGCCAAAACTTTCGAAGAACTTGAAGCTCAGTGTCTGAAAGCCGCCGATCAATTTGAAAACAGGCTTTGTGACAGCGCTTCGCGCATTGCTGAGGCTACAAGCAAACTGGTTCCATGGGGTGAAACTGTTTTTGCCTATTCTTTTAGCTCGACCGTGGTTTCAAGCCTTCTCAATGCCAAAAGCCAGCAAAAACCTTTTAGAGTCGTCTGCACCGAATCAAGACCGAGCATGGAAGGGCGCAAAATGGCTGAAATGCTGGCAAGAGCCGGTGTGGAAGTAACTCATACTTTTGATTCTGCAATGGGCCTGCTTTTACCCAGTTGCCGGGTTGCATTTATGGGTGTAGACGCCGTTGCCCGGCCCGGTATCGTAAACAAGGTAGGTTCATGGCTTCTGGCTATGGCCTGTCGTGAGTTGAAAATACCCATTTTTGCACTTGCAGGTACTGAAAAGTTTGTGACCGATGACGTGCTTTTCTCTTTTGAAGATCACCAGAGACCCGGAACTGAGGTCTGGGATAAAGCTCCTGAAAATGTGCGGGTGATAAATCGCCAGTTCGAACTTATACCCTTTGACTGGATTGCAGGTCTTGTGACCGAGGAAGGCATACTGCGCAAAGAAGAAGACGTTGCTGCCTATGTGGACAAGATTGAGCTTCATCCAGCTCTTGTCGCCTGTGCCGTAAGCTAGACTGCCGGTGAGCTCTCTAGATTGAAAGCCCGGACTGCTTCATCAGCCAGGAGCCGGCTGTCCTGCTTGCAAACGGGTACAATAGTGGGGAACAAGGAGGCTTTCAGTGCAAGCTCCAGCTCCAGAAGATATTTCCGCTTCTTCAGGCAAGCCAAACGCAAAACTTTCTGCTTATCTCAGGCTTCTGCGCCCCAGGCAATGGACCAAGAATTTAATTGCTTATGCGCCGCTGGTTTTTGCTGCCAAAGCACAGGTGCCCCAGCTTTTTCAGAATGCAAGTCTTTGTGTGCTCTCTTTTTGCTTGCTTTCAAGCTCGATTTATATAATCAACGATATTCTTGATCGCAAAGCCGATAGCTTGCATCCGACCAAATGCAAAAGACCGATTGCCTCCGGCGAAATTCCTGTGTCGGCGGCCCTTGTTCTTGCCTTGATTCTGGCGCCTCTGAGTTTGTTTATTGCTTTTTCAGTCAGAGGCTCGCTTGTACTTGTGTTGCTGGCTTATCTGGGGCTTACAATTTCCTACTCGCTCGTGCTCAAGCATGTGGCAATCTTAGACGTGCTTTCCATAGCCGGCGGTTTCCTGCTGAGAGCAGTAGCTGGAGCAGTGGCCGTGCGCGTGCCGATGTCGGGCTGGTTCCTCTTGTGCACCGGGCTTGGAGCTGTTTTTCTGGCGCTTGAAAAACGGAGGCGAGAACTTATTGTGATGCGGGGCGCAGCTGAGTCGCACAGAAAGGCCCTGCAGGCCTACTCAACAGCTTTGCTTGATCGTATGGAAGCCCTGATTCTGCCAAGCCTTTTGACTTCATATGTTTTCTATAGTTTCCTTTCAGTTCACGGGCAGTGGATGATGCTGAGCGTGCCTTTTGTGATTTACGGATTGATGCGCTACCAGCAGCTTTCTTGTAGTGAAGACAGTCAAACCGGCACGCCTGAAGACGTGCTTCTGAAAGACAGACCAATTCAGCTGGCAATTCTTTTCTGGCTGCTTACCTCAGCGTCAGTCGTATATGGCGGCATTCAGTACCTCGCTCATTTGCTGGTAAATATCAGTGATTCGTTTGCACGTTAGAATTATTCGAATTCCATGTTGAACCACTTTCTTGCGCCCCGGGTTGAAAGGCCGGCAAAGGCATTGTAAACCGTGGCTCCAAGTAAGCCTGCATATGCAGTAAACAATAGCCAGCGTATTGATGCAGTAATTTCTGCCAGCTCCTTTTGAACTGAAAGTACAGTAAAAGCAATCACAAGGCCAAGCAGCAGCAAAGAAACGATCCAGACCACGCCTTCGATGCGGTCAAGAAATCTTTCTTTGTCCATGCCGTTTGCTTCCTCGCCTGAAACTAGCTTGATTGCACCAAGTTCTTTCATTACCTCATGCGAGATTTTTTCTTCCTTGATTTTATGTGTTTCGACTCCAAGCCAGATACGTCCTCTGGTCATTTTTACCTCTTCCAGAATTTTTTCACCGGCACCAATATCAAGCCTTGTTACGACGCCTATCATCAAGCCCAGGTATCCGCCTGCTGTAATACCGCTTATTGCAGCAAGCAAGCCTGAAACTATTTGTGTATGAAAAGTCGACGTGGCAAAGCAAAGCAGAGCAAAAATTGCTCCTGAGATTGCGCCCAGAGCTGTCGATTTCATCAAATAGAACTTGCTGTCTTGCGGATACGCTTCTTTTCGCAAGATTTGCGCGGCGTCTTTTCCAGACCCCAGCACTGAGATTTGTCCGGCTTTAATTCCGTGGGACCTTAGATTTGAAATAGCGCGATTAACAACACCATAGTCATCAAAAGCGCCGGCAACCACAGTATGCATAATATCCTCCATTAATGATAATCATGATTTAGCATTAACTGAGGCGCAGTTTTTTTAGAATTGTTCCTGTCTGGAAGCTGCTTTCTGAGCGTCAATATCAGCATGCTCTTTTTGTTCTTTCTTTTGCGGAGCAATTTTCTGCCTGGCGTTTTTAGCTGCGACTGTTTTATCTGCGGCGTTTTTAGCCCGGCCGATTTTTTTTCGGGCTTTTTCTTGCTGAGGCAATGTCGCCGGCAAGTGGATTTCTCGTTTCTCAAGTTGCGACCTTTCTCTTCCCAGCTTGCTGTTTTCGACAAAGACAAACAAAATAAAAGTAATAAGCAAGATTAAACCCAGAATCGACCATATAACAGCCGCAAAAAAGAACTCGTCAGGGCTTTGTGTTTGTTCTTTGAACTCTCGTGGTTTTGGTCTTTCTTCAAGTTTCTGTGTCATTGTGTTTTTCCTTCTTTAGGCTGCTTCAACGACAGAGCCAGAACTGATGGCGCGATTGCCTGAATTTGGTTCCCCGGGGAACTCAAGAGCAAGCTGCCC
>CAZTQO010000099.1:0-16300 GCA_964615655.1 uncultured Candidatus Obscuribacterales bacterium | reverse complement strand
AGAGTTAGCTTCCAAATTACTGTTCACAATGTGGGACAATACGACTATTCCAGGATCATAAAAAGTACTATGCACTCTGGTAATTTTTGATTTCAGCAAGCAGCTTTTCTCTGTTGATTTTTTGTTCTAATAGTACTTTCTCAGAAACTCCGTCAAGAACGACTGCAAATCCCTGCAAAAGATCAACCGAACCGATTTTCTCTTTACCCTGGTCTTGAGCAGCTTGCCAGGCAGCAACAAGCAAGCTTTTCATCCTTTCGGTAAATGGGGTTTCCACTCCCACAAACTCGGACCCGCTTCCAAGTATTTCGTTGAGCTCTTTTCTGAGACTTTGTTTGTTGAGACCTAGAGCTTCAAGAATCTCAGATACAGCGCCCTGATCGGCGGACATCAAACCAAGCAATAGTTGTTCAGTATCAAGAAACTCATGGCCGGAACGCCGGGCTTCTTCTCTGGCGGCAAGTACAGCCTTTACTGCCTGAGCATCAAGTTTATCAAACACCTTGGCCTCTAAAATAAGAATCTGTCCTATTTTAGAGCCTCCACCCGGTTTCAGCAAATGAGCTTCAGCGCTCAGGTTAAAATAGAATTTCAACTTGAATCCTTTTTTCAGATTCTTTTTCAGATTTTTTTCTTGTTATGGTTTATATAGATATTATTAGATCCAAGCCCGAGGTTTATTGGAATGGAAAACCCCAAAGTCAGCAGCAGTTCAGTGCTTCTGGGTCTGGCTATTGGATTAGCTATCTCAGGAGCATTTTTTGCAGGTCACGAGTTCTGGCCGGCTAAAGAATCACCTAAAATTGGGACTCCGTCCCCTGGCACATTATTGCCTACACCGAGATCAGCAGCGCTGGAAAGCAGCAATTTCATCTCAAATATCGTAGCGGCAGCCAGCCCCAGTGTAGTCAACATAGACATAAGCAAAAGCGTAAGCTTGCCGGGAGGCTTTCCTTTACATCCATTCGGCTTCAACAGCCCCTTCTGGGGTGACGATACTCAAACACCCATAAGGAAATATGAGAGCCACGGAGCCGGTTCAGGCGTGATTATTCGCTCTGACGGCTACATAATCACGAATAACCATGTGGTGCAGCAAGCAGACGACATTAAAGTAACTCTCAGCGACGGCCGTACATTCAAAGGCAAAGTCGTGGGCAAAGACGGTTTTACTGACGTTGCCCTTGTTAAGATACCGGCTAAAGACCTGCCGGTGGCAAAGCTGGGAAGCAGCAAGAGCCTGCGTCCGGGCGACTGGGCGATTGCAATCGGCAGTCCGCTTGGCCTGAGCCAGAGCGTAACGCTCGGAATTGTCAGTGCGCTTGGCCGGACCCTTGGAGATATTAACGCCGTAGATTTGATACAAACCGATGCAGCCATAAACCCCGGAAACTCCGGCGGGCCTTTATTAAATATACAGGGCGAAGTGATAGGCATTAACCAGGCAATCAGGCGAGACGGTCAAAACATCAGCTTTGCGATTCCCATTGATATTGCCAGGGAAGTAAGCGAGCAGCTTATTAACAAGGGCACAATCGCCCATGCTTACCTGGGCATCGCCATGCTCGACATGGAGCCCAAGATTGCAAGAGCCCTGGGACTTCCAGAAAACACAAAGGGCGTGGTAATCGGCAGAGTGGAGGCCGGTAGTCCTGCCCACATTGCCGGACTCTTGCCCAAGGACGTTATCCAGAAGATCGATGGCAAAACTGTTTCAAGCTCCAAAGAAGTGCAAACTACGGTTCGTGCTCACAAACCAGGAGAAAAGCTGGATATGGTGCTTTTGCGCCAGAATGAGGTGGTTTCAATTCCGGTAAAAATCGGCGATTACGACGACTTAAAGACAAAAGGCGAAGAATAGTTCAAGCAGCAAAGAGTTAGATTTTGAACAGTCCTTTTTAAAGAAGCGGCATAAAGCCGGGCTCTTGAAAGCCAGATCTGGGATAATAGCCGGTATTTAGCGCCCAAATCGAGGATATCAAGATGTCTGCCTGCTGTTCACACGAAAGCAATGTTTTGGACAAAAATTTCCAGAACAATGAAAACAATGGCGAAGCACTGCATACGGTGACAGGAGAGATCAGGCATGACTGGAGCAAAGAGGAAATCTCAGCGCTTTATCATGCACCTCTGCTCGAGCTCGTTTATTGCGCTGCAGGCGTGCACAGAAAATATCACGATCCGCGCAAAATTCAACAATGCACGCTCCTTTCAGTAAAAACCGGCGGCTGCTCCGAAGACTGCGCTTATTGCCCCCAGTCGGCCCGATACGAAACGGACGTAAAAGCAGAAAAGCTTCTTGATCCAGAAGCCGTCTACACGGCCGCCATGCTTGCAAAAGAAAGCGGCAGCACTCGTTTCTGCATGGGAGCTGCCTGGCGTGAAGTCAAAGACAACGAACAGTTCGACAAAGTCCTTGAAATGGTTGAGAAAGTCAAATCTCTGGATATGGAAGTTTGTGTAACCCTGGGCATGCTGAATCTCGATCAGGCTCGCAAACTCAAAGCAGCCGGAGTAACTGCTTACAATCACAACCTCGACACAGGTGAAGAATACTACTCCAAAATTATAAGCACCCGCACATATAAAGAACGCCTGGACACCCTGGACAACGTGCGCCAGGCCGGCATAACAGTTTGCTGCGGCGGCATAGTAGGCATGGGCGAAAGCGACAGTGACAGAATTGACTTGCTGCACACACTTTCAACAATGAAAGAGCACCCGGAATCGGTGCCTGTCAACGCACTGGTGGCAGTTGAAGGCACACCGCTTTCGGAGCGCCCTCCGGTACAGATAACTGAAGTGCTGCGCATGATCGCTGCAGCAAGAATTACAATGCCTCGCTCAGTAGTCCGTCTTTCTGCCGGGCGCATGCAGATGTCTTTTAGCGAGCAAGCACTCTGTTTTCTTGCAGGCGCAAATTCGATTTTTGCTGGAGACAAACTTCTAACTACAGCAAACCCGGAATTCGATAGCGACAGGAAAATGTTCGAAAAACTGGGCTTGAAAGCCAAAACAGTAGAGGATACCCAATGTTCTGCATAAATAAGACAGGCAAAAAGCTGATTTTGCTCTCTTGCATCCTGGCTGTTGGCAGTCCGCTAAATTCTGCCATTGCTGAAGACAAAGTGAATGAAACAACGGATAAAGACAAAACAGCTGCTCCGCTTTTTCCCTGGGCGCAAAAAACCGAAGACGACAAAGACAGCTCTGACAAAGAGCCGGCAAAAGATCCGGAAAGTCCAGACGACGACAACGACGACGATGAAGACCCGGAGAATAAAAAGCCAAAATCAAAGCCGGCGCCACCACCTCCTCCCCAAGCAAAGCAGGAAGACGACCCTGAAAAAGCCAGAAAATTCAAAGCTCAGTTGCATGCATTTGAAGCAGGCAAACTTATGAAGCAGAAAGCGTATATTTATGCTGCACGCGAATTCAAAGCAGCAGCAAATCTTGAGCCCGAAAACCTTCAGTATGTACTCGGTTACGCAAACGCGGCGCACCAGGCTCATGACTGGAATGAAGCAGTTCAGGCTTATGAAAGGTTGCTCAAAGCAGACCCAAAGCAAACAGACGTACACAAAACCATGGCAGAATGTTTGCACAAACTCGGCCGATATGACGAAGCCGTAGCAGAATACAAAAAATCAGTGGCTTACGAAAAGGACAAAGCCGAAATATGGCGCCGCATAGCTACAATACGCACAACACAGTCCAAGCATGATGAAGCCATGGAAGCATACAGGCAAGCAACAAAAGCAGATCCTGCAGACGGAAAATCCTATAAGAACCTGGCTGCAATACAGTGGCAGGCAGGCAATAAAGCTGCAGCTATGGCAACCTACAAGGAAGGTGTCAGGAACAATCCCAGAGACGCGGATTTATACGGAGCCTATGCTTATGCACTAATGACCAATCAGCAGTGGCAGGAAGCTGCCAACGCTTACCAGGCTGCAGCCAAAATCAACGGCACAACTCCACAGCTCGACCAGGGTTATCGCAGCGCCATGGAACACGTGAACTATGAAAATGAAATGGCTAAACGAAAAGAAGAAGCCGAAAAACGAAAGGCAGCCAAGTTACACCCGCTACGCAAGTAAATACAACGAAACGAAAAATATAAAGCAGGAGAAAATAAATGCAAAAACTTTCTTTTAAGAAAATCAATCTCTTTCTTGCGACCGCCCTTGCCTTGTCGTCCCCGCTTGCCCTTGCAGAGGAAACACCAGGCCTTGTCAAAAATGCAAACGGTTCATCGGTTGATACCAAGAAAGACGGAACAAAAGTAATCACAAACCAGGACGGCGCCAAGGTCCAGGTTAATCCGGACGGCTCCAAGCTGATAAAAAATCCTAACGGCTCAACGGTAGAAATCAGAAAAGACGGAAGCAAACTAATAACCAACGAAAATGGCTCCAAGGTTCTCAAAAATCCGGACGGCTCCTGTTTGATTACAAATACAAACGGCTCAACAGTCGAGATCAAAAAGGACGGAACAAAAATAATCACAAACCAGGATGGATCATCAGTTCAGAAAAATCCTGACGGCAGCAAAATAATCAAAAACAAAGACGGAAAAGTCGTCGAAGAAAAGAGCGCTCCGCCGGCCGCGACGTCTAAATAGGGGTCAGGCAAGCAAAACATGCCTGAATCCAAAAGCAGGCTCTAGAAAAACTGGGCTCAGGACTGCGACTTCAGTTTAAGACTCTTGGGTGGCTTTTTCTTCAACTTGAGTGAACGAACAAATTCTTTGCAGTGCTGAGGCTCAACATTTCCATAAAAGGAATCGAGAGGCTTAATTTGAATGGCCGGCCCCCGGCCGCACTTACCCAGACACTCAGACTTTTTGAGACATATTTTGTCTTCCAGGCCGAAATTCTCAAGCTCCTGAGCAAGGGCGCAAAGAATTTTCTTGGCACCACGCTTTTTGCAATGCTTACCTTTTGTGCATACTACCAGTTTCAGCTTTTGAGCCATCACTATCTGTCCTGACAGAAAGACTTATATTATTGAGAATGATTGTCAAAAGCGCAAATAAGAATATGGTCAGATAAGGGGGCGCAGCTCGAAATCTCTACAGGCATTGCTATCTGGCTTTTAATCAGCGAGAATTATCTTAAAGACTGCTTGCAGGTTCAAATTTGAACGAATTCTTCATAGCATCGGAGTCCGATCTTGACGGACTTTTAGACTGCCGCCCTCCAAATGGGAAGGGCAGTGCCTTAAAAGCCGAACTGGATCTATTGATGCTCTGCAACCTGGAATCGATTCTTACCGGGCTCGACTGGGAAAGCGTTTTTGACAGAGACTATATTAATCCAGTAAGCGAGCATGGACCGGATGGTCCATGGGTCTATCAGGTTTCAGAGGGTCTTTTGAATGCGCTAAACAAACTGAGTCCGGACGCGATTGCGTCGGCAGCCAGCCGTTGGGCGGAAACCGACGAATGGACCTTGCGGAATGACAGCACCGATACCATCGCAGATGTTCTCTCTGGACTCATAGGCCTGGCTCAGAAAGCCGGCTCCGAAGGCAAACGAGTCTTTATCTGGACCGAACCTTAAGCCTAACGCTTAGCATATTCAAAAAGCGCATCACTCAAAACAGTCCGGAGCGGATCAAAGCCCTGCTGAAGCATTTCCTGATAAGCTTTCTCAACAGTCCATAATTGAATTTTGACTCTGTAGGCTGCCAGCATGAAGCCGGTGCGCTCCCGCCCATGCAAACAATGAACATACAGAGGCAGGTTTTCCTGATCTGAAAAGAGCTCGACAAAACGGTCAATGTCCTGAAAACTCGGAGCGTTTACGCCATCCAGTGAAATATTCAAAAAGCGAAGGCCGATCTTTTGACACGCTTCTTCTTCCTCGTCGATTTCTTCATCATCCGTATGCCGGCGAAAGAAGCTGTAACCTGTTTGCGAGGCGGAAGAATTCTTGCTGTGGTGGCGCAAATTCACCACCATTTTCACTCCAGCTTTCTTAAGCAGGCAAAGCGATTCTTCATCAGGCTGCGAGCCGCGCATCACCACCGGTGATACCACCTGGAAGTTGACCAGATAGTCCTCTGCTTCTTTCAAAATATCCTCATTTAGTTCGGACATTAAACGCTCCCGCAAGATGCCTTTCTCGATTTATTCCCCGAATCTCAGGGAACTCACTTCTTTCTCTTGATTGCAGAACAAGTTAAGCGGCTCTCAGAATAAAAGCAGCAAGGTTCCAAAGTGCTAGAATCTGGAAACTGTTAAAACGAGAACACAAACCACTATGTTAGACCGGCTCCTGCTTCTATCTCAGCGCGTACTACTTGCACTTAGTCTTGCTTTTACGAGCATGCTGGCACCGATCAGTTCAGTGTCAGCCAAAGATCCGCTGGAGGCCGCCAGCGACCTTGCCGCTACCAATCAAACAGATCCGAACGGCTTCACATTAATGGTAGTTTGCATTTGCATGCTTTTTGTATTTGCTTTAACTCTCATTATTGCAGCTTCCGTACATGTGTTTAAGAAAAAGCCCGGACCGACCGCTGCTCAGTCAAATAAGCCGGAAGATCTCAGCTATACCAGTTCAAGAGCTCCACATTAACCAGGCTTCCCTGCTGCAAATATTCAGCATCTTGCGGAAACACAATCAGAGCATTCGCAAGTGCCAGTCCGCCCATCATATGTGAGTCCTGACCGGCAGTGGGGTGAGCATAAAGTTCACCACCGGAAGTTGAGATAACAGCTCGAACAAACTCAGTTCTGCCTGCTGTTTTTTTCAAGTCTCGGCTTAGCTTGGCTTTGAGTTGTGAAACAGCCTGACCATAAAGAGCTTTTTCCTGCCCCATCAAGCTCATGATTGCCGGCTTCACAAGCTGATTGAAGCAAACAAGTGCCGATACCGGATTGCCTGGCAATCCGAAGGCATACTGGGTTTTATGCTTGCGCCTGTGGGTTGAAGTGCCGAAATAGACCGGCTTACCTGGCTTGATCGCAACTTTGTAAAAGAGAGTTTTAACTCCCAGCTCTTCATAGACCTGTTTTACATAATCATGGTCACCTGCAGATAAGCCTCCGACACTAACCACCAGATCTGCAAAATCCAGCCCCAGTCCGATGACTTTACGGGTTTCATTCAAATCTTCTCTGGCAGATAATGGAAGAATGTCTTCAATACCAAGAGCTTCGCATGCGGATTTTAAGGCTCCACTATTAGAGTCATAGATTTTTCCAGGGCTCAGAGCCTTGCCCGGCTTCAGTAATTCACTTCCAGTTGTAATTATCGCCACAGTCGGCTTTTTATGAACCATGAAAGATGCCTGCCCCAGCGAGGCAAGCAGCCCAATAACCGAAGGCGAGGTTCTGACCCCTTCCGGCAATATTTCCTGCCCTCGCAAGAATTCCTCGCCGCGGCGTCTTATGTTTTCGCCAGCCTTTGGTTCTTTTAAGATCCTGACTCTCTGGCTATCCTCAATGCAATTTTCGCGCATCACTACCGCATCAACGCCCACCGGTACAACTGCCCCAGTGAAGATCTTATAAGCAGCACCGCTCGGCAGGTTTTCAGGCCCTTCATCCCCGGCTCTTATTTCAGCAGCCACCGGCAAGGATATCGGTGCAGCTTCGTTGGCTCCCCTGACATCGGCCAGGCTCACACCATAGCCGTCCACAGCAGAGTTGTCAAAAAGAGGCAAATCATGACTTGCCAGAACCGGCTCGCCAAGCACCATCCCCAGAAGCTTTTCGAGCTTTACCCTGGCTTTCGGTAATGCCTGCACATTTGCAGCAATGATCGAACGCGCTTCCTCATAAGAAATCATCTTTTTGCCTCAGCCACCAATTTCTACCATAGCCCTGTTTGACATAAGCGCCAGCTCATCCATGGGAGGATGCGCCTCCGGCTTGTTTGCCAGTGCATAGCGTATCATCTCCACAATCTCTGAATCGCTGCAATTATTGCGCAAGCTTTCTTTCATGCTAATCTCGGCATCATAGAACAAACAAGACTTTATCGAACCGTCGGCCGTCATTCGAAGCCTGTTGCAACTTGCACAGAAACTGTCGGTCATAGAACTTATAAAGCTGACTCTGCCACTATGGCCTTCAATTGCAAAATCCTTTGCAACATTACCCGGCTTTTCATCAAGCGGCAGCAGTTTATAACGCTTTTCGATTTCCAGTTTCATTTCCTTATAAGAAAAGACCGCCGATTCATCCCAGCAGTTATCTTTGAAAGGCATATACTCGATAAATCGAACATTCATGTTGCGATTTTTGACGTAGTCTACAAAATCAAGCAGCTCATCATGATTGCGACCTTTCATAACAACCACATTCAGCTTAATTGGAGAGAACCCGGCTGCTTCAGCAGCATCAATTCCGGCAATTACTTTTGCAAAGTCGTCTCTCAAGGTTATTTCTCTGAACCTGTCACTGCGCAGTGAATCTAGACTGATATTCACTGAGTTCAGCCCTGCATTTTTCAAGGCTTTTGCTTTTGTTGACAGCAAAACCGCATTTGTAGTCATTGCCAGCTCTATTAAACCGGGTATTGAAGCAATACTTTCAATCAAAATTTCAAGATCATGTCTGACTAACGGCTCGCCGCCTGTAATGCGAATTTTCTCGATGCCGAGACTCACAAATATTTTTGCTACGCGGTAGATTTCTTCGTAGCTCAAAAGCTGATCTTTCTTTTTAATTGAAATGCCTTCAGGCGGCATGCAGTAAGTGCAGCGCAAATTGCAGCGATCTGTAACTGAAATACGCAAATAACTGTGCTTGCGACCAAAACGGTCTACTAATAGGTTCTCCGCCAGCGGCTGCGCAGCAGGCTCCGAACGATTACACGCTTTTGTTTTTTTTCTGGCTGAGTTTTTCATTTCTGAATTTTTTGATGTACGTAAGAAGAACATTCGGCACAGTTGACCCAGATGGAGCTGCCGTCTGAGTAGAATTCTTTCTTCCAGATTGGCACCCGGGCTTTGATTTGATCAATCAGGTATCGGCATGCATCGAAAGCCTCAGCCCTATGTTTTGAGATCACTCCTACCCAGACAGCCGTTTCAGCAATTTCAAGCCTGCCTGTTCTATGAACAGCCCTGACTTTTATAATCGGAAACAGCTTGAGGGCTTCTTCTATAATCTTATCTGCCTCCTTTATTGCCAGCGCCCCGTATGCTTCATATTCCAAACGCAGCACTTTTTTGCCTTCGTTGTTGTTTCTGACTCTGCCCTCGAATGAAACAAAAGCACCGGCCTCATCACTTTGAAGCCATTCAGCAAGAGCCTTAGTATCCAGAACATCCTGCGACAGCTCGAACATTTCAGCCTCCTGCTACCGGCGCCAGAAAAACAATTTCGTCGCCCGAGTTAATTCGGGCATCCCAGCTGCAAAACTCGTCGTTGATTGCCACTCTGATTGCCGATCTGGAAAGCGAGAATCCGTGCTTGTTTTTAAGCGCATCATAAAGTTCGGCAACCGTTTCAAATTCGGTCTGCAATTGTTCAGACTGAAGTCCGCGTTCCTCGCGAAACAAAGCAAAGTAATTTAACTGCACTTTCTTGCTCATAGGCCTTATCTCTTTCAAATAACAGTTTAATACGTAGCCCGCATTCAAGCCAAAGATTTCAAGCCGAAGGATTTATTTCTGTATAAAGAGCCATTGAAATGGCGCTAAAATTAAACAGATCAAACATTTGCCCCCCCTCTTGTCAGCCCGTTTCGGAAATCCAGGCAGCTAAATGAGAGCTTGAAAGCAGGGCCCAAATATGGAAAACAAAAGCAGCAACAGAGCTGAATTGATTAGCTGGTACCTCGCCAGGTTAAGGAACAACGCCAGAGGCAGCTCACTTGACAGAAAGCTCACGCCTCTGACCCTTGTTGAAACAGACAAGAGCCTGATTCAGGAAATCGTAATGCAGTCTCAAGTCAATCACGAGCAAAAATATGCTCAAATACTTGAAGAAACGAAGAAAGCAAACTCGGCAATCAGAAGAAGCCAGCAAATCATGTCTCTAGTAATTGTGATTGCAGCTCTGTTTATACTTGCTCAGCTATTGATTTAGTTAGTGTTAATTACAAGGGTGTAGCCCTCATTCTTGCTGGACGCAATTGCAACTACTGTTTCAACTTGTGCCAGTTTCTTGCGCAAGTTATTCACATGCACTTTAATCAGCTGCTTTGAAACCTGTGGCTTGTCCGCCCAGAGTCTTGCAAGAATAGCTTCTGAAGAAAAGCTATTCCCTTGATTTCTGGCAAGCAGTTTTAGAATCTCAAATTCGCTGGGAGAAAGCTGCAACTTGCTTTGCTCTTTCAGCACCTCATGAGACTCCAGTTTTATTTCAAGGTCGCCGACAATCAAGCACTTTTCCTCTGAGGGACCATAGCGCCTTAAGAGGGCTCTGATCCGAGCCGAGAGCTCTTCAAAAGAACATGGCTTAACCAGGTAATCATAGGCCCCTGAATCCAGTCCCTTAACGCGATCATCCAGCGAGGCTCGTGATGTGAGCATCAAAATCGGCAGCTGGCTGCCTTCTTTGCGCAACTCCACACAAATTTCCGCCCCATCCATCCCCGGCAGCTGCCAGTCCAGTATTGCCAGGTCGTATGGATAATGCAGGAGCATTTCCAGCCCTTCTTTGCCATCGGCAACACAATCAACCACATGCTTTTCTTTCTCGAGCCAGGCTTTTATGTTTTCGGAAATAGAAAGATCATCCTCAACGATGATGATTTTAGCCATTTACAGAAATCCGCATTCGGGGCTTAATGATCATATCGAAGTAAGACTAGTCATTCCAGTGCAAAGCACTGTCAAGAGGGCTTCATAGCAAGGCCCGGCAAAGACAATAGTGTTAGCATAATCAAAACGGCTGGTCCCACGAAGCCAAAAATGAAGCTAAAAAACCCCTTAAACCACTTACTTTTGCTTGTTCTGGCCAATGCGCTCGCCATCTCTGCTGTATGCGTCAGCACAAAGTCACAGGTGCCTCAGCCTGAAGAACGAACAAAAATTTTAGCGCTCTGCGCAATTGCATTCTTGAGCACCGCCTCAATTGCAAGCTGGCTGGGAAACACGCTGCTTCGCTCATTTATCGAGCCAATCGAGGAATCACAAAGCAAAATGCTTTCGCTGCTCGACGAGCCAGAGACAAAATCAGAAAGTGAAAGCGATCTTTCAAGTCTTACGGACAAATTGATAAACGCTCTGGAAACGGCCAGACAGAGAGAAAAACTAATTGCAGACTACTCCTCAGACATTCTCTGCAGCCTTGATGATAAACGACGCCTCCTCGATCTTAATATCCAGTCCGAGTCGATTTTGGAGTATCCGATTATTTCCTTGCTTGCCACACCACTCGATTCACTTATCCTGGCCGAAGACAGAGAAGAATACTTGCAATACTTCGATGCATGCAAACAGCAGGAGCAAAGCAAGCCGCTTGAATGCAGGCTATTGAGCCGCAGCGGCAAAGCCATCGATCTTGAATGGCAGGTTGAGTGGTCGCCAAGCCTGCAACGTTATTATTGCCTGGCAAAAAACATAAGTGACCGGAAAGAGACCCAGAGACTCAAAGCAGAAATCACAGCCATGGTAGGTCATGACCTGCGCGCGCCTGCATCATCGCTTTCTTTTTTACTGGCTAATCTTTCGTCCGGAACTTTTGGCAAGCTGCCAGCTGAGGCTGAGTCAAAAGTAGAAAAGGCCGGCGACAATGTCGCTTGCATGCTCAAACTCATTAATCAATTGCTAGATGCTGAAAAACTAGACGGTGGGAAGATGGAAGTCGAGCTCAAAATAATTCCTTTGAGCGAGCTTTATGAAACATGTACCGGACTGGTTTATGATCTGGCTGAAAAATGCAAGGTCACCATCAATTTTCCTCAAGAGAGTGAGCTTCTTGCAATGGCAGATTTCGACAAAGCTGTTCAGATTTTGTGCAACCTGCTTTCTAATGCAATTAAGTGGTCTGAAGCCGGCTCTTCAGTAGATCTGAAAGAGATTGCGGATGGCAAAACTGTAACTATTCAGGTAATTGACCGGGGCCCGGGCATAGCTCCGGAAAGACAGAAATCAATATTTGAACGATTCAAAAGTCTTGATCAAAGAGAAAACAAAACAATTGCAAGCACCGGGCTGGGTTTATACATTGCAAAAAAATTGATTGAACTACAGGGAGGGCAAATAGGTCTTGAAACTGAAGTCGGAAAAGGAAGCACTTTTTTTATCAGCTTGAAACAAGCAAGCGAAAATGATTTGCCCGGCTATCTTGAATGAGCAAAGGTGGCAGCAATGGATGAAAAGAAGTTGACAAAGAAGTATCGTGGTCGCTGGGAGAATCTAAAGCGAATTCGGTTGAGAGGGGAGTGACAGCCTCAGCATTTATTCTAGAGCCGGACTATTTCACAAGCACGACCACTGGCGGACTACCCCGTAGGTGGCCAGCCGAAAAACAGCCTTTGAAAATATAAGCATCTGCCCGATTGCCTGAATGCACAGAGCCAGCGTAAAAATACGTACACGATTTCGCGTACACAGGAATTTCACAAACCGTTCCGGTCTTTATCACGGTCCGGATACTAGATTTGTGCTTATTCAAGATCGAACAGCTCGACCAGGGAGCACTTACTATGTCAAACGCTGAAAATACTTCGAGAAACTCAGAGCAGGGCACAGAACAAAACGAAAGTCAGAGGAGCGCAGACAACACTACGAATCAAAGACTTCATGAGGCAGCATACGGCAACTACCAGAACGTGGAATCGCCGCAGTCCCGACATTCCAATTTTGCTGGTCTTCCTCACGTGGAAATAAGTAACGCTATTGGCTCTCCTCACGACAACCAGGAGTCTGGCAGTGATGGCGATTCGCCTCACGATAACCAGGAACCATGTGGCAGAGATACGCCGCAAGACAATGAGCAGCCCGGCAGTGGTGGCGATACGCCGCCGCAAAGCGAAGATCCTCCGAGCAGCGAGCAGCCGCCTGAAAGCAGCGGAAGTCCATCACCCTCCGACAGAAATAACCGTAATGGAGGCTTTTTACCGCCCTATACTTATCGCAACATCCCCTGGTCCGCAGGCGAAGTTCAAAGTGGTTCCACCCTGAATGGAAAGCCGGGAAGACAGGTCTGGAGAATGGGTGATTAGCGGCCGATATTCACACCGATTGAAATTGACCAGCCATCATCCCAACCGCCATATGTGTTGATTGGAATTGCTCGTCCGGTTGGTGTAACTACATTGATATTATCCCAGGTTCCGCGTAATGGATTCCAGTTGCCCAGGTAGATATCAGCACCGATGCCTTTTCTTTCGTAGCGATTCACTTCGCTCAAAAGTTGGTCTTGCGCGTACATATCTCCCCGCAGATTCCAGAGATCTTCTCTGAGATTGATTGCGGCAGCGTCTGAATTACCCATGTCCATTTGAAAAGCAATATTAGCTGCTTCTCTTTTGATGTTATCGTTCCAGGTCGGATAGTTTGGACTGTGCGACCAGAACCATGGATCCCAGCCTCTACCCCAGCGAATAGGATCGTGCCAACCCCAGTGATGATGATGATCCGGCGGGCCCCATCGACGTCCGCCAGGGAATCCATGATCGCCAGGTCTCGGGTGTGGATGATCCGGTCTTGGATGCGGGTGATCCGGTCTTGGGTGCGGGCGATCCGGCCGCGGATGTGGATGGTCCGGTCTTGGATGTGGATGGTCCGGTCTTGGATGTGGATGGTCCGGTCTTGGATGATCTGGTCTTGGATGATCGGGTCTTGGATGTGGACGATCCGGACGCGGATGGTCCGGTCTTGGGTGATCCGGTCTTGGATGATCCGGACGCGGATGATCCGGTCTTGGTTGCGGGCGATCCGGTCTTGGATGATCGGGTCTTGGATGATCCGGACGCGGATGATCCGGTCTTGGGTGCGGGCGATCCGGTCTCGGATGATCTGGCCTTGGAGGTTGCGGACGCGGATGGTCCGGTCTTGGTTGCGGGCGATCCGGTCTTGGATGGTCGGGTCTTGGAGGTTGCGGACGCGGATGATCCGGTCTTGGTTGCGGGCGATCCGGTCTCGGATGATCTGGCCTTGGAGGTTGCGGGCGCGGATGATCCGGTCTTGGTTGCGGACGCGGCTCCGGTCGCGGTTGCGGACGATCCGGTCTCGGCTGCGGACGCGGTTGTGGACGCGGCTCCGGTCTCGGCTGCGGACGATCCGGTCTCGGCTGCGGACGCGGTTGTGGACGCGGCTCCGGTCTCGGCTGCGGACGATCCGGTCTCGGCTGCGGGCGCGGTTGCGGACGCGGCTCCGGTCTCGGTTGCGGGCGCGGCATCGGACGATCATGTCCGCCACCACCAGGCCTGCCACCACCCGGACGACCACCACCGCCACCTCCGCGATCTCCTCCGCCACGGCCTCCGCGAGCAAGATCGTATGTCACTTCTTCATTAAGGGCCAAATGTTGCTGTTCTTGCTTGGCACTTTCCTTAGGGGGTTCAAAATTCTCTATCGACATAATTCTGTTTCAACCTGCTTATTGGCTTTTCATATGCCAATCAAATCCGCCATCTCGACAATTCAAGTTAACGTCTGTCACAAATTTGCCACAATGCGTATTTTACGCTTACAGAATTTGAATGCAGCGAAAACGGGGCAAAAGCAGCCATCCACGGCAGCTTTGACGACTCTATGATTATTCTCATTCTTTTTGTGTCAAAAAATAATTGAATCCGCATAGTGAACTTTTCCAAAATACTAAGCAGCCCAACATGCGCAGTCGAGGCGCATGTTGAGCCACTTTCCAGATATACACACTCATGAGCTTGCCACCACTAGCAATGCCGCCAGATCTTAGGCAGAACTCATCAAACTTGATTTCATTCCTCTAATCTGCATAGGTTTTGATCGCAATACCAGTTCCTGGAGGTGCTCCAGCACTAAGAATTTCGATATTCACATAAGTGCCCGCTTTTTCGTCCCAGCTTCCCAGACTTATGTCTGCACCGGAACCGTTCTGTTGATTCTCATAAACCCAGGCAAGCAAATCGTTCTGCAAATTGAGATCCGGCTTGAGCAATTGCAGGTCAGCCACCAATCGCGTTGCGGCAGCCTTTGCATCTCCTGCATCAAGAAGAGCACCAATTACAGCAATTTCTTCATGCATCCAAGGATCTGTAGCATCATTTGGATTTGTCGTATCAATAAAATCCGCAGGTGCCGGCGCATCTACATTGTCGAATGTGCTTATATCTATGCCTTTGCCTGGATCAGTCAGAGCAGGCAAGATTTCAGCACTGTCGTAGGTCCCGGTAGCCGGATTCCACTCACCCAACTTCAGATCGCTTGCACTGCCTTTTTTATCGTTTGAATCAACCATTGACAGCAAGATATTCTGTGCATCAAGATTCCCTCTAAGGTTAAAGAGATCAGAGTTCAATCTGCTTGCAGCAGCATGAGAGTCACCTGCATCTAGTAGAGCCGGGACAACATTGCTTTCAAGCTGAATCCACGGATCGTCTTCGTATGTGGGTACCGGTATTGGCGCCTCCACTGGTGGTGGCGGCTGATCAGGAGGAGCGGCAGGCGGAATCGGAACGATTTCAATCGTATCCCAGGTACCTCGATTCGGATTCCATTTATCGAGATTCAGATAACCGCCTCGATTTCGAGCCAGGTTATCGGAAATTTCCCTGAGCAGCTGATTTTGAGCGTATCGATCATATCTGAGATCATAGAGCTGCTGGTTCAGGCGATACATTGCTTCTTTGCACTGACCGCTTTCGATCATGAAGGCAATGTCTCTGGCTTCTCTGCTTATTATCGGGCTCCAGCGATCATAGTTTGGACTTTGACGGAAGAACCATGTATCCCAGCCCCGGTTCCATCGAATCGGATCATGCCAACCCCAGTGCTGATTTTGCGGTCTATACCACTGGCAGTCACGGTAGGGATGATGGTCTGTCGGTCTGGGAGGATGCGGATAATCATGCGGTGGGCGCGGTCTTGGATGTGGATGCGGTTCCGGGCGCGGATGAGGTCTCGGTCCTGGCTCCGGGCGCGGCTCCGGACGTGGATGCGGCCGCGGTCCTGGCTCCGGGCGCGGCTCCGGACGCGGATGCGGCCGCGGAGGCTCCGGGCGCGGAGGACGCGGAGGCTCCGGGCGCGGAGGACGCGGAGGCTCTGGTCTTGGATGCGGACCTGGTCTCGGACCGGGTTCTGGTCTAGGTTCCGGCCTTGGATGCGGCCTCGGACCCGGCTCCGGTCTTGGTGGCACAGGACGCGGCCCCGGTTCTGGTCTTGGTTCCGGCCTTGGATGCGGCCT
>CAZTQO010000098.1:0-16823 GCA_964615655.1 uncultured Candidatus Obscuribacterales bacterium | reverse complement strand
TTGTTTCCGCGGCTGACGGTTTGGAAGGTGAACATCCTTTTGATTTTGGAAGCATTTCTCTTTCTGGAGCAACGGGGATTTCAACCAGTGGTGCGTTAATTAGTGGTCATGCTCTTTCTTTGCAGACTGCTACAGGTGGAATTGGAATCCAGGCTGGGCAGTTGCAGACATCGGTGGATCAACTCAGATTTACTGCGTCGGGCGTGAACTCTCCATATTTCATTACCAACAATAAGTCTTTGCTGGTTCTAGATTCGGTTTCCAACGGAGACGTTTTTCTTACAGTGAATGGGGGCTTGTCCCAAGCCGAAAACTCCGGAATCACTGTAACAGGGCTTACCGCTGACGGACCCAATGCGTTGAGCTTGATTGCTTCAGGAAATATTGGCACAGCTGGCTTACCTCTAGAAGTGGGTACCAGGCTTTTGTTTGCCAGATCATCTGCTGGTAGTATCTCATTGAGAAACACCAATTCTGGATTGCTTCAGTTGGTCGACGGAACATCAGCAGCTAAGTCCATAAGCATCTCTACACTAGGAAATTTGCAAGTAGGTAATTTGACCGGAGGTGCCTTGGTGGATTTATCGATCAAATCAGAGACCCATGGATCCAGGATACAAGTTCGGCCAGATTCGATTGTTGCCGCGACCGGTGACGGCAAAATTCTAATTCACATTGACGAGCCGGCTGCATCCACAATAGAAATCGGCGCAGGCGCACAATTATTGGCTCCGACTGTAGCATTGTATCTCGGGATCGAGGAAAGCGACTTGGGTGCTGCCACGGCTAAGCCCCTGGATTATTGGAAAACCAACAATCCAAACCTCTCTAAGCTCCAAAACCTAAATCAATTTGGATTGGGAGGGGAGGTCTATCTTACTGATCCCTCATTCTTAAGCATGATTTTTCAACCAGAAAGCTACTTAAACACTTTCTCTGGAAATATCTACATGGAATCCAGTGAAGGGAACTCTGGAGTTCAGCTTGATGGTGGTGGAATTCAGATTGGTCTTCCAATTTCATTTACAAAAATCATAGATAGCGTTATTGGCAAGGAAAAACGAATAGAGTTCCCATCCGCTATTGTTTGGGGAATAAACTCGAATGAAACTGATCAGATGATCGAGAATGCAATTGCAGCATCTTCAGAGCTAGTAATTCTTTCGAAATCCCCGTTGAGGCTTTTCGTATCGTCAGTTGGTTTAGATGTTAAAGGTGGTTGTCTCTTCCAAATCTCGAAGAAAGCCAACGGAACTCTCATTGTGCGAAATCTTAGCGACCAAAAGACAGCATCCCTGAAGGCTACTATTTGCGGCACGTTGTTCCATCTTAACCCCGGCGAGCAGTTTAGATTCCATGAAAATGGAAAAAGACTGGCTCATAGTGTTTTGCCATGTAGGCAAGTCCGTGAAATGTCTTTCTCGGGAATCACCATGGAAACCTCCGAGTTTTCGATTCCATGGCTAATTCAACACAGTAGACTGCTGCACTTCATTGCACGTTCACATGATCCTGCATCCAAGAAGGCATTTTGTGCTTTGCTGAAAATGTCTGCTTCGTTGATGATTGTCACTGGTCGTAAAGGCCCCTATGTATCCCCTCGGAAAAGCCCACACTGGCGGGGTATATAGCATGTGTGAGCGTCACATTAGGCTTTATCGAGAAGCCGCAGAACTTTTGGAAAGGTATCGATGGCTTCAAGAGGAGATAACAAAAGAGCCAAGCACAGAGGTTGTCATAGATTTTCTTTTAACATCTTGCCCTCCAGGAGTGGATAGAATACACGATCATACGATTCGAAAACAACTGGTTGAGAAAATGGCGAGAGCAAATCCGCCTTTTCCGGTTGGAAAACCATATCGTTGGTTGGTGGAAATGACGCAGCTTCTAAAAGAAAATCCAGGAGATCAAATGCTTTTGCAGCAAATGGAATATCTTGAACAACTTGTTTCAAATAGTGAACCCGGGTGGCACAGTACAGTAAAACTCTATCTTGCTAGAGCCTATGTCGATGCCGAACGTTACATTGATGCAGTTAGAGCATTCAGAAAATGTGCTGTTGTACCTCTGAATGATCTGAGATTATTTGCCATTGCCTTAGTGGAAATAGGTGAATACGAAGAAGCTGTGCAAATTTTTGACAGCGACACTAGACTTAGCTCTGGGCGTAGTTCGTATGCGTCTCGTATTGCTTTAGCACTTGAGAGTGTTGGACGAACTGATGATGCAGTCAAGATTCTGAAGAAAGCAGCGGCGCCCGCCTACTTTGAACCATTACCTGATTCATTTGTTAGCAAATTCGATCAGCTTTTGAGGGAAGAGAAAGATATCATTTCGGCTAGATTTGGGTTTGCTGGCTGGTGGCCGCAAAATTACAAGGACATCTGCGGTGGAGATGTGGAATACGTAAAGCATGTTGAAGAAGAGGCAATGAAGAAACTAGGTATGACATATGAAGAATTGATGTCGATCTATCATCCTGGAAAAGTGCACAATGAAGATGCTCCTTCCATCAAAGAGCGGAGCGCTAAGATTGTCGAGTTTGCTGATGGGTTGAGTACTCCGGAAGTTAGACCCGAATAGACAGTCCATTGAGATTCTGATGTGCCCCCTTCGGATTTGAGCAGATCGGCAAGGTCTTGTTTCGCTGATCGTTTTCGGTGGCAAGAATATTGAGACTGACTTTGTCCCCTGATTTGGTTGGCGGTTCCCCATTCGAAAACAAGCTAGGCAAACGTATCAGAAGGTAAAATCAGTGTAGACAATAACGACATGACAACAGGTCTTAATGGCGCCGTCTCTGCGGGTGGAGAGCTTGATCTTGCCACTAAGCAACCTGTCAATTTTGCAAAGGAGGTCAGTATAAGAACTCCGGAATCTGTCAACAAGTTTGAGACGATTTTCAGCTCAGGTTTAGTGTAGGAGTTTTGCCTAAACTTTGCAACCGGAAGAGCAAAAAATTCGAGCTCCGCTCGGGGGCTGAGATTTCGGCAAAAGAGCGAGCACAACGTGGTCTGGAAGCTAGAAAGAGAGGGCCCGAAGCAGAAGCAGAGCTGAAGCGATTGAGGAAGGATTATGCCAAATTGCAGAAGAAGCTGCATCAGGCAAACAGGATAATCGAGTTTCAAAAAAACTTGTCGCCACTTGGACAGATGAGAATGATACAGACCTTCTCGCCGAAGAATTGCACTTATCTGCCCTTCTTCGGCGGAATCTGTTTCATTCAGAATTCTCGCTTTGAACGCGGCAGTAAACTTTCTCCGTTTCGGATTCTCCAGCACTTCCGTTTCCGCCGGATGATCTTTGCTGGATTCTTTCTTTTTGCTCACTTCGGGACGGTCCTGCCATTCCGGGTGGTTTTTCTTCAGTCTCTTGAACCAGACGTAGAAGTTTTTTACGCCGATCTTTTTATCCCTGCAAAAAGCTGCAACTCCTGCCGGATATGCCCTGGCTTCCTGAATTATCTTGGTCCAGTACCGTTCACGTTCTTCAAATGTTTTTGCATTTGCTTTTGCACTCATACAAATTCCCTCGCTCGTCGAAGAATGAGGCAATCAGTTTGCACGTTCAAGACGTGCAAACTGACCTGTCCCCCAAAACATTGACAGATTGATTTCTATGATGCCTCCAAATAATGATGATTTTCGAGTACTTAGAGATCTTTTTCAACAGAAAACGGCTGCACTCCACGTTAGGTTACCTGACACCGGAGGAAAAAGAACAAAAAGATAGACAAGTGGCCTGAGCGGGATTACCCAGACCACCTGTCTACCAAAAAAGGGGAAGGTCACATGTTGGGAGTTCTGCCATAATTTGTGAGCCTGAATGAATAGCGGTAAGATTGCTTTGGATAGTCATATTGCCTCAGAACTGGTGGTACGAGAGCTGCCGCGTTGAAAATGAATCTCCGATCGAGCAGATAAAAGCAACTGCTAACAAACACAAGCGGTTCGGCTGCAGGAGAATTCAGGCACCTGTGACCGACAAGCAAAGAGTGATAACCCTGCTGGCTCAGTGATTTTTTTACGGGCTATAGCAATTCTTCTTCCAGGCGGTCGTATTCAGGCGAGCCGATTGTCCAGAGAAATGTTTGCAGGTCATGATAGTTTCTTGGTTTCAGATCTTGGATTGCGGCTCCTACCTGGTCTGCAAGGTCAAGCAAGCTCTTGTAGCTTTTCAAATTTGGTTTTGAAGAATAATCGAGGTCATAGTCGAGTTCCCTGGCTGCTCTGAGCATGGCGTTCGGCTTTAAGACAATATGTTTTTCCGGCTGAGCTATGTAGGGAAATAGGGTTAGTATCGGCCAGGATAGTACTCTGGATTTTTTTCTAGGTAGCTCTGAAACAGACACAATCCAGGAAACGAAGCGTTCGTCCGGGTCAGCGCTTCCATACAAAAGCTGGTAGAGGGCGAATGAAAAATTGCGGGCTCCTTCCGGCAGGGCAAGCGCGTCTCTGAGAGCCATCTTTTCAAATGAGAAGAGGAAGGTTGTTCCCGATTCTACTTGCAGGGCGATTCTGGCTATGCTTTTGAAGTCTCCTTTTTCAAGGAGCTGTTTATACTTGCTTTTGCCAAGCTGAGTTTTGAACAACTTGTGTGCGGCCCATTTGTAGTCGTGCTCCCATTCAAGATAGCGTTCGTCTTCAAAAGCATCCGGAAAAAAGCGCAAAAATCGCTTCTTGTATTTGGCAAGCGATTTCAGGTTTATTTTCGAGCTGAGTTTTGCTGCTTTCTTCATGCTTTTAGTTTACGGGACCCTAAGAGCCTTATTCTATCTCTCCGGCTCCGGTTTTAAGCTTTCCTGAGCTGTGGGAATTTCCCCAATGACAGCGCCACTGCTAAATATTACACTCCTTTCATATTCGGATCGGTTTGGTTCAGCCCTGGTTTCGGGGCATTAGGCGGAGAGTTTAATAGAATGGATGAAGCTGGCAGGCTGGCACAGGTTCCTGAGTCTCAGGACCAGATTGCTGTTTTAATTCAGCAACTTGAAAAAAACGACTGGCAGAGCACGGTAAAGCGTAGTGATCAGAGCCTTAGCTTGCCGGCTGCACTGCCGGATGCAACAGGTAATCCGGAACTGCCCTCGGTTGTGATTGTCGATAAAGGCGCACACAGGACCCATGTGCTGCAGCTTCAAGAGAATGGTCAGATTGCAGAGGTATTGACTGTTCCGAATGCTGTTGGAAAGAGTTCGACACCAACACCCAACCGGCGCTGGGAAGTATCGGACAAGCGCCTGGATCCTATCTGGTATCCGCCCAAAAGTATTGGTGGCGACCCGGTGGCACCATTCAAGCAGAATCCACGCAACCCAATTGGGCTTGCCTTTATAAGGCTGGATGGTACCAATTATGGTATGCACGGCACCAACCGCCCTGATCAGATAGGCAAGAGCGTGAGCCATGGCTGCGTTCGTCACAATAACGCGGACATTCTCAAGGTTTATCCGCTGGTAAACCCCGGCACCGTTGTTTATACAGTCAATAAATTCGAAGGCACAAAAATAAGCTACGAAGACTTCCGCAAGAAGCAATAGGCAAGAAGCAATAGCTTTTTGATCCTCTTCTTGCCTGAGTCGTTGACGCAGCTGGAGGCTTAAGGCTTGTTCGGGCTGCTAGTGTCCTGATGAATTTATCAATTCAAGAAATTGCGGTCCGAAGTCTTTAAGCTTTGCATCACCTACGCCGTGGATTTGCCTCATTCCTGACAATGAGCGCGGGCGTCTGCTGGCCATTTCGCGCAGGGTCTTATCGCTGAAGATCACGTAAGGGGGCACACGGCGCTGGCTGGCCAGGTCGCGCCTCAGTATGCGGAATTTTTCGAAGAGATCGCGATCAACATCTTGCCATGATACGGTATCTGCACGGGAAGATTTAGCTTTTTCGCCTCGTTTTTTTGCAACTGGCTGCAGTAAGCGGACTTCCTTTTTTTGAGTAAGAACTTCCATTGATGCTTCGTTGAGTTTGAGAACCGGAAATTGCTGACCGCTGAAACTTGTAACAAGCTCCTGCGCGAGCAAGCCTTGCCTGATCAACTGATATGTCCAATCTCGAATGTCGTGTTCGCTGTGCTCCTTCATTAGCGCATAGGTGCTGAGCTCGTCATGTTTGTAACGTGAGATTGCTTCAGTCTTCTGACCGCGCAGAATTGAGCTGACATGTTTTATGCCGAAATTTCCCTTTATCCTTGCAATACATGAAAGTATCTTCTGGGCGATTACTGTCGAGTCAGGCAATATCGCTGTTTCACCCATGCAAATATCACAGGCTCCGCAATCATCCGTGTCGTACTTTTGACCGAAATAATTAACAAGCATTTTGTGCCTGCAACTTGCTGTGCGGCAATATTTGTCCATGTCCTCAAGAAGGGCAAGCGAGTGCTCGAGTGCAGCGGAGTTTTCCTGATCCGTACCATTCTCGTGCAGATATTTCCAGGTAATAAAATCCTGTCCGGAATGGAGCAGAACACATTCGGCTTCCAGCCCATCTCGACCAGCCCGACCTGTTTCCTGCTGATAGTGTTCGATTGATTGAGGCATCGATGCATGTATCACATAGCGCACGTTGGAACGATCGATGCCCATTCCAAATGCAACGGTTGCAACAATCACATCACAACTTTCTTCTACGAAGGCTTCTTGCGCAGCACTGCGTTCTTCTTTGCTCATGCCTGCGTGATAAGCCAGAGCGTTTATGCCGTGCTTGCGCAAGCGCGCCGTCAAATCCTCAACATCGTTTCGCTTTATGCAATAGACAATGCCGCCTTCTGATTTGTGCCGATTTATTACTTCAAGAACTTGCGCGAGCATTTCGCGGCGAGCGACGGCGCGATATGTAAGATTAGCTCTGTCAAAGTCTCCAACCAGAATCTGAGGGTTCTTGAGATTCAATTGTTCTACAATATCCTGCTGGACTTTCTGAGTTGCAGTAGCTGTGTATGCATGAACGGAAACGTCGGGAAACTCATCTTTCAGGGTTGCCAGTTGGCGGTACTCAGGGCGAAAATCGTGTCCCCAGTGGCTTATGCAGTGCGCTTCATCGACCGCGAATGTTTTCAAATCGATGTCTTTGAGGCTGTTTCGAAATTCGGCCTGACTCAAGCGCTCGGGAGAAACGAACAGCAAGTTGATATTGCCGGACCAGAGAGAACGCATATGCTCGCGGCGTTCATGCAAGTCTTGCGATGAGTCCAATTGAATGGCGCGCACACCGGCAGCGCAGAGACCATCTACTTGATCTTTCATAAGTGAAATTAGAGGCGAAACAACAACGGTTGTACCACCCTGCATAATTGCCGGAGCTTGATAGCAAAGGGACTTTCCACCGCCTGTAGGCAGGACTACAAGCGAATCGCGCCTGGAGAGGACAGCTTCGATTGCGGGTAGTTGCAGATGACGCAGCGATTTTATGCCAAAGTATTGCAGCAATACATCTTCAAGACCTGCTGGCAAAGTTAGTTCCAAAATCAGCTCTCCAATCTCATATCCTCGTGCTAAAGATTAACCGCTTTGTTTGAAACTTGTCTGAAACGGCGATAATGCCGCATTGAATCATTGCTCGTGGGGTCTCTTGTTACGAATGAAGTTTCTGAATCGTTGCGGAAACGGTCTCAGCTGATTTCTCTCCGGAAGATAGCCTGGAAAGTCATGAAGCTGTGGAGCCTTGAGTTTTCCTGCACTTCGGAGTTCATCTAAAACGTCCTTCTTTTGCCGGGAGTCACCTGCTAGATGGCAGGCACTGACATACGAATTCAAGAAATCATAGTATTTATCATCCTTTGGCTCTTTCCATTGCTTGCAAGCAAGGCCAAAGAATTCAAGTGACCACTGAGCATAGCTCTTTCTAAGCTCAAAACTTCTGTTTGTTTGGGCCGTTTGCAGGCACTGCAGAGCAAGTGGTTTCCATACTGTTAAAGGCATGCTTGTGCTGTTAACGAAACTTGTTGCCTCGCTTTGATTTTTGTCGAAGCAACGCAAAGCCAGGTCGAGATAAGCGGCAATTTCGTCCTGCCTGCCTGCGCCGTTTCGCAGGCAAGAAATTATGTGAGTGGCACTTGGAAGCAGGTGCGGGTCAGTGTCACCGAAAATTACCCGCTCTTGATCAAGAGCTTTCTGAAAGAGTATTTGGGATTGGCTATAGTTGCCCTGTACAAACTGCTCCTTAGCATCGGTACTAAACTTATAAGCAAGATCCAGAGCGATTTTCTTTTCGGAGCTCAGTTCTTTTTTGATTTTGTAGAGATCGAGTTTCTTGCGGTCTACCAAACTGGAAATATTTGCAGCTTTGTTTTTTGCTTCAGTTTCGGCAGTCGTCTTTAATTGATCTTGAGCCACTGGTTTTGTGCTGGCTTTCGTTTTCGATGCTATGCCGGTCTCTGTGTTGCCGGGTGTTATGCCGGTTTCTGTGTTGCCGGGTGTTATGCCGGTTTCTGTGTTGCCGGGTGCTGTTGCCGTCAAAGCTGGATTTTGTTTCTTGCTTGCAGGCTTTTCTTTCTCTGCTGCTGGCAAGTTATTCTTGCTTGCAAGCGCTGTCGAAGCAGAAGTTGCCTGCTTGTTTTCATTAGCTTTGCTATTGCTGCTGCTGGCGCTGCTTCGGGTTTCCGGCATCTGTGCAGTATTCTCGCTCATATATTTTGAAACAGCAAAAACCACAAGCATGCAAACAGCAATCACCGAAGACACAAGCGGCAATGCTGCAAGAGAAGCAGATTTTTTTGCAGGCATAGAATGCCCCGGCTTTTTTGCAGGCATAGAATGCCCCGGCTTTTTGGCAGGCATAGAATGCTCCGGCTTTTTGGCAGGCATAGAATGCTCCGGCTTTTTGGCAGGCATAGAATGCTCCGGCTTCTCTGCCTGCTTAGAATGCTCCGGCGTTGTTGAATATGTTGAGGATGACCCATTAGTGCTCTGAACGCTTTTGGTCCGATTTATATGCAGAGCTTCGGCGATCTCATCTCTAAAAGTATCCATAGATTGCGGGCGCAAAGCAGGGTCTTTTTCAAGCGCCCTCATAACTACTTCTTCTAGCCTCGGAGATATATTCAACTCCGGTGCTACTTCCGACATGAACGGCGGCCGGTCTGAGATGTGTTTGTAAATCGTTGCCATTGAATTTGCCCCTTTTAGAGGCACGTGACCTGTTAAAGATGAATACATGACGCATGCAAGCGAATAAATGTCGGAGCGGTGATCAAGCTCGGCTCCCCGTCCCTGTTCAGGGCTCATAAACAGGGGGCTGCCCAGAACAATGCCTGACTGAGTTAAATGCTGTTCTTGACCCCGGCTAAGTTTTGCAAGCCCGAAGTCTACGATTTTGACCTGATCGAAATTTTCTTCCTGGAGGCAAAGCATTATGTTGGTAGGTTTGAGATCCCTGTGTATGATGCCTTTATTGTGGGCATGCTGCATGCCGTCGCAGACCTGGCTAAATATTCGCCAGAAGCGCTCGGGCGGCAGTGCTTCGGATTCTATGATCACGTCTTCCAGATTCTTACCTGAAATATATTCCATTACAAGATAGGCAAAACCCTGCTCTTTGCTGCGCCCGAAATCGAAAATGCTTATTATGTTGGGATGTGTGAGCGACGCTGCCGTGCGTGCTTCCTGTTCGAAGCGCAAAAAGCTCTTGTCGTCGAATACCGTGCCTTGAACCACGGTTTTGATCGCCACGATTTTGTCCATATGGACCTGCCGTGCTTTGTAGACCATGCCCATGCCGCCGCGGCCCAGCACCGATATGATTTCGAAACGATCTTCGAAGAGCTGGCCTACCATATTGTCGCCGTTATCAGCTTTCAATTTCTCTGTATCAGTCAATGGGCCGGTCCCGTCCGAGTCATGCTGAAGGGATTATTCCACAAAGATTTAGGTTTGAAGACTTCTGTCTTGTTAGCTTAAGAAGGAACCCTGCGGCTCCCTCTTAATTCCAGCTCTATCAGGCATATTCCAGCTCTATCAGGCATCAGGCAGGAGCCAGTACTTTTAGTTTCCTTTCAGGCAGTGGATACTCCATGATATCCATCAGAAACTCGAGTCGGGTTCCACCGGCCAGCATTGGCAGCAGGCTGGGCAGACTGTAGTAGTCACCATTGAAATCGAATGTATCGACAGTGATTTTCTCTGCCGCAAGCGAACGCTCAAGCCTGTCTGAGTGCCTGCCGACGTTTACAATGATCACGGACGGCAGGACACCGAGTTCTTTGCTGTATTGTTGGAGTGATTGAGCCATGTAAGGCGCGTTGTTTTCTTCCTGGTCAGTCACTATGATGATTTGCTCTGCCAGATTTTTCTGTCGGCGCATTACTTCTACAGAAACACCGCATGAGGTGCCACCGCCGGCAGTTATGCCTTTGAAGGCTTTCTCCCAGTCAGAAAGCTCGTTGCCTCCTTTAGTTTCAAGCTTGTACGACATTGTGTCGAAAGCGAAAACAAAAAGACCGGCATCACAAACAGGCGCAATTATTGCGGCAATTTGCCTGCCTACGTCGATGGCAATATCCATTGAGCCGCTTTTATCTATGAGCAAAGCCGTAGGGCGTTTGATTCTGGCTTTTGCCTTAATTTGTTTGTCGCCGACCGACTCAACTAATTTTGCCATGTTTTGATCGAGATCTGCAGATTTCAATGCCTGCCTTGTTTTGAGGGCCGAAACCCTTTTATCCTGCTGTGCATCTTGTAGTTTGGCTTCAATGACCTTTCTCAAATCGGCATTGTCCATGGCTCCGCGCTTTTTCAGGCTTGCCAGGTTGTTTATTACTTCCTGGGGAGTCATCGCGCATACAAGGGCCGCCAGCACCGAAGGTGTTACTTGTTTCAATCCTGAAATAGCCACCCTGTACGGGATATTATGTTCCGCGATCAGTTTGGCCTGTTCTTGCGGCTCCGTTGTTTTGGCTAGCAGCTTTAAAACATGAAGCTTGCTGTCTTCAGGTGGCTGATTCTCGAAAAGCACTTTTTGCGCATACTCGCCTGGCTTGATTCGAAGCGAGGCGTAAAGCGTTTTCAGTGATTTGCGGGCATGTAAAACGACTTTGTCGAAAGCTTCACGGTTTGATTCGCGTTCTCTCAAATAATGCTCGATTGTTGTTTTGACGGAGCGTGGCACCGTCGAAACTATGCCTGCGACTGCTTTGCCGTCTTCTTTATGCCCTTTGATTATGCCAAGCACGCGCTCCACTTCAAATGGAGGCAATTTTTGCAGCATCGCAAGACCTGCGCTTCGGAATTCGTCGGAAAAACGCGAGGTGGCAAGAAATGCAACAAAAAGCTGCTTCAGATCACGGACCGAACCGTTGTCGAAGTACCAGGCTCCGAGGTGGCCGAAAAAAAGTGGATCGCGGTCATGCACGTATGCAAAGAGCTTAATATATGGTGCTAGCTGTCTGTGAGGAGTGCGCAGCAAAGCATTGATAATTGCAAGACGGAAGTCTTGTTCAGATGCATTTGCAGTTTGCCTGATCAAATCCTCAAACATTGGAAGCACCTCCAAAAGAAGCGCCTGTACAAGTCGCCGGAGCTTTTTAACTAAGAACCCTTTTAAGGTTGGTTTGTATGCTCGGGCTGTGAGAGTACAGGCTTGAGATCTATCTACCACGGACCGGCAAAGATAAACAGATTAAAAAAGCCGGGTCCTTACTCAAGAAAATGTCCAGGGACCCGCCAGCTTTAGCGGAGGGTCCTCCGGTTGCCAGAAGAGGCACGGCAATTCAGCTTAGATTCTCGGGCAATGCGCACCTGATTTCTTTGCTGGCTGCCGGCGGCAACTGGCTGAAAATTTACTGCCTGTACAAGTCGAAAGAGCTGTTGTTTTGTTTGTGGTACCGGAGCCTCCGGCGGGGACGGATTCGAACCGCTTTCAATTTAGAAAATTGAATTCACCAGATTGTAAGCTCATCCTGTTTGGGTACAGGCAGTAGTTTGATCTTAACGCGCAGTTTTAGCGCTGTCAAATAAATGTTGCACCATATGTAGTGGCACTAGTTTAAAATGAGGAGCACGCGCTGCAGCCAGATACTGAGCGCGTGTTGGGGATCGATCCATTGTTTGTCGCCCTGTCTCACTATAACGACTGACGACCTCCTCTTGTCCGTGAAACCAATCGAATATATAAAGCAACCCGACTGTACGAGTTGCAAGAGCAAGTATTTAAGTGCTCTACCTCTGAGCTACGGGTCCATATACGGACCCGGCGGGATTCGAACCCACGACCCCTCCGTTAACAGCGGTTTGTATGCTCTTTCTGTAAGAGTACAGTCGGTAATCTGATCCTAGCGAATCAAAGCAATTCTGTCAATAGAAAATGCCACCATATTTGGTATCGGAAAATTTGCAGCGCAAGCGTGCGCTGCAGTATTCAACTGAGCGCGATCAAGCAGGTCGCTGCTGTCTTATGATCTGGGCCGTCTTCCGACACTGGCATCCTCCTTCGAAATCTTGTTCTGGAAATTGTTCTGGAAATTGTTCTGGAGATTATTCTGGAAATGGTTCCGGAAACTATTCCGGAAATTGTTCTGGAATTACCGCCTATACAAGTTGCAGGAGCAATGTATGCACAGGCGCTCTGTGTATACTTCAGACGCTCTTTTTGAGCTAAGGATTGTTGCCAATCCTGCAGGGTTCTCACCTGCAACCTTCTGACCCCTAGTTTGTATGCTCCTCCTGTTTGAGTACAGGCGGTTTTCCCATACTAAGACAATAATGCAGCACTGGTCAATACGAAAAAGGTCATGTTTTTCTTTTTCTCAATCAAATTCGTGATTAATTTGCAGGTCGGCAAGGGTCAAAGAATAGTTTCGCTTTTCTCCATCGAGGACAAAAGTTATGAGTGCTTCGCTTGCAACCGCCACGACCAGCATGATTAGATTGCGCGCCAGCGGATAATCGCATACGTCAAGCCCGGCGTCCGAAGGCACCCGGTATTTCTCGTTCCAGCGAACTTCACCGAAGCTTTCGTTTATGCCGGCGTGCAAACAGTTAATTGAATTGTTCTTGCAATAATCAGAAACAATCTTGCGCGATCTTGTATTGTCAAAGCTGTCCACAACAAGACTAGCTCCTTTCAGGAGTCTGGCGATATTTTCTGCTTTCAGTTCCTGTGTGTGAACAGTTATTTCTTCCCCCAGTTCGCGAAAAATCAAGTTCTTCAATAATTCAGCTTTTTTGCCGCCCACGTCTTCAAGCGACCATATCTGAGTGCCGATGTTCTGTTCTTCGACCCTGTCCATGTCTATTACAGTCAGGTTCTTGAAACCGCTCCGGGCAAGGTTAACCGCCAGGTTTGAGCCGAGGGCGCCTGCTCCGCAAATGTGAACGGATGCAGAAGCAAGTTTTGTCATTGCTTCTTTGCCCCTGAAAAACTGCTCGCGTGCCAACCTGCCTGTCATATAATCCGCCTAAGTTATTTAGCTGTATATTACAAGATTGCTACCAGAAAGTTGTTTCTGAATACCCTGAGATCCTTTATTTCTTTGATTTTGAGTGCTCCTGAGCTTGCGTCGTAAATCCAGGCGCGCAGACCCGCACTGGTGCCGATCACGCAGAGAAGCGGCTTGCCAAAACAAAAACTCCAGGATTCCATGGTCTGATCGTCGCGCTGGCTGGCGTTTGTGAAACCATCAGGATGAGTGTGAAAGAAACCGACAAGATCTCCCTTCGATTCTTCTCGCTCGAGTACTCTTTTCCAGTCAAACTGAACGGAAGTTTCACTGCCCTTGCTTTTCCAGAGCATTTTTGCGAGCAAAATTCCGTCTCTGGATTCACCTGCAAGGACGTAGGCAATTTCTTTAGTCGTAATAGTAGTATTCGCCATTTCTGTCTGCTTCTTTCAAAACGCCAACCAGGCTTGCAAGGTCGAAGCTCGAATCCTCACCGGAGAGGCAAATGCCGGCACTGACAATTTGCAGATCGCCGGGTCGAATTTGGACAACGTGATCCCGATTCTCTATGCGGAATCTTACGGTAGCGTGTTCCGAGCCGTTTGCATACCAGTAAGAATCAAGCACGGCTCCGCTGTGCGCAAGTGCCCGGCTGATCTTTGTTCTTTCATCAAGAACCTCCTGATCGCCTTTGTGTTTCTCAAGATAAAGCATCTTGTAGGCGAATTTTTCCGCAGGAACTGCACCCGCAAGCTTCAGATCTTCCGGTTTAATGTCGGCGGCAAGCGACTCACGCAAACGACGTGCAATTGCGGGATCGCGCCTGCGGTCGAGAGCTTCGTACCAGAAGTGGCCGCCGTCAAAGCGGCAGTAAACCGTGTTGAACGAAGCAAGCTGTTCGCGGCACAAATGAAGCGGCACCGGGCCTGTGAGCTGCATTTTTTGATTGCCGCCGTCTGCCGGCAGCGCCCACCATCTCGAGTCGAACTGATCTATAAGCAGGAGTCTTAGGCGGGGTAAAAGAGCCAGATAATTTCTCACCATCGATAGCGGTGCACGCTCTGCAAACTTTGCAAGACCGGGCTGCTGTACTTTCAAAATAGCCCAACATTCTTCAGGGCAGCCTGAAACACTCATTTCGTAGATAATTCCGTCAAGACGCAGGCGGACTTTTCCTCCGCCCACGTATGGAGCCATGAAAGTTTTTCCTTCGAGCTCTTTTTCTTGACTTGCTATTTTCGAAACTATTGCAAGCGGATCGAAATCCTTCCGCTTTTTCATCCGAATACTGCTTCCGGTCGAAGGGTCATGTTGCCGTTTTCATGGCGTTCCACAACGGTGTTCTTCAAAAGTTCCGGGCTCATTTCCATAAAATTTGCAACCGCATTTTTCACGGTCTCATCCGATGAGCCTGGGTCTATATCCAGAAGATCGAGTGATATATCCCGGCTGCGCCCCTGTACGCGAACGTGCAGAACTGCAGAGCTTTCTGTAGTTTGCTTTCCACCGGCGGCATCAAAAAGTTTTTGTGGATCGTTTGCCATGTTAAATCCTCCCTGTCAGGGATAGTTTATTCATACTATCAGAAGCATCTTTTACGCGCCAGCTCAAGCAGCCGATTCTAATATTGCGGCTTTTGCCTGTAATGTTTGCCCAAAGACGGGAATAAAGTTTTTGGAGCACAAATTACACATTGCGTACTTGAATGGCAAAAACTCCCAGCCACGAAAAAATTGAACTTGAGCTCAGCGAAGCTGTTGAGCTTGAAGATAAAACCGTGATTTCAATGCAAGAAAGAACTGAAGCTGCGCCAGGCGCGCTTACGGGAGTATTTGCCGAGAAATACCTGGTTCTTGAGAAGCTTGGTGAGGGAGGCATAAGTACGGTTTACCGGGTTAAACATCTGCATTTGAACAAAGTTTACGCATTGAAGATTTTGCAGCAGGTTAAACCTGAGTCTACATTGCGTTTTCAGCAAGAAGCCAAGGCCGTTACTCTTTTGCGCCATCCTAATATTGTGGGTGTAGTTGATTTTGGAGTTTCCGACGGCAGACCATACATGGTTATGGAGTGTGTGGAAGGGCAGAGTCTTTCGAGCTATGTTAAGAATGAGAAGCCTGACTCCGTTGAATTAGCAAGAATTTGTTCGGAAATCTGTCTGGCGCTTGCCCACTCACATGAAAGAGGCGTTGTGCACCGGGATATTAAGCCGGGCAATATTTTGGTTAGCCGGGGCGAAGATAATATCGATCATCCGATAGTTCTTGATTTTGGTATTGCAAAAATCACAGGTGACGAAGAAGAGGATGCTGAAAGCAAGAGAAGCAAATCGCAACTAACGCGAACCGGTGACATATTCGGAACGCCTCTTTATATGAGCCCGGAGCAATGCCAGGGACAAAAGGTTGATGCCAGAAGCGATGTTTATTCATTTGGTTGTGTTATGTATGAACTGGTAAATGGCAAGCCGCCATTTGAAGGCGACAGTCCTTATCAGATTATTCATAAGCATATTTGCCAGGCGCCGCCTCCATTTCAAAGCACAACTGAGCGGGCTGGCCAGAGCAAACAGCTCGAAAGCATCATACTCAAGGCCATGGCAAAGCAGGCGTCTGATCGATTCCAGTATATGCTTGAAATGTCCAGTGCCCTGAAGGCCGTCGAACTTGGTTCGACGCAGACAAATCAGCTTTTCTTGTATGTAAAGCTTGCTTTAAGTAGGTTAAAGGCTTCGGACAGAAAAGCTGTTTTTCTCAGTGTAGCTCTGCGGGTAAGTATACTGCTTGCCCTGTTTGCGTCCTTCCTTATTTACTTTCTGCCGGCAAAGATTGCGGAATCTGAAACTAGACTCTCAACTCAAAACGAGATTATCGAAAGAACAAAAGTTTTGTTTGATATGGAACAAAGTGGGCGTGATTCCATTTTTCGGCTTAGAAAAAGCGACGAGGAGAAACGCTTAAGCCAGCTGAGGTTTCTTTGCCAGAATGATAAAGAGCTGGACAAAGCGTGCGGCATGCTCAACAGCAAGGCCTTGTACGCCGTCAGATGTCTTTATGATTTGAAGAGAGTGAAAAAGGGACTTGAAAGCGGTGATATATTGATCAATAAGCTATCGGCATTGAGAAAAGTCGAGTTTTTGCTTTCAGCCACTGTAAACGAGTTTTCAAAGGCTAATCAGGAAGCTGTGGCTTTGATAAGGCTAACTTCAGGTAAGCTCGAACGAGAAAAGTCCGCGCTAAGTATTATGCAAGCAGCTTACTATAGTTCGCTTGCCGCGGTGCTTCCTTTGTTTGCCGTGATTCTGATCACATTTGCGCTCCGAAGAAAGCAAAATGAAAGCTGACGATTACTAGTACTGCACGATTTTGACCGGTTCATCATACCAACGTCGGGAAGCAGATGCTGTGGAAGTAGAGAACGAGTGCTTCGGGCGCTTCCAGGCTCTCTTT
>CAZTQO010000097.1:0-17020 GCA_964615655.1 uncultured Candidatus Obscuribacterales bacterium | reverse complement strand
CAGACTCCCTTGCTGGGAGCCGATTGCAGTGCGGACACCGTCAATTAAGAAAGCGGTCATTTATCTTCCTTTCTTCCTTATGATGTGATTGGTGATTTCGCCGGGCGCACTTGTGGTGGCGTCCGGCACTTTGGCTTGCCACTGCGGGCAGTGACTTCCAGTCAGCTAATAGCCCAGCTTGTGAATCAGGAAGGCCAGCGCCGCGACCAGAGCGCCAATGCCGCCGACAATCGTGAAGGTTTCCTGGGGTCTGGACAGGCTGGCAACTAAGCAACTGAACGCCACGATCGCTGCTCCCAGGAAGATTGAGAACAGGGAGATCCTTATAAGCAGAGGGATATCGTTCATTTCTTCCACTCCAGAGTTTGGATGCTCTTTGAGACGCGTGTTCTTCAGGCGTGTCTTGCCATTTCAATGACCCCGCCAAAATGTGCCGATGAAGATCATCAGCACGGCCAAGGCACCTAGCACTAAGGAAAGATCTTTGAACCGGTAGAACTTCTCAGTGTCCTTCGTGCTGAAGCAGGTGTCCGAAAGACTTTCAGCTTTCATCTGGCTAAGCGCCGAACCGACGATCAAGAGCCCAATCACCAGCACATAAGCCAGTATCAGCATCATTTCCATTTCTTTTTCTCCTGAACTTGCAGTGGCGAGCCAAGAGAAAACTCCTGTGCTCGCCTGTGTTATTTCAGTTTGCACGCTTAATCCTTCAGAGTGGCTTGGCTCAGCAGGCTCTAGAATTTGATGCGGTGCACGATGTCGTTGTAGAGGCTGAGCAGCATCAGAGCCACAAAGAAATAGATGCAGACTTTTGTAATGACGGCCTCCATATTCGGGTTGAAGGCGCGGTCTCGCCATTTCTGGATGCCGAGCATGATAATCTGCCCGCCGTCGAGAATCGGCAGCGGCACCAGGTTCACGAAAAAGAGGCTGCTGTTTACGGAGGCTACCACGAAGAGGAAGTAGCCCAGTCCGTGCGAAAGTGCGGCCGTTCCCACGTCGACCACAGCCACGATTCCGTGCATGCGGTTCTTGTCGGGATCTTTGCTCTCAGGTTCGACAATCCGGCTCAGCTCCAGCAGCTTATTGCCGGTTCTGAAAATGGTGCCTGCCGTTTGCCTGGTCGCCATGGCGAGCGTTTCGCTGAAGGTCGGCTGGCGCTGGACGCTTCCACCGAGGCCGACGCCGATGCGCGCATCTTCATTGACGAGCACACGAATGTTCTCGTAACGATGGTCGCCGCGATAGGTCTCAAGCGTAACAAGCTGACCCTTCTTTGTCTGCAAAGTCGCCGCGAATTGCTGGCGGTTTTCCATCCAGGTTTCATCGACGCGAATAATTTCGTCGCCGACCGCAAGACCGGCGATTTTAGCGTTGGCGACCTTGTCGGAGAGTTCCGTGATCACGGTGCGTTCTCCGACGAATTCGGCTCGGCCAGTCCAGAGATAAGCCGAAGCGAAAAGCAAGAAGGCTAAGAGCAGATTCACTGTCACGCCCGCCAGCATGATAATCACCATTCGCCAGTACGGCAGACCGCGCATGTCGGGATCGATATAGCCGCCGAGGAACCAGTAAGGCGTAATCTGGAAGGTCGTGCCATCATAGCTGCCCAGCGCGAGCGTCCAATTGGACGGCAGCCCGACCGAGAAGACGGTGACAGGAGCGCCGTTCAATTTAGCAGCAATGAAATGCCCGGCTTCGTGTGCGAAAACAGACCCCATCACAGCCACCATGACAATCCAGCCAAATGGCGGCAGGAAATAAAGCATCAAGCCGTAGATGAGCGCGATCGTAACCGGGTGATCGCCGAGTAGCGTGAGCAGACCGAAGAAGCTGAAATTGAACTCTTTTTTCTGCTTTTTTTGTTGGCTAAGCAACCGCTCTTTTATGGATGTTTTTTTCATGTCTAGACTCCTTTGCTCTGCCTCATGGGCAGGCAGCAAAAGTGGTGCCTGCCCATGAGGCAGAGAGGAACGACAAATAGAGCGCCGCGCAGAAGCACGGCGCGCAGTTTGTCGGCTGTTCAGTGAATCAGGCATGCCACAGCTAACGACATTGCCATGACTGCATGGATTGTGATGAAGACCCAGACGATAGCCTTGCCTGAGCTATTGCCGATGGCGGCGGCGCCGACAAGGGGCGCGATCAGATAGAGAGTTCCCAGAATCAGGTAGACAAACACAGAGTCAACCCAGCCTTTTGAAGCAAGCTCTGATTGGAGGCTCAGAGCTCCTACTTCGTGAAGATGGACGCCGGCCATGAGCAATAACTTGCCTGTCAGCATCAAGATTCCGTATATGGCGGCGCTTCCCAACGCCCATTCAAAGAACAGAAACTTCTTTTCGCTTGCCGCAGGAACGGTGGAGCTGAGCTTATTCATGTCATAGATCCTTGTTTCTGTTACTGATTGCCGCTGAGCGCGGCTGAAATGGAACCCCGTGATTCCGTTTCAGCTGAGCTCAATAGCTGGCGCCTTCAAATGGCGGCGCTTAAGGCGAGATTATTTTTCAATGCTTACGCTGCTGCTGCAAGTATGATTGTTCATAGTTCGGTCTTCAGGCTGTTTTGTTTTTTTTTTTTTTTGAGTAGGGGCGAAGCATGCTTCGCCCCTGCATTTCGTGAAGCCACTTAGGCTTTGAGGGCGTGGCCCAGGCCGACCAGCGGCTTGTAGGTCTTCTTGGACTGGATCTCCTTCAACTCGCGCAGATCCGACCTCGTGGGCGGCGTCTTCGAACGCGCATCCCAATAAGCAGACCAGAGCTCGTAGTCGCTGAGCCATTCGGGCTTGGCGATATGAGCCGTCTTGTCGTTCCAGAGCTCATAGATCTCGTCGGTGTACATGCGATAGCCGGGTTTCTCACGCAGCAGGGCCCAGTTGTGGAAAAATTCTTTGTAGTGCTGCAAGATTGCCCGCGCTTTGGCTTCGGCGTCGCGGATCAAAATGCCCTTGGCCTCGTCGATCTGTTCCATCGACCTGGGACCAAGCCCATCGTAATGGGGCATATCCTCGCCGCCCAGATACTGCGAACCGCCGCGCCGGGGCACATAAACAGCCGGAACCTCATCGGAGGGCGACATGTGGAACTTCGTCACCATCTCATCGGCAGCACGATTGATCTGCATGATGTCGTTCTGGTTGCCGACCGTGCGCACACGATTGAAGAGGATCTCAGCGGTTGTGCCGCCGAAGCCGAGAACCATGTGGGCCCGCAGTTCGGTTTCAGACAGCAAAGACATGTTTTCGCCCACGCCAGTCATGACGTAGCCGCCCGTGCCGACAGGACCCATGCCTGAAATCACCTTCACCTCGTGTCCCCAGGTGATGCCGAAGGCCTTGGAGATCTCGTGCAGGACAAGCCCGTTGATCAGATGACCAAACTCGTGCTTGAAGATGACGTCCTTGGTCTTTTCGGGGACGCGCTTGGAACGCGCCTCCGAAATAGGTGCGCCGAAACGCTGGAAGTCCACGCTTTTCAGCACGGCAGCAAGCGTGATCGTTTTGGCGACTTCACCTTGCTTGCGGGCATCGCGGCGGGCGATCTTGGCGGCGCGGCTGAAGAGCTCCTTGATGTCGGCGCCAGTGGTGCCGGCAGGCAGTTCCCTGGCGATGCGCTCCAGATTGACGTCGTCGGCAAGCGGATTCTCCGGCTTGCCGGCGTAGAGTTTGAGGATCTCCAGCCGTCCATGCTCGTCCGGAACCGGAATCTCAATGGGCGGATGGAAACGACCGGGCCGAAGCGCCGCCGGATCCATCTTGTCGGGCTGGTTGGTCATGCCGATGAAATAGAAGCCCTCGATGTCTTCCTTGATGCCGTCGATGGTGGCAAGCACGGAAGTGAGCGTGCGCTCGCCTTCATCGTTGTTCTGCATCGACTGACCGCGCGCCTTGGTGAGCGCGTCGACTTCGTCGATGATGAAGAAGACCGACTTGTATTCATTCTTGTCGCGCTCGACGCGAGCTTCGGCAATCGCCTTGTCCCAGTTCTGGGAGCCGGCGCCCACGAAGATGCGCACAAAGTCGGAGCCGGTCATAATAAGGGCCGGAATGCCGCACTCAGCAGCGATGGCCCGCGCCGCCAGCGTCTTGCCGGTGCCGGGTTTGCCTTTGAAGAGCTTGGCTTTGTCGGGCTTGCCGCCCAGAGTAGCGCTTCCTGCTTTCTTCTCCTTGTTCCAGGCTTTGATGTCCTCGATCCACTCGACGAGTTCGTCCTTGATCTCATCGATGCCCTGCACATCGGCAAGGGTCACTTTCTCGCCGGGGAGCTCGGAGAAGATTCTTGCAGGAGACTTCTTGTGGCCGAAGGGCGAATTGCCCCCGCCCATGCCCCTGGAAAAGAGCCTGTAGATAAAGAAGGCCAGCAAGAGCGGAATGCCGATGCCGACAAGAGTCGGACCCCAGCCTTGCTGGCGGCCGGCAACAACAGCGTGGCTGTCCACGACGCCGTCTTCGCCCTGCAGGGTCTCGTTCTTCAACGTGATCTGCGCTTTTCCGGCGTTTTTGTATTTCTCGTTGGCGTCGTTGACCGCTTTGACGACAGCCTGGTCGTCGGCAGCTGTCGTGATCGTCCAGACCGATTTGTCCTTGGCCTCCACCGCAATCCGTTCGGCGAAAGAGGCGCCTTTGGCAATATGCCGGTAGACTCTCAAGACGTTGTCGGGATGCTCTTGCAAGAGCTCGATCACATCGGTGATGGCCGCCTGTGCATTCACACCGCCGAAACCACTGAGTTGCCTGTCTTCGGGAGTGTTTCCCTTTGCGGCCATGTAGGAGATGACCGTACCGAAGCCGAAAAAGATCATCGCCATGATGACGATGAAGGTCCCGTGCTTTTTCCAAAATTGTTTCATTGCTTTCTCCGTAGAGAGTTGCTGCGCCTCTCATTCCCTTTTCTTTTGGGGAATTTGAAAACGCAGAGCGAAGCACGACTGTGCTTCAGATTTCGGAACAGGTTCCAATTTCTATGCCACTAAGAGCGATGCATATCCTCTCAGTCGAAATAGCCTGGCGGCAGCTGGATGACTCCGCGCATACCAATTTCACTTCTGCGGCTGAGGCAGGACTTCTTGAATGATTCGATTATCCCCTTCAGCCAGAACGCCCAGAGCCCGAAGCCGGTGAGAGCGCCACCCAAATGGAGCTGGTAGGCGCTGCGGTCACCCCCGACAACGCCGCCGCCCCTGAAAAAGGAGTCAAGCTGCATAGCCAGAATGATGAGCCCGAGGTGGTAGAGTCGAACCTTGAGATGCGTGAACGGAATCGGCATAAGCTCGACATTGGGCACGGCGAAGCTGAGCGCCGCCAGCACGCCAAGCACCACTCCCGATAAGCCGACCACGGGAATGCCCGGATAGGGAGTGAAAAGAATCTGCGCCAGCGCCGCACCAACTGCAGTGGCAAGGCAGAAAGCAAGCATCCGGCGGTGCCCGATTGCTGCTTCGAGCAGGGGAGCAAGCATGAAGAACAGGAAAATATTGACGCCGTAGTGCAAGTAGCCGCTATGCTGGAACGCGTAGCTTGCCAAACTGAGCAGCGCCACAGGGATCTTCCAGTACTCCCAGCCGAATGCCGCTGAAATGTAGGCTGGCATCATGGGCAGGATGGTCGGCAGATGTTTCTCTCCCTCGCCGGTGCCAAGGATTGACTGAATGCCCAGAACCACCGTGCAGGCAGCTATGATGTAAGCAGTCATCCAGGGAAAGACTGGTTTGAGCTGTGTCATTGTGATCATCCTAGTTCTGGTGTTTGTCGGGCCTTTCAACTTGAAAACGTGAACACATGTGTTCACACCACCTGTGGTGGCACAAACAAAAAGACAGACCGGCTCGTTGTTGCACGAGCTGGTCTGTCAAGGCTTATTTAATTTGAGACTAGCAAAGCCGGCGTGACAACTTCGTGAATTTAATTCAGCTGATTTCAATCACCCGGCGCGAGATCACCGGAGGATGCTGCCTGCGGTTCGCCAGACTGGAGGCGGCGGGCGCGGCGCTCTTGTGCGGCTTTGAAGATTTGCGGATCGAAATCTTCACGGGCAGTGAGCCGCACGAAAGTGAGCCGGCGGGTGCCCTGAGGCGGCACGACTTCGATTACTTTCAGCTTGAAAGTGCCGATCGGCGCCTTGAGCAGCTCAAACTGGCTGTCGCGTTCTTCTCGCGTTTTGCCGGGCAGCTGGCTGACATGAAGCACGGCGCTGCAGATCTTGCCGTCGATCTTGTAGTTGGCCACGAAGAGGTGCCGGTCTTCCATCTTTTTGGTGAACCAGGCGTTTACATCCATGCCCTCTTTCACGACGGCGTTGTTGTCGGGCTTCGGTCCGCGCTTTTTTGCCGTTTTCTTGAAGCTGCTTCCGTCGGTGTTTTTCGGGGTCATTTGCAAAGTCATGTCCTTCTCCTGCAGGAGTTCTTTCCAGGCGATTCTCCGTATGACTGGAAACAGTTGGGAAGTGCAGCCGGAGCGCTGCTCGATGAGAACTGCCATGATTCCCATCGAGCAATGTTCAGAGCAACAAGCCACCATAATTGGTTTGAGCAAGTAAAGGACAGCCTGCTGGCCATCCTTTACTTGAATTGTTCAGTTTGCTTTCTTGTTCAATAATGGTAGATCGCTGAGCTGCCTGAAAACAGCGTTATCCTTGCAGGAGCTGCCGGCGATCCAGTTCTTCACATGAACAAATGACCAGGCAGCGCCGAACCAGGCGATGTCCAGAAGCAAAAGGTAGGCAAATGGCTTGGATACTGCAAGTGCCTGGTTCACCGAAGTGCTGCCTATCACGCAGGGTAACCAAACCAATCCGTACTTTCCTAGACAATACAGACAGGCGTATTTCCCGAAAAGACACTCTTTAATGAAATCGAAGAGTTTCGGGTTCATTGACGAATCCTTCCATTTGCAGACTTCAACGACAAGCGTTGCAGAATGAGAACCGAGATCCTCATTCTGCAAAGCTACATTATTGAAGAGTTGCAAGCAGAGTTGTTGGACTGCTTTGTACTCGTTCGTACTGCTTATAAAGAAGTGCATCAGCGCGATTGGTTTGCTGCGAAAATATATAGGGAGACCGACCAGGGTCTGAATCTCCCTATATAAAAGGTTGGAATTAGCTGGCTTTACAGCATTTTGTTTCCCTTTTAAAAGAAGCTGTAAGGCTTAGGAAGTGTTAGCGTCAGGCTAGCGCCGGTCATCAGAAGTTCGCGCTAGTGAAGAAATCGCGCTTAACAAATTTCATTGAAGAAAAGGTCAAGCACCGACAACAATGTTGCCGGTACAAATCATGCATATTCGTTGATATCAAAATGGACTGTTGCAGAAAATCTCAAGAAAGCTATGGACTAAATCATTCCTTCAGATTACCCCTTGTCAAACCGCAAACGCAAGTATTTTATGCTCCCGATCCGACGTTCTTGTTAATTCTAGCAGCGCTAGCCGGATATGGGCTAGCGCTAGCAGTGGTGCTATATGGAGTATCATATATAAAGAAGAAAAGCTGGGTAGCTCCAGCTTGAAGCAAAAGAATTGAGCAGGCGAACTTGCCATGCACAACATGTTTTACAGGCAAACTAGCGTAAAAGTTCGTGAAAATTTATGCTGTGTCTTCTTACCCAAATTCGTAGTCAGTATCTTGCATACTCAGCGACAAGCGGCGCAGAATAAGAACACTGATCCCTGTTCTGCAATGCTGTGCGCTAAGGCGGACAACACAATCTTGCCCGGCTTCAATTAATTTCGCAGAATCGTGTGTGTTTTTGCTGCAATTCCTTCGTAATTCAAGTGGGTCAGAAACCTACCTTTATTCTATCGACAGAACGGGACCGATCCAAATTGTCTCTCGTAATCCCACCACAGAACTTATTCATCAGCATCTTTCAAACAGCATGATAAACTCGCACAAAGATCTTTGCTTTGCAATAACCTGTCACTTAGCACAAGATTCTCCTTTGCAATACGAAGCAGATGCTCAGACAGCAGCACAGTCGGAGATGGCTCACGAAAAAACTCAAGCAGACCGGGAGTTCAGTCTGCTTGAGTTGCTGTTGTTGGGATTTTGGTAGCTTTCAGTTTAGACCAGTTTGAGTGAAAATTGCATGAAGCACCTGTTCATTTTAAGAAATTCTTGCTGTTGTTTTTTATGAAATGCAATCCAAAAAGAAGAACAACCACGTGGGCGAGTGGCTGTTCCTGGGTTTTTCGCTTGAGCAAACTAAGAATGAAGTCGATCTTTTCACGATCAGCTTGAATTTATCCCAGCCCGCCTATTATTGAATATTGCGGACTCTGGGTGGAAGTGGCGTAGCCTGCGAATTCGGTCCGCCGTTTCTTTCGCCCCAAATAGGGTATTGCTTTCCATTGAGATCCATTGAGCCAATTATTTCCATTTCGGGGTCGAGACTTCCTTCCAATTCTTTAGCGGCAATTCCGTTGTCACTGCCATCGGCACTTTCTTGATCAGAATTGTCGCCATCATTCATTTGAAGCGCTTCATCGTTTTCATCTATCTCAGGCTCGTCTGCTTCTGTAAGCGCCTCTTCTCTTCCCTCGCTTTCATCGCCTTCAACATCTTTTTCTGGATCAAACCTTTCATCACTAGCACCAGACCGCGAGAAAGGTTTCTCGCCAGATCCACTTTCGCCGCCCAGGGTGGAAGTCTTTATGCCATATTTTTCATCATGCTCCCTGATGGCATCATTTATCTGCGCAAGTGGATCCCGTGCGTTTTGCTTCATGCCCTCAATGAACAACTTGGGAAGATCCTTATTCTCTGGATTATTTGACGCCTTTACAGCTGTTCTGTCGGTAATTTGCTGTGCTTCAATGAGAAACCGATCTCGAACTGCATCAGAGTTAACCTGGTCTTTTTCCAGGTTAGGTCTGAGATCCTTGCTTGAATCTGATTGCTCGTTTTCATGCTTATGTGCCATTGGTCTTCCTCCCAAGTACAGCTTCTTTCTCAAACGCGCTTGCCGCTTTGAGTTTCTTGAAGGCATTTTAGGAAGACGCAAGTGAAAACTGCGTGAAGCATCACCTGATTAATGGTGATGTTCTTTTGCTTTACTCTGCTGATAGCCGGTTGGTGGCGGGGTCTTACGCACGTTAAATAAGGGAAAAGCTTGATTCTGCGAAGCTCTTGTTTTTAACTGGAACATAACAATAATAAGTTAATTGGAGAAATGAAGTCATGACGATAGAAAGCAGAGCAGAAGAATGGATAAAGACACCGTATTTTCTTCTTTGCTTTTCACGAAGAATTCACATTCCGAATAACAAGCTCTCTGGGAGATAACTATTTGGAGGTTGACAATGAAGTTAGACAACTTGCAGGGCGATGCAGCCAAAGGCAAAAGCGATCCGGAATCAGATAGCTTGGGAATACTCAATCAGAACATGCCACAGCCTGCTGAACTGAATCTAGTGAGTCTGGCAGACCTTGCAAAACTTGGATCTGCAACAGTAGCAAAAGCTACTGTTGCGGCCGAAGCGGGAGCTCTTACAGTTACCGAAACACAGCTTGCTAAAGCTGCCGAAACAAGGGTTCTTGCAGAACAAGCTCTGGGTTTTCCACGCTACTGGACAAATTCCAGCAAGCCAGAAATCGATAATGCAGCTGAGATTATCAAAAACGCCATGAAAGACATAGATAAGCCTGTTGTTCTAAATGAATTTGAAAACCGAATTGCAACCCATCAAAAAGCGCTCACTGGGAATATGATGTATTATTCCCTTTATCGTGCAGTTGTAAAAGCGGCTCCAGATAATGCTACTGAAATAAACACTTTCTTGAACGGTGGTGTGCCTTACAAAGCGGCAAGACCTGGCGATCTGTTCAGAGCAATGCTTTTCTTGAAATCCGGAGTCTATTTGCCGCCATTCTAATGTTACTTATCCTATAAGTATGCACTCAGATCTCTTGCCCATGGTGAAGCTAGCTTTTAGCCATCAACACATTTAAGCTCTGATCGAAATCCTTTTCTATAAAATGCGTCAAGAACATCGTGCTTGTCTATTGGCGCTGCAAGATAGTCCAGATCGGCAAATTCTTTGGGGTTGCAACAGCTATCTGGATTTTGGAGGAGAAATCCTATCGTTGCAGATAACCTGCTTTACTTTGCCATGCTCCTGATCAATTACAACCAGTGGACGATGCTTATGGCTTTCGTCGATTCCCAGATTTGGAAGGTCTTTTTCTAGTACTACGTTGTCTTTACTTACAAGACTGGTACGCAGTAATTCATCAATTTCTCTTCCTTGCCAGACTTTTACAGCGGCGCAAAAATCACCCGGGGCTATTTCCCTAATGTTGGTGGACTCTGATTCGCGGTGTGATGCAGTATCCATGTGGTTTACCTCTATTGTTGTTTTCAGTTCGTGCTTTTGAGCCAGCGGCCACAGATCCAGATGTTCCATGTGGTTCTGTTCTGCAGATGATCATGGAATTACCGTGAAAGCTATGTGAATTCTCATCTGTTGATTGCCGCAAATTTTTGCAGGGTGAGAGATCATTTCAAAGAATGAAGTAGCCAGCACAATGCAATTGTCGCAACATTGATCGAAAGGTAGCTAAGATGCAAAAAAAAACAGCCACTTGGGCGAGTGGCTGTTTCAGGCGTTTTGTTCGTGGCAATATAAAAGTAGCAAATTATTCGTAAAAATTGCGTGAACTAAAACTGTCCTTTTACTACGATTGCTCCTGTAATTTGGAAGTGAAAACCTGAATGCATCCGCTCCACACTCGCGTGCTGGTAACAATAAAACGCGTAGCAGCTTGTGATTCACAAGCTGCTACATTCCACCCCATCTCTCTAAGTTCAGACATTAGCAATTCCGGTGTGAAGAGTTTGTGAATCTTTCCTTTTTTAAGACTTGCTGTGATTGCGGTCTAGAAACAACACTATGCTGCCTGGGTTTATTCTCCGGTTTCGCGCCGGTGTTGAGGATAGAAAACGGGAATAGATGCATGAAACTCAAGTAGGCGTGGGTGCTACTTGAGTTTCAGGTCTTGGGTTTTGGTTGATCTCAATTTAGATCATAGAGCGTGAAAATCGCGTAAATGGTTTTTGAATTCGGTTTGCTAGGCGATTGATTGAGAGCGAAGCTTAGATTCTGGACTTTCCTGGCAGCTTTTATTAAACAAGCAAAGGTCCGGATTCGTCTAAAGCCTGGCTAATTTTTGCTAGTTCGCCGTCAGCTAGAATAGGTTTTTGGAGCCTATTATTCTTCTTCGTTTTAGCTCTGTTAATGGGATTATATGTCAGAACAGTTCTTCAGATCACAGCACGGAAAAGCCAGAACACTGGCAATTATCCTCCTAGCAGTCGTGACTTCTGCCCTGGGCTTGTATTTTCTGATTGTGCCGACGCAGGGGACGAAGCCGGAAAAAATTAAAGCGGCTGACGCGGAGATGCTATATCGTCTTTCCCACTGGTTTGCATCCGGTTCCTGGAGAGAGGTTAGCCCTGAGGGCCTCTGGTCGAAGTTTCAGGGGCAAGTTTTTGCAAAAGGAGGGCAGTTGATTCTGGTCAAGAAAGGCCAGGTGATTGAGCTTGCACCTGATGATGGCTTCACTATGCCCCATACTGATATGCCGATTTTCCTTTCTCTAAAAAGCGCAGAAGGCAAGAAACCTGCATTAGCATATATCAAAAGAACCTGTGGTTCCGGCAGACCGGTTATTTGCAGTACTTGCTTCATCATCTTCGAAGAATCGGGACGGCTTAGCCAGGAGCCTCTGGTCAGCAATAACGATGGGGATCTGTCTTTGGCCAGTACAAACGATGAAACTGTTTCGCTTTACGGAGATGGCTTTGCCGAGAGTGATCTTGTTTTCGACGGTGGAAAGTTTCTGCTCAGGAAAAAGCCCTTCTGAATTTGCAACACCATAACAATGAATTCAATTGCAGGGATCAAGGCTTTCAACAGCCTTTTTTTGTGAGTCGTTTCTTGTTTGCTCGTATATATCTGTGAACTTAAGTTCTTGCGTCTCGGGCTTTCCAGAACCTGCCTGCTCAGCGAAATAAGGATTGCGGGGAGCCGATTGTGATTGCAGTTCTTTAGAGAAAGGCGGGTCGAGAATCAGCTCCTTCACGTTTCCCTCTTTGTCGGCGGTGCATTTATAGTGAAACTCATTTGTCAGGAATTCTTGAGCGGAAATTGAGGCATTGCCTTGCTTATCGGATCTCGAAGCTGCGGCTTCCAATTGATCAAAGTAGTCCATTTAAAAGCTCCTTCTGTTTGTTGTTGTCTACGGTTTCGTCTTGTGATTTGTTTCGATTCAGGCAAACAGGTGCTTATCGATTTCGGCGTGGCTTTCTTCGTTTATTTCGTCATCTTCACATTCGCCGCTTTTTTCCTTTTCGACTTCTGCTTCATGCTCATCCTCATGCTCATGCTGATCGTCACAATCATTTTCCAGTTCGGCTTCCTCTTCTGTGGAGCAATCGATATCAGAGCCGGAACCGCTTTCAAGTTCCTTTTCCTTGTCATGGGCTATTTCAGCCGGGCTGGCCCCATCTTCAGCGCCTGCCGGTACTTCGTTGGAGATGCCATCGTCGTTTTTGGATTCTGTTTCTGTTTCATCATCGAAAATGTCTAAAGAGGGGAGCATGTTGTCGACTTTGGCGCTGCTCTCAGGACTCTCCGGACTCTCCGGACTCTCAGGACTCTCAGGACTGTCATTTCCTTTTTTCGTATAGTTCTCTGGCTTGGTGTTGTTCTCTGACTTTGTATTGTTCTCGAGTTTGTTGTTCATGCAATCCGAGAAAAGTTCATTCAAGAACTTGCTTTCTGCAGATTGCTGGATATTGCTGTCTATGTTTCTGGATTCAGTGGCTGCGTTGAATTCGTGGTTCATAATAGTGGCTCCTTCCCGTGGCGCTTTTGCCTTCGCCGATGACAGAAGCATAAATCCGCATCCGTGTCCGAATCCGGGTCAATCTGTGGCTGAACTGTGGCGGGAAGATTAAATTCCGAAGGTGGGCTCTAACCCTGCGATGCTGGTATTCGCAGCCGGTAGCCGACCCTGGGTACGTTCTCGATCATAGACCTGGATTCGTCGGCGCCGGCATCCAGTTTCTTTCTTAAACGCTTAATAGACGTGCGGAGTGCATCGGGACCCACATCGCTGTCATTGTTCCAGACTCGTAAAAGCAGAGCCTCTGAGCTAAAAACCTGCTCCGGATTGCGCATGAAAAACTCAAGTAATGAGAAATCTCTCGGCATCAACTGAATTTCAACACCATTCTTACTAATACGATGTTTGACCGTGTCCAGCTTCAATGGACCAAGTTCAATCAAATTTGACGCCACTGCAGTCGGGCGCCTGAGTAAGGCACGAACGCGCGCAGCCAGTTCTTGCAAGCTGAACGGCTTAACGAGATAGTCGTCTGCACCCGTATCAAGACCAGTAGTGCGGTCGGCGATGCTTTCGCGCCCGGTGAGCATTAGAATCGGAATCGCTCCGCCGGCAATTCGATAGCGCTTACATATTTCTATGCCTGAAAGACCCGGCAGCTCCCAATCAAGAATCGCAAGGTCGTAAACTTCGCTTTTCAGGCGCTCCAACCCGATTTGTCCGTTGTCGCAATGCTGAACTTCGTAGTGCTCTTGTTTAAGTCGTTCCGAAACAGCTTTTGCGATTTCAGGATCATCTTCCACTATCAAGATCTTTTGCACGTCTAGCTTGTCTCGGCTTCAGTTTTGACCCGTATAATTTTATCACTCTCTTGTGCTTTGCTAAAATTCTGCTGGCAAGTAACCTGGCTGTCAAGACTACTGTGTTTTAGTGAATCAATTCAGAGACCTGTCAATCGTGCCCCAAGCAATTAAAGTCCCTGGAACTTCGAGGCTTATCTGGGTTGTTTGTATTGCATTTGTTCTTGCAGCAGCAATTCAAGCTATCTTTATCGCTTTTATTTTGCAGAACATAGATAAAACTGAGAAGTCTGCATCAAAAGAATTCGCGATACTTCGGGCTTCTGAAGCTTTGTCCGAGCTTGCCAATCAATTGCGTAAGCACAGGCGAGCAGTGGATGAAGCAAGGCTGGATCGCAAGAATCCTGAATCGAAGGCATTGATAAAGAATTCGCTCTTGCAATTGCAGCGCGCACTGGCATTTTATAGAAAGACCTGCCAATTAGCTGCGCTTGATCCGAAGCTTGCTCAAGAGATTGGCGATGCTACTGAGTTGTGCGTCAAATATAGTGCCGAAATGTTTGTGCCTGGAAAGAGCGAGGGTATGCATAAACTTGCACATTTGAGTTATCTGGAGGCAAGCAGCAAGCTCTACCAGGATTCATTTACGGTTCTTGAGAAACTGAAGGAGAGCATTGATAAATCACCTCATGCTAGAGAAGCCGAAGATGCAAATCTTATTTTCTTCATCTGCATCACAGGCGCTTTAATAGCTGTTCTTGTTGTTCGGGCCGTAGACAGAGGCATAGCGAATCCGCTGGTTTTGTTGGCGAATCAGTGCCAGAAACTTAAGATAAATGAGATTATTCCGGCCCCGGCCAGAGCAAGCAATGAAATTGGGCTCTTGCAAGAGAGCTTTCATAGAATGTCTTTAAATCTTGCGGAGAACGAAAAATCCAGACGAGCTTTCATATCTTTGTTTCGTGAGATGCAGGCTCGAATTATCTCAGGTGTAAAGTCTCTGGTTGAAGAATTGCTTATGCAGCTTGATCCAGCCTTAAGGCCGAGGCTTTCCAAAATCCTGAGTAATTTAGATGGCATGCTCTACCTGCTTGATACTATGTCTGATGGACTGACCTTTAATCTCGAGGCTGAGCTTATCAATCTCAGAACAACTAAGCTGCAAACAACCGAACTCATAGAATTGTCTACAGCAGCTGTTCAAAGTCTCATCGACAAAAAGCATCTTGTTCTGGAAATAATTGATGATAATTTTGAGCTTCAGGGAGACCGGCGTTTGCTTGCCCGGCTTATAATGAATCTTCTCTCCAATGCAGCGAAGTTTTCAGCAAAGGGCGGCAAGATCATCCTGAAACTGGAAAAGCGCCCTGCGTCTCTTTTTTGTTCAGTTGAAGATAGTGGAAAGGGCATTTCTGACGAAGAACAGGCGAAGCTATTTCAAAAATTCTCTCAATTGGACTCGGATCAGAAGCGCGCAGGAAGCGGTCTGGGACTCTTGATTTGCAAACGAATCACTGATGCACACGGCGGTAGCATAGGCTGTCGAACTAGTTCGGGTAATGGGTCCTGTTTTTACTTTGAGATTCCGCTTGAGCAAGAGCAAATAATAAGTGTCGTTAATAACGATTCCTCAAAACAGGCATCTAGACCGGAGATTCGTGTACCGAGATCAGAGACATCCGGATCGGAGATCCCGGTTTCGGCATCAGAGACTCAGGTATCCAGGCTTGAAGCCCAGCTTTCATCAGAGTCTAGAGTCGGAAACAAAAGCATCAAAACCGGATTTTTTCTTGGATTGGCCGCATTTATAACATTGCAAATTGCTGCATCTATCGGTTTGGATTTTAAGCTGAAACAGGCAGCAGCAAAATCTTCCAGTTATGCTGCTCAGAAAACTCTGGTTCTTGAAACACAAGACCTTCTTGCGCTCTTTCTCACCTGGAGGCAAAAGTCAGGAGAAGCTGCAGACGCCAGAGACATTCAAGCACTTCAGGCACTATACCCGCTTCTTGAAGAGCAAGTCTTAAAAGCTAAGTCTTTCGCAGATAAATCAAGAAAGATCTCAAACCCGGAACTGGTAAAATTAGCTGACTCTGTTTACAAGCAGATTCGGGCTCTGCAAAAACTGGGGAAAGCTCCACTCGAAAATGGCATTACGGATATGGCGCTTGCAGCCAGGCTCATCCAGATTGCAGATCGAATCGGGCGACGTGTCGAAGATGAGCTTTTCCAATCACTCAGTATTGAATGTTCCTTGCTTGATAAAAGCTATGATCTACAAAGCTCATTGAGAGAAGAGATTACGCAGCTTTTGCAGCTTCTTTCTCTGGCTAGCATTTTCATTCTTGCTTATTTACTGTTTCATACAGGCTCCATTATCAAGCGGGTTGCCGTGCTTAATACGAAGCTTGATAAAATAGCTGCCGGCTCTGTGCCGGAGCCCAGTATAAAAAGGAATGATGAAATTGCTTCTCTGGATAAAACATTGTGCCAGGTAGCCTTCGATCTGGACCAGGCTGATAAACATCGGCAGGAGCTCATGTCACTGGTAAATCATGATCTGCGCAATCCGCTTTGTTCCGTGTTATTCGGTATTGAAATTATCGCAAGCAGCGCAGAACTGACAGAGTTGCAACGTGATGAGCTAAGTAGTGCCGAGCAAGAACTAAGAGCTCTGACACGGCAAGTAAACGATATTCTGGAACTTGAAAAAATCGAGTCCAAACAGTTTGCTGTTGATTCTGCGGTACTGGCACTTAATGAAGCTCTGGAAGAAATGATTCCAAAAATAATGAAAGAGCTGAAATTCACAAACTATACGCTTTTGTTGCAGGACGAAGAAGATATCTATATTGAAGCCGAGCTTTTTTGCCTGGAAAAAATTTTCTGGGCTCTGATTTCAAATGCCGTGAAGGCAAGTGCTGTGAACGCAAATGCAAACAAAGATATCGAGATAAAACTAAGCGCAAGTTATCGAAAAGCAATCGTGGAAATAAAGGATAGCGGTCGTGGCATTGACCCTGTATTACTTGCGAGGATATTTGAAAGGAACAGAACTTTAAATGGACAGGTGATAACCGGTCTGGGTCTGCCACTTGCATCGCGTTATATGAGTCTTCTGGGAGGCGAACTGAGCCTGAACTCAAAACCGGGTCAGGGAGTTACAGCAACCTTGCAGTTTCCACTCAAGACCATTTAACCGACCCGTGAAATTGTCAAGATGCTTGAAGTTCTTCGGGTAGGCTTCTTCTTTTGCAGCATCCCGTGAACGCAAGTGGCTGAAAAACCAAAGAACTTGGGTGCTACTACTAAAACTCTTCCTTCTCAAGCGAATTCGCTTTAGATGGAAGTTCTTATGCTTGGTCTCGAATTAATTCAATT
>CAZTQO010000096.1:0-17874 GCA_964615655.1 uncultured Candidatus Obscuribacterales bacterium | reverse complement strand
TTTCAGACCCGGACATCATCCGTCAGGTGACGGATAAACTGAATATGCCCCCCCCTTTGCATCCCAAAACAGACGGTCACTTTAAATCTGAAAATCTAATCTTCTGGCCAAACAGCGCTATCTAGCAAGAAGCTAGTTTTTCTGGGAAAGCAGTTTCTGACTTGTATCATGATTCTTGAAAGCCAGATTGACTGTATTGCCAAAACGTCCATGAAGATCTTGTAAATACTCAAGAGCCGGAGCCGGCATTTGCTCATAAGTTTCGGCACCATAAATACTCAAGGTCCTGCCGTCAAGAACAAGCACGGTTATTTTGCGGTTTTGCAAATTCAGATTGAAAAAGCTCTCTTTTAGGTTCGCATTTCTTGATCTGGCAATTGCATAAAGATCGTCATCATTAACTCCAGGAAGCTCACTAATTTTGCTTGCTTCCAGATAACTCTCAAGATTGCCTTTGAGCAGATCTTCAAGAGCTACACTAACTTCGGAATCTTGAAGCACCGACTCAAGACTGTCTGATTTTTTCAATCGCATCCAGCTGCTTTTTAGCTGAAGCTCTTGCCGTTTTTCAGTGCACTTTTTCTGGTCCCAGAAGCCCCTGGCATCAGCTGCGCTAAAGAGGGAGGACTGCTGAGCCGCAAGCAGAAGCAGCAAACATGATCCAAAAGTTTTTCTTGCTTTGATATTCATCTTTTCTTTTGTTCTCCGTCCCTTCTTTTCTTTTCGAATTTGCTCTCTTTCAATTCAGACTCTTCCAGTTCCAGTTTCCAGACTATTTCAGTTCCGGTTTCAGTTCCGGTTTCGCTTTATCTCGAGTTCCAATCTCGAGTTCCAATCTCGAGTTCCAATTTCGATCTTGCCACAAGTAACAGCGACTGAGAATGGCTTCAATAAAGCTTTTACCGACTGATTGCCTGCTTTTAGCCTGCTTTTTTCAAACTCTTTACAGTACTAACCGGAATTCGCCTTTTCTTCAGCATCAAGCGGTCTGTCCGCATAGCGGTGTATGTAGCCGGAATCAGCCCCAGTAACATCTTTTGCGGCTTCCTTATAGTGCTCGATTGCTTTTTCATGCGAGCCAAGCAAGTCATAACAAACACCCAGATAATAATCAGGTGCTCTGTAAAAATTTGCAGGTACTTCATCCGGCAGGGCAGGCATGAATTCGCTGCTGCTTTCCTTGCAAGCAAGCAGATCGGGCAAGGCCTGCAGTGCTTGATTCAAAATTAAGTTAAGTCTGCCGCGAGCCAGCCGGGCATCACCGGAACAGGGATTCTCAGACAGAGCCAGATCCAGATCTTGCTTTGCCAGAGTGTACTCGCCCATGTCCATATAACAAATTGCTCTTTCAGTTCGGAGCTGCGATGAAACGCCATCCACATTTATGGCTTTGCTCAGATCTGCAAGCGCCGCGCGTGTGCAACCAACTGTTCCATAAAGATAGCCTCTTTTATAAAGAGAATTCACGTCTCTGGAGTTGCGAACCAGGTTAGCGTCCAGAGTCGTAAGGTAGGAGATAAGCCGCTCTCCCATTTGCGTGCCTCTCACTTTTGATTTCCAGGTTTCCAGTTTCATAACTTCAGCTTCGTACTGAGTTTTGTTCATCGTGGAATATTGTTTTGCGGCGTCTTCATAAGTGTCGCCGGAACTATCATCGGCAGCAGCATGTGCACTGAGAAGCACCATTGCCAGCGCCGCCAGCATAAATGCCAGGCCGGTTTTTGCCATAAAGAAAAATAGCCACCTCCACCACCATTTGATTGATTGCTCCGGACCGCGGCTTATTGCAAAACCAACAGTCCGGAGCGCGATTCCTTCTTTTGTCCTATCACCTTAATCATAGAAAACAGCAGTGATAGAAGAATGAAAAATATGGATTGATTGTGGAGACTGAGTTATTTTTTCATTGCGTTTGATTGAGCCTGATATGAGCTGGCATCATTTGCATGCCCCTGGCTGCGTGCGATCATTGCCAGATTCTCGTATGTTGTGGAAGCCAGGTCTTTACGGCCGCCCCTGGCATAAAGACCCGCAGCTTTTTTCAAGTGCATTTCTGCAATTGCAAAATCTTTCCTGTCATAAGCCGATTTGCCCAGGTGCCCAAATACGTTTCCCATATTGAGACAAACGTATTTGTCATCGGGCGTAAGTTTCATGGCTTCCTCGAGTTTGGGCAAAGCTTCTGCATAGTCACCGCGCTCGCACAAACTGACGGCCTCTGAGTTTAACTGCAAAGCCCGGTTTTGCGGATTATCGCTTCCCAGCATCGATGCATTTTCTCTTTTGATCCTGTGCTGGCTGAATATAGAAACCGGGGCGTTATAGAGCGCCACCACGGTGTTCTTATCTCGCGCAGAGAGTCCTTTGAGCGGCACCACCGGATTCAGAGTCGTGAACATAACATCGGTATTCTCGCTTGAATGCCCCAGAACTCCAAGGGCATGTCCGATTTCATGCAAACAAACAACTTTTAAGCTGGCCTCAGTAATGCCGTCGGGAAAATTCGGATTCAGAGTGAGCAGTTTAATTGTGGCTGTACTCAAATTACCGTGAACATCCGGGGCAACAATAGCCTGGCCTCCTTCAGCCGGATTTATTACCTTATTAGGATCGTCAAGCCATGTGCAGCTTATATCCGAATCGCCATTTTCATCATCAATGAATTTGAAGCTGATCTTATTCTGGGATGCTTCCTGCCATTCGCTAAACGCATCTTTTAGAACCTGCAGATATTCGCTTTTATAGCCTTTTACTCCGACAGCTTTCTTTATCTGGATTTTCAGGGGCATTTTCGAGGACGGCCAGCGTGCAGCTCCAAGCGCCAGTGACTCTGAGAGGTAATTGTCTTTACCTTTTGAACTCTCAACACCACGGCTCCTTGCCGTTTCTGTTTTAAGTGCGTTTACCATGGCACGAACCATGCCGGCGTTTTGCCCGTTGGGATAAGCCTTTAGATATTTTTCGAATTCAGCCACCGCTTTTTCATATTTGCCCTGCATCTGATACACGCTACCCAAATTAACAGTAGCAGCAGGCAGATCTGGTTTAAGCTCGAGTGCTTTTTTCAGTTCAAGCTCGGCCTCATTGGCTCTGCTCAGCTTGAGCAGGGCTGCTCCATACATTTGATGCGCTTCGGCAAAAGCAGGCAGCTCTTTGCAGACTCTCTCATAAATACGGACGGCCTCTGCATATTTGCCTGCATTGAGAAGCATGCCTCCCTGATTGAATTCGTTAATTATGGACTGGCTGGCTCCGGGTGGCGGCATAATCATGTTTTCGTTCTGGGCTGCAATTTGTTCTAGATTAAGCAACGACAGAACAGCTGCAATTGCAAGAGCACTCAGTTGCTTTGTTTTCAGCATCGGCTTATCCTTATCGACTCTTCTTTACTCTTCACCGCAAGCATTGCAGATTCATCTGCATTATGCCCCGGCAAAAACCAATTACGCAACGCAGCTTCCGGACCCAAAACTCAAAGCCCCGCTTTCGCGAGGCTTTGATAAGGGTAAAGGCTTGGGTTCGTTTGTGTAATTAGAATAAGCGGAGAAAGGTTCCAAGAATATGGACGATCATGCAAAAGCTGCTGCGTCTTTGTGCAGAGTCCGGAGTCAATTGAAACAGATTTGCGAACGAATCTAAGCGCCGTGTACAGTTTCGACTTTATTAAATTCCTTGATTCGTTTTTAGTCTTAAAGTGCAAAGGGAAGGTATCGATCAAATCCCGGCTTTATCTAAGGATGAAATTATGCGACCTCAAAAACAGGCATTGCTAAGCGCATTTGTACTTTCAATTGTCCTGGCACTGCCGGGGGCATTAGCGGAAGAAAACAGCGGGGAGCCGGACTTAAACCCTTATATGCAAGAAGTTCAAGCTACAATGGCAGGCTATCTTTCACAGGCAAAAACTCCTCCGCACAGCGGCAAGCTGGTTTCAATAATCGAATTCTCGATTGAGTCAGCTTCGGGCAGAATCAAAAACGCAAAAATCAATAGCTCCTCCGGAAATGGCGAGCTCGACAAAGTCGCCCTGGAAATAGTCGAGCATGCAAAACTGAAGCCGCTCCCGGCAGGAGCACCGGCCGAGGTAACAATCCAATTCAATTTTGACTTTTCCAGGAAGGGCAGCAACGAATATAAAAAAGACCTAGCTCGTCTGAGCCAGCCCGGCTCCGACCCGAAGGAACTTGTAAACACGCTTTTGCTGCTTGCTAAAAGCCTGGAAGACGAAAAAAAGGAAAGCGAAGCCTTAAGCTATACCCAGCGCGCCGTAACAGAAGCTGAAAAACTATGGGGTCCACTTGCCCCTGAAACAATGAACAGCCGCAGAGAACTTATCATCTGCAATCTGAAAGCAAAAAAACACAGCAACAGCGCTGAGCTCTTGCAAAAGCAGATCAAAATACTCGAGTCCCAGAAAAACGATGACCGGGATCTTGCGCAAACATACGCGGCACTAGGTCACTGCCAGGCTGCAATCTCAAAACATAATGAGGCAGAAACAAGCTTTAAGAAGGCAATTGCGTCCTATGCCAAATGCGACAGCATAGATCGAAACACTTTAAATGGCTGGATAGACGAGCTGCAAGCGTGCCTTGACAAACAAAATAAGCAAGTGGCCGCAGCAAGCCTGATTGAAGCAGAGCTGTCTTCGATAGAAAGAAAAGAACTGTCTAAGAAGACCGCAGATCTAGCTGCAAGCGAAAAGACAAAGCCGCAATCGGACCCGGCACTTGCTCAAGAACAGACCGAGCTGGCAAACAGTCTATATTTTAAGAACAAAAGCGCTGCTTCCGCAAACAAAGATGATCTGGCACAGGCTGAAGCACTTTACCGAAAAGCACTTGCATCCTGCAAAAAATACGGGTTCCAGAAGCCTCAAACAGACTCGATCATGCTCAGGCTTGCTGATTGCTTGATGGACGAAAAGAACTATAAGGAGGCCGCAGTTTACTATGATGAAGCACTGAAATTGAGGCTTGCACGCTATGGAAAAAACCACAAAGCTGTTCAGCAACATGCCGCACAGCTGGCCGGTCTTTATGAGGCACTCGGAAACAAAGAAAGAGCAATTGAGTTATATAAAGAGGCGCTTGCCTCGAGTTCAAACACTGCCGGCGCTGATATAGGTCCGGGTCAGTCAAAAGAAATGATAGCTTCCAGTCTGGCGGCACTCTATTTAGCTTCAGGCAAGGCAAGCGATGCAGCCAGGCTAATGAGCTCTCTCGTTCCTGGAGAAATGAAACCATTGAACTGGCAAAAGCTGCAAAGTCTAAAAGCTGCGGCTTATTATTTGTTAAAAGCAGGCAAGGCTGAAGAGGCCGAGAGGCTGCTTCAGGAAATCGCAAGCAAGTTTTCATCATCCCAGAATGACTGTTCCGACAGGGCATATATTCTGCTTCAACTGGCAGAGCTCTATATTTCAAGAAAAAACTACAGCGCAGCTCTTGAGACCTTGAAAGAAGCGTCGGAGCTGCATCAAAAAGCAAAGGAAGTAGATGCGTCAGTGTTTGCCTTGCTGGCTATGGCGGCAATAAAAAGTTTGGCGGGTGATAAAGACGCTGAACTTGAGCAGCTAAAATCAAGCCTTGAATATGCGCGCAAAAGCAAATCGAAACTGGCAATACAAATTTCGCTTGCAAAAATTGCAGACTATTACTGGAAGAAAGAGAGCTATTCTCAAGCAGCACCATATATTGCAGAAGAATATGCTCTCAGTACCGGAGCCGAAAAAACCGGAGAAGCAGTACGTCTTGCCTGGTTTCATTATGGCGAAGAACAGAGCGACCGAGCCGAACGGCTACTTAAGCAAAGCCTTGCGGAATTTGAATCAAAGAAAACAGATTCGCAAGACTGGCAAAGAGATTACAATTACTCAATGGTCTGCAGCAATTTAGGAGACTTTTGCAACTTGAATAATCGGGTTCAGGAAGCGGAAGCTTATTACAAAAAAGCCTATGAGCTGAATCCTAATACTTGCCCGCCAAGACTCTCAATGTTTTATCTCAGGCATGGCCGATACAAAGATGCAGAAAAGCTTGGCTTAAGAGAAAAGTACCAGTCGCTGGATGCGTATTGCAAACTGAAGGAAAATAAGCTTAATGAGGCTGAACAAGCATACCGGAAAACTTTGAAAAGTCTCGAGACTTCCGTGATTCCGGTGCCATTCATAGAAAAAGAGATTATGGAGGAAGGAGGAGAACTACAGGGAGCAACAAACGGGATTATTGGACCGCAAGGAAACTTTCCTCAGGTTCCGGTACTTGAGAGTTTAGACAGGAAGCCTCTGCTTGCGCATTGCCAAATTTCGCCGAACTGGGAGTCGCCAACAAAAGACTGGCGCAGCTATACGATTCCGCTGGTGGGTCTGGAAGAAGACTTCGAAAGTCAGGATCTATCCAGACTTACTCGAGTATTCTTTGAAGAGGGCTTCTTCAACATCGATGCGGCGAAAGCTTGCGCTAAAGCCCGCCTGGCAGAAGTTTTAAAAGCTGAAGACAAAAACGATGAAGCAATTTTACTCATGAATCAGGTAAGGAACGCTGCAAAGGAAAACCAATCTGTTAAAGAAGCTCTGAAGCATTTTGGACTGGCTCAAGGCGACAAGAAAGTCGAAAACTGATATCAGGAAATTGAGAGCAGGTCTTTCAAAGAGGGTTTGAAGCAAGAATTCAGCCGGGCATAGAATTGTTGTAAGCTATAAATTCAAAAGGGAGTTTCGTATGGGTTCGGCAGATCATAAGCAGGCTTATTCAAAGGCTCAAGAAAAGCTTATTACAGTCAGAACTGCTGAGCTGAAAGAGCGTCTCAACAAGCTCTACAGCGCAATTAAGTCTGGAAAAAAAGGAGATCCCGGTCGATTTGATTATTTGTGGGATCTGAAGGAACTTGCTCTCATGGAAGGCCGTCGATCGGTAGATATTCCTGAGACCTGGCTGGATGAAATGGAAAACAGCACTCAGAATCAAAGCATGCAGCGCTGGGGACATTAGACTGAAGCTTGTAATTGGCTTTTGAGAATAAATGACACTGGAAATTTTGAAATTTTGAGTAAGAGATAAAATCAATTTCGCGACCTGCGCAAGAGTTTTCTCTTGCGCTTTGACTATAGAATGCAGGGAAGGAGCAACCGCATGAGAATACTTGCTGCCACGACTTTAAGCCTCTCACTAATTTTTTCGACTCTGAACTGCTCGGTTTTTCCTGCGGTGCAGGCAACTCCGACCACGGTCGAAGAGTTAAAAGCCGAAAAGGTCAAGTCGCTCAGCAAACGCGACCCGAAAGCGGAAGACCTGCTAAGCAAAGCTCAGGCGTATCTGGACAAAAACAAAGATGCAGATCCGCTATTAGCTCTGCGAATGCAAAAAGCTCTGGACCATATTTCCTTCTTTAGCGCCGGTCAGTCCGATAAAAGAATCAAAGAAGACATGGAGTTGCTGGAAGCAATTGCAAAGGAGCACAAGCCTCCGACTGCCGAAGAACTGGCACCTTTGCAGGAACGATATAAAAAAGTCTGTGCCAGTTTCGACGACATGGCCTTCCACAAAGATCTTGACCGGGCCTTTCATATTCACGACAAATTCGTAAAATTCACTTCGCTTGGTTTATGGGACAAAGACAAAATCGGCTCCGAGCTCGAACGCATGGAAGGCTTAATAGAAAGAGCCCCGGATATAGCCTATGGACGGGCCCAGCTATTGGACACCTGCAAGAACAAGCGGCTGGCTCATGTGAACAAGCTTGTTTATATGGGAAGTTCGCCTCACGAAGAGATTTATCTCAGTTCAGACCGCCATATAGTTGCCGTTTTAGACGAAGGCTGCGGTAAGCCGGCAAATATGGAGCTTGCCGAACATTTTGTGCAATCGCCCGATGGCAAATTCGCAAACATGAACGATTGCAATGTTCCAGCGCTTGCATTGCCCTTCAGCCCGCCACTTACTCTCTGGGCAAAATCAAGAATGCTTGAAGGAAGAGTGCCGGCAATTCATTTAAAGCTTGTCGATGAAAGTGTCAAGAGATCAAACCCGGCATATAAAAAAGCCACTGGCGAGTTCATCGGAATCCAGGACATATTGAACGGCGAGCTTGATGATTATGCAAAAAAGAACTTCGCGCTGCTCGGTCCCGAAAAGACGCCTGTGTTGCTGGGGCTGTTTGCCGACATAGATCGCGAGGCTGCTGCCACTGCATTTGGTGAGGACGGCCGCACACCCTTTTATTACATTCTCGATTCAAAGCTGAAAGACATGCCTGAGTCAAAACGCGAAGAGGAAGTCAAAAAGCGTTTTGAGAAAGGAGTTTTTGCCCAAGCAAAAGCAAGCTCCGCTGAGTTAAGCAACAAATACGGCGATCCCAACATACCCGACGGTCCTGAACGGGTTCGTGATGCCTGGAAAAGGCTTGCAAAACCCATAACTGAAAATCCTGAGACATCGATTTCACTCTTCAGCTCAGTAGGAGCATTTTTCGCAAATAAGAACGCCGGAAAGCTGGGAGTAGCAGAAGCAGGCAACGAAGCCTGGAACAAGCTCGAATATTACTGGCCGGGCGAAAAGCTCATAAGCTGGATAGGAATAAACGCCGTGGGAGACGATGCTCAGAACGACCCCAAAGGTGCCAATTTGATCGAATCAATCTCGCCGTTCATGGCCGAAGTGCGCAGTTCAAGCTGGCAAGCGACTCCTGTAATGCTGGTTGACGCCGCCCCTTCAAGAACAAGAGATCCGATGCACGAAATTCACTGGATATCGCTTGTTTTTACAAAGCTCATACCTGCCACTTTTCCGAATATCCTGGCAGTCTTCGTAAGCGTCCCCGAGAATCTAACCCTCTGGAGCCCGGAGGGCAAATCAGCATTCCGAACATATGTAAGCAGCAACAAGTTCTTCAATTATCCGCTGCGCTTCAAAGGTCTTACAGAAGAAAAAGCTCCGGAAATGCCCAAGCCCGAAATGCCGCCCGGCGCCGAGGCATCCAATTCCGAATCGGCCCCTGAGGCAACGGAATCAGCCAAACCCTGAGTTTCGCGCCCTGAGCTACAAGCATCTTTGCAAGCAGAAAAAAAACTGGACTATAATTTGAAGCGATTCCTGCAAGCACGCCAGAGCAAACTTTCCATATAATGCAAAACTGCCGGAAACCGGAGCTTATTGAGCCAAATCGTTTTGAGCCGACGAACCGTTTTGAGCCGAATCGGCCTGCTCTAGTGCAGCGCTTCGCAGCAAGCGTCATATTACTTGCTTTCTTAGGTGCGGCCGGGCGACCGCCCGCATTTTGCCAGCAGCAGTATCCATTGCACTTTGTGGCAGCCTACAAGCAGGCCCAGGAGCTGAGAATGGAAGCAGACAAAAAACTTCTGGCGAACATGGAGGATACCGCAGACTGCATACTCAGGTTCAGACTGGCTGAAGAGCATTTTCCGGAACCGGGCCAGGAGCAAAACCGGACCATCGAATACTTGCAAAAGAAACTAAAGGCAAATCCTTATTCAAGTACAGCAATATTGAACGAAAACGAAAAGCGTCCGTGCAAAATTCGCTTCATTCTTGAGCCGACATTGAATGAATCGATGAGGCAAAGCTGGTTGTCAAAGCCGCCTTCAAACTGGACGGCCGAGCCAGGCACAATCACAGTGATATTGAGTGCAGAAAAGTCGCTCCTGATCTGGGGAGCCGGTGCCGATCATCGGCCTATTTATGACAGCCAGAACAACAAATACTTTATTACCTGGCGCGAACTTAATTAGAAAATTGAACAAAGAACTAAAAGCACTCAGGAAATCCTGGTGCTTTCCGGGTTCTATTAACGAGCCGCCGTCTCAGGAACGTCTTTTGCGTGCGGCTTCTGCTTTTCTTTTGCGTTTGACGCTGGGCTTCTCATAACGCTCGCGCCTCTTGATTTCCGACAAAATTCCAGCTTTCTGGATTTTTTTCTTGAATCTCTTCAACGCTGCTTCGATGCTTTCGCCTTCAGCTACTCTAACCTCGGACAATGGAATCCCTCCTCGGGCTTCAATAAAATCTACAGTTCAATAAGCCTATCACTTCATGAAAGAATCTGAAATCCCTGGACCCGGGAGCAGTCTAGATTTGTGAAGTTCGGTCCTCCTGAGCATCTTCAGGCAATCTTCAGGCTTGGTCTTGGAAGAGCCGGAGAAGCACAAATCTGCGCTTCAGTATTTACAGGACTTTCGAGCCTGTCCCAAGCGGGGCAATGTAAACAAGTCTTAACTAGAGGAAGCAGAAGCGCTTATCTATCTGCGCATTTGCTGCTCGCGAAGTCTTTCTTCTTCTTCTTCCCTCAATTCTTCTTCATCTTCAGGCGAAAGCTTACCGCCCGAGTATTCCCGCATATCGCGGCCGCTGCGTTCCCAGGCATTCAAGACCTTTTTCTTGTCCACATATATGTCTGCTGTAAGTAACCTGAACACCGTTCTTCTGGCTTTTCTGAGAATTGGAAACCTATAAGTAAACGGGGGCTGATATGTGATCGCCGGGGGCACATCAGGTCTGCCGCAGGTCAGCACCCAGTTCATTACCTGGGTGCCGGGCAAGCCCAGAGAATCCGCCCCTGCAACCATCATCATCAGGCTGAGCAAAAAGAATACTGGTCCCCAGAATAAATGAATCCAGCCGGCAGTTCGGGTTCTAATCAGATTGTTGTCTTTGGGTGGAAGATGGACAAAGAGCGGGGTCACAAGAATTGTTGCTGGCAAGAAGTACCAGCCGAACTGTTCAAGGCCTGCCCAGTAGGTCATTCGGCCCATAAAAGACGCAAGAAAGAACTTGTAACCATAGGAAAGTCCAAGAATAAACAAGAGAATTCCGCCAACAATCTTAAAGTAAGGCAGTAATTCAACTGGAATCAAATTAGTTGGCATGGCTAAATTGTCCGATTTAGTAAGTAAGTAGGGCCGAATTTATTCTCAAGTGAGATTAACTATCTTCAGTTTACAACGCTAATAAGCATTAATGCGCGTCAGGTTCAAAATCCGAGCTTATTACAAAACAGCATTGGGTACTGACGAACCTGAGCTACAATATGAGATTCCCAAATGGCCCGGGAGAATAACCCATCCGGAGCCCGATAAATCTATCCTCTCAGGGAGACGAAAGTGAGCAAGCTCTTGAAACGCACGCATTACGCCGGCAACTTGACATTGGACATTGAAGGCAAAGAGGTTTGTCTTGCAGGCTGGGTCAATGTTCGCAGAGATCTGGGCGGCATGATTTTTATCGAGTTAAGAGACCCGACAGGCCGTGTGCAGCTGGTCTCCGACCCCAAAATCAACAAAGAAGTTCACGAGAGTTTTTCAAGTTTCAGGTCGGAATATGTGATTGTCGCCAGGGGAAAAGTCGCAAAGCGCCCGGCCGGCAGCGAAAACAACGACACATGCACAGGCGCCATCGAAATATACCCGGAGGCCGTTGAGCTCTTAAACACTGCAAAAGCCCTGCCTTTCCAGCTTTCAGAAGGAGCAAAAGTAGACGAATCGCTTCGTTTGAAACACCGCTTTTTAGATCTACGCCGTGACGAGATGCATAAGAACCTGGTTTTACGCCACGATATCACTTTTGCAATCAGAAAATATTTGAATGCAAACGGCTTTATCGAGGTTGAAACGCCAATTCTCACAAAAGCTACACCGGAGGGCGCCCGCGACTTCTTAGTCCCGAGCCGGCTCAATCCAGGCCAGTGGTATGCATTGCCGCAGTCGCCGCAGCTTTTCAAACAGACGTTGATGATAAGCGGAGTGGACCGCTACTATCAGATCGCTCGCTGCTTTAGGGACGAAGACCTGCGCGCAGACAGGCAGCCCGAGTTTACCCAGGTTGATATCGAACTCTCGTTTCCAGACGAAGAAGATGTGATGAACGTTACAGAAGGCATGCTGCAGGCAGCTTTTGCTTGCACAGGCATTGACGTGAAACCACCGTTTCCACGCATGAGCTACGAAGAAGCCATGGCACTTTATGGCTCGGATAAGCCGGACACCCGATTCGAATTGCTGATTCGTGATCTCACACCGGCAGGTATTAAGAGCGGGGTAGCATTTTTCAAACAGGCCTGCGAAGCGGGCGGGCAGCTCAAATGCATTTGCTTGAAGAACGGCGCAAGCGGCATTTCAAGAAAACAAATCGATTTGTGGACAGCTTTTCTAAAGAGCCAGGGCGGCAAAGGAATGGCCTGGCTCGCGCTCGGAGCCGAACTTCGAAGTTCGGGAATTCATCAACATCTAGCTGCCGAAGAACTTGGCGAAATCAAAAAGCTGGCCGGAGCCGAAGACGGCGACATGCTTCTGATAATTGCTGATAAAGCTAAAGCAGTGGCAAATCTGCTTGGCCGGCTTCGTCTAAAAGTGGCGGAGGATCTCAAGCTCATAGACGAAACTCAGCATAAACTCTTGTGGCTTACTGATTTCCCGGCTTTTGAGTTCGATGAGAACGAGGGCCGGCTGGTTGCCGTGAACCACCCGTTTACCAGCCCCAAGCTCGAGCACGTAGATCTGCTGGAGTCGGACCCGGAAGCATGTAAGGCCCGGGCCTACGACATCATCTATAACGGCGTCGAAATTGGGGGTGGTTCAATAAGAATCCACTCAAAGGAAGTTCAGGAAAAAGCCTTTGCGGCCATCGGTCTCAGCACTGAACAGGCAAGAGACAAATTCGGCTTTCTGCTGGAAGCGCTTGAATCAGGAGCCCCCCCGCACGGTGGGCTGGCCCTTGGTCTGGATCGGCTTGTGATGCTGCTGGCTGGCTGCAAATCAATAAGGGATGTGATTGCATTTCCTAAAACGCAGTCTGGCACTTGCCTGATGACACAAGCACCATCCATGGCATCAGCCGAGCAGCTTAAGGAGCTGCAAGTGGAGTTTAAGCCTGCAAAAGCCGAGCCAAAAACCGAAGTGGTCTCAGCTCCCGGCTCGTGCTAGAATGCGGTTCAGAGCCTTTCGGCTCGTTTTTTGGGGACTTCCCAGGTGCCTGAAGCGTTCCACTTAGCAAACAGTAGCCATAACAAATATTTGCGGCTGATAGCCCCACTTTTTTGCGTGCCGTTAATTTGCGGCTTGCTTTCTTCCTGTGGTGAAATTCGAACAGCGGCAGATTGTCTGATTTCAGGCAACCAGTACTTCGCTTCCAAAGACTACGAGAATGCAGCCGCGGAATACCGCGCTGCACTCAAAAGAGAGCCCCAGAGTTCAACAGCCCTCAATAACCTGGGGGTGGTTCTAAATGAACTTGGCAAACATGAGGAAGCCGCACGGATTCTGCAGCAAGCAGTGGAGCAAGATCCCAAGAATCAAATTGCCCGCTACGCCCTGGCCAGAGCCCTTACACATCTCAAGAAGTATGACCAGGCCATTGAGAATGCCAGCAAGGCAGTCGAACTGGGTCCGGACGAAATTGCAGCGCACCGCGCGCTGGCAGAAGCCTGCCTGGCAAGCGGCAATGCCGATGACCTCCCGGTCGCAATTGATGAGTTCAGATACATTACAAAAACGGATGGAGACGACGATCAGGCGCATCAGTTTCTGGCGGAAGCTTTATTGAAAAACGGAGAGAAAGAAGCAGCGCTTCCTGAGATAAAAAAGGCTCTTGAGCTAAAGCCTGACAATCAGGAAGCTCGAAAAACCTATGCGGCATTGCTATATTCACAGGGTGATCGTGTTGCAGCAGCATCGGAAATCGGAGAACTGCTGGCTAAGGATCCGAACAATTCGGAGCTCAAGAAACTAAGGGACGGATACGAGCAGGGAAGTGCTGCCGCAAATTACTAATTATTGATTGTGCAAAATTAGTTTGGCATGAGAATTCTTGCGGCATAAAAATTGATAGGATTCCTATGCGGTTTAAAGCAAAATGGTGGAAGCTGTTCAAGGAGAAGGCAAGACTGGTAATTCGCCAGCCAGACAGATGCTGGCGGCACTGACTCGTGCTTCTCAGGAGATGACAAGAAAACTCAACGACAGTTATGAGTTCGTAAACAGACTGAATTCCACGCTCGAAAGCAAAGTAAACGAACGTCTCAAAGAAATTAACGAACACAACGAAATCATGGTTCGCAGCCATCTGGAAGGTCTTTCAAGCGAAAAGGATGCGATTCTTGCCGAGCTTACCCAAATAAGACAGGAAGAGCTGAAAGTGTTGCAGGGTATCGGGAAGGACTTGAGAGAAGCCTTATCAGCCAGGCTAACTGAAATGCTCGATGAAGTGAACGAAGAAGTGACGAAGGCGCTGTCCTCCTTTCAAGAACAACTGGCAAACACAGAAGAAGAAGTCGGAAAAGCTCTTGCTCAAACAGCTTCCATAGCTGACGAAAAGCTGCCGGCGCTTCTAACCGATTTAAAAGAGGAAGGCAAAAGCGAACAAGAAAAGATAAGCCAGTCGCTTTCCACCCAGAAAACCGAGTTCGAAAAGAAAGCTGAGGCAGGTCTGATAAGATTGTCAGAACAATTCGCAACTCTAAAGAACGAGTTAGATGCAGAAGGCAAAGACTATCTGGACGCGCTTGAATCGGAGCTGGATCAGTTTGTTGCTTTGCACAGCGAAAGGATTAAAGAAGAGCTTGGGGCCGCAGAAAATCTGAAATCTGAACTCAACGAGCTACTGCAAGCAGCTAATGACGAATTTTCGAGTCGCTCGCACCATTTTGCTGAAAGCAGCGCGCAACTTAGAGACTTAAAGCTAAAACTGCATAAGAACAGGGTTGATGATCTGTCATCGCTTTACCAGACAGAGATCCTGTCAGTCGCCAAAGACTGCGAAGACAAAATGATGATTGCTCGCTCCAGGATTCAGACAATGCTTACGTCTTATCATGACAAATTTCAGAGCGACGCAAGCCAGATTTTGAAGAAGTTTGAGAATGCAGCAAGCGAAGCTCTGCCCAGCGCAGACAGAAAAGAATCCGACCCGGACAGTGTGCTTCCTGATTCAATTGCCGAACTGCTGCAGAAGCTGCGAGGCGAAGTACGCGGCATGGTTAAAGAATGTACGGACAACGCCGACCAGACAGCCGCAGAACTGCTTGAGAATTTCAGAACTGAGCTCACAAATTCAAGCCAGAATCATAACAACAGCATCGAAAAATGTTTCAGCGAAAGCCGCAAAGAAATAATGGAAATCAGCAAAGCGAATAAAGAGAGCCTTGAAGAACTTGCTCAAAAAGCCGATGCCTTAGAGCAGTTGATGTTAGATGCCAAGGATCTCATGAGCGCGCTCGATCAGACGGATCTGGAGTTTTAGAAGAAAGCATGGCAAAAAATCTCAAAGACATTGTGGACGAAGGCTTTTCAAAGCTCAGCGAGCTGGCTGCTAAACGCAAGGATGTGCTTGCCCGAACAGAGGAAATGGAGAGCCAGAACAAGGCCCGAGGCCGGGAATTCGAAAAGAAGCTCGATGAAGCTGAGAATAAATACGTTAGCGAGATCAACTCTCAGGTGGAGCAGCTTATTGTTGATCTCAGGCAGGCGCTTGTACAGGTTGAGCAAAACAACCTGCTCTTCCAGAGCAGTTCAAAAAAGGACCTGCGGCTGCGTGTTGATGCAGTATTGAAGAACTCAGGCACAGGCCGGGAGCTTCTATTGTCCAGAGCGCAAAACAAGCTGGAGTCTCTTTTCAGCTCACAGGAAAAAAAGCTTCAATCCGAGAAATTGAAACTTACAAGTGAAAGTACGCAATTGACAAGCCGCCTGGATTCTCTTTGCCGAAGCTGGCTGTCGGAGCTGAGCCAGGCACAATCTGAGATTGCAAAAAAAACATCGCTAAAAAAAGAGCAACAAAAACTTGCGCTTGAAGAGAGCTTTTCGTCGATAGTAAAAAATGCCGATGGTAGAATGGAAAAATCCAAAAGAACTATTGAGAGAACCGTTCAGGAACAGGACGGCAAGCTGAAATCAGCTGAAGAAAAGCTTGAAAGTGAAGTTTCCGGGGCGGTAAGCAAGGCACTAAGCGAACTGAAAGAGAAATTCCGCGAAGAAGAAAAGAATCTGGAACTCAAAAAGAAAGAGGAATACAAGAGCAGCACAGAGGAACTTCTGACCATAAGCAAAGAAGTGCTTTCCGAACTCGAGTCAAGTTGTAACTACAGTGCGCAAGAGTTGGGCAAAAAGCTGGAAGAACTGCGCCAACACTCCAAATCGCTAACCGAGCAACAGAGCACTTCCATGAAAGAACTCGATGAAGGAATGCGCAGCCGGGCCTCAATAATTTGTTCGGAGCTGAAAACCTTCTCGGCAGGCAGCGGCAACAGTATCGAAGACGCATTCATTAGCTTGAGCGCTGACCTCGATGATTTGAACGCAGACATCGAACGAAAACTCAACGAAATGCTAAAAGAGCACATCGAATCAGTAGACAAAATGAAGTCAACTGCCGAAAAGTCATTCAGCGACCTTTTTCAAGACTTCAAATTTCAGCTGGAAGAATCGATAAGATCTCAGGACCAGCGTTGCAAGCAAAAAGAAGACGATATGTATGCACATTTGGAAAAACTTGAAAAACAAATCAAGCAAACCTACAGTCAGCTGGAAAAGGCTGACACAGCCATTGAAGACTAGGTGATGGAGACCAGAAAATGAGCAGCATCACCCAAATGAAACTTAAAGTACAACAGTTGAAAGCTCATCTGAAGAGCTTTCTGCCTTCAAAGGGAGAATATCCCGATAGCTGGGCAGGAACGGAATCTAGCGAAGCAAAGGTCGGCGACATACTGGTTTTTTTCAAGCCGGCACCGGAGAATAGTCTGAGCAAAGACGACTTTGAGTTGGAAGTTTCAGGGATTGCCCTGGTTTTTCGGGAAGACGCATTTTTTCCAATGAACTACCTGATCGAAGAAAGCACCTTCGAAATGAGTTTTCTGGAAGGTGTTTTATCAAGCAAGGCATCTGAAGCAAAAGAAAGCGAAATGGCGTTTTACTTTGCCAAAGCCAGCGTTTTGCAGCCGCTGAGTAAAGATATCGCCAAAGCTCTTTCTTTGATGGAAAAAAAATATGGCGGTTCAGGCGAACGCAACAAAGAAGACCAGGAAGACCCGATCTGCTACTTCCTTGAAACAGTCGGGCTTACACTCAAAGCCGCTTCTAATTCCGAGCCTTTGCCAATCATAGATCTTGCGCTGGCCCTTTTCAATCCGGCTGAAGTTCCGGCAACAAGCAAAGCTCCGAGCATGGCCCCGGTTTATTTAAGTAAAGCTATTGAAAGCAAAGCAAAGGCTGATACAGAATCGATTGATTCACTGCTCTCTAATAAGGCGGAAAAGGGCTCAAAATCACCGTTTGACGACGAGTCATCCGATACTCGGGTGATTGATGATGCTGCCGACTTGATTTCATCAGACTCCATGCTTACAAGTCAGGCACAATCATCCAGCTCTCTTGAAGATCTGCTCTTGGGCAAGAGTGACGACTCGCTGGGTGACCTGCTGGGTGCAAAGAGCAAGCCACCGGCGAGCGCCCAGAAATCAGACTCATTTGAGGACATGATTTTCGGCAAAAAAGACTCCGCATCTAAGTCAGATGATCTTTTCGGCGACAAGCAAGAGCCAAGCTCAAAAGCAGGCTCGGATTCACTGGAAGATCTCTTGCTTGGAAAGAAGCAAGAGCCCGCAGCAAAAGCCGACTCCGATTCACTTGATGATCGCTTGCTTGCTAAGAAGCAAGAGCCCGCAGCAAAAGCCGACTCCAATTCGCTTGACGATCCCTTGCTTGCTAAGAAGCAAGAGCCCGCAGCAAAAGCCGACTCCGATTCGCTTGATGATCTCTTGCTTGCTAAGAAGCAAGAGCCCGCAGCAAAAGCCGACTCCGATTCGCTTGATGATCTCTTGCTTGCTAAGAAGCAAGAGCCCGCAGCAAAAGCCGACTCCAATTCGCTTGAC
>CAZTQO010000095.1:4760-18048 GCA_964615655.1 uncultured Candidatus Obscuribacterales bacterium | reverse complement strand
TGGTGCTGAAATAGATTCCGGTGAATTTTGGCATTGGTCTTGAAACTGTCATTTTTTGACTGGGCTAGGAATGATTTTGAAGCGAGCAGAAATTTGCAAAAACAGGCATGCTTATTGCCTGCCGCTTTCTAAGTATATGCGGGATTTTCTGCTCAGACGCAAAGAAATTTGTGCGGCTGATTCAGCTTACGTGTTTCCTGAAAAAAACGGCAGCGGGCATTTGTCATCCTGTCAGCGGATTGTTGATAGAATTTGCTTGAAGACTGGGCACAAATTTATTCTAAACGACTTGCGTAGGACTCTCATAAACGCAGCTTTGCGAGCCGGAGTATCTCATCTTGTTCGAAAACTAATAAATAGTGTCAGCACTAGAGACACCCTGGAGTTTGTGGAAGTTGATATCGAAGAGTTGCGAGAAGCAATGGAGACAACCTCAGAGCGATTGCTAAGACTACTGAAAGGCAATTATGAGAAGACCGCGTTCGCCTGCGCCGTTGACGATATGGCATAAAGGCAATATAATATAGACAATATGCCATATAAACTGGTCTATTTGGATGAATTCGCCAACTGGCTCGGCGCCCAGGAACAAAGCTTGAAGCTGAGAACACTGGCTTATCTGGAATTGCTAAAAGAGCGTGGTCCGCTACTTGGCCGTCCTTATGCCGATACCCTGAAGAGTACACAGATTACGAACCTGAAGGAACTTAGAGTTCAGCATAAATCAGAGCCTATCAGAATCTTATTTGCATTCGATCCGAAGCAAAAGGCGGTAATCATCTTGGGAGGCAGCAAACAAGCTGATAAGCGATGGTACGATGTTAAGATCCCGCTAGCCGAAAAATTGTTTTTTGAGTATCTCGAAAGGCAACGAAATGAAGATGAGGGAAGAGCCCGCGAGGAGCATGGTCAATGATTACACACGATGAATTCATGAAAAAACTCAGTGAGGATGAGCGTCAAAAAGTTCTTGCCATGGCAAAGGAGCTTATTGCCGAAGAAAAGACGCTTCGCCAAATTCGACGTGCGCGCGAATATTCTCAGGTAACACTTGCCGAATTGCTCGGCATGAATCAAGGTGATCTGTCTAAGTTTGAGCGACGAACAGACGCTTACTTGAGCACCATCCGCCGCTATATCGAAGCAATGGGCGGAACGTTGGAACTGATTGCCACTTTTCCAGATACCGGATCAGTAAAGATTGCGAACATCGGTGAGCTTGGCGACGAGGAAATAGAGACGGATATGGGCCATGCAAGCTGAGCTTGCCCTTTGACTGGGAACAGGCTATTCGCGTACGTCGTTCGTCTCTGTGTCCAGGTCGAAAGAGAGCTTTGTCTCGCCGTTGGAATATCTGCGCAAGGATTCAAGTTTCGCAGTGCCACAAAGCTCCGCTATAATGACAATATCTATCTCTGATCGAATCTACCCGTCTGCAAGAGCAGTAGATTCTGGGAGTCCTGATATAAACAGAAGCAGGGAAGCCGCCTGCACAAATTGAAGGGGCAGACGTTTCAAATTCACGTACGTCCGGAGAGAAAGAGCTCAATGAGAAATTGATAGAGGCCGAAAATACTCTTCCTGCCGCAGAAGCTCCGGATCAATAAGATACAAGCGCAAGATATTCAAAGCATCGCTTGCGCTTCTGAATCTGATACCATCGCGGCCCATTTGTTCGGGATAAAGTCTCTTTGCCACAAGCAATAGATCTTTGCTGCGCAAACCTATAAAAACAAGCCCTACTGGTTTTTCAAGACTTCCGCCTTCAGGACCGGCAATGCCTGTAATGCCGATACCGATATCGCAGGAAGAAAGACGCCTCACACCTTCAGCCATGGCTTCAGCACATTCAATACTAACAGCACCGTGCTTCTCTAGTATTTGCTCCGGTACTTGAAGCAATGCGTGCTTGGCTTCATTTGCATAAGTAACAAGATTGAGTTTCACATAAGCCGAGCTTCCGGCAACATCGGTCAATCTTTTGCTCAATAACCCACCGGTGCAGGACTCAGCACACGATACACTTAGATTGCGCTCTTTCAGCAACCTGCCCGCCACCGTTTCGAGATTATCGCTATCGATGCCATAACAAAGGTGGGCGCTTTCGGTTTTGATTCTTTCAATAACAGGTTCCGCTATTTTTCTTGCTTCCTCAAGACTTACGGCTTTTGCCGACACTCGCAGGCGGCACTCGCCCATACCGGCAAGAGGCGCCACCGTCGGGCTTGCAAGTTCCAGGAGATCCGCATATTTTTCAGCCAGCCTCGATTCGGCAATTCCGTAGTGTTTGAGCTCCTGAGAAAAAAGTGCTGATTCTTCAAACTGATTTCGCAAAAACTTGCGAGCTGTTGCTTCCCACATTGCTTTCATCTCCGAAGGCACACCGGGAAAAGTCAGAATGAAGCGAGCTTTCTCAGGATTTTCGATTCCTGCTTTTTCAAGCAAGGTTTTATCCAGCGTCCAGATGATGCCGGGAGCCGAGCCACACGGGTTGGCTAAGAGCTGAGCCCCTGCAGGTCTGTATGCTTGTTTTTTGTTAGACTCGGACATTTTCATGCCGCGGCTTGAGAACAGGGATTCTATGTAGGCAAGTACTTCTTCATCAAGTTGCATAGAAGCTGAAAAAAGTTCGGCTATGCATTCATGTGTAAGATCATCGGCAGTGGGTCCAAGACCACCTGTGGTGATTGCGATATCGGAGCGATTCAATGCATGCTTCAATGTCGAAATAATCCGACCGGGGTTGTCGCCGACCGTGCTGCGAAAGAGACAGTCAATTCCAAGATCTGCAAGCTCGCCGGATATGTACTGGCTATTTGTATCAAGAACCTGTCCGAGTAAGAGCTCGGTTCCAATTGAAATGATTTCAGCAATTGCCATGGTTTATTCGATGATGATTTTAGAGTAAACGCCCTGAGGACGTTTAATTATGTTTTGATTGCCCGGGTTCTTACTAGGCCGGATTGTTTATTTGAGCAAAGATAGTTATAAGTCTCCCCTGCTCAGATATCTCTTGATTGGCTTGCATGCTGGAAAAATTAAGACTGAACGGCTTCTGTCGGACTCTGATTTCACTTAGTCTGGGCCTTGCTTTCTACAGTCCGGCTTTTTGCCTGAATGAACCGGCTGACGCCAGCCGAAACGAATCGGTCCAGACAAAATTGGCCGACAAAAACCAGGCGGCAACTGCTGACGCAAAGCAGACTGAAGATGCTGCAAATAGTCAGAGCAATGAAAAAGACAGGAGCCTGAAGACATCAAAAGACGATACAAAAGACGATACAAAGCAGAAAAGCAAAAAACGGGGAGCACACTCCAGGGTCTCACTTTCCAAATACTGGGAAGAGGATGGCAAGAACTATAATCTGGCCTGTGAAATCGGCTCCAGATTCAACAAAATTTCGGAAACCGAACTGGAACTATTGCAGGGAGTGTTTCTTATCGAGTCAGAAAGCGATTGCAAGATCCGATTGCGAATGTCCGAAGTCGAACTGCCAGAAAAATCGATGATTCTGGTTCGTCAGGCGCCTGGCGAAGAAAGAGTCTATTGCCTGCTTGAAAACGCGACGGTGCGCTGTTTAGACAGGCAGATATCACTTAGATACGGCGAGGAATACTTGCTTGTGGATCACAAGCCCAGAGCTGATGAACTGGCTGGAGATTATGAAGTTGGCATCAGGCAGCTTCGAGCTTTTGACCTTAGTGATATGCGCAAACTCATGGTAATGGAATTTTCGCTTATCCAGGCAATGGAAAGGGAGCCGCTTCTCACCCAGATCGTTCATTCAAAACATCGGCACGACTGCGCACTCAGAAACAGGCTCCTCAAGCTAGCAGCGATACTGAACCAGGTAACAAACCAGCACGGTCCATATCTTGGCTACTAAAGCCATTTAATCTTTGCAGCACAATCACTAAATTTCAGAGGTCAGGCTTCAGGCTCGCGGCCAGACATTTGCATGGGGGGCGTACTCTTCGCCGTTGACAGGCAGGATCATTCCGCCATGACCGCCGCCGCTTGGCTTCTGCTCGGGTGCATTGCAGTTGTAACAGAATATGGCCCAGATTCCGATTGCCATGATCAGCCAGAAGCACACAAAAAAGAAGATCAGCCAGTTGTGGGAAGAATCACTGTGATGCTCGGAACTGCTCATTAACGACCTCGCTTGCCTTTCTGTCAGAAGAGTAAGTGTTGACTTGATTCTTTACAAGCCCCGGGCCCACGCCTCAGGATAGCTCTCCTGGATTATACCAATCAAAAAGCTTCTGACAATCAGCCGTGCCAGTATTCCCTGAACAGATTCTGCCAGTTTTTGCGGAAATTGTTTCTTGCCATTTGCATCGACTGTTTTGGCGGCAAAGAATTTACTTGCCGCTGGCGTTCGCCGCTGCGTCCATATTTGATTACATATGAAGCATGAGGGAATACTTGATATTCGGCTGCAGTCAGCCATTCGCCGGATGAGTAAACCTGCAGCATAATACTGAGCCCGCGTGTATCGCCATCAAGCATTTCGGATTCTACTATGTACGCTATATCGTCGATCTTTTCCGGCGTGGTGCTGGCGGTCCAGACGGGGTCGCCGTCTTCGAAACCGATTTTCACCTCGCCGAGTTCGGCTTTCGGAAGCGGATGCTGGGCTGTGGAATGCGAAACTCTATGATTCTCAGCACTTTCGCCATACTGATGTGGAACGGATATCACTGTTTTTTCCTGTATATCCTGGGCATCCGCAGCATTATCCTGCGGATTGAAGTTCAAATCGGCTTCATCGTCATTAAGTAGAACTTCCTGCAAGCTCGGCTCTGCAAGTTCAGCAATCGGATCATCTTTGGCTTCCACAGGTTCACCACGCAAAAATGCCTCCGGATTGTAGTCGAATGATGCTATTTCATCAGCGCTCGGCAATTCCAGTGTGTCGCCGCGTTTAAGCTTTGCAAGCGGGTTGCCTTTAAGATCGGTATCAAGAGACAGATCGTTCATATAAGCAAGCAAGCGCCAGTAAGCTGGTTTGTCGTAAAGCTTCTGAGCAATGCTGCGCAAACCTTCACCAAGCTTCACCGGATATTTGCTTCGCTCGACTTTTCTTTCACCAAGCACTGCTTCGATATTGGCCTGTTTTTCTTCTTTTGATACTTCTTTGCCGGAAAAAGACCTTGTTTGCCGGGGCTCATCATCATCTCTGTCGCTACCCAGAAAACTACGCATTGCAGCTGCGCCTGCTTGCCAGGCAGCAAGTTCTTCCTCGGCCGATACAAAAGGAATTTTATTGAAATCAATATGACCGAAAGATCTCATAGATTTTTTGAAATCATCTATATACTTCCGGTTCGGAATTATAATTTTCTGCCCTTTGAAAAGTTTGGCATATTTCCTGCCTTTGTAATCGTGAAGAGCTATCTGCCCCTCGTTCCTTGCATAGATAACCTGAGGAGTTCTGCCGGAGAACTTGCCGGCAATCGAAATAAGTGTTTCGTTTTCTTCAACAGTGTATGAGAATTCCTGATCTTGATATTTTTTCGCTTCTTCTTCCTTGCGTTTCTTTTCTTCTTCCTCGAGTTTCCTTTTCTCTTCTTCGAGTTTTTTCAGGCGCTCTTTTTCTTCTTCTTCAAACTTCTTCCGCTTCTCTTCGTCTTTGTCATCCAGCTCTTTTTGCTTGAGATTTCTCAAACGCAAGTCTTCGTCTTCTTGATCTTTTTTCCGCTTGCTTTGAGCTTCTTCCAGTTCTTTGACCGCTTTTACCTTGCTATCACTGGTGGTATCAGTGGCAGCATCTGATTTCTGGTTTTTTGCACCTGTAAGATCCGTAGCTGACTCGCTGCTGCGTGGCTGGTTTAGACTACGTCCATCTGTGTTTTGCTGTGCAAGATCTCGCTGCCCCAGAGCTCTGCCAACGTCGCCACGGCTAATTGCATCCTTTACTGATTCAGGGAGCCTGCCGCTTGTATTTCCGGAGTCTTTGATCTGAGCCAGGCTCTCTTTACCGGAAAGCGCAGCATCTCTTGCTTGCATGGCTTTGCTGCTTTGATCCAGATTCTGCGTGCCCAAGTCTTTAGCCTGTCCAAGCGTTCTTGCAAGGTTGCCTGCATCCATTCTTGAAAAACCGGCATTAGTCAGGTTTGAGGCTCTGTCGCCTGTATTCATAATTGTGAGCATGTCCCGGCTCTGCAATTTTGCAAGGATCGCCTGCATTACCGGCCCCATGTCTCTGGCTGAGAGCCGGAGTTCAGTGCCACCTCGCTCACCAAGGCTGCGTCCGAGTATTTCTTTCATGGCCCCCGGGTCATTCAAGCCACGCAGCCCCCTGCCATCAAGACTGCTCATACCTTTGAAAAGCTCCGCCATCATCATTCGTGACTGTTCGGAACCTGGAACCTTATCAAAGCGGAATGAGCGATCCGAAAGCATATCTACAAGACGACCGCTTCCTCTGTCACCCTTGAAATTCATTATGTCCAGAATTCTTGATATATCGCGCTGTCCGGCCGGATCGAGCGATTTGAAATCCAGAGGATGCTTGCCGCCGTCACGCAAGAAGCTCTGCAAGCTCGACAGTTGATCTGGTTTCATTCCTTTGAAAATATCTGCAAGCGCCGCTTCTTTACCGCCAGCAATTAACTTGCCGTCCTGGAATTTAGCAATAAGATCAGCCAGCTGCTGCCTGCCTTCGGCATTGCGGCCAAGCCCCTGCAACTGTGCAAGCAATTTGGCGTCTATCTGACCTTCGCCGGCCTTACCGACAGCGCCTTTTTCATGAGCCGCAAGCGCATCTTTCAACTGGGCTGCTTCAGCGTGCTTGCCAGCGTCGGCTTTGCCGGGTGCTTTCTCAGCAAGATCCGGGCGGCCCTCGCCTTTCTGTCCGGGGCCGGGGCGTCCGTCGCCTGGGCGTCCGTCGCCGGGGCGTCCATCTCCGGGCCGGCCATCTCCAGGGCGCCCGTCTCCAGGTCGGCCATCTCCGGGGCGGCCGTCTCCGGGCCGGTTACCGGGCCGACCATCACCTGGCCGGCCACCGGGTCCATCGTTCATGCTGACGCGCCCTTCAAGAGGTCCCAGTGTGCGACCAGGGCCGGTAACCAGCTCGGTCCTCTGATTATGAGACAAGTTTCTGTAGACCTCAGGGGAGATACCAGCCGAAACCGGCTTCATGCTGGCAACATATTCCGGTGTCGAGTTGCTGAAGGTCCGGCCATCTCCCTGCGGATTCGGATGCACCGGCGGCGTTCCGACGCCTGAGTCCCCTTGTACTACCTGCGCCGGCTTCACTACAGGCTGGCTGACTTCAGGATTGGGGTTCGGGTTTACCGGAAGCGTATGTGAGTCTGCGCCCGGGTTCGGGTTGTTTGTAATTGCCGTGTCTGCAGCTGCATTTTGCCTGGCTGTCCTTGAAGCATCAAAGTTAATGCCCGCACTTCTGTCTGGGGGTGGAGCAAACTGTTGCTGGTGGTTTTCTCTGACCACCGGCTGTTGCGGATTGCGAACCTGATCTAAAGTTGTGTTTGGCTGGCTCTCGTTCGGATTGCGGCGAGGCTCCATATAACGATCAGCAGTCATGCCGTGGGGCGGAACTCCCGACTTCTCGGCTGCCACATTCATAACAGGCCCCGCAGGTTTACCGTCGGCGCCGACCTGCTGCCATGACTGAATACGCTGACCGTCGGCAGCCATATTTGCCTGGTAAGTCTTGTGGTCCGCCGTTAAGAGCATCGTCTGCCCGTTATCACCCTTAAACTCTTTGCCTGAAATAGCCGGATTGCCGTCACTGAACGCAAAAGACATGTTTCTGGGTGTTTCCTGCCCGATTCCCCTGATTGAGCTCGAGGCAGTGCTTACGTTTTCCTGAACATCGCCTGGTCTGAACTGAAAGCCTGAATCAGACTGAAGCCTGGCCACATCGGTTTTGCCGCTGGGAATTTCACTGACATTGTCACCCTGCTGCTTGCCGCGGTTCATTTGCTGGTTATAGAGATCGCTTGCCTGTTGCTTGCTGCGGTCATCAGGCGCGTTCAGATCTTCGCGTGGCATCAGGTCAGAGCCTCCTTAAACTTGCATATATGCTGGTTTTGCTGATTTTGCAGTCTAGCCCGGCCAACTCAGGCACCCCCATTTCTTATTCCCAAAATTTGAAGATAATCTCCGACAAACCGGGCTCACATCATGTAACTACAACTGCGACGGCATTATTTAGCCGGGAAGATAGTTATTGGCATAGTTTATGCGACAATCTTTACCTGCAAAAGGGTGGCAGTCCTGACAGGTTAAACCGAGGGGACTAGTCTCCAACACATTCTCAACTCCTCACAATTAGCTCATATGTCGGGAATATGCTTTTTGTGTAGGCCGCTAGGGAGAACTGAAATGAGGACACTAAAGACTGCAACACTTGAAAAATTTTCAAAGTTTAGCAACGAAGAAGCATATGTGGAAGCATTTCACAAACGCCTCATGAAAGCTCTCCCTGAGACGGAACGAACCGGCGAATACTGGGGGAGTTCGACCAGAGCAGATCTTTATCCTCATCTAAAATCAATACTTTCAGAGCTGGAAACAGAGCTTGATTCTGCTACAAAAATCAGGCTCCTGGATGTGGGAGCCGGTTCGGGTGAAGTAATCGACCATGTTTTGAAAGACTATAAAAGCACGATTTCAGCAGTGGAGCCGAATCCACTGATGCTTGATGCTTATCTCAAATCAATGAACAAATACGATAATTTGATGCTCGGGAGCACTTTTAGAGGCACAGTTCAGAGTCTTTATCAATCACAGCCCGGTGAAAGCTGGCTCAGCAACTTACCCTTGCAGAATCTAGTAATTTCTTCTCACATGATCTACGGACTCACGAGAAGAGATGATTTTGAAGTTAGCCCGGCAGAAGATCTCTTACAATTCATTTCTGCAATGTATGAAAAGCTTGCTGAAAATGGGGTGCTTTTCGTTGTGTATGCTGTAGGGGAAAACACAATACTCGGCGAAGCCGGACTTGATTATCTCCGGAAAGTAAAAGCAAGCACAGCAAGAAATGTGCAGAAAATCTGGGAAGCAAGAAAAAATGTACTGGAAAACAAAGAAGTGGTATCTCACCTAAACGAGCTGTTCGGACAGTATTGCTGCGAAGCCTCAAGCGTCAGGACAGACACAAGAATCTACGGTGAAAGTGAAGACGACATCGCAGCATATTGCATTCTCGGTGATCTTACTGAAGTAAACAGCAATCCTTTTAATCTGGACAAGCTCTGCAACAGTTTCGATTTCATCGAAAAGCACGGCAAGGACTTTGGCCTTGAAAAAGTCGAAGGTGGCGTACATGACGGCATGATCAGTTCAATAGTGCCCCAGGTAATCTGCAGATTCAAGAAGCTCGCAAAAGAAGGCAAATAACGTGCCTCTTGAATGAAGCTCGTTGGCAGAGCAAAGTAGCCGGCTCAGCAAATCAGTGCTTTATATGCTTGCGGGTCCACATTGCCTCCGCTTACGACACAAAGAACATTTTTGCCGGCATAAGCTTCGGGCTCAAGCATCAGCGCTGCAAGAGAAAGAGCTGCAGTCGGCTCGACTTTCAAGTTCGCATAAAGAAAGTACTTGCGCAGCGCTTCTTTAATGAGATCATCCGGAACCTCCACAATTTTTTTCAATCCTTTTTGCAGAATTTCAAAATTGAGCTTGCCGACACTAAGAGTGCGAGCGCCATCGGCAATGGTCCATGATTCTTCTTCTAGGCTCACGATCTTTCCACTAGCCAGAGACATGGCAGCGTCATTTGCAAGCGCCGGCTCGGCCGCCACAAGTTCGATGCCCGGACGCCGGGATTTACTTAAGCCTCTAATAATTCCAGAGCAGAGCCCGCCACCACCTATGGGGGCAATTACCAGATCGACAGGGTAATCGGAGTTAGCTATTTCAAGCCCCAAAGAAGCATTTCCTTCGATAACGAATTCATCGTCATAAGCACTGGCAATATAGGCATGAGGGTTCTCCGCCGCCAGCTCCGCCACTCTTTGCGCTCTTGATTTTGCTTTTGTATTTACAAGTTCGATTCGAGCCCCCCAGTAACGGGTTGCTTCGATTTTTAGCTCCACGGAATTCTCAGGCATCACCACGATGCATTTTTTGCCAAGCATATTACAGGCGCATGAAAGGGCCTGCCCAAAGTTGCCTGAAGATGCAGTAATTATGAGTTTATTGCTCACAGATGCAACCAGATTGTAGGCGGCCCTGAACTTAAAGCTCCCGGTTAGCTGAAAAGTCTCGGATGCAATCGTAAGACTTTCGACAGCAAGTTCTTGAGAAAGCCGTTTTGATTGAATGAAAGTTGTAGGTCTGTACACGGTCTAGAAGCCCTTAATTGACGAAAACAGCTGAAGGGCCGCATCCATGTTAAATTTGCCAGCCCTTTCATCCGAGCCCTTATCAGAATCGCTGCCCTTAGCGGAATCGCTGCCCTTATCAGAATCGCTGCCCTTATCAGAATCGCTCTTATCGGCTCCCAGCTGCAGATTTTTTTGATTCACATTTGCAGGCTCGAGTATGTCTCTCGGAGGCGTGAGCCCGTAAACAAGTAAATTGCGCCCTTGTTCTTTCAAAATCGTATTGCCGATAAATCCGCCGATAAGCCTGCCCTGTCGATCTGAGGCCGACCCAACAACATATTCGAGTGTCTGGTCTGCAATTTTAAGTGAGTCCTTTTTGTCGATTTTGAATCCGCTGCTTCCTGAAAAAGTCGGTATTCCCTGCTCAGCCATTTTGTCTACGAACTCGCGAGAGCTCTCTTCCTGTTTTTTGCTGGCAGGCAAACTGCTGAAGAGAAAGCCGGAACCATCAGGCTCGTAACCAATCGTCAGGACATCAATATTAAGAAATGAAGCCGCATACTGATATTTGAATCCGGGTGGAAGTTTGTCGCCGAATCTAGCGATCTTCCCCGCTGTTTCTGCAATAAATTCAGGATTGGTCGCTCTTCGAACCGCAAGCACTACACCTGAATAAACATTGCTAAAACAGGCTGCTGCCGCCGACCAGACAATCAGCATCAATAACATGGTCAGCTTTGCCCACAAAGGATATTTGAGCACGCTAAAAAGATCGGAGCTGTTGATTTCAGGCTCCTTTTCTTTTCCGGCTCCCTTTGATTTTTTCGGCTTTTTGGCCACTTATTCTTTTATCCTGTTTTTGTACGACTGCACGGTATTTGAAAGCAGCATCGCAACTGTCATCGGGCCGACTCCGCCAGGAACAGGCGTAATGTATGAAGCATGCGCTTTTGCTTCGGCAAAGTCGACATCGCCACACAAACGTGACTGCCCGCCTCCAAGTTCTTCCTTGTGAATGCCGACATCGATAACTACCGCACCATCTTTGATCCAGCCGGCTTTGACCATTTCTTTGCGACCGGCTGCAACAACAAGAATGTCGGCTTCTTTGCATTGTTTGTCTAACTCAGGACTCTTGCTGTGGCAAATTTTTACGGTGGCATTTTTCTCAAGCAGCATGAGTGCAACCGGCTTTCCTACCAGATTCGAGCGCCCGATCACAAGCGCGGTTTTTCCAGCTATCTCAATATTATGGCGTTCAAGCAACGCAATAACTCCCTGGGGTGTGCATGGTCTCAAACCTGTTTTTCCGGAGAAAAGCAAACCCATGTTCTGCGTGTGCAAACCATCCACATCTTTTTCCGGATGCACAGCTTCAAGAATGGATTCGGTCGGCAGGCCTGAAGGCAGCGGCAACTGAACTAATATGCCGTCGACATCCTGGCGCTGATTGAGTTCGTCGATCAGAAAAAGCACTTTTCCTGTTTCTACATCGGCAGGCAACTGGAAAAGGAAACTTTCAATGCCTGTCTTTTTGCATGCAAGCACCTTGTTCTTAACATAGACCTGGCTTGCCGGGTTGTCTCCGATAAGAACTACTGCAAGCCCCGGCGGTCTCTTGCCGGCGGCCGTATATTTTTCAATTTCGCGCGCAAGCTCTTCTCTTATTTGCCTGGCAGTCTGGGTACCGTCAAGAATTTTCCCGCATTTTTCCGTATTTTCAACTTGAGCCTGTGTCACAGCTTTCACCTCGACTTTAACCGCACTAATTCGCTGGGAAGCTACAATTAATGCAGCTTAGAATCCGAGTTTCAAGCCCGCAGGGCCCGGGCGCAAGAATTATTATCAAGATGAAACTGCCCGAAACTGCGCCAGAGCCCTGAATCCTAAGCCCAGAGTAGATCCTGGGCGAACTAAAGATCGCCCCTTATTAGCAAAGGCAAAAAAGAGAAGAAGCGAGCGCAAACTGCCATTGCGGTGTTGCCACTAAAAACTCTGCTTCTGCATTCCGGAAATCTCTATCACCCTTGAGAACAACACTACTCTTTGCCCGATGCAAGATGCCCGGGAGAACAGAAGCATCAGTTAGACGCGTTGGTTTATTGCAAACGGAAAGGCTCCGTCTCTCTGGCGTTAGTTGAAAGGAATCGCTCTTCGCAACGCTTCAACTCGACTCTAAGAGCCTGAAAGATCTGCCGTACATCGTCATCGGTGTAGTCGTAGTTGGACTTATTGGCCAGATTGCCGATAAGCTGCAGCTCTTTTATCGCCTTATTTACTCGTCTATTTGCAAGTCTAATAAACTTTTCCCTATCCTTTTGTCTCATTTTTACACATCTACTCGTACATTTTTATAATATACGATCCTTGCCAATAACTGTCAACCAGATCAAAGGGAAGGCAGGGCGACTTTCGTCGCCCTGGCAGTCTTGACTTTCAGTCCTTGTCCTTAACCTGCACCCTCCGGAAATTGGTGCCAAGTCACAATAATTTCACGTTTATTATCTAATATCTGCGAATCAGGGTTGGGGTTTGTTGATTTATTTCAGCAGATCATATGTTGCATGCATGGTCCCGGGGGCTGCGGGAATTGGAATCCACGCCGCAGGTTGACTTTAGATGCCGCATCCCGAGCAGCGCGATGAATCGCTGCAAGTCCCGCAAGACAGAGAAAATTCATCATCTAACCAGGACCTGGCTTTTGATTCGTCAATGCCGAATCTGCAAAAGCTGCTACAAAGAGACTCAAATGACAGTATCGCAAGAAGCGCTGCAAACGGGGCTTCAAGAGAGCTGTTCAGCGAGTTCATGAGCGCGGGTCTCAGACCCGGACAGAGGCATAAGTCACCCTGGCAGCTGAGCTCGCCAGAACCGGCTGAAGAAAACAAAAATCCGGGTGAAGAAAGCAAAAAGCCGGGCGCAGAAAACAAAAAGCCGGGCGAAGAAAACAAAAATCCGGGCGAAGAAAACAAAAAGCCGGGCG
>CAZTQO010000095.1:0-4660 GCA_964615655.1 uncultured Candidatus Obscuribacterales bacterium | reverse complement strand
CGGGCGAAGAAAACAAAAAGCCGGGCGAAGAAAACAAAAAGCCGGGCGAAGAAAAATTGCCCGAACTGGATCTTGATACGAAAGAGCCTGAGGTTGATCTGCCGAAAGTTCCGGAAAGAAAAGAAAGCAATAAAGAGCTTCCGGACCTGAGTTCAATTCTGCCTTCTTTCAGCATAGACAGCAGCCAGATCAAAGCAGACACCGACAAAGCATGGGCCCAGCTTCAAGACTGGTATGCCGGCCTGCTTGCCCAGGCAGGCAAAAACGAAACGGAGAATCTCAAGAATTCCGATAATTCCGAAAGCAAAAATGACAATATCGCTGAAACAAATACTGACAAAATAATTCCGGAGCCTGTGGAAAGCCCTGCCGGAACTTGGAAATCAGAAGAAGGCAAATGGACTCTCTATGACAGAGCCGGCAAAGCAGTTGAAGCTTATGACGGCAAAGTAAAGGACGTAAGCCGTGACAGTGAAGGCAATAGTATTGTCAAACTCAATGACGGCACTGTTGTAAAAGAAAAGCAAGATGGCTCGACACTCAAGTACGACAGTAATAATAATCTGAACAAAATCACTTACAAAGACGGCAGCACAAGAAGCTTCAGCTATGCAAATAATGAACTCACAGGCATGAGTTCGAAATCAGGTGAGTGGACGCGAAAAACAGACGCAAGCGGCAAATATACCGATGAGTGGGTGCCCAAAGGTCAGACTAAAGGCTGGAAGGGCGATGTAAGCGTTGACGAAAAAACAGGCGCATTTAGAGTAGACAAAACTACTTATCATTCTGACCTGAGTGTTGAAAAGAATACCGGCTCCGGCTCTGAAATAACATACCCGAACAAAGAAGTGGTCAAAGTAAACGCAGACGGGCAGGTCTCCGAAATCAACTACCCAGACGGTAGCAAGCGCAAGTTCAGCTGGAAAGAGAATCCGGATGCAAAAGGCGACAATGACAAATTCAGCCTGAGCGCCGTGGAAGTTCACCGTGACGGTAAGTATTACCGGCATACAAAACAGGACGACGGCAGCTGGAGAGTTTCAAGCTGGTCAAACGGTTCCTGGACTGCGCCCGAGAAGGAAAATCTTTCATTTAGTTTCGACAACAAGAATAAAGAATATTCATACATCAATTCCGAAGATGGAGTACTGCATGAATTAAAGCCGGGAGGCTTCGAAAAACATACAACAAAAGAAGGAGCAGTCTTAGAATACAAAGACAGCAAATTAGTTGCTGCCCGTATCAATGACAGAGCAAGAGAATTTGAATGGAAGGGCGACAAGCTTGTTGCTATACATGACGGCATCCAGGGCAAGAACTGGACAAAAGACAGTGATGGAAACTGGGTTTCGGACAGAGGTGATAAGCGCCAGGGCGAGGCTTTTGTGAGCGCGCCTGCCGACATTTCATTTAAGAACGGTGACAAAACTTCTATAGTAAAGCTTGACGGCACTGAATACGAGCGGATAACAAACGAGAAGGAAAAATCTCAGGTCGATAAAAGCGACGGCAAGGTGCAGGTAAAGGCAGGCGACGGTTCGCAAAGAGAATTTAAGACTTCTGCAGACGGTCTTGAGCTGACTCATGAATCAGTTACCCGCAACGGTAAAACCGACTCATGGACAAGAGGAGAGCGTCTTGCAAACGGCAACTACATCTGGAGCAACGATCAGAATCCAGATCGAAAAGAAGAACGTTCAAAAGTAACTCAAAAAGACGGTGTTCTTTCAATCGAATATCCGGACGGGCGCAAGTATCAGGCAAATACGGACGGTACAGAAAAACTTGAGAACAGCAAAGAAGACTGGTACATCAACTACAAAGACGGCCGTCCATCTGAAACGAAATACGCAGACGGCACCCTGCGCAAGTTCACATTTGACGGCGATTCTGATTCACCGAGCTCGATTGAAGTAACAAGTGCCAAAGACGGCTCAGTCACCAAAATAGATAAGCGTCCGGACGGCAGTTACAACTATAAAACCGAAGACGCAAAAGAGCCGGTTAAATGGAATGCCGAGATTAGCGTGAAACGCGATGGCACCTATGCAATTGTAGACAGGGACGAAAAAGGCAAGACAACCACTAGAAGTATCGACGGACACAAGATTGTAGACAACCCCAGTGATAAATCCAGGGTTGAATCTTTCAAAGACCAGATTGACAAAGTTGTGCGCGACGGCAAGAGCGTCGAGTTAGTGCGCGACGAGAACAGAAATGTTACTGAATTACGTGATAGCGCCAGCAATACTAAATACGTTAAAAACTCAAATGGTGAGTTTGAAGCAAAAGCATTAGATCCAAGCAAACCGTTTGCAAAGCTCGACGAGCTTCAGCGCAAGGGTGAGCCTGTGCTTGAAGAGTCGGGCACTGTAAACTTCTGCCAGAACGATGGAAGGCAGCTAAGACAGGAGCCGGGTCAGAAAGCCGAGCTTGTAAGCAGCAAAGAACAAGCCATCGAGGCTGCAACTAATAACTCAAGCATGACTGCTCAAGAAAAAGAGCGTTTGAGCAAAAACATACTCGACTATGCAAAGCGGGAAGACGTAAGCCCCGAGCATAAATCAGTATTTCAAGAAAGCCTGGCAAAGTTTGCCGAAAGAAAGGACATAAGCGACCAAGAAAAGGCAAAAACATATGAGCAATTGAACCGCCTGCTCGAAAGCAAAACGGACAAAAACTTCAGCTCAAGCGAAAGAGCACTGCTTGCTTCCCAGATGCTCTGGCAGGTCGCATTTCCGGATAAAAATGCTCAGGGGCAAAATCCGAACTGCCAGGTCACTACAGTTAGAGGAATGTTGCTATATAACAAGCCTTCCGAGTTCGCCCGCATGTTGACGGACGTTATCACAACAGGCCAGTTCAAAACTATGGACGGCTCTGTTATTAAACCGCCGGCGAGTTCTTTCCGCATACCAAAAGATTCTGAAGAATCGAAATTCCCCCCGCAAGACGGTACAAGAACCTGGATAGGAAAAATCTGCGATGTCACAGTTGCAAATGTGCACTGGCAAAGGCAGACAAAAGCACCAAACGGAACAAGCGTAAACAAAGGCGAATTGGTATACAGGCAGGATCCGCCCGAAAGCCGTAAAGACAGCGGCGCCAGACTTTACAGAGATCGGGGCGACGGTTATATCTACCCGCAAAACGACAGCTCCGGAAAGCTCATAAAACAGCCGACCCTTTATGCAAAAGACATCGCCTCCGCCTATAGGCAAATAGTCGGAGAAAACACTGAGAATGTGGTGCTTGCCGTCAACAGGACAGACATTAAAGGTGGACCTGGAGTTTGCCTTGCTACAGAAGCTCAACTTCACAATGTTCTTTCAAAAGGCGGCACCCATGTGGCGCAAATCTGGACAGGAGCCGACTGGTGCTGGAAAGAGCCTGCAAGACACCATAATTTCAAGCCGAGGGACGAGAACAACGGCGACGGCGAGCATGTAGTGCTTGTAAAAGACTATGACCCGGTGACAAAAACTGTAGCTGTGGACAATTCATGGTCGCAAAAATACGACCGCATAGATAAAGACCGCAGAATAAGCTTGAGCGAGCTTTATAAAGCCATGGCTAAACAAGATTGAATATGAGCTAAAGCAGAATTCGAGATTGGCAGAATTCGAGATTGGCAGAATTCGAGATTCGAGAATGATGGAATTCGAGATTGACGGAATTCGAGATTGACGGAATTCGAGATTCGAGAATGATGGAATTCGAGATTGACGGAATTTTGAGATTGAAAATGAAGTGAGATTGATAGAATAAAGAGACAGATAAATGTTGAGTATGACAGAAATTGGCTCAGATAAAACGATGACAGTTAGTGATCATGGCGCGATCGCTTGCATAAACATACCGGCAGGCTGGCACAAAACAAGCGAAATCGAGCACGATACGCTTGATGGCAAGTGGGCAAGCCAGGCAATCTCAAAAGATTTTGCCCCGAATACAGGTGAACCTGCCACTTTTTCAATTTATTACCGCGGCTCAGAACTCGGGCAATCTGCAGCAAATAAATTCAAAGAAGTTATTCACGCTCCCTATCACAGCCTTCAAGAAAACGAGTTGAGCGAGCTTGCTCAGGTGCTGGGCAATCTATTAGATGACGAGGCTTTTGCCATAGCACGCATTCACAGCACCTCCATTTCAGGCAGGCGTGCAATAGTAATCGAAGGGCAGTGGAAAAGAAGCAAAACAAAATATTACGGCTTAATGGTAAATGTAGATAAGGATGCAAGAGTGATTCAAGAAATATTTTTTGAAGCTGCTCCTGCGCTTTTCGACTCTTATATCGATTCGATAAAGGCTTCTATTTTCGGCATTGAGTGGAAAGAAGAGATTTAGTGGGATGGATTTTGTGCAAGAGACCTAACCTTACGATACCCTTCCCGGCTCTCTTCGGATAGGTCTCTTCTTTTGCAGCATCCTGTGAACGTAGCTGAAACACCAAAGGACTTCGGTGTTAATAGGATCTTCCTTCTCAAGCGAATTCGCTTGAGAAGGAAGATCCTATGCTTGGTCTCAAATTTAATTCAACTTTCACTGAACTCTTGACAGGATTTTCTCGTCTTAAGAATTAAGTAGGTAAGGAGAAAGCCAATGACAAGCAATGACAGAACCTGGAACAACTCTCTTTCCAAGAGCCATGAATACC
>CAZTQO010000094.1:0-18095 GCA_964615655.1 uncultured Candidatus Obscuribacterales bacterium | reverse complement strand
AAGGGATTAAGCCCCTCGCACTTTCCGGGCGACCTGTGGTCGCCGAATACTTACATCCTTCCCCATACATGCTTGATATTGAAAATCGCTTCTTCATGGCTCAGGCTGCCTTCTCTTACTGCAAGCTGTGCTTTGAGAGCAGCAACAACTACCGAACGCGGCACCATTCGAGTTCCAACCAGAATCTGACCGAGAGGCAGGTCTTTTTCTTTTGCTTGTTTCAATAGTTCCTGTACCTGCCCCTTGCTCAAAACACCTGCAGCATTTAGCAAGTCGCCCAGTTTTTCTGTTTCGCCTGGCTTTGCAACAAAGCCTGCGTCTTTGAGTGCTTTTTCCAGAAAAATGCCTTCGAGAGTTCGCCTTGCGTGGTCGCGAACATAAGGGTTTTCGTCCTGGCTGGATATCGATTCCAGTAGCTCGACTGGAATCGTGTATTGTCCTGAAACCGTATATCGAACCTGTACGTTTTCATCTGCTATCAGTTTTTCGATTACCTGAATCGGAGTCCGCTCGTGCTCTACAAGAGCGCAACGAACTTCCGGATCGTCGTCCTGCGCCAGGTGCATAAGCACATCCTCGGGTGTTCGAGGGTTCTCTGCAAGCCTCCGGCGCACAGCTGCGTCTTTCTCGCTCATCAGGGCTCTGAGCTCGTCTACAGGTGTGTTTGGGTTGCCAGCTTTAATGTAATTTTCATACGCCATTTATTCGCCTTTCATTAACTTACACAATCGCCATCTATGGCTACATACCCGCTTCTAAGGCTTGTCAAGCGGATATGTAAACAAAATAATCTAAACTGAAGACTTTCGGCATCGCACTCATGGGTGATATCGAAGCCCGAAAAGCAGACTTTAGCTGGGATCACCCATTTTCTTCAGGAGCTTGTCGAGCATTTCGAGCTTCTGCGAAAGTTTGTTGGCTTCAAGAGTGTTTGCGTCTTCTCTTTCTTTTGCTGCAAGGCTTTCGAGCATGATTTTCTGTCTTTTGAGATTACGCATTTTTGTTTGTTTCTCTTTGGTTACGAAAAAACTGCCATCGGCTAGCGCTTCTCTTGATTGCTGTTTTGGAATTACACGTTTTTCCGCGCCTTTGATTGGTCGCATCGCGGTTCTGTACGGGCGCAAGGCCAGCTCTCTGGAAGCGTATCTCAAATAAGCGTTGCTTTCCGGATCCTCGCCGTGGCTTTTTCGCTTGCGCGTGAGGGCTTCTGCTGCGGCAATCCGAGCCATTTCTCCCTTTAGTGACTTGTTGTATTCAAGAGATGCCGGGTCTTTATCCATTCCGTCAAGTTTACCCAGCACAAAAAGCGTGGCCAGAAATCCTAAAGGCATGATCGGGCAGGCCATGGCGAAATAGCTTGTGGCTACTGTCATGCTTTGTTTTTCTGTTTTGGCCTGCAGAAATTTTTCCTGCAATTCCCTGAGTTCAGGAGATATGCGAAAAGCCGATCCTGAGCCCAGTTCAAGACGTCCATCAAAAAAGGACTGTGCTAATCCTGTGTCTGTTGCTAGCTGATTCATCTTGTGAGTATATGCCGCCTGAGTCTGTTTGCCGTCGCCACAACGCCAGGACATTTAAGCTTAAAGGGTACTAAAATTCACTGGGGAAATCACGCATGAGACTGCCTCGATAGCTTAATTACCGATTTTGCTGGCTTTTGCGCTTGCGGAGATTCCCACTAAGCAGATTTGACGATTTTATATACAAATGCCCATCATTTGTGCTTTAAGCAAGTTTATCCGGCTGCAGATGAAATAGAATCTAAACGCCGGAGTTCTTTGCTCTGCTGAGGTTTTGGGGAGAGCGCCTCGCTTGTGAGCCCTGCAAACAGTGCAGAAACTGTATGTATTGGTTATGCTAGGACTTTTGAACTTGATACTAATGTTTTGGGTCTGAGGCAAAACCAGTTGTCAAACGGTATTTCGGCAGTTAACGGCGGCGAGCCAAAGAAAGAAAAAAAACGCGGGATTCCGAATCCGCTTGCGTTTTTGGAATCCTATTTCGGCAGTGGTGTCAGAATAATCGGTATTGCAATCATTCTGCTTTTTCAGACCTGGATCCTGATTTTCAGGGGCAAAATAGATATACCAGAAACGATTCGCCAGTGTGAAATGATTGGTTTGAAGTCTTTTCTTGTAGTCGGTATCACGGCGCTTTTTACGGGTTTTGCCATGTCTTTGCAGATCTCCCGAGAGCTGGTGCTTTTTGGAGCCGACACTGCAATCGGCGGAGTCGTATCGCTGGCGCTCATTCGCGAAATCGGCCCGATTACAGCCGGGGTTATGGTTGCCGGTCGTGTTGGTTCTTCGATTGCAGCCGAGCTTACTACCATGATGATTACAGAACAGATAGATGCTCTGCACGTTATGCGAATTAATCCGGTTGAATTTCTTGTGGTGCCACGCTATCTTGCAGGTGTTTTGATGATGCCTGCTCTTTCTGTTTATGCCATGTTTATTGGCTTGATTGCCGGAATAAATATTGCACAGGCTGCAGCAAATGTGCCTGCGGCTACCTTTCTTGATTCAGTAAAACAAACCATTCTCGAACGCGATTTTACGGTGCACTTTTTGAAAGCGTTCATAAACGGAACAATTGTGACAATTTTTTCCTGTGCAATCGGTTTAAATACAAGAGGCGGAGCCGAAGACGTTGGCATTGCAACTACAAGGTCGATAGTCTGGACCATGACCATGATCTTTGTATTCAACTTTGTCGTTACTTCTCTAACTTATGCACCGCGCTGAGGTTATCCAATGACAAACGCAGCACCGCAGGCGGCTATTGAAGTTAAAGATCTGCACAAGAGTTTTGATGGAAACGTAGTTCTCAGAGGCATAAGCTTTAAGGTCTATCCTGGTGAGACCCTGGGAATTATTGGTCCTTCGGGCTGCGGCAAAAGCACGATTTTGAAGATTCTCTGCGGCCTGCTCGAACCTGATTCCGGTGAAATAACGAAGAGCTCTCAGGACATAGGACTTGTGTTTCAGGGCTCAGCGCTTCTGAATTCATACACCGTGAAAGAAAACCTGGAGCTTGCTTTGCGCGGGCGAAACATGACAAAGCAAGAAAAACAAACTCAGATTAAGAAAACCCTGGCGCTGGTAGGCCTTGGCGATCATCTCGATCACTTCCCGGCCGAGCTGTCAGGCGGTCAGCAAAAAAGGACCAGTTTTGCAAGGGCGGTTGTTTACAACCCGAAAATAATTCTTTATGACGAACCGACAACAGGTCTTGATCCTGTAATGTCAACCATCGTTGAAGATTATATGATTGAACTGGAAAAGGAGCTTCACGCTGCGTCCATTGTAGTTACACATCAGTACTCGACCTGGACACGCACAGCTGACCGCATCATCATGATGCATCACGGAAAAATAGTCTGGGAAGGTGATCCGCAAGAGGCAGTCGAATCGACAAATCCGTATATTCACCAGTTTGCACATGCAACAAAAGAAGGTCCGATGTTGGAACAGGATGAACTGAACTAATGGCACGAGAGAGTTACGAGCTTAGAGTTGGATTTTTTGGTCTGGGCGCCTTGATGCTCACGCTTTATGGACTTGGATGGCTGAAGAGCTTCTCATTTTTTGAACCGCCGCAAACCTTCTGGGTTCGCTTTCACGATGTGGCCGGGCTCAGTAACAATGCCACAATCAATGTCCAGGGTGTAAGAGTCGGAACCGTGCAAAAAATCAGTTTCAGCTTGCCTGAAGGCCTGACCGATGCTCCCGATGCCTCGCCGGGCGAAGCAAAGTTGCCGAAAGTATATACGGAGTTTAAGATAACCGGCTTGAAAAAAGCGATTCCTTCAAACGCAGACATCACAATTCAGACCCTGGGGCTTGTAGGTGCCAAGTATATAGAAATCACGCTGCCGGATTCGGCAGAAGCTGCACAGGCAATTGATCCCAGGGTAGTGATCGCCGGAAATGACCCTGTAAGGGTCGAACTGGTGGTGAATAACTTAGCCAAAAAGCTCAATCAAGCTGCAGCTGCAATTTCATCCGATGAGGCGGTTGCCACGATCAAGAACGTTTCTGAGGCGGCTAAGAAACTGAACAAGTCGATGGATAACATTCCGGAGCTCACTAAGAGTTTGAAAAATACATCGGATAAAATTGGCAAAGCTGCAGACAGGGCAGAAACAGTGGCAAGCAGTGCAAGCTCCTTCTTTGTAGCCGGAAAAACTTCTTTGAATTCAGTTAATAGTCTGGCTACAGGGCTTTCCAGCACAAACAACAAAGTAAGCAAAATTCTGGATAATCCCAACATAAGTAAAGACCTGAAAGAAACGGTTGAGCTGGCGCACAAAACAGCTCTTTCAGTTCAGAAAGCAGTCAGTGAGCTAAACTCAAGTGTCAAAGACAAGGATCTCAGGCAGGATTTGCTGGCAATGCTCAGCAAAATCCAGAATTCTTCGGAAGACATAAAGCAATCGATGCAGGTGGTTAACAAACTTGCAGATGATCAGGGTCTTCGTTCGGATGTGAAAGAAGTTGTAAAAGATGCCAAAGAGGCAATGAACAAAGCCAACAATATGATCTCTGATCCGGGTTTCAAGGTTGATATCAAGCAAACCATGGGAAAGGTAAAAACAGCTGCCGGCGAAATAGATGTAGCTGCCAGGCAGCTGCAGCAAATACTGGGCAAGCGGGCACCGCTTTTTCACATGATGTTCGGCAAACCCGGCGAGCTGCGTGAGGAAAAAAACAATGAATCGCTGCAAGATGGAACCTCGGTAAACAAAACCACTGGTGGATTTCACTGAGGATTTTCTCTCAGCCTTAAAACAAACAGTGCAGGGCCAGATTTATGACTGGCAAGGGTGTAAACTCATATCCCTGTCACTGGATAATTGTACGAAGGGGCTTTTGGCTATGGAATACGAAGCTGTAATTGGGCTTGAAGTGCATGCACAGTTAAAAACCCGATCAAAAATTTTTTGCGGCTGCCCTACTGATTTCGGAGCCGACCCAAATGAGCAGGTATGTCCTGTTTGCCTCGGCATGCCCGGTGTATTGCCGGTTTTGAATCAAAAAGTCCTGGAGTATGGTATTAAATGTGGTATTGCTTTGAACTGTGAAATATCCGAGTACAGCAAGTTCGACCGCAAGAACTATTTTTATCCGGATTTGCCGAAGGCTTACCAGATTTCGCAATTTGACAAGCCTATTTGCAAAAACGGCTATCTTGAAGTCGGCGGCCGGCGCATCGGCATTCATAGAGCCCATCTTGAAGAAGATGCAGGCAAGCTCGTGCATGCAGGTGCCGATGGGCTGCATGGATCGCAGTACAGCCTAGTGGATTTCAATCGCTCCGGGGTGCCGCTTCTGGAAATTGTAAGCGAGCCGGAACTGCGCAGTCCGGACGAAGCAAAACAATATTTGAGCGAACTTAGGAGCATTTTGAGATATCTGGATGTTTGCGATGGAAATTTGGAAGAAGGCAGTTTTAGATGTGATGCGAATGTTTCAATCAGGCCGATGGGTGAAAAGGAACTGGGCACCAAAACAGAAATAAAGAACATGAACAGCTTTAAAGCCGTGCAACGAGCAATTCAGTCCGAAATAGAACGACAGATAAAGCTTGTCAAAAGCGGCCAACGTATCAAGCAGGAAACCCGCCTGTGGAACGAGGCAAGCCAGAGTACTTTTGCGATGCGCTCCAAAGAAGAAGCGCATGATTACCGCTACTTTCCTGAACCGGATCTACCGCCGCTGGTTATCAGCAAGCAATGGGTCAGTGAACTGGCAGCAAGCCTTCCGGAACTTCCTGAAGCAAGAAGAAGGCGCTATGTTGAGACCGCCGGTTTGAGTTATGAAGATGCCTGCGTGCTTGTGGAAAAGCGCGAAATAGCCGATTTTCTCGATCAGACATTGCTTCTTGGTGCAGCAGCAAAACCTGCAGCAAATCTGCTTACAGGGCCTGTGATGGCTTACTTAAATGAGTCCAAAAAGGAGCTTTGCCAGACCGCGCTCAGTGCCGAAAACCTGAAAGATATTGTGGAAAACGTTGCAAATTCTGTTCTGAACTCGACTACTGGAAAGCAAATTCTACTTGATATATTGGCGCTGGACAGCCGGGAAACTGTGCTGGTGGCGGATTATATAAAGCAAAAAGGCCTTGCTCAGGTTTCGGACCCGGCTTTGATTGAAGAAACGGTGAAAGACGTATTGAAAAGAAGCGCAAAACAACTGGATGATTTTTGTGCAGGAAAGATAAAAGTGCGTGGCTTTTTCTTTGGCGAAATTATGAAAGCCTTGAAGGGAAAAGCAAATCCGGAGATGGTAAACAAGACTCTCGACAAGAAACTTGCTGAAGAATCTGAATCCAGGAAGCTCTGAGTAAGTCTAAAATCTCCGGACTTTATATGAGACTCTTGCTTTTGTGGTATGAGAAACTGGGGCAGGCCTTTCTCAGTACAATGATAGAAGCCAAAAAACGTATATTAATCCAGATTTCTTTGCTGGCTGCCGTATTTGCAGGCAGTCTTCCAGCTCCGGCATATTATTTTGAAGGATATTATGTACCCTGCTTTCTGATTTCACCTATGAGGGACGATCAGGTTTATACACCTGTTGGTATGGGGATGGTAACTTCAAAAGCCGGCTTTCGGGTTCATCCGGTCACTGGCAAGGGTGATTTTCATAATGGCGTCGATCTGGCTGCAAAATTAAACGACAAGGTTTTCAATTTGCTTGACGGCATGGTGACCAGGGTTGGCTATCGCGGCAACATGGGTGTGGCAGTGGAGATTTATCATCCTTACCCTAATATCAGAACCATATGCGGTCATTTGAATGCATATGCCGTACAGCCAGGCATGTGGGTTCGCCGTGGGCAGGTTATAGGCTTTGCCGGTTCAACCGGTCGTTCTACCGGTGTTCATTTGCATTATACGGTCATAAAGCATGACACAAATCAGTATGTTGAGCCTATGACATACTTGATGCAGGTGCCCGAATATGTGAAAGCTTTGAAAACGGCTCAGGCTCAGCAGGCAGCTAAGGCAAACGCTGCAAGTTTCAAGAAAAAACAGGCCGAGAAGAAAGAGCAGAAAAAAGATGAATCTGACGATGAGGAGGATTTGCCACTTGATAGCAGCGAAGAGCCAGCATTGCCGCCTGACAACAAATAGCTGCCTGGTGAATTGTTAGCCAAAGTGACCCGGCTGGTGTAACATGCCAGAAAGTGGGACAAAGGAGTGATTGTGGATTCCTCAGGTTCGACAGCAAGCAATCAAAGTTCGACGCAAAAAATGTGTCTTGCTTGCCATAAAACATTTCAGGAAGACATCAGTCTTTGTCCTGTTGACGGTACGCCGCTGGTTTCTATCAACCAGGATGAAAATCTGGGAAAAGAAATCAACGATAAATACAAGGTTATTGAGCTTGTTGGAAAAGGCGGAATGGGCTCAGTTTATCTGGCTGAAGATCTGAGCAAAAAAGGCAGTTATGTTGCAATAAAAATGTTGCATGCCCAGCTTTCGGAAGACAAGGTCAGTGTAAAGCGCTTTCAGCAAGAAGCCAGCGCCGCAAGCGACTTGCATCATCCAAATTTGATCAAACAATATGATTATGGAATGGTGGACGGCAAGTGCCCCTTTCTGGTCATGGAATATTTGCAAGGTGACAGCCTGTCCGAGGTCATCAGAGAAAATGGTCCGATGAATCCGCTTCGTTGTTTGCGAATTTTTTCGCAGGTTATGGACGGACTTAGCTATGCGCATAATCAGGGCGTGGTTCATCGTGATATAAAGCCAAGCAATATTCTGCTGATTAATAATGGATCCGAGCAGGAGCTGGTAAAGGTTCTTGATTTCGGGCTTGCCAAGTTAATGCCCTGGTCGGGAAAAGAGTCACAGCACCTGACAAAGACCGGTGAAGTCTTCGGCAGTCCGATTTATATGAGTCCTGAGCAATGTATGGGCAAGAAACTTGAGCCAAGCTCGGATATCTACTCGCTTGGGATCACGCTCTATGAAACACTCACCGGCAAGCCGCCTTTTAAAGGTCAAAATGTTGTTCAAACAGCATCAAAACATCTTTCTGACTCGCCACCACTTTTCGAAACCGTATGCCCTGAATTGAACCTGCCGCTCAATTTGCAGAGTGTCGTCTTTAAGGCTCTGGAAAAGGATGTGGCTCATCGTTATTTGAACATGACACAGTTCAAAGAGGACCTTACATATGCAATTTCCGGACAGGGAAAACCAAGTGCGCATATGCAGGCAGCTATGAGTGCGGCGATAAATGCCGATGCAACTCAGCCGGTCAAAAAAGTAGATATAGAGAATCTGAAAGCAAGTGCTCAAAACCTGAGCAAGAAAAATGAAAGCTCAGGAAAACCAAACCCGGCAATGCTTGCAGGCGGGATTCTTGTACTTTTGCTTGCAGGCGCTGGGGCTTTTATGTTTATGGGCGGCAGCTCTATCAGCCTGCCTCATAAAACCGAAGGAACGGTTTATTACCTGTCGGTAAAAGCCGGGAAAAAAGGACATAATCATATAACTGCCGTGAATTTGCACACAGACAAAGGGATTGTGAAACTCAAAGGCGATCTGGCCAAGCACAGCCCCTATGATCTTAGCCTGGGAAAAATCTGGAAGGTTGATTATAAAGGTGACGACAGGCAGGGCGAGCTTGAAAGTTATGTTTCAACCGGCAACAACCCGGACGTTAATGAGGCGAATAACTTTGTTGACAACTATTTTGCAAACCTTGCCGACAAAGAGTACGGAATAGTTTTTTCCGATATGCTTAGCAAGAAATATGTGGAAAAGAACTTCCCCGGGCCGCCTGAAAAGGCTCAGGAAGCTTTTGCAAACAGCTTCAAAGATCTGGCGATCATAAACTATGCCGGCGGAGAAAGTGCACCTTCTGCAAGTAGCTTAGCGGTTCTGCAGTTGCCTACCGGAGAGAAGCTGCCGCCGCCCCAGGGTGCAAAAGTTGTTTTGCAAGAGCCGGGACTTGTGAAAATCATGATTGACAGCACATACTTTTATGGCAAGCCCCGAGGCTATGAGCTTTTCACCCTGAAAAAGGAGGAAGGCAGCTGGAGGCTTGCCAATCTTGAAACCGGGCTCAGCCAAAAAGATTGGAATCAATACTAATCAGATTGCTCATTCCAGGCAGTAAAGATTGCCGTCCTGACTCCCCACACATACGCCATTTGGCGTAATTGCCGGTGAAGAAATAATTGGTCTCTGGGTTTTGTATTTCCATTTGATCCCGCCGTTTCTTGTATCAAGGCAATAAATATTAGCGTCCGAACTGCCGACGAAAAGCAGCTGTCCGGCGATTGCCGGTGATGAAGATAGAAGTGGAATCGGGCTGCTTATGGGTGTGCGCCAGAGCAATTTACCGGTCTTGGCTTCCAGGCAATACATTTTCAGATCGTCATTTCCAATAAATACCTTGCCTTTGGAACCCACTGGTGAAATGCTGAAAGATTCGGCGCCTGCAAACTTCCAGTTGTTTTTTCCTGTCTGGGCATCAAGCGCATAAAAGGTCTTATCCCAGCTGCCCACATAAACAGTTCCGTCCATAATCATTGGAGTTGAATAAATTTTGTTTGCGGTTTTGAATTTCCATACGGCCTCGCCGGTTTCCGCTGAAAGCGCATAAAGAAAGCCGTCATGCGAACCCAGGTAAATCTTGTTGTCTGAAAACGAAGCAGCCGCTGTGATTCTTCCCTGGGTTTCAAACTTGAAAGCCAGCTGTCCGGACTTCTTGTCTACGGCATAAAGAGAGCCGTCCCAGCTGCCTACCACTATGTTGTTAAGAGCAGGCACCGGGGAAGCCGATATTTTTTCTTTAGCGGCAAAGTTCCAGATTTCCTTACCGCTGCGCGCTTCAATTGCGTATAATTTCCCGTCTTCGCAGCCTACATATACTGTGTCTTGCATAATTAGCGGCGACGATTTTACGGCTGCTCCCAGTTTGGACCGCCAGAGCATTTTTCCTGAACGCAGATCGACAGCATAAAGATAATTGTCATCGCAACCCACATAAACCACGCCTCTGGATACGGCAGGAGAGGAGTCTATACCCCCTTCTGCAGGAAAGCTCCATTTCAACTTTCCGCCCAGCGGAAAAGTCTTATCCTGATAAATTGCACCGGTATGCTGGCTGTTTTGATGAAACATGTCCCATTCGCCCGTGCTGGGCGGATTCGCCGGCGTAGCCGGACTTGGGTTTTGCGGAACTGTAGTCTGGGGGGCGGAAGCTTTGCTCTGGGTCTGCGTAGTTTCGGCTGCCCGGGATTCAAATGCAAAAGAGGCTGAGAACAAGCTCAGCACAAGGGTTTGTCCAAGCAGAGCCTTTAATCCTGAATTCATAATCTGCTCCATTGAATTGTCCAGTTTTTCAAAAAATTTCTTCCGCTTATCTTAAGCAAGTACCGCAGTTTAACTGCTTTGCCGTCACCGGATAATTATAACTTGTAGCGAATCGCTCTTGACAGCGAGGCCGCGGCATATCGTTTTTGTCACAGAAGTATATAAAGCGGATGGTAAGTCAATCTCGGTGAAGCGCGGAAAATTCAGCGGGCTGATCGCTGCTTTCCATGCCCTGTATGGCAAAGCGGGATTTTTCTACAGTGTGGCGATGCGCATGGTCTGTATGTTTGAGAAAAGGCATCGAAAAAAATTTTCCTGATTTCCAGTCAGAATCACTTGTCTAAAGGTGATCGTGATGATATTCTTCCAGCGAATGGGTTGGGATGGGAATTTTAGGAGGAATATAAATGAATCGTGCTGAGCTAGTTGATGCAGTGGCTAAACTCACTGAGCAACCAAAGTCCGAAGTAACACGTACATTGTCCGCACTTATTCACGCAGTAACTGGCGCTCTTTCCAAAGGCGACAAGGTTACCCTTGTTGGTTTTGGTACATTCGAGCGTCGTCAGCGCAAAGCCCGCACAGGACGTAACCCACGCACACTGGCCCCGTTGAAGATTGCCGCTGCAAAAGTACCGGCTTTCCGCGCAGGCAAAGAGCTCAAGGATATCGTCAACGGCCGTGCCAAACAGCCGTCTTTGAACATCGCCAAGCCGAAGGCTGAAAAACCAGCCAAGAAGGCTGCTGCCAAGCCAGCTAAGAAAAAAGCTGCCAAGCCAGTCAAAAAGGCCAAAAAAGGTGGAAAGAGAAGATAGTCTATTCTTAAATTAGGTGAGATTAGGTTAGGAACGAACCATCCCAATTCATTCAGCCCCGGGTCATTCCGGGGCTTTTGCTTATTCAGAAACAGGAGGTTTTTCGCTATCTTCTTTCTTTATTACATCCTGCCCGTCAAGGCAACGCAGCAGGGCTGCGGTTGTCAAAGCGGTTATTTCAAGAACGTTGCGGGCGTCTTTGATTTTGTTCCTGATCTCGCTGTTTAATTCGCTGTTCAGTTCCGGAATCTGTAAAGCTGCCATCTTAGCCTGGTTAACAGCTTCTCTTTGATCCTGAATCATTCGTTCATCATTGATTCTTTTGTCTATCTGTCTTTTAAGTTCGGTCATATGCAAATGCCTGGCAGTGAACATTTCGATTTCATCGAGCGTGTATTGCGCGCTGATGTCTCTTAAGAGCAGGGAGCGATTGTCGTTAAGATCAACCTCCAGTTCGGTAAGCCGGCCGTCCGCCAGCCTTACTATCGCTTTAAGTCTGCTTCGCTCTTTGTTGGCAAAGCGGGGCTGGTAAACAAAAGCAGAGTCGGCTGCCAGCCTGATCCGGTCGTAAACGTATATAGTATGTTGAATTTCCTGAACTTCATTTGGCGCCTGGCTCTGTGTTGCGGCTGCTGAGGGAGCTTCGGCTGCCTGTGTTTGAGTCCCAGTAGCTTGAGCGGCATCAGCTCCAGCCCCAGCTTCAGCTCCAGCCCCAGCTTCAGCCCCAGCTTCAGCTCCAGCTCCAGCCCCCGCTTCAGAAGCTCCGGCTTCAGCACTTTGCAGAGGCTCAGCAGTTGCGTCCATTTCTTCAGGCTTATTTGAGCCCTTTGTTTTTTTCGACTTGTCTTTCTTAACCGGCATGCCTGGCCCTCATAACTGAAAAATCTGCCCAGCTTCTGAGCTTTTTACCCGCTTACGGCTCATTTCTCATTCCCTGGGCACCAGTCTGTATCCAAGCCCTCTTTCTGTTTCAATGCAAGATTTTTCTGTTTTTGCATCGAGCTTGGCTCTCAGTCTTGAAATGTTTGACCTCAGGGTTTCTTCACTTACATCTGATTCAGACGACCAGATGCGGTCGAGAAGTGCCTTTGAGGAGAAAAATTGATTTGGGTGCCTGAGGAAAAATTCCAGAATTGCCAGCTCTTTAGGCAAGAGCGAAATCAGTTCTCCCTGCACGCGCACTTCGAAAGTTCTGGTATCCAGGCTGATGTCACCGGCTTTCAAAACTGTGGTTTTGTCTGTGGCTCCCGATCTTCTTAAGAGCGCCCTCAGTCTTGCGCAGAGCTCAGGAATTGAAAAAGGTTTTGTAAGATAGTCGTCGGCGCCGGAATCAAGGCCTGTGATTTTGTCCGTATCGGCGTTTTTGCCTGTCAAGAAGAGCACCGGCACCTGACCGCCCATTTTGCGGTATTCGTTGCAAACTTCGATTCCTGTAAGGCAAGGCATTTCCCAGTCAAGGACAATAATGTCGTACTCGTAGCTCTTCAGCCTGAAAAGAGCTTCTTCGCCGTCATGAGCCAGCTCGACCGTGTAATGCTCTTTCTTAAGCGCGTCAGCTACAGTAAGGGCAAGGAATTCGTCGTCATCGACAATCAGGGCTTTAGGCATTTGATTGGCTCCTTAAAGCAGCAAAATATTATTCCATCTGACCCGAACCAGTTTCAACACTTGCTTTTTTCTCTTGCATTAAAGGCAAAGTGAACCAGAAAGTGCTACCGGCATCTTCGTTGTTGTAGCAGCCTATTTGCCCGCCATGCTGCAAAATGATTGCTTTGCAAATGGCAAGACCCAGACCTGCTCCGCCTTTTTTGCTCTTGTCCGACTCCTTAACCTGAGCATGGCGGTTGAAGATCTCCTCCTGCATTTCAGGTGGAACACCACGGCCCATGTCGCTTACTTTAACTCTGATCTGCTTTTCTTCTATATCACAACTGATCTTGATTTCAGATTTCTGAGGTGAGAATTTCAATGAGTTCGAAAGCAGGTTAACCAGAACCTGCAAAATCCTGTCGCTGTCGGCTTCTATTTCCAGCGATCGCAGGTTTCCTGATAGCTCGATGTTTCTTCTGCTTGCAAGATATGAAACTGAAGCTATCGCATCTGCAACTACTTTTGCAATGTCGATTTTGCTGGTTTGAATACTGAAACCCTTTGCTCGCAAAGACTCGGCTGCCAGCAGATCGTTTAAGAGTCTGATCAGTCTTTTTACCTGGTCTTTTGCCAGCTTGCTCCTGTTGATTGCTTCTTCCGATACTGTGCCGTAAGCTTCGCCGGCAAGCAGTTCGAGGAATGTTTGCAGAGAGGTAAGCGGGGTTCTGAGCTCATGGCCTACGGTTGCAATTATTTGTTTTCTAAACTCGTTGGATTCTTCAATTGATTCGGACATGCGGTGAAAAACCTGGTCAAGTTGAGCAATTTCATCTGAGCCAGGTAATTCAGGCAAAAGCTTTTCGCCTTCTGCGAACCTTTTGGTATTGCTCAGCAAAACCGAGAGTCTTCCTGCGATTTGCTTGTAAAAAAGCACCGAAAGCAGAATGAAAGAAATGCAGATAGCAAGACCGACCCCAAGGCAGAAAAACTGCATGCGCGTGTTGTTTTCTACGTCTTTGGGTGAAATCTGTTCGGTTCTCTGCAGTTCTTCAGCCAGGTCGTTGGTTGCCGTTACATAATCGTTTGAAATCTGGAATAGTTGATCAAGAGCCCGCGACTTTGAAAGCTTGCCGAGAAAGTCCGCATCGTGAAGGTCCAGCCTGGTTTTGTCCATAAGTTCAACCATTTCATTGGAAATGGTGCAAATTTGCAAAAGTGCCTGCCGGTGTGTTCTTTCACCATCGCTTATGTCAGTAAGTTCGGATAAAGTTGAAACCAGAGACGCATAGTCATGGTCAAATCTTGTGAGCAAAATCGGCTTTCTGGTAAGTGGGTAAAAGCAGAGCATGCTTGCTCCGTCCATCATTTGCTTTTGCACGAAAGCGGTTTTTGAAATAATGCCACGGTAGCGATCGACTCTTCTTGCTGTTTTATCTGCGTCGGCAAGAATCTTGCCCAGACAGATCAAGAGAACAAGCTCTGCAAGCAACGGCACAGACACAAGCAAGATTCCTTTTAAGCGTATGCTGTTTTTCATCTGAGGGTTGCTTAAGGGTCTGAACAGGGAAAGATAGACATAGTCTTCTTTTCCCTGCATTTCATCATGTCAATCCAGAGGGGAGATTTGAATTGTCAAGCGCTGCTGGGCATCGAATTCAAAAACTTGCTTTGTTTTATCAGCAGGTTCAGTCTGCGGTGCGGTCTGCAGTTCAGCCTGCAACCCGGCTTGCAATTCAGTCTCTTATTCTGAGTTCGACTTTGCTTTTGCAGCTTGGGCTCTGTGCTAACGCCGCGTCTGATTCGGACCGGGACAATATCAGAAAGGCAATGCTGTTGTATCGTGAAAATAATCCGGAGGCAGCGCTTGTTGTTTTGAACAAGGAACTGCAGCGCTTGAATAAACCGTCCCTCAAGACCCGGGCCATGCGTATCAAATTTTATGTTGCAAAAATTAAAGCCGATTCGGATCCCAGAACCGGAATAAAAGAGCTTCAAGACGTATTGAAAGAACAAAGAAAATCACTCGGAGCAAGCCATCCGGATACGATAAACTCATTGAGAACTCTGGCTGAAGTGCACAAGGTAGACGGAAACGAGCAGGAGTCGAAGATTTATTTTGAAAAAGCGCTCAAAGCTGAAAAAGAGCTTTTTGGCAATGATCATCCCCGTATAACCAGAACCGAGCTTCTGATTCTAAGAACGGGCGGCGATAACAAGACCGGCAAGTCAACAGTGGATATGATTGTAAAAAGTCCCGAGGTTCTGGAAAAATTCAATATCAGGCAGGGAACAGCCATGTTCAGAGCCTACGATTTCAAAAAAGCCAGGGATCATTTGAGTCAGGCCATTCAAAGAATAGAAGAAAAATATGGGCCCGAAGACAAACAGTTAGATGATCTTATCTGGATGCGCGGACACAGCGAGCTTGTGCTCAATGATTTCAGTCAGGCAAAAAAGGATCTTCTTCGCAGCCAGGTTCTATGTACAAAACATAAGAATCCGGTGATTGAAGCAAAAGTGTTTTACTCACTGGCACTCTTAAACGAGTATCTGGAAAAGAAGCCCAATAGCAAGAAGAACTATGAGCAGTATCTTGCAGTTGCAAAAAAAGCGGAGGCCAGCCGCAACTTCGCAGACCCGCTCATTGAAAAATACTTGAGAGAAGTAACAAGTGCTGCAAAAGAGCTGGCGTTTTTTGAATTCAGATCCGGAAAAGCTGAGGAGGGCAAGGAAACGCTCTTGCAATGCCGGGCTTACTTGCTTTCTCTAAAAAACAGAACACAGGACCAGCTAAGGTTTCAGCTTGTGCGCACCTATTTTCAGCAAGCAAGACTGAGCTTGCTTTCCGGAAAAGATCCAAAAAATTATTACTGGTCTTTGATAAAAGAGGCAAGATCAAGGCTCAAGCCCACGGACAAATTTTACCCGGAAGTAGTAGAGGGAGATTATGTGGAGGCGCTCTGTCTTTGTGCAGACGGCAAAAAAGCAGAAGCGCTCAAATTATTAAACAGAGCCTACGAAGTTGCAGTAAAACTTGAGAATCTGGAACTGCAGGCTTACATACTGCTGCAAAAGGAAGCGATACTGAAGAAGCTGGGAAATACCGAAGAGGCTGAGCTAGCAGGTAAATTGGGTCGTGAAAACGCTTTAAAAGTGGCAAAGCGTTTTATGGAAGCCGAACTTGCGCCTGTAAACTGAAACCGGGCAGGAAGGGCTGCCCGGTTTCTTCTTGGAGTTCCAGTTAAAATTCTGAGCTCAGGCTCTGGTCCATCTGCCGAAAGAATCTTGCACAAAGCGTTCGGCATCCGGATCAATTTTTTCGCACGAAGATTTTCTCAGTGATTTGGGATCGTCTATGATTGCGTTGCAATCTGCGCAGCGGGGAAGGTGTCCGGTCCAGTTTTTCTGGTCGATTACGTGCCCGTAGTTTTCACACATCTTCGAGTTTGTGCTCAGGGCTTTGAATGAAAGTGTTTGTGAAATTGCCGACATCGCATCGTTGAATAGATTTGCAAGCATTATATGCGCAGGCATGGCCTTGACCTCTTCTTTGCGCATGGCCCGGATTTTGTTTGCAGTGATTGCTCCGACCCTGGTGCTCATTGTCTGGTTTTGCACATTGTTCAAATAGATGTCGTTGATGCACAGCTCTGTCATGATCGATTCCTCAAACCCTTGCCTTGCCTTAGTAATTACAATTTAAGCCTTTCTGTGTTGAAGCAACGTTGAAGAGAATGCTGATTCTGGCTCTTAGCTGCAAAATATGGCCAGACTTTAATTTCAGCCATTCGGTTTTCACCATTGTTGATTTTGCAGGCATATGGTCAGATTCAATTATCTGGGGTAAGTGAAAATGGCTGGAAACGAAATAATTGCAGGCGTTCAAGACGCCAGAGAAACGAATTTTGCTGCTGGCGCCGAATTTGAATCCGAGCGTGCAGCCAGGGGCTTCCTTGCCGAGTTGAGCCCGCAGGTGCCACTTTCGGCTGTGCAGGCTATAGATAAGAGCCAGCAAGTTGAGACTAAGGCGGGCCATCCTGAACTGGAAACTGACGGAGAACATGAGCCTGATAGCGAGAGCCTGGATTTTGGTAAGTCTATTTACTGGTCTAATGAAGACAGGGTGAATGCTCGCCCCAAAGCAGGCGAAGGCTACTATGAAGTTATGAATGAACTCGGCAAGAAGTTGCTTGACCGGGCAATTCATCCCGACGAACTGAAAATGCTTATAAGAGGCGCCAGAGCCTTGCAAGAACAGCGCGGCAAAAATCCTCTTGAGCTTTCGGTTCACGACGAGCTTTTGCCCAAAAACGAAGAAGAGCTCGAAGTGTTTTTGAATTCAATGCTTGAAAAAAGGCATAACCGGCTTACTGAACGGCAGGTGCGCCAGCTGCAGTTAAATCTATATGAAGCATTTCAGAATCAGATGCAGACGCTGGACAAAGGAGAACTTGTTTATGACCTGCGTCCAGTCAAAGATCAGCCGGTGGTCACAAAAGAAGTGCCCGATGCTGTTTATATAGACAGCTCGCATATTGAGGGCGGTCAGGGCTGGAGGCGCAAAGAAAACTGCGAACACGAAACACAAGAATACTGGCTGAGCAAGTCCACCGCGGAGGCTTTCATGCGTGCTCAGAAGGCTTTAGTTGAAGGCGGGCATGAGCCGGCAGTGCTCAGAAATATGAATGCAGCCGGTCGCCGGGCGCTTGATCGGGAGCTGATAAAGAAATGCGCGCCGAATCAGCCGCACGCAAAAAAACGCTCAACTCACGAATTCGGCATATCCATAGATGTCGACAACTATGACAATCTGGACGTGAGAAAAGCGCTTGAAAAAGAAGGCTTTGTGCGCAACGTGCCTGGCGACAGGCCGCATTTTACGCGCAGATAACGATACCGTCCGTATATTTATCAGCGTGCGCGAGTGTTTGTTGAAGGAGTCTGAGCAACAGCCTGACTTTTGCCTGTGGCTGCAACGAGCTTGTATCGAGTTTCCCCTTTTTGATTCTTATAACCAAGCAGTTGATAGTTCGCTTTTCTTGCATTACTGCTGCAACATCCAGGATAGCTGCAACACCTAGACCAGCGGCTAGTCTTTTTCTCTGAGGTATCTGCTTGGGCCGGGGACAGAAAAACCAAACAAATAATCAAAGCAGTCAACTTGTTCATTGTTCTTTGCTCCTTCCACAGCGGTTTGACGGATCGATCCTGTTGTTATTCTTGCCGGTTGGCTGAGAGAGTGCATCGGTGAAACTACGAGAGCTCTGGAAAACACATCTGTACAATTTCTGATAACTCCTGGTCTAGTCATACATATAGTATAGTGACAACCCGATCCCGTGGTGAGC
>CAZTQO010000093.1:0-19326 GCA_964615655.1 uncultured Candidatus Obscuribacterales bacterium | reverse complement strand
AGATAACTTGAAGAGATAACTTGAAGAGATAACTTGAAGAGATAACTTGAAGAGAAAACTTGAAGAGATAACTTGAAGAGATAACTTGAAGTTACTGAATTTTGAAGCGAATTAAAGACGAGACCCGCAGGTTTACAAGCCGGGTCTCGTCTACCAATAAAGCGAATACAGCCAGACACATTAAAGAGAGCTAAACAAGAATTCAAGAACTTTAGAATTCTTGTCTTGTGAAATCCCGGCTGTTTAGAGAAGATCTCAAGATTCTCAGCTAAGGTAAGAGGCTAATGCCTGCAAGCTCGGTTCGCATCATTTCCTCAAAAACACACGCAGAAAATAACAAAACCCAGGACGCCCGTTCTATAAAAGAGGTCTGGCGGCAGGTTTTGCCATTTGCGCTTGTTTATTTGCTTGCTTCGGTTCTGCTTTTTGCAAACCTTGGCAAGTATCCGCTTTTCAATCCGGATGAAGCCCTTTATGCAGAGCCGGCCCGGGAAATGCTTGAAATCGGCGACTACATAACCACTTATTTGAACTATGTGGTCCGTTTTACCAAGCCGCCTTTGGTAATCTGGGCACAGGCTGCTTCAATTCTTGCTTTCGGCTGCAATGAGTTTGCTGTGCGATTTTTTCAATCAGCCTGCGGCGCTGTTCTTGTTGCCTGCACTTATATCTTCACCGAGAAATTTGCAGGCAGGCGAGCAGCTATTGCAAGCTCAATCACGCTTGCTACCTGCCCTCTCTATGTAGGTACAGCCAGAGAAGCAATTACCGACATGCCGCTTGCCTTTTTCAGCGCCTCAAGTATGTTTCTGTTTTATTTTGCTTTCAAAACAAGACGGATAGCAGTTCTTGCTCTTGCTTACATTTGTACGGGTCTGGCCGTAATGACCAAAGGCCCCGTGGGTCTGGTTTTGCCCCTAGTAATTTTAGGCAGCTTCCATTTTTTGAAGGGCAACCTGAAAGAAGCTTTCAAAGCATACAAACCACTAATGGGCATGGCAATAGTGGGGTTAATAGCGCTCCCGTGGTTCATCGTCGAAATATATATAACGAAGGGAGCTTATTTCAACGACTTCATTGTTCGAGAGAATTTCCAGCGTTATACATCAGTTGTTGATTCACACAAGGGTGGCTGGTGGTACCACATAGCAGCTATGCTTGGCGGTTCATTTCCCTGGGCGGTATTTGCCCCGCAAGCCATATTTGCAAGCTCTCTGCCTTCGAAATTAAAAGAGTTCTGGACAAACTCGGGGCCGTTCTCGATTTTGCATGCTTACCGCAATAATTCAGAAGAAGAGGATCTTGGACTATTCTGCCTGTGCTGGACTGTGCTTACGGTCGGCTTTTTCTCCGTAAGCGTATCTAAATTGCTTCCCTATACTCTTCCTGCTTTTCCGGCGCTGGCCATTCTTATAGCGCTTGAGTTCGAGCGCATCATCAATTCCAGGTCGGTAAAGAGAGCACTGATTCCGGTTCTGGCTTTATTCACGATTTTTGCAGGTTCTACTTTAGTTCTGCCCATGGCACTTTCAAAACTGAGAGACGCACCTGAAAACCTTGTTGAGCTTGCCCAGTCATTTGCCAGTTATGAGCTGATTTTCACGGTAGCAGCAGCAAGTCTTATCTGCCGAAAGTTTTTCAGGTCTGCATACATGCTTTTTCTGATTCCGACAGTTGCAGGCATGCTCTTCTTTGGCAGCCGCACGCTGGGTGTCTTGAGCAAAACCTGGGAGGAGCCTCTGCCGGACATGGCGCGTTATGCCGCCGGCTGCCAGCTACCTTTACTTGTATACGACATGAGAAAGCCCTCAATGCCCTTTTATGCCCACAAACAAGTAATCCAGCCCGGCTCTGAAGACGAACTGAAAAGCTTTCTGAAAGGCTCAAAAGGTGCTTATATTCTGAGCAAAACCAAACGGAATCAGTTTTTCAGAGATCTGCCCGGATGTAAAATTCACTACAGCAAAGGCAAATTCGTGCTGGTCCGCTACTTTGCCGAACCTGAAGCCACAGTCAGCAAATGAGACCGGCTAGCTTATTAACTAATTAGGCCATTGAAGTTGACGACTGCGCTAGATCTATGAAAAGCTACAAATTCGAGAATTTCGAGAACTTCAAGTAATGAGCATTCAACAAAGTCCTTCCGTTTCAACCATCGCCGCGCCGCCGGAATTGAGCGCGCTATTAGAAGCGGTTAAGGATGAGCTTGATTTAGTAGAACAATTCTTGAATTCCAATTTAGTGGACGACAGCCCATTTATCGAAGAACTGCTTGCTCAGGTTTTTAAAGCAGGCGGCAAGAGACTCCGTCCGGCGCTTTCGCTGCTTGCAGGCAAGGCAACTACTGCAAACGGAACAGGTGAGCTCGGTCGCATGCATATTATTCTTGCAGTTCTCACCGAGCTTATCCACACAGCAAGCCTGGTTCATGACGACGTGATCGACAACGCTCCACTGAGGCGCGGTGCCGAAACCGTAAATCGCAAGTGGAACGAAAAACTGGCGGTGCTTACGGGCGACCTGCTCTTTGCTCAGGCTTCGGTTTGTCTTGCCCGCCTGATGAACCCACCAATTGTAGGAATCTATGGTCAGGTGCTTGGAGATCTTTGCGCTGGCGAAATAAGACAGATGCGCCAGCAGTTTGTGCTTACAATCGACTGGGATGCATACATACAGAAATCAATCTGGAAAACTGCTTCTTTGTTTGCAGCAGGCACACAAAGTGCAGCAATACTGAATCTCTGCACAGACTCCGAAGTAAGCGCCATGAAGCAATATGGGCTAAATCTCGGAATCTGCTTTCAAATTGTCGATGATCTTTTGGACGTAACAAGCACTGAAAGTAAACTTGGTAAACCAGCTGGCAGCGACCTTTCGCAGGGGCTGATTACCGCACCGGCACTATTTGTGCTGACAAAAGAGGACGCAGACGGTATGCGTCTTAAAGAGCTTATTCGCACAAGACAGGTTTCAAGCCCCGAGGGTATTGAAGAGTCGCTTGCTATTATCAAACGCGCCGGCGGAGTTGAACAAACAGTGTCACTGGCAAATAAGTATGCGCAGATTGCTCGTGAAGCTTTGCATTCAATTGCGCCTTCATCTTATCGCGACTGTCTTGCGCAAATGATAGACTGGCTTCTGGAAAGAACACATTGAGAGGGGTAAGTTGCGCCTTTCAGCATTTGCTTCAGTAAAGCTGACCATCGCCCTGCTTACACTTATTGCAGGCTCTATTCTGGTGGGCGCCTGGTGCCCTCAAGAGTCTCAGGTGGGCTTTGCCAAAGTTGTTGAAACTTTCGGCGAACCCATGGCAAATACTCTTAAGCAATGGGGAATCACAGACCTCTTTCACACGCCCTTGTTTTTGCTCTTAATTGCACTCATTACGGTAAACATGATTGCGTGCAGCGTTCAGAGGGTCTTTCCCAAGGCCAAGCTTTACCGGCAAAAAATGCCTTTTCTAACAGAGCGCGAAATAAGCAAGCTGGCTGTCACAAAAGAAGTCGCGCTTTCCTGCCCGGCAGAAGAAGCGGTCAAAGCATTTTCCAAAGCATTGAAAAGTCAGGGATATAAAGTAAATGCAGACGGCAATCACCGTTTCACCGCAGAATGGGCACGCTTTGCAATTCTGGCTGCAACAATAACGCATATCGGTTTGCTTTCATTGCTTGCCGGCGTCACAATTACTTCATGGACAGGCTTTAACGGCTTCAAGCCCGTGCCGCTTGACGGCAGTTTGAGTTTTAAGGACTCCGAACACTCGAAACTCTGGATTGGCAAGCTGCCCGAGTGGCAAGTCAGAGTCGATGACACCAGGAGAGAAGACTATGAGTCAGGTGATGCAAAACAGTGGTACAGCAATCTAACTGTATTAGATAAAAACGGCAAAGTACTAAAAAAGCAGGAAATCTCGGTCAACAACCCGCTTTCATATGACGGCGTAGACATATATCAATCCAGCTGGGGGCTCGATTCAATAAGAATTGCATTCAACAGTAAAAACCTTGAACTGCCGCTCAGGCAAATGGGCAATGCAAACGCTGCCTTTATGCCCTTAGACGACAGCACGATCATGATTTTTTCTCTGCGGGGTCAGGCAAAGCCTTTAAGAGTATTTGCAAAAATTCCTGAATGGAAAGAACCTAAAATGCTTGCCGAGATTCCGCAGGGTCACGAAGCCGCCTTAGGACAGGTTAAACTTGCATATATCAAACCGATTCCGGTCACAGGTTTGCAATACAAATGCGATCCCGGCTTGCTAATTACATACACCGCCTTTGGCATAATCATGCTGGGCGTAATGCTTGCCGGCTTCCCGCACAGGCAGGTCTGGGTGCAGGCAGTCGAAATAGATGAGAGAAACTGCAAGCTATATTTCGGCGGAGTGTCCAGAAAAGCAAAAACAGCCTTTGCAAGCGGACTCGAAAAGCAAGCAAAAAAACTGAAAGAGAAATTCGGTGAATTTATAATTCCAATAGATGAAAAAAACGAGTCAAATTCAGAGTCTATGAAGGACAATGATTTGCATATCTCAGCCGGTAAATCCGGACAAGCGGGGTAATAAAAATGTCTGACCTGCAGGTAGCCCTGACAAATACAGCCGGAGTTTCATCGGTTGTTTCTTTCTGGGTTTTTGTAGGCTCAAATGCGCTTTCAAAAAAACGCGACTTACTAATCAAGGCAGGCAAGTTTGTGCTGGTAATTGGTTTTGCAGCCCTAACAGCCGCAATTGTCACAAGAGGATTTGAAGCAGAACGCTTTCCGCTTTCAAATCTATACGAATCACTGCTCTGGTTTGCCTGGGCAATCATGGGCGGCTATTTGCTTGTAAGCAAGCTCTATGACTTAAAACAACTGGGCTGGCTTGCAAGCCTTGCTGCGGCAGTTTTCTTTCTTTACGGAAGCTGGCTGCCAGCAGGACAGCAAGAAATCAAACCACTGGTGCCGGCTCTTGTTAGCTACTGGCGGCAAATACATGTTCCTCCTTTAATAGTTTCATATGCCATGTTTTTCATTGGCGGTTTATCTGCATTCTTACAGCTCTTTGCTGCAGGCAGAATTCATTCGGTTATTATGTCGGCTCTGGCGCTAACAGCAGGAATGAGCGCCATCTGGCTTGGAACTTTTACCGACGTCAATACATTTGCACTGCAAGCTCTATTTATTGGCGGCAGCCTTTTAGGACTGGCGCTTGCCTGGTTCAAACTTCCTGCGGTGGCAGAAAAGCGTGTTAACGAAGAACGAGCAGAGCTATATGACGAAGTTGTTTATAGAGCGATTATGATCGGCTTCCCGCTTTTAACCATAGGCATAATCACAGGCGGGCTCTGGGCAAACCATGCCTGGGGCAGCTACTGGTCCTGGGACCCGAAAGAATCGATGGCACTTGCTACATGGCTCGGTTACGCAGCTTATATTCACCTGCGTGTGCATCATGAGTGCTCCAAAGAAAAGCTCTCGCTTGTAGCGGTAGGCGGCATGCTGCTTACGATTCTTACTTACCTGGGCTTCAATTCGCTTGGATTCGGCGGGCTGCACAGCTATGGCAAATTCAAATAGACTTTGCCTTCATATTAGTTCCAAACAATCGACTTCAAAACAGACTCGAACTGGTTCTGGTGTGCATTGAACTGTGCTTCGGTTTTGGCCGTCAAATAGAGTTCGTAAAACTCGTGACAGGTCTTGTCTGCAGGAATGAACAAAGTACGATAGAATCCTGTGGCAGCGTTTTCAGAATTGACAAAGTTTCCTTGCATTTCGAGCAAGACTTTGCCATTGATTCGATGCAATCTTGCGAACTTCACCTGAAAAGGTGCCATGCGTCCATCAGGATCAGGGTCTAATGTGAATTGATTGGAGCCATACGGTCCTAATACTTGATATAGCTTTTTGATCTCCTCTCCAGACAATTTCTCTTCAGCTTGCAGCTCAGCGTGTGCTTCAAGAAAAGTTCGAAAGTTTTTCACACTATTGTCCGACAGCAGCTGCCCCCTGTGCAGGACAGCGATTGTTACTTTCTTGTCTTCTGGAGTCATGTCAGTAAAAGTAAATCGAAATACCCCAGCAGACTCGACTCGTTTTTGCACGCTCCATGAAGTCGGCACCGAAAGCTTCTTGATTGGCCCTTGATTCTCCAGATATTGAGCTTCGCTATTTGCTGCAAGGTTTTGATTACTTGTCATTTTAAGTCCTGTAATGAAGATAACTGCAAATATCGCGTTTCGGAAAAACTTCGCCATCAACACTTCTCCTTAGTAGTCCAGGAAGACTCAATGATGGCCAGGCACAGTCGCCCGGTAGAGATCTCTGTAATCAATTGTCTGGTTTTTTGCAGTATCAGACATCTTCTGAGGGTTGGAAATCTGCGCCTTGCCGCTTTCATAACCGGTAATCGAAATAACATGGCCGATTTTACCTCGATGGGGCGAGTTTTTTCCGGCCTTGAACAATGAAGGATCATAAGCATCCACTGCAATTATGAGCGGGAAGTCGTTATTTTTGCGGGCGTTCTCCAGAAGACTCTTGAGTTGCTCCGCAGAGTTGATATGAGCAACATCTTTATTATTCGGATCTTTTAGGTCGGCGGCTTTTTGTGCCATTTCGTTCATAATGACTGTTCCTGAATGACCGTCCAGGCGCTTATTTAGAGCAGCGACATCGGCAGGAGAGATATTGGGCGACTGAGCATAATCCAACCAGATCGGATTACCCTGCGCATCAGCATAGGGCTGCTTAACCCAGACATGTTCGCCGGAGCGGCCGTCTCCGTCCAGCGCTTTTTGCCTGTAGTCCTCCGGATGCGGCCGGCGTTGCGTGATGTCATTTGTAAGAGCCAGATTCAAGACTTGGGTTCCATAGGCGCGTCTTGGTGGCTCCTCAGGAGCTCTCACAAGTTCTTCGGTTCCAATGTGCAAGCTCTCTTGGTCTAACTTTATGACCGGAGAATTCTTGTCAAGCTGGAATTCTCCTTTTAAAGCAGTATCAGCAATTATTTGGGCTGCTTTGGCCGGATTTCTAGTAAACAAACGTTCCCCGGTTGTAGTGACATTGCAAGTATTGTGGTTCCCCTGCTCGCACTCTGTGGGTGCTCCAGAAAAACGCATTATGTCGCCAGCAAGAAGTACTCTTTCGTAGGGCTTCACCACAGAGCTCTCTTTTGAGTTCAACAAACGATCAATTTGCTTATAGGTCTCCACCCGTTCGTGCTCACTTATCTGGCCTGACTGGCAACGTTTTTCAAATGACTCCTGATACTGGCTAAATCGTTGTTTATCACCCAGGTTTCCTATCTTTTCACCTGCCGCAGCTACTTTGTCCCTGAGTTTATCGCCCTCTTCTTTTGTCCGGTCATGCGAATTTTGTTTATGCCCGGAGTCGCTGCCTGCCTTAAGATTTTCTGCGGGTCGAGCGCTGGCAATTTTATGAGGATGATGCTCAGCGCCTTTAGCTGGGCGGCCCGCAAGTTCAGTTCCGTGAACAACCGTTTCGTTCATTCCCTGCGGTTCGACAGCTATGAATTTTCCACCAGCCCCTATTAGTTCCCCTCTTGCTGTTGCATCTTTCATTTGTTTGACAATATCGAGATCCTCTTTCGATCTCCCCGGCACAATCACCCTGTCTTTGTCTTTAAGCTCGATGCTGCAGCCGAATGTGTTTGTTATGACTCCAATTTTAGCTTTACCTGTATTGCGCATCTGCTGAATGATATCTTCATTGCGCTGACTCTTCTCTTCCTGTCTATGCTTTCCCTGTCTTTCATTGAGCTCGTTCAGTCCACCGCTTGCCTCTGAGCGGCAAGCATCATCAGCTTTACGTGATATTCGACTTTCTGCGCTTTCGGTCCGCGACTCAGAGCTCTTGCCCGCACCGCTATCACCTTGATTATTGGACGAGGCGCCCCCGGCACCGCTGCTTCCACCATGAATTGACATAAGCAAATGTCCTGAATTACTTAGAGGAATGACTTATAAGGAATGGCTCTTGGTATTGTATGGATTAAATCAACCGTTTATTGTTATCTATTCCCTGCCGGAATGAAAGCTATAGTTTTGCATCATACAAGGCGGCTGCGGAATAGAATTGATCTTCCATCTGGATATGGACCAATCTGCTTAGACCTCCCGAGTCTAACAGTAATATTCGCAGTTCTGCAGAAAGGCTGATCCGAAAAAATCGATGGCGCTTGCTACCTTGAATTGCAGCTTTACAGTGCCTGAGAAACAAGTAAGTATCAGGTATTATCGCGGTGCTCTGGACTCAATAGCCAAACACCCGTACAATGACCCTGGCAGTCATCATCTGTGGAGAGCGTATGCACAAAATTGCAATTCACCGTGTTTTTTCTGCTGCTTTGAGCTCAACGCTGATTTTGTTGTTTTTGACAACAAGGATATGCTTGGCGGAAACCGGTACGGAAGCAGCTTCCACCGCAACTCCATCTCCTTCAATAGATCTTGACCTTTCCTCTACTACTCAAAGCGCAACTGTAAGTCGCCAGACCTCGCCAGTGACAATTCTTGTAGGAGGACAGGAGCAGACTATTCATCCAGGAGAGCTTCTGACGCCAGCTCAGGCTGCTGCAGTTCATCAGGTAATCGGCACAGGCTCTCAACGCATCATAATAGGCGCAAACGGAGCTGCAACGGGAGGAAGCATTTCCATCGCTTCTGGCTGGGCAAGCCGCATCGCCAGCATGACAATTCCAGCCGGTGTTTCAGTTCTGAACAACGCCTCAGTGCTTAATCTTTCAGGCGACCTTACAAACGCCGGCAGCTTGCTTATTGAGCCTAATACCGCCCAGGCTAGTGCAAGCATTTCAGCACTTAATATTATCAATCAGCCCTCGGCCCTTATCAGCTCGGCCGGCAATTTAAGCCTGATTGCCGTAAACAATATAGTGAATGCCGGAACAATCATGAGCGGCGCCAACCTGGCTCTCAGTGCCGGAGGCTCAGTCACAAATTCATTGCCGCAAAATATAAGCGGAACAACGGCTGTGATCCAGGCAGCAAACAATCTCAATATCATCAGCAACAGCCTGGTCAACACAGGTCTTATTTCCGCTGGCACGGGCAGCATTGCTATTTTGCCGCAAGCAATTGCCTCGCAAGCTACCCAGAGCGTCATAATCAACAATTTAAATGGCGTGATTCAGGCAGCCAGTACCGCAATTGCAGTAGGCGCGGCTAATTTAGATAGCAATCTGGATCTCAGAGGCGGCGACTGGATCTCAAAAGAGTTGAACCTGAACGGTGGCGAAAGCGGCGCTGTAGATGTAGAGGTAAATTCGATATCCGGCAGTGTCAAGATTACCGGTTTTTCCGCAGCTGTTGCAAGCAGCTCGGGCGATCTGGCAATTTCTTCACTTACTTTGTATGGAGATCCGATCTTTGCCAGTGCCGGAAATCTGGATCTCACTGGAACTAACTTCAATCCTGGCTTCCCGAGTGACTTCATTGCACTTGCCGGAGGCAGTATATTCGGAGGACCGGTAACAATAAACACCGGTGGGGGCCAACTTGTTCTTTCTGCCGGCTACCAGTTCACCGGTGCAAACAACGCCTGCGACAATTGCAGCGGCTTGTTTTCAACCAATACTGCAGTGGTCACCACTCCGGGAGCTTCCATCAACTTAGCTGGTTCAAACTTGCAAACATCAGGCGGTGAGATTCCGGGAGGACAGGTCACTATCCAGGCTCCGGGCTCCATCACTGTTGGCAATATAAACACCGATGGGGCATCCGGCAGCGGTACAAACGCCGGCGCAATAACTATTTCAGCCGGCGGAGCTGTAGTGACCGGCAATATCTCTGGCAGTGGCGGCACTGGCGACCTGGGTATCGATGGAACTGGAGGAATACCGCCTGTGGCTGGCATTCCGGGACCAACAGGAAGCATTGGAGCTTCCGGGATTTCAGGAATCGTACCAGGAGCAGCAGGCGGTCCCGGCGGTCTTGGCGGCAACGGCGGAATTGGCGGCGCCGGAGCTGCAGGCGCACCTGCCAACTTCGGCGGCACAGGCGGTTCGGGAGGTGCCGGTGCAACCGTTATTATCACAGCCGGCGCTGCCGTTCAAACAGGAAGCATTTCGCTCAGTGGCGGCGATGGTGGCACTGGAGGTGATGGTGGCACCGGTGGTACAGGTGGCTCAGGTGGCACGGGCGGCTCAGGTGGAAAGGGCGGGACAGGTGGCACAGGAGCCGCTGGTGCCGATGGCTTTGCAGGCGGTTCAGGCGGCACAGGCGGTGCTGGCGGCACTGGAGGTACTGGCGGTACCGGGGGAGCTGGCGGCGCGGGCGGCGCGGGCGGCAAGGGTGGTGGCGGCGGTATTGGCGGTGCCGGGGGCGCAGGCGGTACGCTTCAAATTACAAGTACTGGCACAGTTCAGACAGGCAATATTTCTCTGGCAGGCGGTGCTGGCGGCACTGGTGGTTCAGGCGGTGCTGGCGGCACTGGTGGCACCGGAGGCACTGGCGGCACAGGCGGAGCCGGCGGCACTGGTGATTCAGGCGGCGCCGGCGGCTCGGGTGCTGATGGCATTGGCGCGGACGGTGCCGCCGGAGGCGCAGGCGGAAGCGGTGGCAGCGGTGGACTCGGCGGCAATGGTGGCGTCGGCGGCAATGGCGGCATCGGCGGAATGGGTGGCTCAGGCGGCTCTGGCGGCACTGGCAGCAGTGGCGGCATCCTTACAGTTACGGCACTGAGTTTTAACCCAGGCACAACCGATTTGTCTGGTGGGGCAAGCGGCTCAGCCGGCACCGGTGGGGCGGCCGGCACAGGTGGCGCAGCTGGAGCCGGCGGCACCGGCGGTACTAATTCCAACGGCGGCAGCGGGGGCTCTGGCGGTGACGGCGGCAACGGCTCAGCTGGCATTGCTTCCGGACAGCCCGGCTTTAATGGTGGCAATGGCGGTAACGGGGGAGCCGGGGGAAGCGGTTTCTTAGGAGGCATCGGCGGTCCTGGCGGTGACGGCGGCTCTGGCGGCTTCGGCATCGCGGGCGCCGGCGGAACGCCTGACGGCGGCATCGGTGGCGCAGGCGGCACAGGCGGCACTGGTGGCGCAGGCGGCGCTGGGGGCAGCATAAGCGGCACAGGTGGAACAGGCGGTTCTGGTGGTGATGGCGGTTTTGGCGGCACAGGCGGCGATGGCAATATTGGCGGTATTGGCGGCAATGGCGGCACCGCCGGCGATGGCGGCGATGGTGGCACCGGCGGAAGCGGGGACAGCAGCGGCAATGGTGGTAATGGCGGTGATGGTGGTTTTGGCGGCAATGGAGGCATGGGTCCTACTTCAGGTCTCGGAGCCAGTGGCGGCACCGGGGGGGACGGCGGCACCGGGGGCAACGGTACCTCAGGCAATGGCACTGCAGGCAGTGCTGGAACATCCGGCGGCATTGGAATTGGTCCTAACGCCGGTGCTGGTGGCACCGGTGGTGCTGGGGGTGCAGGCGTCGCTGGAGGAGGTGGGGGCGCCGAAGGCGGCAACACGGGCGCAAACGGCACAAGCGGCAGCTCAGGATCTGCCGGACCCAGTGGCTCTGCAGGCGCATCCGGCAGCTTCGGGACTCAGACATTTACGCAATTTGTTCCGCCGATAGTCTTATCTGCATTCGCTTACACTGCCTCCGGCACGTTATCGGAAGCAAGAAGCTTGCCTCTGATAACGTTTGCAGATCCGAAGCTCGACATAACTTCAGATCTGGTACCAACAGACTTAACCCGCTCTCGCGGTCAGGGCACGGCGCTTTCGGAACTTAGACAAACTGATTCTGCTCCATTGCTTATGGGCGGCATTCTCGTGAACAGAACCCAGGAAGTGAGCATATTTACCGGCTCTGATTTTGACTCGTACACCCTTGCTGCAATGGCACATGAGGGTGTTTCGTTTGGAAAATCCACAAAAGCTCAACATCTGGTTCTTGAGCGAGGCTTTGTTTTGTTCGCTCCATCTTCAGATATCGTTGTCACTACTAAAGAGGCAGACATAAATATCAAAGCCGGTGCAGTCGCATTGATATTCGAAGACGGCAATGATGTTGCGGTTCTTGCTCTGAGCAATCACAATGCCGGCGATTTGAGTCTTGCTGGCTACGATGACAGCGCAATCACGCCGGGTCAGGAAATAGTTCTTACTCGAGATTCTGCCGCAAACCTCGGTGATATCAATCCCGCCTCAAAAGTAGCTCTGAGAAACACCAGCAAGACTATTTTGAGCAATGGGATCACAGTGCATGCGTCCGAATTCTCGATCGTCTCTGCGCTGTCAAACTGGGGTCTCTACAAACGTCTTAAGAAAACAGCTTCAGGTCGAAGCGTTCTTGAGCAAATTCTCCGCTCCGCGGCTTGTGTTCACATCGTTACGGCTCATCACGGTCGTTACACGCAGTCCACAAAAAACTAGCCTGTGCCGGGTTTGCAAGAAGCCGCCACCACCAGCGGCGGTGCTGACCGACAAGCAGGCAGATCACCTTGCCAACCAATGCTAGCACGTGCTAGCATTATATCAGGCAAGCAAGGAGTGGAGCATGTACAGGAGTCTCAGCATCAGAAAGTTGGATGCAAAAACCTACGAAAAGCTACAACGCCGAGCCAACAAACACGGAGTTTCAATGGAAGAAGAAGCCCGTCAGATTCTCAAAACTGCAGTTGAGTCTCCTGAGCGCTTAGGTGATTTTTTCGTCAAACATTTCGGTCCTCAAGGAGGAGTCGATCTCGTCCTTCCAGCACGTGAGCCTTACGAACCGGCAGTTATAGACTCGGAATAAAATGATCATCGTAGATACCAATGTAGTGTCAGAAGCGATGAAGCAGGCGCCGTCTCCCGCGGTAATTAAATGGCTGAACAAGCAAGATTCGTTAATGCTATATCTTTGCACAATTACTATTGGCGAAATTTGCTATGGCATGGGGGTTCTACCGGCAGGAAAGCGCCGAAATGCGCTGCAAAAGTCATTCGAATTTATGCTTGACCATGCATTTGAAAACCGTATTTTGATTTTCGACGAGAAAGCAGCAAAGCTCTATGGGGAGATTATGTCTGAACGCCGCCGGGGAGGTCGACCAATGGCAATGGCCGACGGACAGATTGCTGCAATTGCCAGGTCTAATAGTTTTGCAATCGCCACACGAAATGTTCGGGACTTTGACGGCTGCGGAATGGAACTCATCAACCCTTTTACTGAGTCCTAGATTGCGGTCAGGGAAAACCCTATACACAGAATCTAAACGTTTTTTTCCGGATAACAATCTGCAGCTGAATTTAATCTGGAATTTGTGAGCAACGAAATTCCTTGATTAATTGCAGGCAGCAGAATGAGAATATCCACTAAAGAAGATACTGTTCTGACAGGCGAACCAGAGAATCCTGGAACTAAACTAGCGCCGCAGCCAAATTCGAAAGCCTGGAAAGCGCATGAGCTCACAAGCTTCAGGTTCGCGTTTGTATTTTTCGCACTCTACAATTCCAATCTGATTCTTGAATGGTTCGCCGAATACTTCGGCAACTGGATACATGTTTTCCAGACTGTGTCGGATTCATATAGAGCCGTCTGGCACCAGATGGTGCTCTATGCAGCTAAGTGCATTAACTTTCAAGGCGACATTTCTGACACGCCATGGGCCCCCGGAGACAACGCCCACGGTTGGCTGCGACTTTTATGTATTTTTGCAATTACAACAATTGCTGGAGTGATTTGGAATTATCTTGATCGAAAAAGAAACAACTATGCGACCTTGAATGAATGGTTTCGCTTACTCTTGCGTCTGAGCCTTTCTTACTGGTTACTAGTTTATGGAATTGGCAAGTTGAACCAGTTTCCAGAGCCGGTGGCTGGTCTGTTAGCCAGACCCATCGGTGACCTAACTCCAGCCTCGTTGCTCTGGCTCTTTATGGGCTCTTCAAAAATTTATTGCTGTTTTGCCGCTTTTGCTGAAATTGTTCCTGCATTGTTCTTGCTTTCACGGCGGCTCACACTAGTGGGAGCAGTGCTTGCCGCAGCGGCGATGACCAATGTCTTTGTGTTGAACGTCGCTTATGACGTAACAGTGAAGCAATGGGCCTGCTTCATGTTGATTTCTGCTTTTGCGCTGATTGCTCCCGACCTGCCTGGCCTCTGGCAGTTTCTGGTTCTCAATAAGCAAGCAAGCAAAACCCGCTCGCTTGTATTCACTCAAAGAGTCTGGCTAAATACAATACTTGTTTTACTCCCGGCGCTCGTGGCATTGCATGCCGTTTTCGTCGAGACAAGTAAGGGGCTGGAGTCAATTGTAGCCAGGAAATTTTCACTGCCCTTAAAGGGCGCCTGGAAAAGCAGCAGCTTCAAGATTGATGGCATGAGAATCGACCAGTTTGAAAAAGAAGGCTGGCAACGAATCTCCTTTGATTATCGAAACATTATTGAAATTGCTGGCAATGACGGCAGCAACAAAGCCTACTTCTGTAAATTATCAAATGATCGGAAATCATTGACGATTGGGAAAGTGAAGAATCCTGAAGGCTGGGCTCGGGGAAGAAATGCCTACTGGGAGCCACAATGGCTCGAGAAAAACGTATTTGCCGTGCATGAACCCACAAACGACACACTTTTTCTTGCAGGCCACTTTCAGCAACATGCAATTGAGGCAAGCTTTCAACGGCTCGATGAACTCAGAACTCCTCTCTTGGGACATATGACTTCCTGGCTCTCTAAAAAGATTGAACGTAATCTAACCCGAGCGCCTCAGCCTGAATAGTAAGCTAATGCCATTTAGATGCAGTTCTAGAACTCTATGTGATTTCTAAGGCTCCCTGATTTGAGTGCATCGGCCAGCGCCTCTTTGTCACGCCCCAGCTTTTGATTCACAAGCTCTCGCAAGCTATAGGCACAGGTAGCAGATTTGGCATTCTTGAACTCGGCAATTGCTTTTTCAATCTCTTGCTTCATGAGATAAACAATCCCTTTTTGCCTCGCCAGAACAGCTCTGTATCGGGCTGACCTTAAATGTTCAAAAGCAGCAGCAATAGTTTTTTCTGCGTTCCCGTATTGTCCAAGCTCCATTTGAGCTGTCGCCAGATGCAAGTAGGGATTGTTACCCTCGGGGTCACGGTCCCACCCACTTCGCCTGAAGCAATGTGCTCAAGAATCTTATATCTGTCAACAAGAATTTGACCAATCAAAGGGTCTTCCGTAAGAACCCTCTGAAGATCTTCTGGCTCCGAATTCGCCCCTTCTGGCGGAGATTTCATCTGCTGGGCCTGTCGAGCTGTCTTTTTTATACCCCTTGCTTGATTTCATCATTCCACAAATTCTTCCGGACTTGTTTACAACTGCACAGCTAATCTGTTCTGGCTAAACCAGAAACAGGAAAAATCAGTGGTGCCGAAATCAGGTCTATTCATACGGATAGCAGCGATGCAGTCAGTTTTGATGCTCTCCCTTTCGCTCTCTTTACAGGGAGCCTTTGCAGAACAGAACAACAGCATAAACGAAACCCCGGAATCGCATTCTACTGAGGCCGAACTAGCAGAAAGCCAGCAGGAGAAAGAGCTTTCAAACTTGCGCCAGTTAAGCCAGAAAGGTTTCAGTCTTTACCACAAGGGCGACAAAGAAGAAGCGGCCTTTATCTGGGATCAGGTACTTGAAGGCTTCGAAAGCCTGCCTGAAACAGTAAAAACAGTTTTCAGTATAAAGAGATTTGTTGAACGATACAAAAGAAGCGGTCCCAATAACTCACGCCTTGAAAAATTGCTCAAAAAAGCTGCACAAATTTGCAAGCGAGAATGCGGTGAAGACTCGCCGGAGTATATGGAAATGCTGCTTGATCTGTCGGAGTTTGCCAGAAATAGAAAAGACAATACCGAATGCAAGAATTTGCTCGGACAGGCTCTGGCAATAGGTGAAAAGAATTTCGGCAAAACAAGCGAGCGGCTGCTCGTTGCTCTTGACGCATATCAAAACTTGCTTGCAGGTCAGAAAAAAGAAGACATGCTTCGCCGGATGATAAGCATTTACGAAGCGAAAATGGAAAAGAGTATTCTTGAACTGGACGCTGCCAGAGACAAGCTTGCTTACACGCTACTAAACACCGGGAAAGGAAAAGAGGCCGAAGCACCTTTTAGATCAGCAATTGACGGTTACAGCAAATCAATGGGACCGGAATCTATTCTTGTTGCAAGCAACCTGGATTCGCTTGCTGCAGTCCTGGAGCAGGAAGGCAAACTTGAAGAAAGTGAGAAATGCTTTCAACGTTCACTTGAAATCAAAGAGAAACTCGTTGGAAAGTCCAGCCAGTTTCTGCTCATAACACTCGACGGTTATGCCCGGGTTCTTAAAGAGCAAAGCAAAGAGACGAGTTTTGCAAACGAGCTAAATTTAAGAGCAAAGAGCATCAGAACCAGTCTTAATATAGTTGCTCCAGATAGTGTGTCCGGAGCGAGAAATGCTGGAGAAAAAGCTGGAATTTCAGCTGAAGCAAAATCCTATCTTCTAAGTGCAATCAAAATAATCCAGACACATGCAATAAATAGAGACAAACTCGACTTCAAGCTAGAAAGGCAGAAGGCTCTTGAACTGGCAAAGCACGCAAGAACGCCGCAAGATACCTATCCTGCCATCCGCTCTTTGCTTGGCAAACTACCTGATCATCACAGTGCACTGATTATTCCAGTGCCTGTCAGCCCGGAAAATCCTGCAACTAAAGGAACGTCGGCTTGGAGCCGCTTGCCGACTCCAGAGAATCAGGCTCCCCCTTCCGGAAAAATAATCAGCAAGGATGGCAAAAACTTTGCCTATCTTCTGGTGCCAGGACTTATTGCAAACGGAGAAGAAGCAGTAATGCAATATTCAGAAAAGCTGCGCAGCACTATGGTCGATCTGAGTAAAAGCAAGCCCGATGGCTGGATGGTCGATTTGCGGCCAAACAAAGGCGGAAACAACTGGCCGATGCTTGCGGCACTTGGTCCACTTCTGGGAGATGGGGTTATAGGGCACTTTTGCTATAAAAACAGAACAAGAAGCGCTTGGGTTTATAAAAACGACAGTATTACAGTAAGCGACGGTGAATGGCTCGGCAGTCCACTTTCTGCAAGCAAAGGCGGGCATCTAGAACTTGAGAAGCCGCCACCAGTAGCGGTGCTGATCGGCAAGGATACCAACAGTGCCGGCGAAATTGTTGCAATTGCTTTTAAAGGCCGGCCGGACACAAGATTTTTCGGAGACAATACTTGTGGCAGGACAACTGCAGTAAGAGGATATGAACTAAAAGATCAGGCTGTGCTCTTTCTGGCTATTGAGGACGACGCCGACCGCAATCTCAAACGTTACCCGGACGGGGTTCATCCAGATGAGTATATAAAGCAAGAGAAAGACGAAAGAGGGACTTCCGGGAGCTCCGTGGCTTCAGATAAGGTAGTTGAAACGGCCGCAAACTGGCTTGCCGGATAGCTCAGCGTCTTTCCGGCGGAACAAGATCGGCGGCGAAATCAAAAATCCAGCCGGCCTGAGCTTTTACAACTTCAGTCTTCTCTGCCAGAGCGCGCCTGTTGGGCGTTTCTACAATATCGCCAAACACGATTTCTTTGGACTTCCATTTAAGATCAATTGCTGAGAACTGCTGCTCACGCGACTTTAGCCATTGATACTCAGCCTCTTTAACTGCAGTTTTACCTTCTTGGTCTTCGACATGATTCATCAGAAACTTGTAATTATCGTTTAGAGCTTTGTCCCAGTCCGACATAGCTTGCTTAAGGCAGCTAATTTCACCGTTTACAGGATCGTTTGAATTCTGTGCATTCTGCAGGCAGCTTTGTGTGTGTGATTCAATCCTGTCCATCTGCAAGGCAAGCAGGTCCAGACCTGAACTCTGACCCGGTTCTGATGAATCCGCACTTTTGTCTTCAACAATGTCTTTCATTTCCCTACCCCAGATTGCTGCTCCCCGATATTGCAATCATAATTGCGGGTTATTGCAAACTGAATGGGTATTTCTTCGCTGCAAGCTGTGGAATTCATCATTACAAAAGCTGTGAGCTTAGCATAAGTGATTTGCTATCGCAGAACCAGGCGCAATACATTCTGGAACCTGGGCTTTTGCTTCTTTGTTTCTTGCATGAGTCCTGGTCTGAGTCCGGCTTCAATTGCTCTTAGAGCCTCAGCACAGTGACCCGCAGATTGAAAGCGCTTTTTTTGCTGTTTTTCAAGACATTTGAAAATTACTTCTCCCAGACCCGCCGGCAGCTTCGCGTCTGGGTTAACTTTGGAGATAGGCTCGGGAGTGCAAGAAAGATGCTTCTGGAAGTAATCCAATCCGAACTGAGCCTGGAACACCGAACGCCCAGCCAGCGCTTCGTAGATGATGCAAGCAAGAGAGTAAAGATCGGAAAGACAATCGGCCTGTCCTTTGAATTGCTCAGGAGCCATATATTTTGGGCTTCCCAGGATATCGCCCGATGATGTGATTTTACTGCCGCAGCTAATTTCCGGATTAAGACATTTTGCCAATCCGAAATCGACGATTTTGACCTCAAGTAGATTTCCGGATGTTTTTACGAGAATATTGGCTGGCTTAAGGTCCCGATGAATTATGTCAAAAGAGTGAGCTTCCGTGAGCGCCTGGCATAACTGGAGAAACAGATCTAGAGCCATATCGGCATTCATCGGACCATTGATACGCAACCATTCATCCAGCGAAATCCCCTCAAAGTACTCCATTACCAGAAACGGAACTGGCCTTGTGCCAGCATCCAGGATTTTGATAATTCGCTTGCCATCCAAGCGGCAAAGCAGCCTGGCTTCCCGAAGGAATCTATTGATTGTGCCTTGATCTTTCAATACATGGTTGTGTATTACTTTGATGGCGACTGTGATTCCCAGAACAATATCAGTTGCCTTATAGACGTTTCCCCATGCACCTGTATTTATTAACTCTGTGATTTCCCAGCGATCAATTATCATCCCTATGAGCGGATCTTGTGCTGCGCTCTTCCGGACCGTTGTCTGCTGCGACAGTTGTTCTGCAAGCATCCCATAGCCCCCCCCCGCAAAGAAGTCAAGCATACGGTTTTCGGATAAATTAATCCGGGCTAATCTGTGTAAATTTTGTGTACACGGGTCCCGACATTTTTTTGGGGAAGATCCCCGCTAAAGTACTTGGCAGCTTTTTTGTTGCTTACCGAGTGAACAACAAATCATTCCTTTTGTTTCACCCTTATCGCAAAATGCCAAGTATAGCGGTGGTTGTCATGGGATTACCAGTAACCCAGGCTCATGTTTTTAGAGGTGAGTGACAGTTTAGAAGAGATTTTGTCAAATGTTGTGTTCCACAATTTTCAGGCAGCCTCCTCTCTGATAC
>CAZTQO010000092.1:2674-19356 GCA_964615655.1 uncultured Candidatus Obscuribacterales bacterium | reverse complement strand
GTCCTCCTTCACACTTTGCATATTCTGAAACTTTGCATAGTTGTAATTATGCAAGGGCTTGCATAATTACAAAGTCTTGCAGCGAGGAACTTTTCAGTTTCCGAATCTACAAAATTTGAACAGCGCCGGACTCGAAATCGATCCTGCAACTTTGCGTATGATTCTTGACGGCATTGATCTGGGCAGCATAAGGAAACATCCGAGGTATCGGCAGTTGCCGGCCAATATCGGACCCTCTGAAACTTTGCCGGCAGAGCTATCCCATTAGCAGCTGCCTGGAAGGCGATTCCTGAATTGCTCAAACGAGCTCACGCGAAATTTCACTACACCACATCTGGTGTTGGAGCAAAATTTGCATCTTGACGTTCTCCAAGCTGATCGCAATCCACATTTAGTGCAAGTGGGTTGTTGTCGAGCGCAAGATTCTCGCGCCCTTCAGCCTGCTTGCTCCACTTGGCCGATCTTAAAATCGATTCTCGCGCGAGTAGGTTTGCAAGCGAACATAACGTTTTCTTCTCGGACACTCAGCAGACTGTAAAGTCCCAGCGGAAAATGACCCAGATCCAACCACTTTCAATGCCACCGCATGCGGTGGCATGCTGTAAAATATGGTTATTCTCAAAGGAGCAGCCTGCATGCCGAAAGAACCTCCCAAAGCCTCGAAACTCGATGGCTCCGCTGAACTGCCGGACAACGTCCAGGACTGTCACAATCTCATCAAAGATCTCTTTGTTCGCGTTGCTGAACTGGAAAAACAAATCAGCCGCCGCAATCGCGCTGCCTTCGGCAGAAAGTCTGCCAAAGTAGATTCCTCTTTGCTTACCGGCACCGGCAAAGTTGTTCATACAGAAACCACTGAAGAACTCTCCAGCGAGAAGCAACGTCTCAACCTTGTTTCGGAAAACAAAAAAGGCGGAGGACGCTCTGCACCACCTGCTGAATTGAACACCCGAGAAGAAAAACATGTGCTTGATGAAAAAGACATTCCCTGTCCATGCTGTGGTGAAGCTCGCAAAATAAGTGGTTTTGATGTGTCCTACCAGATTGAATTTGTGCGAATGGTTTTTGAAAACATCAAGCACACAGTATTCAAATATGCTTGCGAAAAATGCGGCGGCAAGGTCGTAGCCGCAGCCAAGCCGTACCAACCAATTGATAAAGGCATTGCCGGCCCAGGTCTGCTTGCAAAAGTCGCAACAGACAAATTCTGGCTTCACCAACCTCTTTACCGGCAGGAACAAGTCTTTAAGGCTCTCAGCATTCCAGTTAATCGTTCGTCGATGTGTCGTTGGCTCAAAGAGATTGCCGAGCTGCTCAGCCCTATCGTCGAGCGAATGAGACAGCTGATTTTGAAAAGCCGTGTTGCTCAATCCGATGCCACTACATTGCCCGTGATTAAAAGAGGTCTGGGAAAAACCCATAAAGCGTTCGTCTGGGCCTATCGAGGCGACATCAGCTATTCATACGTTTACTTCGATTACTCCGACACCGAACACTCCCGCTATCCAGAAAGAGTTCTTTCCGGCTTCAACGGCATTCTTCAGACAGACGGCACCAACAAGTACAATGGGATCATTGAAAATGGTGCGACTTCTGCAAACTGCTGGGCTCACGTGCATTGCTACTTTGAAGATGCCTGGAAAGAAGACCCTGCTGCAGCTGAGCTCCCGATGGGTGTGATTAAGAGCCTTTTCGATATCGAGCGCGTCGCAATTAAGCTGCATCAGCAACAATGAGGTGTCCCCCTTTTCAGCAGCACTTTTCCCGCTGGTTAACACTAACTGCACAGCGCTCTGCTTGAAATCGGCGCTGTATGTCTTTCGCTTATGCTTTTTATCCCTCATCGATATCGACCTCCTGCGTTTCTAAAGAGTAATTCAGAGGCTTCGTAGCGATCTAGATGTCTACTTTAAGGGGTACCAGCCCACGACTCGGTATTAACCCATTTGAATATCTCAAAGACGTCTTGACCAGGTTCCCTTCTGCCAGAACTTCTCAAGTCGATGACTTCCTTCCTGATCGCTGGTTGGCTCGGCGGCAATCTAACTGAATCTAGCCAGCCACTTGCTCAGCACAGTATCGCGATCGCGCGCGCATGCTTCTTTCAAGAGGTGTACTTGCTGCAACGCTTTCTTATTAGCTTCAATTTCCTGCAAATACGCCTCAGGGAGCAAAGTTCCATTCTGCAAGAAGTTAAGAAGGCGGCTTTTGGCTTCACTCCCCAGAGCTTTTGCGGGCAGGTATGCACCCATTGCCTTTATTCCTGCGTTTCGTAATTGCATTTCTTCAATTCCTCTGGCTAAGTTGTCAGCTGATCCAAAAGGTAATCATCAGTTATGGCTGTGAGTGGAATACCTCCGTGACAGCAGCCGGACAGGATGCTCTCTAACTTTGGTTCCGGATCATCAATTCGCGCACATGTTCACGCATCTTGGCAGGCTGTCCTTTAAATGGCTCCGGAGAAATGGCTGGCAGGACTTGTACCTTCATTTTTGCCTGGAAGTTGAATACACGGGAGTGCTTGGAGATCACATCGCGCGTACCAGTTATGACAACAGGCAGAAGCGGAACATCACAATCCAGGGAAAGTCGAAACGACCCATCGCGGAATTCTCCAATAGTTCCATCCTCAGAACGTGTGCCTTCAGGAAAGATCATGATTGAAACTCCCTTTTTCAACCAGGTTTTGGAGTCTGACATCATCTGCTTGATGCTCTTACGATCACCGCGCTTGAGGCCGACATATTGGCTCAGACGCATATTCCAACCAAAAAATGGAATACGCATCAAAGATTCTTTTGATACCCATTTGAAATGATGCTTCAATCCTGCAAGAACAAACACATCGGCAAGCGACTGGTGGTTAGCTATAATCACGTAGTTCTTTTCGGGTTCGAGATTTTCAGCCCCTTCTATGCGGCATTTCCACCAGGGGTTGATCATGACCAAGTGATAGCCCCAGAGATTGGTAAGTTTGTGAATCAAGCTTCTGTTCCTATCAAATGCATAACATAATGGTGTTAAGAAAAGCAGCAGAAAAAACAAGAGAGACGCAGTCGAAAAGAAATAGCAGTAACAAAGACAAGACATCAGTAAAGACATGCGCTTAAAATCCTTCCGTTTAATGTGTTTTGCATCATAACCCTGAGTACATCGTTTGCTGAATATGAGGAGTCTCCGTCGCCAATGAAACGGCGTATCCCCGAGAGGTCCTTGCCGGCAGTAATCAGTGGGGGCTCCAAATAGCCTCCGTTTTGCAGCTGCGGATAGCCCACCGTAGACATCAATCCGTTGCAAAGACATTTTCTGCCAATTGTGTCTTTCAAATTCCCTCCTTTTCTTAGGTAATCATCTTCTGGTTCTGCCGGGCATCGGAATCCGACTGAACCATCCTTTCTCTTGTAGGCAGTTCTTAGATAACCAAGATCACAAATTCGTTTACGTTTGAGGTAAACATCGTCCCTGGAAATAGTTGCTTCCAGATCAAGCACTTTAAAAGGGTATCCAGACGACGAAGCCAATGGATCGGTATGAACTTTGGTATCACCGGAACATACTTTGGCTATGACTTGTTGCTTAATTTCAGGTGAAACTCCGGATTCTCGGCAAAAAGCAAAAGCAGTTCCAATCTGGACGCCAGTTGCGCCAAAGGAAAGTGCCTCTTCGAGTTTTTCCGGCGAGCCGCAAGAACCTGCCCACCAGAAAGGCAGACCAATTTTTCTAAATTCAGCTGGATCGCATTCATCTCTAGGACCATAAATGGGCTCACCCAAGTTGCTGCTGCTGCATGACTTACGTGGTGGCGCATTATGCCCACCGGCTGTATGATGCTCAACTACAAAACCATCGACCCTTCCGCTGGCTTTCTTTGCCAGCGTTTGAGCCAGAGTAGCTGAGGAAACAATGGCGATGAATTTAGGACGCTTTAAGCTGTCTGAACCTGGAATATTGAACTCGGAGGGATCTAAACTCATTTCAATGCAATCGTCAGGGTCGGCTTCTTTGACGTCTAGTTTAAGAGTGACTCTCTGCATCTTGCTTAGTCCATCAAGAATACCCGGTATGGCTCTAGGAATGCCAGCACCCATCAAAACAAAGTCGACCCCAGCAAGCATTGCACCGTATAGAGATGCAAGTGTTGGCAGCTCTATTTTGCTCAGATAGTTGATGCCAACGAGTCCGTGATGCCCTTCTTTGGCTAGAAAAACCTCGGCAAAGTTGCATAGAATTGTAAGTTCAATGAGCTCTTTTGGAGAGTTCAAGGAATGCACCGGCACCAGTTTATATGGTTTGCCTTTGTCTTTCCCGCCATTTACAAAATAGCGAGCAAGGACTTCCTTTACAATTCTTTGTTCCGGAAATTGCTTGAAGGCGCGGCGAATATTACCTTCATCATCTCCGTCCTGGAGGCGTCTTGCCATTACACCTTCAATAAAAGTACCTGAAACAACCCCGAGTTGACCTGCACAAGATACAGTGCGTGCAAGCCTCCAGTTCGATACGGCAACTCCCATGCCACCCTGGATTATCATTGGATATGCCACTTTTGCTCCTCCCTTGGTCCAGCCTCATAATACAAAGGAGACCGCACAGCTTGTCAGATCCTAACATTGTGTTTCCGTCATGTTAGTAGTGTCATGAAAGTAACTACTCAGTTCGGGTCAGGAAACGATTGGCATTTGGTGGACCGATTCAGCTGGTTAAAACAAGCAAAATAATGGGACGAGTTCTTGGAGTCGATCATGGCTGATCTCTTTTCGTTGTTTCCGATTTATTAAGCATCAGTGAGTTGACTCCGCCGCAAGATTGATAAAAGAACGATTGACTTTGTAGATCCCGATGGAAAAGTCGTCCTCTGGAACGATGAATAAAAACCCTAGATTCCTGAAAATTGAATGTAGATATCTGGACAGTCATGTCGTCATTTATCACTCTGGGTTTAATCTAACTTAAAAGAGCTTTCCATAGATCCCTGGAAAATTTATTCTCCATGATGGCCAGGATTCTGAAAATCAATGAAGACATAGTCACTTCAAATAGAAAGCTCAGTCGATAAGCAGAAACTCTTGCGAGTATCTGCAATTCAATCTGGGAAAAAATTCATTTATTCCGGTTTCTTAACTGCTGTTTCCGGAACCTTTACCTACTGCCTTGCTGGCTTCACTACGCCATTTGGACAGGATCTCAGTATTGCCGGAAAAATTGGATTGGCATTTTTACGAATTGCAGACCGGCTCCTGTTCATTTGATCGCCGTGCCCCGGTATCTTCCGTGGGCTGCCTGCGCAAGCAGCTCAGCAGCGCAGGAGACACCCTCTCCAACACTGCGATGTGGTTCTCTCCGGCTCCTGATGAAGCAATCAAAACAAGATAGCCCTCTTTGATAAATCCCCTTTCAATGGCTTCAATTAGATTGACGGCAGCGCTGCAGTTGGCTATGTTTCCGTATTCTTTGAACGATTCGTAGAATTTATTTTCCGGTATGCCCAATGCTTCACGCCAAGCATTTCCAGCCCATTGCACAGGCTGATGTGTGACAAAGAAATCTATTTGTGCAACAGTCAGATCGGCTTTGCTTAGAGCGGCATATGCTACTTCTTTCATATCGGATTGTGAATTAGCGGCTATTTCTTTTGTAGCTTGTGGATTGTAGAAAGTTACAAATTCCTGTTCGTAATGAGAGCTCTTGCGGGGAGACTTCAATAATTGCGGAGATCGCCTTTGCAGAATTATGCCGTTATGGCGGCTGCCATGGCTTGTTGCGTGGGATGACACATAGCCAAGACCACTTTCTACTTCTGAAACTATTGCGGCAACGGCTGCATCTCCCGTGTTTACAGAGAAATAGTCGGATCTGTCGCTTACATGGGAATCTATATAGCTTGCAATTATCAGGATCTTTTTTCTAATCCCGGATTTGATCATGGCGCAGGCGGTTTCCAGCATGGTTACGAATGAAGAGCAGCAGCTGTCTATTTCAAATGCACCTGCATTGTTTAGCAGTAACTTGTGTTGAACAAGGGATGCATTCGGCGGCAAAGGCAAGTCCGGAACTTGTGATGAGCATATAAGCTGATCAATCTCGGACGGTTCTGCTCCAGCGTCAAAAAGTGCAATCGCTCCAGCAAGTGTTTCGGCGTCGGATGCAAGCATAGGATGCGGTATCAACGATTCTTTGTACGAGATAGGATCCAGTGGTACTCTGCGCCTTCTGCAAGTGCCTTGAAATGGATCAAGTCTTTTTGATTCGGGCAGAGAAGAAAGCCAGCTTTCATACCAGGGTTGACTTTGCCAGCCCTCAAAATTGCTTTCTATTTGTCCTGGAAGTTTTGACTCACTCTCGATTTCATCAATATACTCTTTAGGCAGAACTGTTTGTTTCCGCAAGAATTCAGCAAGCCGCCTGCTGTAACTCGACTCCAGTGATTTGCCTGGAAGATAGGCACCCATGGCTGTTAATCCGGCGTTGACAGCCATTTTCACGTCCCGCCTTCTGCAGGGATCGGCATCTGATATTCAGGTATCTCTTTTTGCTTCAAGCGCTGACTGTGGAATTTGAATCTGGAGTCTGGGAGCTTCAATACATGACTCAAGCATGAATTCGATAAAGCCATCCCAGACTGTAAGTTAGTTTAGCAAAGACCGATCTGCTTGTTCAGTGCTTTCTAAAATGTCACCAGGGACAATTTTGAATCTGGTGTGTCCATCCTTCCTAATGTCGCCTTTCCGGCAGGATTAAACGGTCAAGCTGTGTTAGTTCTTTAGAGAATATTAGACATTTGCCGGAGAAGATCCTACTTTAGGAAACGAATTGCTCATACCTTGGAAGGAGAGATTCGAGTCTTTGATGAGCTAAGATCTTCTATTATTGCTTTGCAGGGAGTCGCAGATGGTTTCTTTTCACTTGTCTGAGCAGCAGCTAAAGATTCAAAGCTTGGCCCGAGATTTTGCAATAAGGGAAGTAGCTCCTAAAGCTGCTTATCATGATCAAAACGCTGAATTCCCGCGAGAAATTTGCAAGAAGGCGTGGGAACTGGGTTTGATGAATGGTCATATTCCTGAAGAGTACGGCGGACTGGGGCTTGGAGTATTTGATTCTTGTTTGATTGCTGAGGAAATTGCAGCAGCCTGCACCGGGATAGGCACAGCAATGGAAGCAAACAATCTTGCTGAAGCACCCTTGATTGTCGCCGGTTCCGATGAGCAAAAGCGCAAATTCCTTACGCCTATGACCGAAGACCTGCTTTTTGCTGCTTATTGCGTCACAGAACCGGATGCAGGATCTGATGTTGCAGCAATCAAAACCACGGCGCGTAAGCTCGGCGATGAGTATATAATTAACGGGCAAAAAATGTGGATTACCAATGCATCTGTGGCCAGCTGGTATTACGTCCTTGCTCAGACCGACGCAGATCTGGGAAGTCGAGGTATGTCGGCATTTATTGTTCCTGCAGACAGTCCAGGTCTTAGTGTGGGCAAAAAGGAAATGAATATGGGGCAGCGTGCCAGTGACACCCGTGCCATCAGTTTTGAAGACCTTCGTGTTCCTGCGTCCAATCTGATTGGTGGAGAAGGGCAGGGCTTTAAGATTTCAATGTCCGCATTTGATCATACAAGACCGCTTGTTGCATCTGCAGCCGTGGGACTAGCTCGCTCGGCCATGGAACATGCGGTCCGCTATGCTAAAGAGAGAAAGGCTTTTGGACAGAGCATCTCTAATTATCAAGCTGTAAGCTTTCTGCTTGCGGACATGGACAAGGACATAGAAGCTGCAAGACTGCTTTGCTGGAAGGCGGCTTGCTTAATTGATTCTGGGAAAAAGAACACAAGAGAAGCCGCTATAGCTAAGGCTTTTGCAGCAGATATGGCCATGCGTGCGGCAACAGATGCCGTCCAGATTTTTGGTGGCTATGGATATTCTCGCGAGTATCCGGTGGAGAAGCTAATGAGGGATGCCAAAATATTTCAAATCTACGAGGGTACAAGCCAGATTCAAAGGTTGATAATATCAAGACAACTGTTTGCCTGATAATGCAAGTATATTAGCTGAGCTGCTCCTCGACTGATTCACGAGCCTGCTGCCAGTAGAAGCTCTGCATCTTCCGGCAGATTTAGTTTGCGAAAGATTGCTGCCAGAACCTGGTGATTGCCTGCTTTTGCTTGTGCCGACTCAAGTGCCGACTCGCAGAACCCGGCAGCTTCCTCTTTGCAGTTCTGCAAGCAATACAGATCGGCAATTTCTCTTAGCTTGGTGGCTTCGGTCTCATTATCCTCCGGACTTTTTTCTCGCAAGGAAGCAGCTTGCCGACATTGAGTCTCAGCCTCACTTTCTTTTCCCTGGGCACATAAAACAAGTCCAAGACGGCTAAGTGCTTCAGCTGTTTCTAAAGGGCTCATTTCCCGGTCTTGTTTCAGCAGCTCATTAAGCAGCAATTCAGCCTTTTCATATTGCTTTTGCCTGAACGCAAAAAGTGCTTGTAGTTCTAAAATGAAGGGTGAATTTTGTTTTGCTGAATTTGCGCTCTGATGTTTGATTAGCAAGTACTTGTCTAAAAGATTGCTTGCTCCGGCATAGTCTTCATTGTGCCAGGAGAAGGCCGCAAGCCTCATGATATTTCTTTCTCGGATTCTCGCGCCGGCTGATTGACCGTGGTATTGAAACAGGTCCATTTGCAGTTCCATCGCTCCTGTAAGATCTAAGTCGCTCAAGTAATGGCAATAAAGGTCCTCATAAAGAGACAGCGGGATCAATTGGCGGCTTGATTCTTTCAATAGCGAAAATGCTTTCAGATAAAAAGCCTTCGAAACTGCTGCTTTTCCACTTTTCTTCATAATGTTTGCTAGCATGTGCATGACTGTAGAGCGTAATTCCGTTGCTCGATCTTGCTCTTTTTCCAGAACTTCAAGACAGTAAAGCAGTAGCTGCTCTGAGGCTGTGGTCTTGCCTTCGTGAGATAACTGCAGTGACAGTTCAATCAGGGTGTATACATTGTCTTCGTCGATTGGCACAGGCATAGACACCTCCGCGGTGATTCGCGCGCTTCCATATTCTCAAGCTAGCACAGGAGATTCTTTTTGACAGCGGTGACCAAATTGAAACCACCCTGAGATTGATTTATCAACTAATTATTTTGTTTCAGAATATCTGTCTACATTTTATTTTTTCCGGACAAATGCTGTAGCGTCTGCTTTTGTCCGGGGTGCAATTGGGGGCTAAATGACTACAAAGCGGATCTGGGCTGAACCTTATAAAATAAAAATGGTGGAGCCATTAAAGAGCACTAGCAGGAAATATCGTGAGAAAGCAATCGAGGATGCTCACTTCAATACGTTCCTGCTCAAATCCGAGGATGTCTACATTGATTTGCTAACTGATAGCGGTACCTCAGCCATGAGTGATTATCAGTGGTCCGGTATGATGCTGGGAGACGAGGCTTATGCCGGATCTAAGAACTTTTTCAAGCTAGAAGACTGTGTACAAAAATACTATGGTTATCCATATGTGGTTCCAACTCATCAAGGAAGAGGAGCGGAGCACATTCTCTCTCAGATTATGATCAAAGCCGGTGATTTTGTACCTGGTAATATGTATTTCACCACGACAAGGGCTCACCAGGAACTCGCTGGTGCTAGTTTTGTCGATGTGATCATTGATGAGGCTCATGATCCTGCAAGCCTTCATGCTTTCAAGGGTAATGTGGATTTATCCAAGCTTCATGCCTTGATTGAGAGGGTAGGAGCGGACCGCATACCGTATATAAATTTGCAGGCCTGCGTAAACATGGCCGGCGGACAGCCGTTTTCACTGTCCAATCTTCGCGCTTTAAGAGAACTATGTCAGATGCACGGAATTAAGGTGATGCTGGATGCGACCAGAGCCATGGAAAATGCCTTTTTCATCAAAGAACGTGAGCTCGGGCAAAAGAACAGAAGCTGCGGGCAAATTCTCAAGGAGATCTGTGATCTAACTGATGGATGCACTATGTCCGGCAAAAAAGATTTGCTTGTAAATATCGGCGGCTTTCTGGCATTGCGCGATAAATCTCTTTATGAAAGAGCCTGTGAACTTGTTGTCCTCTTTGAAGGCTTGCACACCTACGGCGGAATGTCCGGGCGCGATATGGAAGCCATGGCGCGTGGAATTGAGGAAGCTGTCCAGGATGAGCATTTAGAAGCAAGAATCGGACAGGTGAGTTACCTTGCTGAGTTATTGCTTGAAAACGAGATTCCGATAGTCCGTCCTGTAGGCGGTCATGCAGTTTATCTGGATGCGGCAAAATTTCTGCCTCATATTCCTCAGATAGAGTTCCCGGCTCAGGCACTTACGGTAGCTCTTTATCTTGAGTCCGGCTTGAGAGCTATGGAGCGAGGCATAGTCTCGGCAGGGCGGGACCCACTTAGCGGCAAGCATATTATGCCAAAGTTGGAACTTGTAAGACTGACAATACCCAGGCGTGTATACACCGGCAACCATATGAATCTGGTTGCTGAAACGGTCATTTCCTGCTACAGGAACCGGGAGCAAATCGGTGGATTGAATATGACATATGAGCCCAAAACGCTTCGATTCTTTCAAGCTCATTTTGAGCCTCTGAGCAACAGATCTAATGGATCGAGCAGCCTTACTCGCTCTGCTTGCGAGCCTACAGCGCTTGACGAAAAGTTGATAAATTTTCAAATCTAGCTAGCCAGACTCTTTGCCGCTGTTGCGAACACGCCTGTGAGGGCAATTAGAGTCTAGTTCTCTGCTTAAACAGGCTGATTGAAGGGAGCATTTGCATTTGAGACAGTCGCTGTTCAGCTCTTCTTCAAGCTGCTTGAGTTGCTCAAGAATTGAGCAGAGTTTTATTCCGGGCTCGCTGAGGCTGTACTCGACTTTCATGGCTTTGCCGGGGTATTCGTGGCGTAATATTAGACCTGCAGATTCAAGCGTTTGCAGCCTCCTGCAAAGTGTTTTCATGCTCAGTCCGGGGATATGCAGAAGAAACTTGCGAGTTCTTGTCGGCTGAATTGCCATTTCTCTGAGGATTTCTACAGTCCATTTTGGGCTGACAACGTCGAGCAAGAGATTGATTGGGCAATCTGAGGACTGACCATTGCTATTCAACATGTTATTTTGTCCATTGTTCATTAGATATTCAAACCTATGATCGCCTGTCAGTAAATCATTCTTTCGGACTAGGACAAATGCCTTTGTATAGAAATGAGAGTATCCGCGGGGTGGATGTGTTTTGTTGTTTTTGAGTTATGCTGGCTTAGTAGACAGGAGATTTTGCTTGTTATGTCTGCATCGTCATGCTTATCAGCTGGTTCGGAGTTGAGTGCCGGCTACTTGCGCGAGCAAAAGCTCATTGCTTTGCTATCAACTTTTCTTGGCGCTGGAGTTTTTTTCATGCTTGTCCCGGGCACGATCGTTGGTGTCTGGAACTTGATTCAAATCGGCAATCTGAAAGACGCTGCCGGCGCCGAGCTTCTCTGGATTCAGACTCACGGACACGCTCAGCTCTTTGGTTGGATTGGAACTTTTATTCTTGGCATAGGTTACTATTACGTGCCCAACCTGCGCCGGGTGTCTTCATCAGGGTTTTATGAGGGTTGGGCATGCTGCTTGCTCTGGATAAGCGGTGTTGCGTTGCGCTCATTTGCCGGATTTACCGATATTGCTTGGGAATGGCTCTTTCCGATTTCGGCTATTTTCGAATTTACTGCAGTGGCGTTTTTCATTTATATTACGATGAAAGGAAGCAAGCTGAGCCGGGGAAGCGGCTTGAAAGCATGGTCCATTCTTCTTATAAGTGGAAGCTTTAGCTGGTTGTTATTGATGCTGGCAAACATACCTTTGCTTTTGCAAATGTCTATAAATGACGCTGGGCCTGTTGTATCAGATCTTGCAGGCAAACGCTTTCTGTTTGCCGCAGTCTGGGGCTGGGTCACGCCTATAGTCTGGGGACTTGCAGCTGCATGGTTGCCGAGTTTTTTGGGGCTTGCAGCTTCAAATGAAAAACTGTTCAAGCTGTCGGCGATGCTTAATATCCTTGCCGTGCTGTTTTATGCTTTAGCTGTACCGCTTCTTGCCGAGTCTATGGTTCTGATCTCCAGCCTTTCGTATGTAAGTGCTTTGGGGCTTTTCAAAAGGTCCCAAGGAACCATGCCTGAACAAGTCCGACGCGCGCCGTCCTTTCCGTTTTTTGTGCGATCGGCATTCTCCTGGCTTTTGCTCTCGGCTTCCCTCTTTGTTTTGGCAGCCCTCTTCCCTGACTGCCACGGCGTCCATGGAGCTGCCCGTCATGCTATTACCGTGGGCTTCTTTTCCACGATGGTATTTTCTATTGGTCCTCGAGTCCTTCCTGCATTTCTTGGCAGGAAACAAGTATTTAGTGAGAAACTGGCCGCACTCAGTCTCATTTTGCTTTTCTGCGGCTGCAGTTTGCGGGTAGTTTCGCAAATTCTTGCTTACGACTTTGGCATTAAATTATTTTGGAACCTTTTGCCACTGTCCGCATTTTTTGAGCTATCTGCAGTTGCTATTTTTGCATTCAATATGTTGGCAACTTTGTGGCTGAAATCCCGGACTCAGCTAGATTAAATTCCCCATCTCACTTGATTGGCAGATTGCGACAAAATGGAATTGAGAAATTCATTTGCTCAAAAGCAAACCATTTGGTTAGTGGATTTGCCGCAATTAAGCATAGTTCCAGAGGCTGAATTCAAGAGCATACAATCTAGTCATTTCGATGGTAGCGCCGCTGAGCTGCAAGCATCATGATGTTTGCAATTCCTGAGCCGGGATGAGATTTAAGGTATTCATCAATGAATCAACTCACTGTCATTTTTGCCCTTATTGCCACCCTTAATTTGCTTTTTCAACCTGCCTGCAGAGCCTCCGCCGCAAGCTCTGACTTTAATCAGTTAAAGAGTGTCCGGATCGAAAATTTTTCCGGCAATGAGCAAGTTCAGTCTGAATCACAAACTGGAGAAGACGATCCTGCTGTTGCTGGGAACTTGCTTGCCGAAAGAATCGGATTTGAAGATCCTCCTGTTTCAGGTTTGGATCAGCTTGATTTGCTGAGCAAGACGGCCGTCTTGAAAGAAATAGAATTGTTGAGATTAAATACTCGCTACCGGATTGAATCCACAAGAATTGGAAAATGGAAACCCTGGCGACAGCTTGCTTACTCGCTTGCCGCCAACACCCTGGTAGAAGTAGGTATCTCTCATATCGCTTATGCTCGCTGGAAATACTGGCGTCGACCCGGACTTGCCAGCAAAGCGTTCCTGCGCAAGGGACCCCAATGCTTGTTAATTGGGCATGCAATCATTGTTGGCGGCGTATTGATTGAAACCGGGTTTGATCTGCTTGCTCAGCATCAGCAAAACAAAAAGGGATTTGATCGCAAAACTTGCAGGAATCGGGTGATTGCTCTGAAAGGAGAAATAGAAGAAGTTCTGAGCTCTAGAGAAGCACTGATAAAATCTGCTTCGATCAGCCCGGATCAGTCCAGAATCTTGCAAGTGGAAGGGAAAGTCCTTTCCGACATCAAGGATTGCGCTTTAGCCGAATTCTCCCGGCTTGCAGTTAGAGAGCACAAAATAAAAGCAGCAAGAGATAGCGCTAATATAATGAATTTTAGCCAGGCTGCCACCGGAGGTTTTATAGGCTCTCTTGGCAACCTGCTGGCTGTTGCCAATCGCAAGCCCAGATTAGCCAATCCTGCCGGTATTGGATTTGTTGTGTCCGGAGCTTTCATTGTGCTTACTCCTCCTGTTTCTAAACTCTTTTCTGTAATTGCTGCTAATCGAGAAAAGAAACTCGAATCCGGATTGCTTGCATTCAATCCCCAGGCAAGCGCAGACCTTGAGTCTGATCGGCTGGAGCTTCTAAAATCATCGTCAGACGCGACTAAGTCCTTGCCGGGACTCAGAACCAGATTGGCGATTTATGATCTGCAAAAAGATCTTATGGAGAAACAACAACAGTCTGCAGCTGCTGAAGCAAAGTTGAACAAGCGAGAGTTCATTGAAAAGTGCGTGACAAATGCCATTGCAGGTGGTACCAAAATTTCCTGGGGCGCTAATTTGATCGTAGCCGGTTCCGACTATAGCAACACTGCGCCCAAAGCTCCTCCAACTCTGGCGGTTCGTCTGGGAAATCAAACTTTTCGCGTACCTGTTAGAGCTACAAAAACTCCGGCTCAGATGTTCGGAAGGAGGGTGGCTCAGGGAGCCACAAGCAATATAGCCGGTCCCTTTGTCGGGGCGCTCGATGCAATTCAGTCTAGATTTCGCGGCGAGCTAAGAGTTCGCAAAGCAAAAAGGGAAGGAAACTCTCCCGGACAGATTCTGGCGGCGCGACTTAAAACCCTTGAAGAAATGGAAACCAAGCTGAAATAATTTGGAATCAGATTGAATTTGGAAGGAGATTTGTCGATGCTGAGAGTGCCTGGAGTTGAATCGGCTGTTAAATTTAGACTCGGACTGGCTCTTGCTATCTGTTCTCTTCTTTGTCCTGCGGTTTGCTCGGCTGATAATCTTGCCGAAGGAATGCAATCTGATCAGATCTCTCAAAGCAAAAGCAATAAAGATAAGTCAAAAAAAAGTTGTTGCATGAGCGATTTATTAATAGGATGCAGGGACAAAGAAAAAAGAACCTCCGAGGCAATTTCCGCTTTGATCGACAGGGTAGCAGCTGCTTCCAAATCGGATGATCCTGAAAAAATGAAGTCGGTTCTGTCAGACCTGAAAAAGTCACTTGCCGACATGAAAGCAGACCACGACAAAAGCAGTGAAATGATGAGCAATCTTGAGCAGCGTATACAGAATTTGAAGAAACAGATCAAAATCAGCAAAGAAGAGCATAAAAAAGTCGGAGATATGATTGAAGACGAGTCAATGGATGACGTTATCTGGGCTTACTAGCGCTCTCTTTGCTCTCTCAGCTGCCGACTAAGTCTAGTTGCCGTTAGCCGTGTTCCAGTTGGTGTCCCAGGTCTCAAGAACCTGCACTTCCTCATTCATCAAAACATTGCCTGCAGCTTTGTAAACGGCTTTGCAGCCCAGTTGCTCGTCCAGATTTGCTTCTTGCTGGTAGTCGGAAATGGTGTCCTGCCAATATTCGGTTGCTTTCTGTCCATTTACTCCATTTTCTGAGTTGCCCAGGTTCTGATAGTCTGAGCCGGCGTTTTGCAAAGCAGCTATTTCATCAGTCCTGTCCTTGTACTGCTCAAAATAGTTTGCGGCTTGTTGATAGTCTTCAGCCTGCTGAACTTCATTGCCCTGATGTTCGGCAATCATATTCTCTTGCTTACCGGCACCTTCAAGGTCATTTGTACTGATGTCATGTTTGTGCAGTTCTTTTGCGGCGTTAAGCGCTGCTGCCGTTTCATTTTGTGCATAATTCCCGAAGTATGCATCAAAATGAGACTGCATAATCTACTGCTTTTTGCCACTCGGCAACTTCTTCGATATAAACATTTCCAGCCGTTTCATGATGTCCGGAATTTGCCAGCAGTTCAGCTTCATTTCGATAAGCTGTGGCCGCGTTGCTGAGATTCGACATTTGGTTGGTGCTTCCATAAATGACAACAAGGATATGTTCTGGCGCTGGCTCATGAGGGACACCATTCAACTAACAAGTAAGCTCACCTTGAAGCCGCCTGCAATCCGTTCTTCTTTTGATTGCAATGTCCTGAAGCTTAACCGGCAGCAGGACTTTTCATTTCTACCCAAATTTCGTTCCTTCTCAGGAAAGGCAAAGTCCAGGGCGGATTGTAGACAGCTCTCAATGGAATTTTTTCTGTTTCAATGGACTTCGCTCTTAGAAGGTCAAAAAGCTTGCTTTCATGCAGTTTCATGTTTCTGTCTGAGCTTGGACCCGAGAATTTCAACACTGCGTATTTTGCAGATGCCTGCACAAAGATTTTGATTCTTCCATCTTTGGGTTCAGGCAGGCTCTCAATGCTGTATTTTCTGGGCATATAAAATTGCATTTTGATGCTCTTAGCGCCGCTTGTAGTCACAGGAGTCGTCATTGCTATCTTTTCCGACGCCAGTCTTGCCGTTACTGGAACTGTCATATCAATCTTGTTTTTGGACTGATTCTTTCCGAATATGAATGCAGCCAGGATCCTGAATGCTTCGTTTGCTGAGCCTTCCCCTGTGCCTTCGACTTCTACTTCGGCCACTAAGCGCGCCGGATACTCTCTGATTTCGACATTATCGCCGATAAGATCCAGCACTCTGTATTGAGCTTTTTCGTAGCCTGCAAATGCTTCTCTACACGCACCCAGAGCTAGCGCCCCTGCTGCAGCTGCAACAAATGCGCCGCCTAAAATCAGATTTCTTGCTGCTTGCATACCGAATAACCTGTTGCCAGATGGAAGACTTTCATAATTCTATCAAAGCTCGAATGAACCCTGCGTGAACAGGCACAGCCGGTCTGGGCTTAGAGCAGCGTATTTATACCGTTGCAGTACACTGTGGTCTCATGTTTGGCTTTGACCTTACCCAGACAGCCGTCAAAACCTGTTCCCGGTGTCCATTTCACGCTGTCTTCGCAGCGGCAAAATGACGGCAAGGGCTTTGGCCCCGGTCCTGAAAGAATCGGAATGGTCCAGTTCGGGAACCACCAGGATTCGTTTGAACATATTTCCTTCTCCGACCCGTCCGCATCATGACCGGTGTTTA
>CAZTQO010000092.1:0-2574 GCA_964615655.1 uncultured Candidatus Obscuribacterales bacterium | reverse complement strand
GATTCGTTTGAACATATTTCCTTCTCCGACCCGTCCGCATCATGACCGGTGTTTAACCATGCCGGAGGTACAGGTGATGATAGGGACGGCGAAACTTTCAGCTCGCTGCCTTCATCGTTAGGGTAAATGTAATAGTCGGTAACTCCTGGAAGCAGCAAACTCCCGAGAAGGTCGGTCATCTGATTTTCCGTGTAATCGTGCTTGAGTTCGCGGCAGCGCTGCAGCATGACTTTTTTCAGCTCGTCATAATCTCCGCCTGGAATTGCTGTAAGTGCCTGCCAGATTGTCGGCGGCAAAAATTCAAAACCAAGTCCGGCGTTTGCATTTAGTGTGCCGATTCCGGCAATGATCGGACCGGCGTTCTGATTGCCCGGTGGCATGTAGGCGTAGCTGCCGTCAGGCAGCGGAAAGCCGTTCAGATACCAGTGAACGGTGTTGTCTTCCAGTTTAATTTTGATAAAACCATGCGGGATTCTAAGGTCATATGTTTTTTGCGGATTTGCAAGAACAAAAGAACGAGATCTCTGAATTCCCTGAGTTTGCATTTTAGTAGATCCCTGGCATGAAAATGCATTTGGCACCGGTGTTTGAACGCCGCCTATAGGACTTTTCGTGTTTGTGTTGTCTTCAAAAATCTTGCCTGAAACCAGATGCGGTTGCTCTTTCAATTTAAACGGAACAAAACAGACGTGATGATTCAATATTTCAAATGGCGTATAGCCAGTAAAGTAAGATTTATTGTCACCGGCTTTACTTGTTTTGCTGTTGTTTAATGTGAATCCGGAAGGAAGCTGCTCGGCATAAACAGCTACGTTTGATTCAACACCTCTATCCATCAAGCTGGTCTGCCAACCAGAGCCCTGCTCTGCCTGTAATTTTGCGTCGCTTCCCAGCATGCGCATCGACTCAGTGACTGCCAGTGCGTCAAAGAAAGGGTGCAATGTGGTCTGATCGTTGAGTTTTGCCGCCAGCCTGTTTGAGATGCTTTCGGCGGCGCTGAACATTTGATTGGCGTGGCTGCTTGACTGTCCGGATGAATAGCCCTCCGACTGCATCGCCTTTTCGTTCATGAGGCAGAGCAAACATTTTGCCCACATGCGATTTATGCTTTTCAGGCTGAACGACTTGAGATTCTCAGCCACATCATCATATTGATCCTCATTGCCTGCCTGTATGTCGACAGTCACCGTGCTTGCTTGTTTGCCTGTATTGAGCGCGCCTGAATCAACTGCGTTGGCGACCTGACGCGAACCGGAAAAAAGCATGCTTATCTGAATAATGCCGACCACAAGTATGATGAGTGTGACTGTGCTGGCAATGATAATTCCCAGCATCGCACCTTTTGAGGAGCGTAATTCTGCAGATTTCATTTTCACTTCCAAAGACATAGATTTTGGCTGATACAGAATTATTACTTTGCAGGCTGGAAAATTAGGGGCAAATGACAATTAATCTTTGTCGAGTCTTGGAACCTTATTCTCCCATAAATTGCCTCAAGAGTTATCGCCCGAAATGCTAATTACGCTTGCGCTCCGGCATAAGCAAAGGCGCCTTTCAGGGCTCTTTGCCAGCCTGCATAATCCTTGTCCCGGTTTTTCTCGGGCTTGAATAAGCGGTCCTGAATCCAGTCTTTTTCTACCTCACCGGTGCTTTTGATCAGCCCTGCGCCAAGACCTGCCATGGCAGCTGCGCCCCAGGCTGTTGCCTCAAGTTGTCCGCTGCGAATGATTGGAATGTCAAGCAGATCGCTCTGGAATTGCAGGAGCAGATTGTTTCTAGCTGCGCCTCCGTCTACACGAAGTTCTTTCATCGGAATATCTTGAGCATTCATTTGTTCGGCAACGTCTTTTACCTGATAAGCCATTGCTTCAAGTGCGGCTCTGACAAGATGCGCTCTGCCACTGCCTCTGGTCAGCCCTACTATTGTTCCGCGCAAATCCGAGTTCCACCAGGGAGAGCCCATGCCTACAAAGGCCGGCACGAAGTATACGCCGTCGTTGTTGTCGATTGATTTTGTAATTGCTTCGGTTTGCTCGCTGCTTTCAATAATGCCAAGCCCATCACGAAGCCACTGAATTGCAGCTCCTGCAATAAATATAGCTCCTTCAAGCGCGTAAAGCGGTTTTTGCCCCTGCATTTGCCAGGCAACCGTGGTCAAAAGCCCGGGTACAATATCGGCTTTTTCTCCGATGTTTACCAGCAGGAAGCCGCCGGTTCCGTAGGTGCATTTTGCCATGCCGGACTTAAAGCAAGCCTGCCCGAAAAGCGCTGCCTGCTGGTCTCCTAGCACACCTCTGATTGGAGCTTCAAGTCCGAGAATTTTCTTTTCAGTTATGCCGAAATCGGCATTTGCAGCTTTTATCTCAGGCATGATGGCGCGAGGCAGCTCAAGCTTTGCAAGTAAGCTGTCGTCCCAGTCTGCTGTGTGCAAATTTGCCACCATGGTTCTTGAAGCGTTGCTGAAGTCCGTTGCATGCACTTTGCCGCCTGTAAGCTTCCAGATAAGCCATGAGTCTATCGTGCCGAAAAGCAACTCTGCCTTGTTTGCTTTTTCTCTTGCCCCCTGAACATTGT
>CAZTQO010000091.1:0-19481 GCA_964615655.1 uncultured Candidatus Obscuribacterales bacterium | reverse complement strand
CAAGATGATGAAAAACTTTCCGGTTTAGAATAAATTTAGTCCGAAAAACTCATTTCTCCTGTTCTTTTCTCTCTTCTTGTTTATCTACTAATCTATCCCTACTAATCTATCCTGTCATTCATTTACCTTACATGCAAAAGAAGTCCAGGCAGCTTTCAAATTGTTCCAAACCTGCAAGACTGAGTGCAAGTAATCTCGTTTCAGCTAAGTGCCGCAATCTTGTAAGCATCTCGTCAAGTGTCGAATTATGTACCGACAGTGAATTGATCGACGATGTAAATGAGCTTTCGAAAACAGGTATTAAAGTCTCACTGGTTTGCCCACCGCAAAGTAATCATGCCGGCAATTTAATCAGCATTCTGGACAAATCCGTGGAGTATCATTGCGTCCCTGTTCATATTCCGGAAGCAGAACTCTTTGATCTTGAGCCGCTTCTAGGTCGCGGTCTCCGGTCGAAATTTCAGCGCTGTCTGTCCCTACTTAAAGGGGAATCTGATTATTTTGAGGAAAGACTGATTAATAAGGCTCCAGGTTTTGTAAGGCACATAGTTAGAAGAGTCTATGAGTTTAAGAAAGTGGAAATAGAAAAGGCAAAGCAAAATGCTCTGGAAACAGGCTCGTACTGGCAGTTTTTTCTATGCCGCCAACTTCCTCCCGAACTTTACCGGAAATATAAAGAGCTTTTGTTCCTGGATTGCTTCGGCTATTTCTATTTCTATGAAACTCTTTTGATAAGAAAACTCCAGGGCGGCATTGATACGGTAATTTGCAACGATCCTTACGCTTTACCTGCGGGCTGCTTGCTGAAGGAGTTATTGCCGGAGCTTAAGTTGATTTATGACAGCCACATGAGAGATTTTGAGTATGTAGCTGATCCGGAGAAGCGAAGACTTTTGCTCCAGAATCAAGATTGGATTTTGTCTTTATGCGATTTGCAGATATTACCTGCTTCAAAAGACATTGCTCCTTTGCCGGTTTTTGAACATAGAGTGCCTGTACGTCAGGCTGCCGCTCAAGCTAATCAAAGCGAGTCAGGAACTCTGAATATTGCAATTCTCTATGATCCGGTAGGCACGATGACCGTGGCAGTTCATGAATATCTCAATGCCTTGCGACTCTACATCCCTCATGAGATTTTCATGATTCCTGCATCCACTTCAGTAGAGCTTCCACATGAGCTGGATCTTTCTCTTTTCGATGCTGTCATTCTTCACTATTCAATCAGGATATGCGTAGACCACCACCTGGATTCGGTTGTTGCCGAGAAACTGGCTGCTTACAGTGGCTTGAAGCTGTTATTTATTCAGGACGAATACGACTTTACAGAAAAAGCAAGAAAGAGTATCGAAAAACTGGGCTTTGATCTTGTTTATACATGTGTTCCAGAAGACAGTATCGATCTGGTTTATCCGGCATCACGCTTCAGGAAGACAGAATTCATTAATGTTCTTACCGGATATGTGCCTGAAGATTCAACTATCGAGAGCTTTGCTCGCCCGATTGAAGATCGAGAACTGGACATAGTTTATCGAGGGCGCATATTGCCGTTCCGATATGGTTTGCTCGGCTATGAGAAGTATGAGATAGGTGTCCATGTAAAACGTCTGGCACTTGAGCGTGGATTGCTTGTTGATATCGAGGTCGACGATCTAAAGCGCATCTACGGCTCGGGGTGGTATGAATTTCTTGCTTCGGCCCGAGCGTGTCTTGGAACCGAATCCGGCTCGAATGTATTTGATTTCGACGGCAAAATAACAGAGTCGGTTAAGCAGGAACTTACTCTCAACCCTTATGCCGGTTTTCACGAAATCGAAGAGCGAATACTAAAAGAACACGAAGGCCCCGTGCATATGAATCAGGTCTCGCCGAAAATTTTTGAAGCGATTCAGCTTCGAACAGCATTGATATTGTTTGAAGGACGCTATTCAGATGTTGTACAGCCTGATTTGCATTTCATTCCGCTAAAAAAAGACTTCAGCAACATTGAGGAGGTCTTTCAAAAACTGGAAGATCTGGACTATCTGACCGAGCTGACGGACCGCGCTTACAACGACGTGATTGCCAGTCGCAAGTATTCTTTTAAGACATTTGCAAAGAAGGTGAGTTCGGACATAGAAGCAAGAATCGGGAAACGGCGAGGAGAAATTTCCTGCCCGGAAACGAAGAAGCTGCTTTGCGCTAGTGGACCAGATCCCCTCGAATCGGTGTAGATGGAATGAGAGTAGTCCGTATTGTCGGGGCCAGACCTCAGTTTATGCAAGTCCCTTGTTTGCGCCGGGCGCTGCTTGAACAGGGCTTTGAACACGTATTGGTTCATACAGGCCAGCATTATGATTATGCTATGAGCCAGGGGCAATGCGATGATCTGGAGCTGGGCGTGCCTGATTTCAACCTGGCTGTCGGCTCTGGCAGCCCGGGGCAATGCACAGGCCGAATGGTCGAGCTAATCGAAGCACTTCTTTTTGAGGTTCATCCTGATATCGTGCTTGTGGATGGTGACACAAATTCGACTCTGGCTGCCGCAATTGCTGTGGTTAAAACCCCGGTTCCGCTCGTTCATGTTGAAGCAGGTCTGCGTGATTTTGAACGGGGCAGGCCTGAAGAAATAAACCGCAGTCTTTGCGATCATGCATCAGACCTTAATTGCGCACCGGTACCCAGAGCAATTCTCAATCTGGAACGCGAGAATCTGGGCAGGCGTTCGGTCCTTACAGGTGATCTTCTATTAGATTGTTTGCAGAGCTATGAAAATAGGGCCGATGAATCGATGTTGAAAGTATATGGTCTCAGTAAAGGCCGCTTCCATTTGATGACATTGCACAGACCTGAAAATACGGATCTCGATAATTACAGTCGCTTTTGCGACATAATGTCTGTGGCTTGCTCTCTGGATCATCCGGTTATCTGGCCGATTCATCCTCGAACACAGCCGGTGCTGGACAGATTTATTCAGGCTGGTAAAGACCTGGGTGCAGTGAAAGTCATCGAAGCACAAACTTATTTGCGCCTTCTGGCTTTGTTGAAAAACTGCGAAATGGTTTTGACGGATTCAGGTGGGTTGCCTCGTGAAGCCGTCTGGAGCGGCAAGAAAACTGTGCTTCTCTATGGCAGCGATATCTGGCCTGATCTGGTTGAAAATGGCTGGGCTCAGCTTGCCTGCGGCAATCTTGAAAGCATCGAGAAGGCCGTGCGCCATGCAGTGAAGCCGGATCTAAATGCGGCTCGAAAGCTCTTTGGCAATGGTCAGGCAGCTCAAAGGATTGTTCAGGCAATACAATCCAGATTCATTGATCCGCAATCGGCTTCCGTCATTTCAGAGAAAGCTAAAATCGGAAACCGTTAATTTCATTTGATCCAGTGCTCTTTCCTTCTCTTGCTATTTCATGGCTGTGATATAAAAGTCAAGCCCGAAATATTTTGCCCAGATGCTCTGCAAGCAGGCTTTGCGCTCTTTGAATTTGTGAACTCGACACCCTGCTATCGTTAGTTCAAAGGATTCGTCAAAGTTCTCTTGTCTGATTTGCAGTTTCTTGAAAGCGTTAAAGATACGGCGAATATCCTTTTCGGAAAAAAACTGAGTTTCGGGAGCTGCTTTTTGCGTAGTTGCTGAAAAATCGTAGGCCCTGCGTTGTTCATCTGTAACTTTTGCGCGCCCAAGAGGCAAGAAATCGGCAAGAAAGTTTTGTAGGCTCTCGGCTTTAAACTGTTCAATTTGCCGCAATGAAAACTTGTTGTAGAGCATGATCATTGCAAAGCCGCCCGGTTTGAGAATGCGATAAGTCTGATTGACACATTCTTGAGTATTGCCTGTGTGATGAAAACATCCTATTGAAAAAACAAAGTCGAATGTATTGTTCTCATATGGACATTCAAGTATGTTGCCGACTCTCAAATCAGCCGATAGTCCCCATTGTGATAAACGATGTCTTGCCATTTCCACAGGACTTCGAGCTATGTCGAGCCCGTGAAACTCCGCACCTGAGCAAGCAAGCAATTGAGAAACAGTACCGTATCCAAGTCCTACTTCTAAAACCTTCTTGTTTTTCACGCTTTCAAGGAAAAGATAGCTTTTCAGATATGGATAATAGTCGAAATAGTAATTGTCGAATTTTGCCAGGCTTTCTTTGCCCGAATCAAGAACTCCCAACTGCCGGGCTAAATTACTGCCGCATAATTCGTTCCAGAATGAGGCATTCTCCTGGTCTATACATTCCTGCTTTATGCATTCCTGCTTTATGCATTCCTGCTCTTGCTTGCTAAGATTCTGCCGGCCTGCTGCCAATTTCAATAGGCTCCGTCAACTGAAATGCTTTTGTTTCTTTTCAGACTAAAGCAGTTTCTGAACTTCAGGAGCAGTTTAGGGCAAATTCAACTAAGCAGAGTGAATTTTTTGCCATTTAGCTTCTCTGCTTATGGCAGATTAGACTCTCGGAGCCCGTGATGCGTTTACAGCTATCAGCTTCTTTCTCAGTGTTTCTTTTCAGCGATTTTTGAATCAGTTGCACTAACTACTTCTTGAGTTGAATTTCTTAACTGAATCGGCCCGGCTGCTTGAAGCACTTGAGCATCCGGATCGCCTGCCCAGCCCAAATGTGGTCGGTAGCGATAAAGTTTCTCCGGGCTATCGTGATCGATTGCCAGAAGATGGACCCATTCGTTGTCGCAAAGCTGTTTAAGAGCCGGCTGCCGATTGACGATTTCTAAAATGGTTTCTCGTTTTGCTTCAATGGCAATGAATAGTCGTAATGGCTCGTGATACGGCATTTCACCGTTCATCATCGACTGCCATGCAAGACCTGTGCGCAAATCGCTCTGAGGACCGGACATTATACCGATGCGCCCGACCACATTGTGGTATATCTTGCTTCCGCTTCCGTAGACTTCCGTATCCGTGGCAGAAAAATAGTGCTCGGCATTGATCCACTGGCCTACAACCATCGGACCCATCATGACGCCTTCTAAGAGCGCGCCTGTCGGGTCGACTTCGGCGTCGTAGGAATTGAGAAAGACTCTGCCTTCAAGATTGATAGTCTTTGTAAGAGTTCTTTTGCCGATGATGAAAGCAGCATTGCCGGCAAGCCCCCATTCAGGCCGTGTTTCGCTCCAGTCACCGGCTCTTCTGCCGATTTCCCTAACTGCAGCGGCTGCAGACAGGTTCTTTCCTGCACCAGGCAATCGGATGCAGCGCTCACGGTTAGTTCTTGAGGCGGCCTCTTTCAAGTCTGCTTTTAATTTCTCGAGATCCTGGCGGTGAGTTTCAGGCAAATCTTCGAGATCGTAAAGCTCAACAGCATCAGTAGTGGTATTGTGTACCGCGCCTATGAAATGGGTATCTTCAGGTATAACAACACCGTTTCTAGACAGGTGCTCGCGAACATGCTTCATGTTAGCCATGGCAGCAAGCAGCCGAGCGTTAGGTTCTCCAGAGTTGCCACCGCAAGCTCCGCAATTGAGTGCCGCTTCGTATGGATTGTTGTCGGACATACTCGTGTGGCCGCATACTACGACCAGGCGGCCAAAGTTCCTGGTTAATCCCATCGTCTTAAGAACCGTCTCGATGGTTGCTCGTTGCTCCTCAGGAGTCAGTCCCAGTCCCTTATCGTTTCTGTCTGCAGTAATTATGGTGCCTACAGGTGGAGCAACTTTGTTTTTCACCCAGCTTCGCGAATTTCGATAAGCTCGCGGAAAAAGCGTACGTCCGAAAAGTTGCACGCCGAAGAACCAGCCGAGCGATTCAACCATAATGTACGGTGTAAGCACGTGCGATTTCATGTCATGGAGCATTTCTTGAATTGTGTGAAGGAATCCGGCTCCAGCTCTGTGCCTGGCTAATTGCTCCTTTTGATCTTTTCTTACCACCTCATGAACCGTGTACCTGGGTTCGACGATTGCTGGTAGTTGATCGGTTAAGTGATGTTGATCCAAAGCACGACATCTCATAGGGATGCCGAAGAATCCAGCAAAGCCGATGGTTTCATATTTGCCGACTGCTTCTAAATTTCGACGAAATGGCTCCGAGCGAACATCGATACAAAACATGCACTGTGCAAGTGGTCTTGGGCTTTCTTGAGAGCTTTTTACCGAATCGGAAATCGATTTTCGAAGCTCTTGAATTAAATTCTCCTGGTAACAAGCCTCATGCGCCGCAAGCCACACAGGCCCATGCTCGGATTCTGGAAACTCATCCAGCCAGCTTAGCAAGCGATGAAGCTGGTCTGAGTTAGCCGATTCAAGATCTTGTTCCGAGAGTTTAAGTGCTATACCAAGCATCGTCAGGCGCCAGGCAGCCGCAAGCCGACGGTTCTCGACTAAAGCTGGCTTGTTTGCATCGTCCTTGCGCTGCTGATAAGATACGACTGCCTGAAAGTTTCCTTCGATTCCAAGATCTTCCCGGCAGCTTTGGGCTACTATCTCTTTTTCGTAAAACAGGCGCACTGCAAGATACTGCACCAGGTCGATCGGGTAGGCTAATTGCCATGGGTACTTGCCGTGTTCGGCACGCCAGTTGATGAAGCTAGCCCAACCGCAAAGTGAAGTCAGCACCAGAGACAGGTAATCCTGCCGAAATTCTTCCGGAATACCCAGGGCATCTAAGTGATGAATTACAGCCTCCTCCGGAGATTCCGGCAGCGACTCGATTTTTCTCTTACTGTTTGAGATTGCGCATGGTGACCACTCATGTATCGCAAGAGACTTCCATGCCTCGTAAAAGCCCTTTTCGCGGTAAGGCATTGGCAGTGGTGCATGGCCTTCGTCCAGGAAGGCTTCACACCATTTAATCAGCTCTTTATTAATCAACCACTCAAGCTGCTTATGAAGTGTCCTGTCGCACCAGGTCAGAAGAGTCATATCTCTGCCGATTTTGCCGGGCTCATGGTCTGAGCATTGCTCCGCACTGAGTCGGTTTGCCAGCTTACGAATTGCAGCGCTGCTGGCCTTTTGATTGACCGGTACTTTTTTATTTGAAGTTCCCTGGGAATCACCTTGGGCTAATTCGAGAATTTCACTGCTTACGGAAGCACGCTCAACAAGAGCCGGGATGGTTTCTTGCGAGGGTGCAGTGATTCCAGCCAGCATGTGGGCACGAAGCACCTCGAAACGGCTTATTTTTCGTCCGGCTATTTCTACTTCTTCGTGTCCGGCTATTGCTTGAATTTCTTTATCCAGCTGTTTTCGTCCAATGCGGCCGGCTTTTAGTAGCTGCCTGTATTGCTCGTTCGACAGATAGCCGCGTCCTTTAATCAATTGCTCCGCAGTTTTAACCGCCTCGTGAAAGGGGGAAGTCTCCAGACTGCGAATCGGATTATGGTGCACAAAGGTGGTCATCGGCCAGTAGTGAGCGATAACAACGCTTGCGCGCTCTACAAGCTCCCGAAGCTCCTTTCGCGGGTTGAAAGCACCGTCGGATTTCTTCATTAATTCAATTGATTCCGTCGCGGTCATAAAGCGCCCCCTTTTGTCATCGACACCTTGCCGGGGTGTTCTTGAAGCCAATTTTGTGGAATGTTACCGGGAATAAGCAAAAACGCAATCACAATTACAATTGCGGCAATTTCAGGCGCCCGGAGATCTTCGTATCTAATGTCATTACGATGTGGTCCGAATAAAAGTCCCTGCATAAGTTTGAACATGTACCAGGACGCAGCAAACCACGCCGCAATGATTGCGATGAGTCCGAATGACATAACTGACGTAGGGCTGAGTAGAATTCCCAGGTAACTGAAGAAAAGACCAAAGGGGGGAAGTCCTGCAGCTGCCATTACCAGCAAAGCCAGGCAGAGCGCAAAACGTGGCATTGGCCTGAACAACCCGCCTAACTGGTTTAAATCCAGATCGCCATAACGAACCCGAAGGAAATTCCAGGCAAGTGCCAGAGCTCCAATTACCAGGCTAACTTGAAAAGCGTAAAGCATTGAAGCCGTTGTCACGGCATTTGTCTGGGCAAGATGCCACCAGAGCACTGAATACAGTGCCAGTCCGGCATAAGCCAGCAAATGCAAAACACGAAGCTGTATCAATGCTTTAACAGAGCCCCAGAGAGCTCCGAATGCAGCCAGTGTGCTGATAGCCGGAAGCAACTCTCGAGGAATATTCGGAACCAGAAAAATGCCTGCTACCGGCAAGATTATCGCCAGTGCAACTCCAAGTAAACGCGGCGCCCGGGTCAGCGCTGCTACATAGAGCCCGTGGAGTGGAAAAAGCGGCAGCAGCAGCGCCGCTAAAGCTAAAAGCGCTAAGTCCTGAACTGAAGCGCCGGGTAAACTAGGTGTCTGAATCCACGAAAAGGCCAGTGCAAAAGTAGCAACTACAAGAAAAAACGAGCGCGACTGGTCTATTGCTTTTCCACCCTTTTTTAGAGATTCAAAAAGTCTCAGCGAAATTGTGTCGAGATAGAGCCTGTTGATAAAGAACAGGTAGAACTCAGACCACAAACGCCCCGAGCGAATTGCGATCTTGTCGTGGTAATGCAAGTACAGCATGAACCAGCTTACGACGATTGAGACTACAAGGAAAGCAACCAGAGTCAGAAAACTGAGTTCAGGAAGCGCGGCCGCCTGGAAGTAGCTAGCCACGGCAGCGGAATCCGGATAAAGAAAATGTGTGAAATGCTCGGCACAGAAGAAGTAAGCCACCGATACCAGCGATACGGTCAGAAGCATCAGGCAAATAGTGCTGGATCGGTTGCCGAGGCGGAAAAGCGTAAGCATGGCATGTGCAGCTGTTACCCAGCTGAAGAGCACGAAAATGAAGATACCTTGCGGGTTAAGGAATGAAAGTCCAAGGACCTGGTGTGTGCCTATAATAATTCCCAGGGGCAATAAGAGCGACAGAAGAATTCCTGATGCCCAGGCGAATATACCTGGTCCGGGGTCGGCAGAACTTTGCGGAGGTTGTTCAGGTTCCAGGCGGGCTTTATGAATCACGTCCCCACAGTTGAGAAAAACAGTCGCTTTGAAAAGTCCGTGAGCGATAAGATGGAAAACAGCCAGCGAGAAGGCTCCTAATCCGCATTCCATAATCATGTAGCCCATCTGACCTATGGTTGAGTAACCAAGCGTCTTTTTAATGTCGTTTCTCGAAAGCATCATGCACTTACCGGTAACCAGTGTTATCACACCAATAGCAAGGACAATATGCAGGGTCGTAGAACTCAGAGCGTAGAGGGGGGCTAGGCGATTAAGCAAGAAACCGCCCGCGTTGATGATGCCGGCATGAAGCAGTGCATGTACGGGTGTGGGAGCATAAAGTGAATCCGGCAACCACATATGTAGTGGAAACTGAGCCGATTTGCTCATGGCTCCGATAAAAATGAGAAATGTGATTGCGGTTGAGGCGCTCAGCTCCAGCATGGTCCCAGGCAACGCGAAGCGAGTATGATCTGCAGCTGCCACTTTGAAGAGCTGTGAAAATTCAACAGTCCCATATAAATGATAGGCAAGAACTATGCCGCAGAGAAAAGCGATATCTCCGGCACGCAGCATAATGAACGTTCGGAAAGAGCTATGGGCCGTAGGGGCATGCGCATAGTTATGTGATAGCAAGCAAAGAAACCAGCCGAGCAGCTGCCATGCTATAAATAGCATCACAAGGTCCGAACATGAAACCATCAAAAGAAGTGTTGAAATGCAAATTGAGAGTAAGGTCTGGTAGCGGGTTTGACCAGGATCCTGCTGTAAGTAGCGAGACGAATAACGGTAAAGCACCATGCCGATTCCGGAGATTACCACCATCATTGTTGCTGCCAATCTGTCGACAGAAAGTGCCAGCTGCGGCAAAACTTCCCACGTCGAGTTAAATAAGACAACCTTGTTTGCCAGTTCTGTCTGGGTAGCTTGCCAGAGAATCGAAAGCGCAGAAGCAAAGCCCGCGGCCATCAGAAAGAAGCCGATTTTGTAGTTGAGGCTGCTTACTAAGCGCTTGGGAACGGCGGTAAGGAACGCAGCCAGCAGAGGCGCCAGAATGACAAATAGTGGGTGGATACTAGGCATTGTTATCTTAAATGAGGCTCCATATAATAAGGATTGATTCTGAGGGATTGATTTCTGAGGATTGTTCTGAGGATTGTTCTGAGGGATTGATTTCTGAGGATTGATTTCTGAGGATTGATTCTCTTAATTCACTTAGCTGAGCGGCGGCTCTTCACTGAACGGTCAGGGACCGCTCTGAAAAACTGCCCGTCGCGGTGGTGAAAACTCTGATTTTTGGATCGAATATTTCCAGTTGCTTGTTGGCTGAGTTGTAAAACCAGCCATGCAGTTTTAAGCTTCCTTGCTCAGCAAGGGAAGCTATCAGTGGATCGCATAGCATATTCTTCAGCTCGAAAAGAACATTGAATCTAGCAAGTTCTTCCCAGGGTTTTTGCTCCTCTGATTCAAGACAAGCGCTATACAATTGCAACTGCTCTTGCTCTAGCTCGCTTGTAAGTGCTTCGTTATTCGTCGCTCGGCCGCGAACAGATTCTGCGATGAATTTTGTATACTCGCAAGCTGAATGTCCATAAACTATAACGTTTTCAACCCCAAACATTAGAATGGTTTCTTCTAAGCCGCTGGCCCTGAAACCGTGTCCGAAGTTCTGGAATAAAAATAGTTGTACATTTGCTGAGCTGCAAAGATAGGGTATTGAACAACCCATATCGGAACAAGCTATCACAGCAGCGTTTTTGATTGATCCGGAAAGCAGTGCATCTGATAGCTGTATATCGTCAAGGTATTTTACGCAGGATAAGCCGGACACTTCACTGGCAATACCGGCGAGCTTGCCTGCTGAATTACCCGGTGTAGAGCTACCTGCTCTTTTCATTCTCATTTTACCTCCAGTCCACTCCACGGATCAGCTCAGGTTGATAAACTCTTCTTTTCTCGCTAGAGAAAGCCCGAGAGCCTGAGCAGCTTTTACAGCACACCAGAGATCTACTTCGCTCGGTTCATGGCCGTCGTTTGCGTCAATGGTGTTTTTGAGCCAGTGCAGCTCTCGCCTGTCAAGCAGTTCGGGCGATTGCGAGAACAAGACTGAGCGAAGCCCGCCGAGCATTCGTTTTGAACGTTCTTTTACTGCACGGTTTTGGTCATAAACGACTGCACACGCGCCGTCGTGATCCCTAATCGTGTCGAGAATTTCGCAGTGAAGGGCCGCAATTTTTGCATCCCGTTCTGGGGATGGTAAAGGGTGCTGAGTCTTTGCGATTACTGCAATATCTGGAGAAAGACAAGCTCCGATTCGAGCAATATCGCCTCTTTCAACCCCGCTTAGCTCTGCAATCAATAATTCTGTTTCTTTTGGCATTTCAAGAACAGCAGGAATACAACTCAAGCCGTTGCTTTCAAAAGCCTTGTGGCAGCGGTAAGTGTCCTTAAGCAGAAATTCCAGTATATTCATTATGGTCTTTCTGCCTGTACCTACAACAGCTATAACCTTCGGATTCACTACTTGCCGCCAGAGGCTCAGCAACTCAAGCATTGCAACTCTGGTATCCGCAACCGAAATAAGAGTGCCGGTACCGTTAGTGAAGCTATAACGGTTTTGCTTGTTGCAAATACAGCCGCGTGCGCCCAGATCGAAAGCATCGGCCAGCTGGTCATGAGTATCTTCGGCTCCGTCGGACATGGCGATAAACCAGTCTCCGGGAATTAGTTCCGTCAGGTTCCAGGCAAGACCACCGGCTCCGCTGCCGTTGGTTCTTGCGAAGCCGCCGCATACTAGCTTTCCAGCCGCAGCCGTGAGAATCTCTTCGCCAGTAAATTTTGCGCTCATTGCATGTCCCCTTCGATTTCGATTCCGACCGGCTCTTCACTCTTTCTAGTGCTTTGTTGCCATAGGGCTTGTGCATGCTCTATGGCAGACAGGAATCCTTCAACGTCTTTAGACTCCTGACCTGCAAACTTCAGACCATCGCTTATCCATGCAGCCAGTTCAGGGTTTCTAAGACTGTAAAAAACCGTTCTTCCTTCCCGGCGTTCCTCAATGATTCTGTGCGCTCTCAGCACAGCTATTTGCTGGGATATCGTTGATTGACTTACCTGCAACGAGTCTGTCAGGGACGATACGTCTCTTTCCCCTCCACGTAATTCTTCTAGAATCAGTACTCTGCGTGGGTTGGACAGTGCTTTGAAAAATTCTGCCAGACGCCGTGTAACCAGCAAAATTGCCGGTTCATTGCAGGGTGGTTCGTTTTCTCGCAATTTGTGCATACATGCCTACATTTGCATATTTACATACTAGCATATGCAGATTGAATGGGAAGTTATGATCGGAGACTAACACACAGACCTTGCAAAACTCTTTCTAGCGCTGCAAGCTACTCCAGTCAGCGCATTCACAATAATCAGTCGCTCTAAAACAGGTAGGCATATGCAAATGTTTGCATATGTTGGGGCTGGTTCTTAATTTCATTGATCTGCCTGGTTACTTTCAGCTGCCCCATGATCAGGCGGCGAAAAACACGGGTCCGGCACCGCCAAACCATTCCTTGTGGAAACTACGCCGGTTCAATTAATCTAAGGAAAAGAGCTCGGTATATTCAGACAATAAGCTACAGTAAGTCGATCGGGATTTAATGGTCTTAGCTGAGGTCTGAAGTCTTCAAAGAGCACACTTAACTGCTCTTGTAGAAATATATGCATTTATGCTAATATTTGCAAATGGAGGATAAGGATTTAGAATGCCTTACACGATTGTAATAAGCACCGAGCTTTCAAAACTATTTTCTGTACTTTCTAATCCTAACCGAGTCCGAATTGTTGAGGAGCTCAGCCACCGCGAGTTATCTGTAAATGATCTTCAGCGGCGCCTCAATATTACACATGCGGCTGTCTCCCAGCAACTTGCCGTCTTGCGTTCCAATCGAGTAGTAGTAGAAAGACGAGAAGGACGCAACGTTTTATACCATTTAAAGGATGAGGATCTTGCTTCCTGGGTTTTAGCGGGAATCAAATTCATTTCTCCCAACCAGGATGAAATTCACAACATGATGGCTGCAATCGAAAGTGCCAAGCGTACCTGGACTCCAGCTGATGGACCAGTCGACGATGAAGACAAAGCAAGTAAAGGACAAAAACGCAAAAGGTCAAAGGCGAATTAGATTTCAGATCCTCAGAGTCCTTGAGACTCCTTTTTATCGAGTTCTACAAACACATGTCCGAATCTACTTAGATAATCATCAACTGTCAAAGTCAGGTAGCCATCATTCATCATAGTGCCAGCAGCTTTGTAGAATTTCGTGCTGCCCCAGGGGTTCCAGATTCGCACTGAGTCCGAGTTCTGATCATAGCTGATAAATGCAAGGCAGTGTCCGGGAACAGTAGTTACTGCCAGGCGCTTGTTTTTAGATGCATCGGCAAGAATCTGCCGGATTAGATCTCTTGTAAGGCTGTTTCTCAAACTGTAAGGGCTGCTTGCGTGTCCGGTAAAAGCATAAATCACATCAACCGTGGAGCTCCCATGAGTGGCTACATCGTCAAGCGGCTCCACTGGCGGCTTGTGATTAAAGCCCTCTTTCGATTTCAATATTCCATATGCTTTTTCCAGAACTGTCAGCCAGTAGCCGTCGCCGCCCGAGTCCGTGTAAGTGGCGATTTCTCCGTCGGTCGGCCTATTTACTCTAATTGGATTCGAACCGTAAAAACTGACACTATATGTGCCGTCCTCATTGCACTTTATATATCTGGCCACACTTTGTGGGTCGAGACTGACCATTGAGCCGACCACTGAAAGAAAATAACAATCTGATGTGTGCCCCTGTTTGATACCATTAATATGTGCGCAATCGCCGGTGAAAAGCTTTTTTGCTTGTCGCGAGAGTTTGAGCAGGCTGTCGTGGTAGCACTTTACCAGACCTCTTGCTTCTTTGTCCCCATATGCAAAACTCTGCCGGAGATTCTCAAGTTCAAGCGGAGTAAAATCCGAGTAAGTGCCGGTATTGCGAATTGAAAAACGCTCCAGGGTTTTCAGCGCTGCAAGTGCCGCTGCATTTTTGCCTCTAACAGCCGGATTCTCTATGCAATTTGTAATTTCGTCTCCGGTTAGTATATTGTTATGGTTGAGATCCCAGCCGGCAAAGTTCGATTTGAGCAGAGCAAAGAATTCACGTGCTTTTGGGTTTTCTGAATTCTGCTCTTCAGCGAATACTTCCGCAGTTGCAAGCACTGTTATTAAAAGCAAGAGTTCAATACTCATGGCTTTGAAACGGCTGGCTGTCAATTTATTTAACCTCAGGACCCAGTGAAAGATGATGCCGCTATCTGTTTTCTGTCCTGCCTGCATTTTTTCGCTTCTGTTTTGGAGAACTGGACCTATTGAAGTTGAGCACTGATCTTAGTCTGGCAATGACCGGCGGGGTGGCATACTTGCGAAGCTCTTCTGCAAACTCTGACATGCTGCTGTAGCGTCCCTCTGGAAACTTGGCAATAGCTCTTTGTACAAGTGAATTCAGTTCATCAGGAATTTTGTAAGGAGCGTAGTAACTCAAATGCGGAGGAATTTCATCCATGTGATTTTTCATGACCGAAAATGCCGTTTCTCCCTGGATTGGAGTTTTTCCACACAAAGACTGGTAGAGGATGCATCCGAGTGAATAAATATCCGAGCGCCCATCTATTTTTTCTCCACGAATCTGTTCAGGGCTCATGTAAAGCGGTGTTCCCAGGACGTCGCCTGCTGCTGTGGCGAAATTGTCGTGATTCAAGGAGTCGGAGAGTTTTGCTACTCCGAAATCTAGTATTTTTGCGCACTCGCGATTGAATGCTGTAGTAACCACCATCACATTCTCTGGTTTAATGTCCCTGTGAATATACCCCTTCCTATGAGCGAGTTCGAGTCCATCGGCGGCCTGGCAAATCAAATCTATTGCTCTGGCTGGGCGCAATACTTTCTCAGCTTCAAGCAGGTCAGCTAGCGACTTGCCTTCCAGATGCTCCATTACCATGTAGGATTCACCTGTAGACAGGGTTCCTCCGTCTAGAACGCTGACGATATTTTTGTGTTTTAGATTTACACATGCACGAACTTCTCGCAAAAAACGTGTCACAATCTCCTGGTCTTCCATGAGATTGCGTTTCATTATTTTGATTGCCACAGGTCTGGATGTGGCGCGTGCAGTTCCGACGTAGACTGTGCTCATCGCGCCTTCGCCAATCATTCTCTGCACAACGTATTTGCCGTCGATCAGAAACTCGGAATAGTCAGCTTCAGTCACCATTAATCGACAAAAACCCCAACCCCTAATAATGATTTACCACTTTTTACCGGTAAATTCTCATAAGCAAGGCCGGAATTTGCTGAAAGAAAACGGGCTTTGCAGCTAATTCTGTGCCTGGTGAAGAGACTTGCGTTGAGATGCAGTTGTCTTAAAACTGAAAGAGAACGCCTCCTCCACCAGCAAGATTTGCACCGGAGTTGCCTGTGACTGAAGATGCTACACCAAAGGCTGTTTGCCAGTGCCCACTTCTTGATGCGTGGGCCATTGTTAATGCGGCTGCGGCATTACCCATGTAATAGCCGGTGCCGAGGCCGATACCGGTTTTGCCGGGTGCTGGTCTTGGTGCGCTAACTAAGGCAATTGCACAAGCTATACCGCGGTAGGAATTGGAGGTGAGCCTGTCGATGCGGTTATCCAGAGCTTGATCTCGCTGAAGCAAATTTCGATAAACAGCGCTTGTGTATGCGTTAGCATTATTTACCCGTTGATCAGTGTAGTTGATGGCTCCTGCAACTTGCTGATTTGTATAGTTAATGGCTCCTGCAACCTGCTGATTTGTGTAATTGTTTGCTTGATTTATTATTGTCTCGCTGCCTGGTCCTACCGCAGCCTGTAACTGGCTTACATTGACGGCATCTGTTGCGCCGACTCCTGCCGCAACGTTTGTAATACGTCTTTCTGAACCAGCCGAACCAACAGAAACAGTATTGGCGACATTTGCAACTGAATTCGCTCCTAATGCAACGCTGTTGGCAGCAATTGCATTGCTGCTTACTCCAAGGGCGGTGCTACTAGCTCCACCGCTGTTAGCGCTGCTACCAAGTGCCGTGCTGCTTGCGCCAGCACTAAGAGCGCCACTACCAAGCGCTGTGCTGCTTGTACCTGTACTGTTTGTATTTGTTCCAAGTGCTGTGCTGTTGTTTGCGTTGGCGGTAGTTAAGTTACCAACGGCTACTGCTCCGACACCTCCTGCAGCGGTAGCGCTGCCAACAGCCACTGCTCCGACGCCACCTGCAGCGGTAGAATTACCAATTGATACTGCTCCGGCACCTCCCGCTAAGCTTAAGCTGCCAACTGCCACAGCTCCTATGCCGCCTGCGGCGGAAGCATTGCCTACTGATATTCCGCCGAAGCCGCCTGCAGTAGTTGCATTGCCAAGTGAAACAGCTCCTATGCCGGCCGCAGAACTTCCGGGGCCCAGCGCAAAACTGCCGACGCCACCAGCCGCACCGAAACCGGCGGGTCCACTAAGCGTGGTACCGCCTGAGCCATCACCCAAAAGAGTTTCGGCAGATGTGGGTGCTACGCAGAGGATGAAAATTGCACTTGAGAAGAAGCTACATAAAACTTGACTTTTTTGCTTACTCATATTCTCTCCAGAGGATGCCATGGCAAAGTAATGCCTGTTGGAATTGACTGAAACCACTATACATAACAAATACCTGTAAATAAATACCGATACGGTTGTCGGCAGCATCAGAGTTCTTTTAGGGCACCACATACGCACCATGGAAGCATCTATTGCGCAACGATCACCCACTCTTTTCACGCACTGGAAGCTCGGACTTACACCGTAGGCTGGATAATGGGAGCCGGATGAGTCGAGAGGTTCAAGTCCGGTTCTGCGAGAGGCTGGGGATGCAACTCCCCCGGTCTACTCACCCCAAATTGCGCGGGCCCCAGGCATGGACCTACTACTATCTTTTTGTGATCATGGATGTTTAGAGTCGAAAAGTCGTAGGCTGGATGATTGCTAACAGAGAAAACGGAGACCTTGCAGCTGATTTGATATCTGAAACCTGTAAACGGCACGAAGTAAAAAAGCATCAACTCCTGATACACTCAGACAGAGGGTCACCGATGAAATCAAAAACAGTTGCTCAGCTCCTGGCTGATCTCGGAGTAAACAAATCGTTCAGCCGGCCGCAAGTGAGTAACGACAACCCATATTCGGAAGCGCATTTTAAGACTCTGAAATATCACCCGGAATTTCCAAACAGATTCGGTTGCATTCAGGATGCTCGCAGTTTCTGCCGATCATTCTTTCAGACCTACAACGAAGAACACCGCCACTCAAGTATAGCGCTGATGACACCTTCGGTGGTGCACAGTGGAAAAGCAGATCTGTGCAATCGAGCAAGGCAAGATGTGCTTAACCTCGCTTACAAGAAGAATCCCGAGCGATTTGAAAACGGTTCACCGCGTGTTTTGCAATTGCCGAAAGAAGTATGGATAAATAAACCAAAACCGGCTGATACCACACAACAAATCGATGAAGTCACAGACGACCTGGAAGTGACGTCACATAAACTTTCTTCTGTTTCATAGGAAGACAAAGCAGCCTGCCATGCGCTTTTGGGCGAGGCCTCAGATTTGCAGCCTATTATGGGGCAGTCAAAAAAGCTGGGATTTCGGCGAAAGTGATGAAGGCACTTTTGCCGAAATCTCAGCCCCGAGCGGAGCTCGAATTTTTTGCTCTTCCGGTTGCAAAGTTTAGGCTAAACTCCTACACTAAACTTGAGCTGAAAATCGTCTCAAACTTGTTGACAGATTCCGACACGCCCGAGCTGGTCATAACTATAACTTGCAATTTTTCCGAGTGCTGCTATCGGACCCTGAACGGTTTGCAAATAGCCCCTTGGGTCATAAGTAAAAGAGCTGCTCTGATTTAGTGAATTGCTGCTGCTTATTAGCTGCCCGTATTTGTATATGCAAATTTGCTTTGATACCCGGAAGTGACCAGTCCCCTTAGAAACCTTTATTACTGAGGAAATTTTTTTAAGACTGGCTGCCCCACGCAAGAAACTTCTCATCGGAGTCTATTACCAAAAGTGCCTCGTTGTATTTTTCAATTTCGTTGCTGTCTATATCTGGACTTAACCATGACTCCCCCTCCCGCTTAACATGATATGAAACACAACAGGAAAAAAGTGAATCGGGGGGGGAGCCAGTATCAACACTGATAATTCCACGTAGTACGGGACCATCTGAATACTGTTTGCGAAACCTTTCAAAAATGCGAGTTAAGAATTCTAGGGCGTAGTCAAAATGACGTTCTTGCACGATTCCGTCAATGTGCGTCTTGCTTACGAAGTGCTCAAAACCGGTTTTGTTTTGGAAGGTCTGTTTTAGATTCTCTGGTAAATCCAGCAGTGACTCCTTAAAGGGTTCGGGTTTCAAGTAATCAGGTAGCATAGACTCTAAAACGATGCTCCCATACACCTCTATGAATCTTGACTCCAATCGCATCAACAATATGGTGGGAAGGTTAACTCTGGTCTGTTTTTGCCAGTATTCTTTCATAGCTCTATTAATAAGCATTAAATTTTGAGCTCCGTTAGGGTACACAAAGATAACTCTTTCCTTTGACAATAGCTTGCTGAACAGATGAATTTTGAAGCAAGGCATTTATGCGATTCGGAACAGTTCCTATAAATGTTCCCATGGCAGGATCGATTTGATATTTGATGTTCGGATTTGTAATATCTTGGAAATGTAATTGTCCAGCCCGAAAACCCGGGGCCGGGTTTTCAACATCGATTCTCAACGGTCTCATATTCCAAAGAGTTTTGCTGGTCACTTGAGTCCCTTGGGCACCAAGTAAGTTTGGATTAAATTGGGGCTTGGGTGGAAGCTTACCCGCTGGATTTATCCGATTTGGTCCGAAACTGCCCCTGCTGAGGGGAATTAGGTCTCGGAAAAATACTACCAAATCCCATTGCTGTGCCTACAGCCGGAACTGCACCCCATGCCCCCAAAGTTCCAAGTTCGAGGGACGTGTTCACGATCATCAGATCAAAGGCCGGATTTTTTAGATTTTCAATGCCAGGTTGAAATATTTCCTCTATTGTTGGTGCTTCAATCAATCCCAGCGGATCGATTCTTGATACAGGATTCCTTCCGACATACGCATACAAATTAAGCCCGCCAGATTCTTCAATCGGATCACGGCTCAACCACCTCCCGAGGCCTGGGTCATATTGCCTGAAGAATGTCAGACTCAAGCCGCTTCTTTGATGCCAATACATGCCTACGTAGCCAAAGTCCGGAGCGTCTTTTCCTTGAAGCAGTGTCTGCTCGCCATAAGGACTGTAAGCAAGCTGCGCCTGCAACCCACCGTCACCACCGCCACCACTCGCGCCAGTTCCACCGCCTCCACTAGCGTTGCCGCCAAATACCTCGCGCTTGCTGCCTAAGTGATCGGTAATATAAAAATTAGTCGCACCCCCACTCTTATAAGCAAGCGGGAAAAACTGCTTCGCAACAACACCTGCACTGTCGCGTT
>CAZTQO010000090.1:2784-20330 GCA_964615655.1 uncultured Candidatus Obscuribacterales bacterium | reverse complement strand
ACGATCTTCTTTACTGCTTCATTGCCCCTGGTGACAGCTTCGCTATCCCCGAGCCTAAATGTCAGGTCTGAAACTGCCTGTGGTATCAAATGCTTTGCGCACTTTTGATCTCCGAGACTTGTGTCAGAATGCAGCAAAAGAACAAAATTCTTTTATCAAATTTTCTCGATAAATGTCAGTGTTTTGTTCGCGCAAAATGTCAGTTGTCAAATACCTTTTCCGGTCGTTTCTAGCCAAAACTATCTATCTTTGGAAAATCTTGTAACCAATAGGTATTCGGCAACGATCTTGGACGGAGATTGACCCACAACGGTCTTGAGAACCATTTGAGGGTAGGATTTTACTGAAGACAGAACGCTAAATTTTGAGATACATCGAATTTTGGGTACCTCGTGCAAAAGCAGCTATTTATCAAAGTCTTGCGACAAAGCCAAGTGTCTTGTGGGTCATTATTTCCACAATCGTTGCCGAATACCTAATTGGCATCCAATTCTCAATGGAGTCCAATGCTTGTGCAACAGCAGCAGCGCATTCATCACAGAACCAATAGCGGTTGCAGTGACGCCCTTTCTCATTCATCAGTCTTCCAACTTCTTCACAAAATGCGGATGTATTTCTTCTTTGACCCCATTGCCAAAATCTACATACAGCAATGTTCCTAAATCAGGATATGTCCAAATTCGTTTAATGGTCCCGACTCCACATTCTTCGTGCTGGACTCTATCCCCTTCGGCCAATGTCGTTCCGTCCTCCAGCATCAGAGGCTCCTTTAAAATTTGCGGAAGAACAATTTCCATCTCTACTTTGGGAATTTGGTGCTTTTCGTCAGACATTTTTCAGCTCGCTCTAATCAGGGGCCTTCTGGATTTTTAGGAACAACCGAGGTGGTACAGTGCCATCACTTAACCGGGTCAGATTTTTCACCCAACCGCGCTCCTGTTGAGCTGATGGCTTGGCATTTAGGGTTTTTAGGCAAACAGATGCAAAAGGTTCGTCCTTATTTCCTAATGCAATATCGACCCTCGAAGTGCCCAATTTACCCCATTCTGAGGGCTTTTGATTCAGATAGCTGGCTTCGGTATTTATCTCCTTATCGTTCAATTTGTTTAGATCCTTTCTCAACATCTCATGAAAGCGATTACCATAAGCCCTTTCTGTACCATGAGTTTTGGGATCATAATCACCTATCTGAGAGTACACGTCTTTAACTGCTTTCGCGATGGTTTGTAGTTTCTCTTGAACTTGTTCCTTAGTAAACCCTCTCAATTCGGCTGCTTTGTAAACTTCTTCTGGCACTTCGATACTTGGAATTAATCGACCTCTTTCATTTAGCTTCGATTCCAAAACAACTTTTTCACTCGGCTTAACGCCCTGCGGGAGCCCTTTATCTCCCTTCATCATGAGGATATGATCATCGGGCTTAGGAGTTTCAAGCGGCACTACCGGACGGCGTCCAGGTGCTTCGCCAGCAATTGCATGAGCAGGTTTCAGGGGTCTTGCTATCTCATGCATTTGCTGCAATTTTGATTGAATAGCAGTGATTTTCTGCTCCATCTCAGCGACTTTTTCGGAACCTGCAAGCGCCGTAATCGCTTTCCCTGTCTTTCCTACCAGGTTTACTGCTTGGGCATCTTTAGCCACCATCCCAACAGCACCGGGAACTAAGAGCGGCACAACTTCCTTACCAATAAACTTGCCCTTGTGCTCTGTGTCCAACGAATTCCAATGATCGGCAGCTGCTTTACCTGCCTCCGCAATGTCTTTTCCTAAATTTGCCTGCCCTTTTGGTAGCTGCTTGAAATAGTAATCACCGGCTGTGCCAAGAGTCTGACCAATTGCGCCAGAGAACTCTTTTATGTCAGCTGCAAGATTGACCTTTCCGGAAAGTGCCCGGCCGTAGTAGTCACCGGCAACATTCAGGCTGTCCCCAAGCTCTTTGACAAACTAAACTCACCATCTCCCATGCCTTTGAGAAACTTGCCTGTTTCTGAAACCGCATTGCTACCGGCTTTGTACACAGCGTGCCCGGCTCCGGCTGCCTCCATTGCTTTTAGGTGCTCAGGTTTGTGACCTGCCTTCTCCCGTCCGTTGTGCCTGTTCGGGTCCTCCAACGGCAGCAACGAATCTGCAGATGCTAAGCCAGGTTTGCCATTTTCAGCAAACTTGCCTGTTACACCGCTTTTTCTTGTGACTCTCTTTTCTTTAGTTTCAACGGCAACTTTCTTGCTGTGATCCTCCATCCCCTCGGAAGATTCAGCACGCCCTTTGTTCTCGGCCTTCTTTTCTATGCGCTCGGTCTTGCTCTCGGCTCTTTCAGAGCCGTTGCGATCACTCTCTTGAGGGACTTTGGTCAAGGTTAAGTCCAGGATTGGGGGCTGTTTTCTATTATTCCCTGTTGCTAGCTGATTAGTCCGTTTTGGCGAGCCAGGAGCAAAAGGATTTCTCTATAACGCGTTGCTACCAGCTCGGCTTCTTCGAACCTCTTACTTCTCTCCAGATAATCAGCCAATTCGATCAGACAAAGCCCAGTTTCAGCACTTATTTGGGGTGTGGCAACGATTCCTTCCGAATTCTCCATTTGCTGCCTGACAAGCATGTAGAGCCCGGTGATACTATTCTTTCAATTTCCAGAAAGTTCCCTGGAAAACCACCGGAAGCTATTTATGCCCGCAATGCAGGTGAGTCCAGAATTGACTCGAAAATTCGCTTCAAGATCCACTTGAGACAGCATCCAACAGGCACTTACGCGCTGGTGAAGCCAGGTACCGAAAAAGCTGCATGAAACACTTTACGTTAAGCTAGCTTCTGTTACCTCCCGTGACTTAGGCGGGCACACTAACATGCTCAAGAAAATTTCAGACGAAGCCGCTAAGCTCATTACACAGAGTATTGGAGCAACTTGCTGAACATCAAGATTAAATTGCAGCTTAAGAGCGGAATCAGTTAAACTGTAATGGTTTTGAGGAATATTAAAAGATAGGTAAAAGACGTGAGAATGAAGGACTTGACGATAGAAACACTGAAAGCAAGCAGGACATGTTCTGAAAAGGAGCTGCCTGTTGGGTGCCTGATAAAGGTTGCGGCTTCGTTTTGTCGAGCAGGCCAGCAGCTCATTGCTCCGGTCATGCTACTCGCTCTTGCATTTCTTTCAACCGAACAACGCGCACTTGCAGATAGCAATCACAGGTTTCCTGGGGTTGGCAACCGCGAAGTTTGGCTACGTTCTCATGATTTCGCTGCTGAATCAATTAATTGCTCCAAAAAAGGCGACTACGAGTCTGCAATCAAATATGACAAACAGGCACTTGCCATGTATCCGTATGAGTCCAGATGGTACCACAACCTTGCATGCGATTTAGTAAGCGCCAAACGCTATAAAGAAGCAATAGCAGCCGGAAAAAAAGCCGTCAACTAGAACCTGGCTATGCCGATGCCTGGGAGAAATTAGGTGCTGCATATTCACTTTTGGGTCAAGATGATGAGGCAATGGCATGTTTTAAGAAAGCCTACGCCAAAATCCCTAATTGCTGTTACTTGAACTACAACATTGGTTGTATTTTAGGAGACAGAGGCTAATACAGAGAAGCCCTATTTTATTTCAAAAAAGCAAAAGCATCGCCAGATACAGATAGACCTGCTGAAACAAAGATAGATGCTTCTATTCTCCGGTGCAAACAACAGCTCACAAAGAAAGAGGCGTCACAATGACAAACCCACCCGGCGGTTTTGGCAGAGAGGCTGGGCAAGGCACCTCAAAAGACGCCGTCAAACCCAGCGAAAAGCAATCAGAAAGAATCGAGAACTACGCTTCAAATCAGCTCATCAATGAAGCGCAGAACGAAAGCAAGTTCACGGGTGATTCCGGAGCTGACAATACAACAGCCACACAGGCAGGTCGATCGCCAACACCGAAAGCCAATACATTCAGTCTTGAAGGAAATAAGGCAGTTACAGGAACTTTATACAACGATGGCGGCAAACCAATGCTGCTTAGTCCCGATCAAAAACAACAATACCAGGGACAATACGGAGCTGACGGCAAAAGCATAGCTTCGTGGCAGGAGATTAAAGATGGAAAACCTGTTGGTGAGCCACTTAAAGTAACAGCAGAAAAATCAGGTGCGCCACCTGCCGGACTGACACCTGAACAGTATATGCAACCCCGAGGCGCGAAAAGTCAGAGCGAAAAAAGCGAGCAAACTCAAAACAATAACGAAGCCGTAAGGCGAGAGCAGGAAGCAGCGACAGCGGCGCTTAAAGCAACAGAGCAAAAAAGCTCAGAAGCAAATCCGCAAGAAAAAACAGCACCGGCAAATTTACCAAAAGATGCAAGTCAGTCTTATCAACAACAATCAGTGCCTGATGGAGCAAATGCCCGTTCGCTCACTCAAAAACCGGATGCTAATAACCCAGGATTTGAAAGCAAGCCCGGCGCCTCCGAGAGGAGCATGCCAGACAAGAACGCATCAGGTGCTAACACTTCGGCCGGGTCCGGTGAAAGTGCATCGGCTAGAAATACGCCTGCAATGAACAGCTCCGAATCATCAGCTAGGAACAGCGCATCTGTAGAAACCGCCAGGCAGGAAGCAAATAAAAGCGGCAATAACACAAATGAACAGTCGAACTCAAAATCAGTGCAGGAAAGTTTGAACTCGAATTTGAAATCAATTCAACAAGAAAAACAGTCTGGACAAGAGCAATTCAGTCAAAAGAATCTTACCGAGAACACTACAAAGAATGCCGCTAATTCATCAGCATTAGAAAACTCAGGCAAGCTGAATCAGAATCAAGCCATAAAATCGGCTGAAGCATCAGGGTCCGGCCACGGAGCAAAGAACCACTCAGAGAGTGGTGTTGACAGGCGGGTCGACACAATAGAAAAACCCGACCACCGCAATCAGCCTAATGAAGGTGGCTTCAAGCCGCCAAAAGCTGAAGTAGTTGCACCGGCTGCTGCAGGAAAAGGGCAGGGCAGTGGCGGCGCTGGTTGGCGACAAAAATGTGGGCACAAAATCCGGCGATGGCAAAGCATCGCACGGCGACGGGGTCGGCGGCGGCCAATCTGATAGACGAATTCGCGCTATTAAGAATGACTCCACAAAGCACTCCGATGCACAATCCCAAAACAATGAAATCCCAGGTGCTATGCTTGAAAGAGTTCGAAGACTTGACAAAAGTACGGAACACAAACAACTCTTTCTCGATCTGATTAGCAGATATCAAAACAATAAGTTGGACGTAAGAAACGACAAGCAGGAAGCCGAGCTTCAAAAATTGCTTACTGTGTTGAGTCCGCATGAACTGACCTCTCTAAGCAAGTGGCTGCAAGATAGAACTGCGAATCCACATGGTTTTCATACACTTCGCACAGAATCACAGGCTGCAGTAGACGACATTCTGCAAATTCTTTTCAGCAAAACCATGCAGGGCAAATCTGAGCCTATGCAAAGCAAAGTCGATAACACTGTTGCGGATAAAACTGTTGCGGACAGAACTGTGGCGGATAAAACCGTCGCGGACAAAACAGTCGTAATCGAAAAAACAAATCTGCAAAGCAAAACACTTGAAACCTTGCCTAATAAGGCTGAGTCAATAGTGGGTTCGCCCCAGCAAAAAATTCCTTTGACAAATGAGTCAAGACCCCCTGAAGATTCGCAGGGTCAATCTCCAAAAAGACTTCAAGAACAGGCTAAACAGCTTTCAGCCAGGCAAGAGAATCCAAATAAGGAAGAAAATGATTTGACAAAAACAAATCTTGTTTCTCCCGTGAATCTTTTGTATATGTGGGCTCTGTTTCTGAGAAAGTTCTTCGAAAATTGTTTGACTTGTGGGTATATGCAAATCACTGTCTATTAGGCGCAAATCCGCATACCCGCTGAATTCCAAGTTGTACCCACAATATCCAGTTTAATTGTTTTGTGGACTGCAGAGTTATCTCTTCATCAACGCTCTCTGAAAAAGCGAAGCAATGATTTTCATATTCAAACGCTCATTTCTCTCATGCGTTCGAGATACTTGCCGGCAGCGTTAGTCAGCACCTGCTTGGCACCTGGCTCTCTGTCGATGATTTCTTGCCACACGGATTCTGCTTTTTCAAGTACTACTGCGCAGAGCTGTTTCTTGCCTTGCTCCAGATACAAACGGCATAGCCCGTTGATGCAGCAAAACAGGCTTTCGAATTCCTGGCTCAAGCGGCCTTCGTCAGTAACTTTTTCAGAGAAGAGGAAAATGATTTTGCGCAAGCCGCTTTCTTGCAAGCTGATTGCGTCTTTATAAAGCTGTTCGGCGCGCAGGTAGTTGCCTCTGGCTTCGTAAATAGCTGCCAGTCCGAGTACATTGTTTGCCAGCTCGGGTTGATTTTTGCCGTAGTGCTGCTCGCGAATATGCAGGGCACGTAAATGAGTCAGTTCTGCTAAATCGTATCTTTGCTGTTCAAAATAAAGCTCTGCAAGTCTATCAAGATGTTCCAGATGCTTCGGTGAACTCTGCCCGGATATGCGGTCGCGCAGCCAGAGGCTACTTTTCAGGAAGCATTCGGCCAACTGCAGGTTCCAGTTGCTTTTTGCAACTTTTTGCCGGTGCGGTTCAAGCAGCTCGTCTTCGAGGCTGCGAAGCTTGTCTGAGCGCTCGAGTGATCTCAGCTCAATTGGAGCTGTGGGTACGCAGGCGAGATTTGCTGCATGCATGACTCCGGGAGCCTGATTGGGAACGCGTGCCACAGAAGGAATCATAGAGCTTTCTTCTGTGTTGCCCAGTTGCATGCTCAGGCAATCGGTTTCGTTTACAAGATCAAGAGCCAGCGGCGCGTGTACTGCTTGCGGCCCACTGTTTTTCTGGCGCTGGCTTTGCAGCCAGAATGAATTTTCTGCTTTGGCTTTGGCAAGCAAATCGTATGGTGAGGGTTTGTTCTTGAGTTTTCTGCTTTCGGTCTTGGAGCCGCTTTTGTGCTCATCAATTCTGGTGCCGCTTTGCTTGAGAGTGCGAACAACATCAGTTCTTTCAATGCGCATAGCGCCGCTTTCTAAAACTGAAATTCTTGCGTCCACATGATAGTCTGTCTGCCGGTCCCTGGCGGACCAGCCGTCCTCTTCCCTGGTCCAGTCCATTGATGCGTAATTAAAGCTCTCAAGCTCTCCAAACTCATCATAATAAAAGCGAACATATTCCTGGCCATAGTAGAGTGCTCTGATAACACGTCCAAACTGGTCTTTTTCGATGATCTGGCTTGTGATTGAAATCTCCTGGCTGTCTTTCAAGACAGATGCCTGGTCTTCAAGAATCCGGCAGCTTTTTAGGGTCGGCTCATCAGGAACTGGAATGTCTGCCAGCGCTTCGGCATCGCTTTCTTTCATTGGCTCTACGCGGCCGTTGCCGTCGTCTTCTATGAGTTCGGTCAGATAGTTGTTTGAAAGAGTCAGTTTGTTTTCGGGAAGTTCAAGGGCCTGTTTTGCCAGCTCTATGGACTGATTCGTGTAATCAATGCCGCTTTGAGTAGTTCCGGCGTATTCAAAAGCACTTTCAAAATCAACAGCCTTGCGCATGAACTGGGCAAGCGCCGAATTGCTGCTATTACTGCATTCAGCAACAAAAGTAGTAGGTGTGCCGTTTTGGGCCGGGTAACTTTGAGATTCGCTGTCGAAATAATCCAGAGCTTTCTGAATTGATTCTGCGCCGCTATTGCAGGTATCTGCGGCGCTGAAGTCGTAGTGCTTTTGTTCTTGCGCCTGCTCTGTGTCTTGAGCGCAGTCGTGTTTCCTTTTCAACTGTGCCGAACGCAAATGGCGAAATTCCGACACGGTTTTGAACGAAATAGCTGGTAAGTCTATATCAAATGAATTCAAAGCAGCCTAACCTCTCAGATGCTGCCCGCACCCTTAACCCCGTCCGTTCCTGAGCCTCATACTGGCAGAAGCGCGCTTCATTGGCAAGGAATTTAATGGGAGGATTCCCATGCTTTTGGATTAAATCGTGGCTGAAACGAAGCGTCTAACGGAGTTTCTGCTCCCTAAAAACAACTGAATCATCTTAAGTACTGAAATTTAAGTTCAGAACTCTTAATACAAAACTGGCTTCAGACAACCTTAGGCTTACTGCTGCCGGGCTTTTCGAGCGGCAGCCCTTCTTTGCAAAGCGGGCAACTGCTTTGATCGTAAGATTCTATTTCAAGCTCCACCAGCGAGAAAAACGGCAGGCCGAAGTCTAATTTGCCGCCGCTCCTGTCTATTGCAGTGCCGACGGCCACAGGTTTTGCCCCGAGTTCTTTGACCAGGTCCAGAACTTTCATTGCTGAGCCACCAGTCGTGGTGACATCCTCGACCACCATCACTTCCTCTCCGGCAAGCAGCTCTATTCCGCGCCTGATTTCGAATTTCCCGTCCGGCCGTTCTGCGAAAACTCCTCTTATAGGATCATCTGCAAAAACCCTGTCGAGCGCGTGTGCCACATAAACTTCAAAATGAATGGCGCCCAGTGCCGGACCTATAACTGCAGTCGGCTTGAACCCTGCCTTTGCGATTTTGTCAGCCAGTGCCTCGGCCAGCATCATGCCGTGGCGTGGATATTGCATGATTTTCTGGCACTGAATGTACTGGCTTGAGTGCAGTCCGCTGGAAAGCAAAAAGTGACCGCTGAGCCAGGCGCCTACATCTTTCAGAAGTGCTTCAATCTCAGGCTGATTAAGTATCACCGGCTGGAACTCAAAAGACTAAATACGACATAAACATTAGCACCATACGGAGCTCCTTGCTTCGGGCCGTCGATCAATCTGCCTTAAAGATAACTAAGCTCCTGGTAATGCCTCCCGTTTTCGGTATATTTCTTGCTTTTGCAGAATCTTGTTTTAATGGTGTTTGATGAAACCTGTTATTGGAATCAATCTGGATATTGAGGGTGAAAAGCCAAAACTGGCCAAGGTTCAGGCCTTCTACTATGAGTCTGTTAAGAGTGCCGGCGGCATCCCGGTGCTGATTCCGCCCCTTTCAGATCAGGAGCTCGATCAGCTTTTGAGCCGGCTTGACGGACTCTTGTTGACAGGCGGGAATGATTACTGTCCGAGCCGTTATGGCGAAACTAAACATGAAAGCGTGGAGCTGGCTCATGATGACCGGCTCGATTTTGACTGGCGGCTCTTAAAGAAGTCAATTGAAAGACCCGAGCTGCCGGTGCTTGGAATTTGCGCCGGCAGCCAGATTCTGAACATCGCTCTCGGGGGAAGCCTTTACCAGGACATACCCAGCGACTTTCCTGGCACTAAGGTTGAGCATTCTACAAAGAACGGCTGGAAGAATGGTTTCAATTTCCACAAAGTAAAACTGAACAAGGGCAGCAAGTTGCTTGAAATTTACGGCATTGAAGAAATTGATGTGCCGACCTCGCACCATCAGGCGGTAAAGAAGCTCGGCAGCGGGCTCGTTGCCGCCGCAAGCGCCGAAGACGGCGTTGTGGAGGCTGTGGAGTATGAAAACCGCCCTTTTGTAATCGGAGTACAATGGCACCCCGAACGTGATTATGAAGGCAACCAGAAATTGTTTAAGGCTTTTGTGCAGGCAGCACTTGCTGAGCTGAAACAAAGGAAAGCTTGAACACATAGTTGTAAGATTTAAGCAGATTTATAGGGGATGAATTTCGATGGCTGAGAAGCGTAATGTGCTTGTAACCGGCGGCGCCGGATTCATTGGCAGTCACCTGGTGGAAAGTCTTTTGAAAAAAGGCTGCAACGTATATGTGCTTGACAGCTTCAATGACTTTTACGATCCTTCGCTAAAGCGCTCCAATGTGAAAGAGCAGCTGAAAAATGAGTCATATAAACTTATAGAAGGCGATCTGCGCAGTGACAAAGATCTGGAGCGTCTCTTTGCCGAGGCAGAGTTTGACGTGGTTGTGCATCTTGCTGCGATGGCAGGTGTAAGACCATCGATGCAGCAGCCGGCTCTTTATATGGATATAAATCTTGTCGGCACTCAAAAACTGATTGACCGAATTCTCAAACAAAAAAATCCGGCACGCCTTGTATTCGGCTCTTCAAGCTCGGTTTACGGCGAAAGAGGCGGCGAGAGTTTCAGCGAAGCTGACCGGGTCGATAATCCACTTTCACCTTATGCCGCATCTAAGGCCGCGGGTGAACTTATCTGCTATGCCGCTCATCATACACAGGGTTTGCAGGTGGTGAGTTTGCGGTTTTTCACTGTTTTTGGACCCAGGCAAAGACCTGATCTTGCAATCCACAAGTTTTGCAAGCTCATAGACAGCGGCAAGCCGATTGAAGTGTTTGGTGATGGGTCGAGTAAGCGCGACTACACTTATGTTGCTGATATCGTATATGGTATCGAACGCTCAATGGAAGTGCCGTTTTCCGGTTACGAAATCGTAAATCTTGGAAGGGGTGAGCCGGTTGTGCTAATGGATATGATCAACTTGATTGAAAAGTACCTGGGCAAGAAGGCCCGGATTGAGTATAAGGATTTTCAGACCGGCGACATGCCTTACACCTTCGCCAATATCGAAAAAGCAAGAAACTTGCTTGCTTATGAGCCGAGTTATTCGTTCGAAACAGGAATCAAGAATTTTGTCGAATGGTTTGTAAGCCGGAAGCAGCCGGTCTGAAGCGGCTGGAAACTTGCAAGTTCAAAGATTATTCCGGCTCGACTTTTTTTTCTTCGTTTAGTTTTAGCTTGAGAACTTCCGCTTTTTCTTCTAGCAGCGCTTTTTCTGCGAGTGTTTTTTCTTCCAGCATTTTCACTGCAAAATCACTTGTTTGTTTGAGATCGTCCAGGCAGGTTCTGGTTTGCCTTAGCTCTTCTTCTAATGATTCGATTCGTTTCAGCAAGCGGGCTTCGGCTTCCGAATCGAGGCCCTTGAACTTATAGCGGCTTTTGTCTGCAAGCATTTCGGCTACAGGTTTGCCCACAGCCGTAATTACTGTGATTAAGACTGTAGCAACAATTAAAAGAGCCACTATTTCAATGAATACCATTGAGCTTTTCTTTTCTGTAAACCGCTTATTAACTTTTACTATGGCATGGAAAGTGCCAATTTTGTACAGCCCGGGTGCTTTTGCCTCTTCAGCTCATTTCGATTTAATGTTGACAGAAAAAGCAATGGCGGTTGATAATCAAGCTTTGAGACACGGTAGCTCAGCTGGTTAGAGCGGGGCACTCATAACGCCCAGGCCGGCAGTTCAATCCTGCCCCGTGTCAAACTTTTCACACAATTAAGAACCAGGCTTTGTCGGCTTTTTAGATCCCGGCTTTGAATTCGAGGCGCCTGCATCGCTTTATATAGCGCTTCTCAGAGCTGCATCTATAGCTGGTCTTAATTATGCTTCACCGCTTGACTCGTCTTCTTCTGCTTCCATTTCGGCAGCCAGATCGCGGACATAGTTGATTACACGCTCGAATTCATCATCGTTTTCGATGGTTCGGAATACGGCCTGATCGTCTTTAGTAATAAGCTGCATTACAACGGTTGAAGGCTCTTCGGCGTCTTCCTTGCCGGATTCACCCATATTAAGAAGCAAAGCGTATTCCTTTTCTTCGAAAACGAACAAACCGAGAATTCTACAGACATAGGAATGTCCGTCTTCACCCTCGAGTGTGATTATCTGTTCTTCGAGATCTTCAACATTAGCCATTGTTTCATTCCTATTTCTGCTCTGAACCTATTTTCTGCTCTGAATTATTTTTGTCCTGAGTCGGCCAGGTCTCCCAGTTTGCTTAGCTCAAATTCAGCGCCCAGGGCAACAAGTATATCGCCTGCTTCAAAAACAAGATCCGGACCCGGATTTGTTATGAGATTTCCTTTCTTATTGACTGCCAGAATCATGGCTCCGACAGACTGCTTGATATTAGCATCTCTAAAGCTCAATCCTGCCAATTTGGACTTCAAAGTTATCACTACTTGCTCCAGGCGCAGATCAAAGCTCGGGTTGTGCATGGTTACATCCAGGAATTCAAGAACCAGAGGGTGCGTAACTGCACTGGCCATACGGCGCCCGGCAATAATGTAAGGAGATATGACATTGTCGGCGCCGGCTCTTAACATCTTGGATTCTGCTCCTGGATTGGCGGCTCTGCATACTACTTTGATGGTCTCGTTAAATTCTTTGGCTGATAAGGCGATAAAAGTGTTGGCCGCGTCATCTGAAAGAGCGCAAACAATGCCTGCAGCTCTTTCAACCTGAGCGGCTTTCAATATGTCGTCTTCGGTGGCGTCTCCCTGCAAAAAAAGCATGCCTTCGTCCTGTGCTCTTTTGCATCTGTCGATGTCCTGTTCGATGACTACAAATGGAACCTGGCACTGGCGAAACTGACTTGCCACTTCCTGCCCGGTGCGCCCGAAGCCGCAAACTATTTGATGATTGTGCATTTTTTCAATTTTGTTTTTCATGCGTCTTTTTCCGAACAGTTCTCTGGGGTCAGTGTCTACAATCAACTGGGCAGTGTCTGAGAGTATGAAGAGCAGGGTGCCTACGCCTAAAAGAATCAAACAGATTGTAAAAACCCGGCCAGCCGGGCTCAGTGTATGAATTTCTCCGTAGCCAACCGTTGTCAGAGTGGTCACGGTCATGTAAAGCGCATCGAAAGGCTGCCATTTTTCAATCAAGCAATAGCCAACCGTGCCGGTTCCGGTGGCAAGAAGTAAGAGCAGGCCGTAACGGAGCAGCTTGTTTTGTATATTGTTTTGAAGGAGCTTAGATAACACTAATGCCTCTTCCCTTAGCTTGAAGCGGGAGCGATTTGAGTAGGGCTGAAAGCCCGAAAGCCAGTGCACCTGAATAAGACGAGCCTGATGAAATCTATCACAGACTCGCTATTAAGAGCAGGCTTTCAATCATGATCGAAAAGTATCATAAACTAAGGCTGTCTCCGGCTGAAATAGCTTTATCCTAAGGAGCTAAGATCTGTCAGCAGGGCAATGACATTCCGGGCCCTTAATCCGGAAGGCAATATAGCAGTAATTTGAACAGGGGTTGAGATGAGCACAGCAGTTGAAACAGCAGGGCGTGTTATCCAGGTCATCGGACCAGTAATTGACGTTGAGTTCCCGGCCGGAGACCTTCCTGCGATTTACAATGCGCTTGAAGTCAAAGACAAAGGACCGAACGGCGAAGACATTCGTGTTGTTTGCGAAGTGCAGCAGTTACTTGGTGACAATCGGGTTCGCTCGGTAGCCATGAGCTCCACAGACGGACTCACGCGTGGAATGCGCGTAATTGACGCTAAAGGACCTATAAGCGTTCCGGTTGGCGAAAAAACTCTTGGTCGCATTTTGAATGTATTAGGCGAAGCTGTGGATGATCGCCCTGAAATAAGCGATTCGGAACGCTGGCCGATTCACCGCCCCTGTCCTGAATACACGGCTCTGAGCACTCAAACGGAAATTTTTGAAACAGGCATCAAAGTAGTCGACCTGCTTGCCCCCTATATTAAAGGCGGAAAAGTCGGACTTTTCGGCGGTGCCGGTGTAGGCAAAACAGTCATTATCATGGAACTGATTAACAATATTGCCACCAAGCACGGTGGTTATTCAGTGTTCGGCGGAGTAGGCGAGCGCACTCGTGAAGGTAACGACCTCTATCACGAAATGAAAGGCGCGATTGTCAAAGAAAAAGACAAAGACGGAAAAGAAGTAGAAAAAACAGTGCTCGATAAAGTCGCTCTTGTATACGGTCAGATGAACGAGCCGCCAGGCGCCCGCATGAGAGTCGGTCTTTCGGCTCTTACAGTTGCTGAATATTTCCGTGATGTGGCTCATACGGACGTGCTGCTTTTTATCGACAACATATTTAGATTCACCCAGGCCGGTTCTGAGGTATCGGCGCTGCTCGGACGTATGCCGTCGGCTGTGGGCTACCAGCCTACACTGGCTAACGAAATGGGTGACCTGCAGGAAAGAATCACTTCAACCAAAGACGGATCAATCACTTCTGTGCAGGCAGTATATGTTCCTGCCGATGACCTTACGGACCCGGCGCCGGCTACCACCTTTGCTCACTTAGATGCGACCACGGTGCTCAGCCGTCAAATAGCCGAGCTTGGAATTTATCCGGCTGTGGACCCGCTTGCATCGACCTCAACAGCATTGAAGCCGGAAATAGTCGGTGACGAACACTATGACGTAGCTCGTGCCGTGCAGCAAACTCTGCAAAAGTACAAAGATCTTCAGGACATCATCGCAATTCTGGGTATGGATGAGCTTTCAGCCGAAGACAGAACCACTGTTGCCAGAGCAAGAAAAATCCAGCGCTTCTTGAGCCAGCCGTTCTTCGTGGCTTCGCAGTTCACCGGGCGCGACGGCAAATATGTGCCGCTCAAAGAAACAGTGGAAGGATTCAAACAGATCATCAATGGTGATCTTGATGAACTTCCGGAACAGGCATTTTATATGGTAGGCAACATCGAAGAAGCCAAGGAGCAAGCCAAGCGACTGGCTGATGCCTGATATGAGAAAAAAGGACGAGAAGAGCGACAAAAGCGAGAAGCAAGAAAAGATAAGTGCCGAAAAAAGCGGCGACAAGTCTTCTTCGAGCAGACGGGTTCTTCTTTTCGGCCGGCTTGAAAATGAAGTGGTGATGCCTGTTATAAAAAGACTCTTTCGTCTTAACGAGCAAGACCCTCTTAAGCCAATCGACCTGCTCATAAATTCATCTGGCGGAAACGGTTACAATGCCGATGCTTTGATTGCTGTTATCTACAAAATCCAGGCCCCTGTCAATACAATTTGCCTGGGGCACGCACTGTCTGGAGCCTGTGAAGTTCTTGCATCAGGAACCGGAAAGCGTTCATCTTACGAGTTTGCCACGCTTATGTTTCATCAAACTCTCTGGGAGGCTGACGGCGATATAACCAATCTTGAAATACAGGCCAAGCAAGGCCAGAAATTCAGAGAAGCACAGATTGAAGTATTGCACCGCTGCACGGGCAAGAACAAGTCACAAATAAGAAGCGACATTGAAAGAGACTTTTATCTTTCAGCGCATGAAGCGCTGGCATACGGGCTAATTGACGAAGTTATCGTTCAGAATCCGGCTCAAAGGCGGGCACTAAGCAAGAAAGTGCTTGCTGCAGGCGCTGTCGAAGCCGCTGGCAAAACAGTCGGCAAAGCAAAGCCCGAAAAGAAAATTGCCGCTTTGAAAAAACGTAGTTAAAGGGAAGGAATTATGCCTGGAATGTTGAAGTTGAGAATCGTAACCCCGGAACGCGTTGTGCTAGAACAAGAAGTCGAGCAGGTCACCGCCACTGCCGTAGATGGTGAGCTTTCGATTCTTCCTGATCACGAGCCGATTGTAACAGCGCTGGCAATCGACATGCTCAGATACAAGCTTAACAAGGAAGAAGAATTTGCCGCAATTATGGGCGGAATTCTTGAGGTGAAAAACAACGAAGTAACCATTCTCAGTGATGTGGCCGAGCTCGACATGGAAGTGGACGTAGCGCGGGCCAAACAGGCAAAAGAAAGAGCAGAAGCGGAAAAAACACAGAAAACAGACAAGCTCGATGTTTATGTATCCGAGCTTGCCATTTCCAGAGCGATTGCCAGGTTGAAAGCTTACGAGTTCAGGCAGCGGCGCAGGGGCCGTATCTAAAGCCAGACTCCTGGATTGCCCGTTTGCATTGCAAAAGGCAAACGCAGCCTAGTTGCTTTTACTTCGGTAAAATCTGATCTGTGCTTTTTCTACGGTGGCAAGACCTACTTCGATGGCAGAGTCTATAACAGGCAAAAAAGATTCGATTTTATCCAGCTCATCGATGATTTCTATAATTACAGGCAGGTCGGTTGATAAGGCAAGAATTTTGGCACTGTGAATTTGCTTGCTTGATCCATAGCCGAGAATGCCTCTCAAGACAGTGGCGCCGGCAAGTCCGTGTTCTTTTGCTGCGCGGATAATCCATTCGTAAAGGGGCATTCCCTGGTGTTTTTTGCTTTCGCCTACGAATATTCGCAATAAGTGACCCTGTTCAGAAAGCATGAATTTACCTCTAAAGAATTGACTTGGAAATCATAGAAATGATGTGAAAATCATAGAAGTGACCCGAGAATGAAACCCAGGAATACTAAAACAAGCCCGAGAGCCACCTGTAAAAATGCGTTTGCAAATGCCCAGAGATACTGACCGTCACGCAGAAGCTGGGCTGTTTCATACCCGAAACTTGAAAAGGTAGTAAAGCCTCCCAGGAGCCCTACAAAAAGAAAAAGTCGGGTATCGCCCTGAAACAATCCTTTGGCTTCGGCAAGCTTGGCCAGAACACCGATTATCAGGCAGCCGAGCATGTTAACGCTGAATGTGCCTATTGGGAAAAACCATTCGCTAAAAAAGCGCTGAATGCCCGAGCTGAGAATAAAGCGCAACACGCCTCCCAGCCCGGAACCTAAGAAAATCAACAGATATTGCACCACGGGTTCTCAATCATAAGCCGGAATCAAGTCTACCTTGTTTTCAGTCGAATTTGGAGCGAGCTGATGAGAGGAAGTTCAGATTTTGCTGCATCGCCTCTTCATGAGATAATTAGCGGCCAGACCAGGGGGAGCTGCATTGAACGGCTTGAAAGTACTTGCGATTTGTTCAGGACTGGCGCTTTCCCTGTCTATTCAGATTGAAGGTTCAGCCAGGGCAATTTCGTTTTCTCCAAATGGAGACAACAATGCCGGAAGTCTTAAATGCGAAGTTCCGGTAAAATCAATGGGCAATTTGCCGTTGAGAAATGGAGTCGCTAATATTTCTGGCAGGGTTATTACAGTAAAAGCGGCAAGTGAAGGATTTGAGTCACCACATACGGTGCTTGCCGGCTCTGTTTTACGCAGCGAGGCTAATCTTGCAAGCGAACCGCCAAGCGTAACCGGGCTGGCACTTTTCCTCATGGGTGACTTTGCAGATTATATTGACGACGGCAAAACTCCGGACCTGATTTTTTGCAAGGACAAAAAGCAGGTAGCCGGCCGGATACTGGGCATTGAGGGCGAGAGTATTTCAGTAAAGGATGCAAGCGGGCAGAGTGTTCGCCTGCCACTCGGGGCTATTCTTTATATTCGTTCTCCAAGAGTTTTTGTTTTTAAGATTGTGCTCAAAGGAAAGCAAGCTATTGAAAAAGATGAAGCTTTCCAGGCAGAGGCCGTGGAAACTTCGTTCAGACCGACTTCGACCCAGCGTACTCTTTCAGGGTCTGTGATTCCTCAGAATCAGAAAAAGGACGATGATCTTCTGGGACCAATAAGCCCGATTCTTCCCGGACAGGCTGCCGAAAATTTCCAGAGCCAGTATCCGTCAATGGGAACGAGCCCTCCGGGGCTTTCCGGGGCAAACATGATGGGTGGCATGGGTGCATTCAATAGCATGGGTGGCATGGGAAGAGGAGCCGGTATGCAAACTGCTGTTCCTGATTCCAGGGACAATTCATTTGACGGCTACGAAAGCGCCGACAGGTTCAGGACCGTCAAAGGAAAATGGGGCACGCAAAAGATCACGGTGCCGCCCGGCATGCTTGATTGAATTCGGATGCTTGATTGAATTCGGATGCTTGACTGAATTCGGAATGCTTGATTGAATTCGG
>CAZTQO010000090.1:0-2684 GCA_964615655.1 uncultured Candidatus Obscuribacterales bacterium | reverse complement strand
ATGCTTGATTGAATTCGGATGCTTGACTGAATTCGGAATGCTTGATTGAATTCGGGGCCTGAACTAGCTTGCTTCCTGGCTCAAATCTGGCTGTGGGTTTGCACGCAGTCGATTGCGTCATTGTGTGTCGATTTGCGTGCAACTCTTCTGTGTTCGCCGATTATATTTGAGCTGCATTCTTCGCCGCCGAGAGCCTGGATAAATGACTCGGAAAGTCCCAACAATACCGCATTGTCTGACATGATTGCGTTATTGTAAGCGTTTACAGCCTGCGTAGCTTCTTGATTCAGCCTTTTCCAGCGCGACTCCATGCGCCTGTCGAGATAAAGCTCAGCAAGGAGTTTCTGGTCTTCAGGACCGCCGGTCGCCATCTGGTACACAAACTGCAGAATCTGGGCTGCCGGTGAAACTATGGTCGGACTGAACATTGCAATGTTCAGTGATGTGTTTATAACTTTTGCTGCACCAAGTGCAAGCTTGCTGTGGCGGTTGTACTTGTGAAGTGCCCTGCGCACAAGACCCATGACCGGATCGCTCTGGGCTGATTCTCTAAGCAACTGCTCGCTTTTTTGTTGCAGCTCGATTACTGTCCAGGGGTCCTGGCTCAAAATGCTTTCCGGAACCTGCAATTGCCTGGACCATGACTCAAGCTTCGCCAGTGTCCTTTTTGCTTCGTCTTCGCCTACCAGATCACTTAAAGGTTTAAGCCCGGCTGCAATTGCCTTTTCTCTTGAGTGCTGATCTCTGTAGCCCAGTCCCTGAGCCAGTTGGAGCAAGCTGGCGAAAACTTTTGCATGCAGTTCGTCGTTATGTTTTTGTTGAGCATACTCGGTGGCAGATTTGCTTTTTAGTCGCAGTTTTTCATCAAGAATGACGTCTGCGCCTTCAGAGGACATTTCAAATCCGCGATACTCGGTAATGAAATTTGCTGATATCTTGGCGCCGCTAATGGCCTTATGCACAATTCCGTGCATTTGCTTATTTTTCTTATCTAAAAGAGCGCTGTTCTGGTCTTTCTGTATGGCCTGGTTTACTAAGTTACCCACGAGCTGATCGGGTGTTGGTCCCTCATAAACAGAAATGATTCCCTTGAGGTTGGTTTTCGTGTTGTTCTCTGTTTTCTTATCGAGTTCAGAAAACGTTTCGTTCATACTTGTTTCTTGGACGGCTTCTTCCCGGGTTAGAGCGCCTTTGCTAAGATTGTTCTCCGGAGTTTCTGCGCTTGCAAAAGTGCAAGAAAATTGAGATAAAAGCAGCAATAAAGTTGCTGCGCTCCAAAGCCGCGATCTGCTTTCTTTTAGTCCAAACATACTTAAATTTAGATCCTCAATGCCTGAATCTAGATCTTGATTTCTTGCGAAAAGGGGGCTGAAACCAGAATCGCTTTATTCTAGCGATTCTATAGCTAGTTGACCTTATAAATTAACTGCTTTGTGCTTCTGACAACCACCCTTTCTTCTTAGTAACTAAAGCCAAGTGGCAACCGGAGCTTTCTTAAATTGATCCAAGAAAGTCTCAGGTACTTCAACTTTGTTGTCTTTGGGCCTATGCTCAAAAAAACTGAGCTTGGAAAAGAAATAGGGCTCATTGGAGATCCGTGTAGCCAGGTAGTGTCGTCCGGGCAGGAATCGCTGCCATTGCCAACGCTGCTATTGTCATCTCTGCGCGCTGCGATTGCCATCGCTGCGATTGTCGCTGTCTTCATTCCAGCCGTTTCACTCAAATCCTTAATTTCTGATTTTAACTCTTAAACTATTCCACAAGTTTGTTTTACAGTGTAAGATCCTCTTTATTGATGGTAAGCAGCATGAAAACATTGAAAACTACGCAAACCTGTTGCCCACAACAAGTTACCTGGCCTGAGCAAGCTCAACTCACTGCCGAGCAGGCAAGTGAGCTCGAAGACCTGTTCAAAATTCTGGCTAACGACACAAGGCTAAGACTGCTCCATACATTGGCGCACGTCGAAGAAATGTGTGTTTGTGATTTGGCTAGCGCGGTGGAAATGACACCGCAAGCTATTTCAAATCAGCTTCAACGCTTAGCTGATCGCGGCATAGTTGCTACCAGACGAGGCGGCAACATGATCTATTACAGAGTCATAGATCAATGCGTTATTGGCTTACTGGCCAAAGCAATGTGCTTGCTTGCCGATAGTGAAATGCACAGTAAGTAGAATTGAGGAGCTTAAATATGGCCGATAATTGTTGTAAGTCAAGCTGTTGTGACAGCAAAGAATGTACTCCCTGCAAAGGGTGTGAGTGCTGCTGCTGCTGCTGCAGTACTTATAAGGAAGGGCAGGACTGTGATTGTTCGCCGTCTGCGCCTTGCGAGAATCAAGAATCCTAGATGCCAGAAGCAAGATTCTAACGAGGGAAGCACGATCTCCCGCGAGGGAAGCACGATTCTAACACGAGGGAAGCACGCTCTCTCGCACGGGAAGCAAGATTCTAACGCGGGAAGCACGCTCTCTCGTGAGGGAAGCAAGATCTCTCGTGCCAGAAGCAAGATTCTAACGAGGGAAGCACGATCTCCCGCACGGGAAGCAAGATTCTAACGCGGGAAGCAAGAATCCAGGTTTGGATTGCCTCTGACTGTCAAGTGCTTCGTGGCACTAAGCAATTAATTTCAAAATTGCTCCAATAAATTGGAGCACCCCGATTCGATTACAAAATTGCTCCAAT
>CAZTQO010000089.1:14751-20723 GCA_964615655.1 uncultured Candidatus Obscuribacterales bacterium | reverse complement strand
GTAGAGCTCTTTCATCTCCTACTTCAGCCGGTCTCCCGGCGCACAAGATAAATGTGCAGAAATCTTAGAAGCTGATTTTTCGGATCTGAACCACTACTCCATTTAATCTTGCCATTTAATCTTGACAATGATCATTCAATCCAGGAAGATGGTAATATGATAATCGTTTTCATTTCTGCCCGAAGTCTGCTAGGCGGCTACGGAATTAAATCATGCGTCAATTCACACTACTCTCGTTAATCCTGCTCTGCTCATTATCAGGCTTTGTGCCCGTTTCAGAAGCAAAAGAATTTTCAATCGGCACCCATGTTGAATCAGAGAGAGTCGAAGCAAAGGTGCTTGAGTCACCAATGCCTGAAATCCCTGCAGAATATCAGCACGAAGCGTTCAAAACAGCTGTCCACGCACGTTTTGCAATTGCGGCAGACGGTAAATTCACAGTAAGTCTCATTGATTCATGCGGCATTGAAGAAATGGATCGGCTTGTTCTGCGCACTTTGAAAAAGTGGAAGTTCCAACCGGCAACAATTGACGGCGATCCGGTTGAATCTTCACGCAAGCTGAGAATCGAACTGGAAATAGAATAAGACAAAAAGCATAAGGTCTAATCAGGAGAAAGCTCTTCCTGGCTATCGCTCTTACTGGCTATCGCTCTTACTCACTATCGCTCTTACTAGCTATCGCTCTGACTAACTATCGCTCTGACTAACTATCAGGCTCCAACTGTTTGAGAAAATAGCAAGACATCGCTTGCGCAAGCATATTGCCTTTTTCAATATCGCAGGCTTCTTTGAAATATTTGCGCTTCTCATCTTCGTCATTGCAAAGCGATGCAATATCCCGCAAGAGTCTTGAACGCACGTCGGCTTCTTCTGCGACTTCGGCGCCTTTTCTGAACGCAGCAAGAGCTTCCTCCATGCGCATGCTATCAGCCAGAAGCTTTCCTTCACGCCAGTACGCTTCGCCAAAATTTGGATACTTCTTAACCATATTCCGGCAAATCTCAATTCGCTCATCGATAGGAATGCTTTCGTTATTGGTTTCGAAAATCACCATGCAGGCATCATGGTCCATCTTTTTCTCGAAAAGCTGCCTTGCAATCCAAAGATCAGCACGGGAAGTTTCAAAACCAGGGCAGAGTTCATCCACTTTTTCAAGATCGCTGATCGCAGGACCATAGTTGCGCGATGCAAGCTTGATGTTCCCCGACATGTAATAAGGCTGCGGGCTGTATTTGTCAAAAGTAGCGGCCTCTTCAAACACTTTCAGAGCCTCGTCATACTTGCCCTCGGTAGTCAGCTCACGCCCCTGATAGCATTTAGCTGAGCACCAGACAAGCTCAAGCCTGTTGCGCACAAAAATAAACTCAACCCGCTCGCCCTCGATTTTCGGAATCTCATCAAGTTCAAAAAGCTCATCGCCTATTTTGACGATTACACGATGAAGAGGCTCATTCAAAACAGCATTGGCATGATGGCGCCAGTTGCTTGCTGTCACCAACTCTCCGCGATCATATGCCTTGTTCGCGATCGTTTCAGCGAATTCCTTTGCCTTTTCTCTCTTGCCTGCATAACGATTGATTTCATAAAGATTGTGGAGGTAGGCAAGGCTGGCTTCGTAATCACCTTGCATGGTCGTGCACTGCAGTGCTTGCTCCACATGCTTTTCGGCAATGTCCATTTCACCTTTTTGGAAATAAGACTCGCCGAGAAAGCCGTGAGTCAGAGGCAAGAAACGCTCGACACCGGCCCCCGAAACAGCGCCAGCCAGGTCAAGACAACCTTCGAGCATCGGAATTACTTCGTCGAACTTCAGCTCATTTTGCATTAGCGCTCTGCAATAGCCAAGCTGCTCCTGCCACCGCTGGCTATGTTCTGTGTCATCTATCCCTGTTAGCTGCGCCATCAGTTCACTGCGATTACGCTGCTTCTGAAAATATGAGGCAATCACCATCAGATCGTAGGAGTAACGGCGCATCGCGTCTTTATCTCTTTGAACAGCTTCGGGAGCCTTCCGCCACTTGCCGAAATAATGCATGATTGCATCTTCATTCTCGACACAAAGCATTTCGAACTCAGTAAAGTGATTGCGCTCAATAGTATCGAAAAGGAGCTTCCTCAGCTCTTCCTCGCTGTAATCGGCCTTGGCGGCAGATTTGCTCTGGCTGCCCTTCGATTTCGAGGCTTTGTCCGCTTTCTTCGTGAAGAAATCAAGAATTCCCATAGCCATTCCCCTTACGATGCCCATAGATACCGGCATTTAACTGTTTATGATATCCGATTTTCCCTGTCGCCTGAGGCTAAGCGGGCTTGTCATGATGAAATTAGACAGTTAACTTTTAGAAAGCGAAGCTAAATAAGCGGAGTTTTAGTAAGATCAAGGTCTGGATTGCAAAGCTTGGTCTATTGCAAAAAGTAACTCTGGCCAAAGTAATTTGGACAAGAAAAAATTGGAAAATAAAAAGAAAATTGGAAAATAAAAAGTATCCAAAAATTTCGATAAGCAAAGGCCGTGAATGGCACATTGCTCAGGGGCATCCCTGGCTGTTTTCAGGCGGCATATCTCAAGCTCCAAAAAATGTCGCGTCCGGTTCGCTGGTGCATTTGCTTGATTTCACCGGCAAATTTGTTGCAGCAGGCTACTACAACCCTGGCTGCGACATAGCTGTGCGCGTACTCACACGGGACCCAAATCAAGAAATCAACCAGGCGTTTCTAGCAAAGCGCATAAGGGCCGCATGGCAGTTACGCCAGTCTGCAATAGACCTGAACCAAACGAATGCATTCAGGCTGGTAAATGCAGAAGGTGATTTTTTGCCGGGATTCATTTGCGACTTTTATGCGGGCACTGTAATAATCCAGTGCCACACAGCAGGTGCTGACGCGCTGCTTCCGCAGTTTGTCGAGGCACTCGACTCCGAAATAAAGCCTGATGCCATAGTAATTCGCAATGATGTAATTGCAAGGCTCAGAGAAGGACTGCCGCTTACAGATGCGAAAATCGAAAAAGGAAAACTGCAAGAGCCTCTTATCGTAAAAGAGAACGGTTTTAGTTTCGAGGTTGATCTGATTGGCGGGCAAAAGACAGGCTTTTTTACAGACCAGCGTGATAAACGGGTCGCGCTGGCAAACTATATCGAGTTGATGAGTCGAGAAAGCAGTCGAGAAAGCAGTCGAGAAAGCAGTCTAGAAAGCAGTCGGGAAGGCAGTCGGGAAGGCAGCAGCCCAGCAAAAACCAACGACGAATTGAGCCTTCTCAATTGCTTTTCTTATACATGCAGTTTTTCTGTTTATGCAGCAAGCAAAAATGCAAAGATCAAAACAGTAAATGTAGACCAGTCGCAGCAGGCACTAGATCAGGGAAAAAAGAACTTCGAACTCAATAATTTGCCGCTTGCAAATCATGAGTTCATCACTCAAGACGCTTTTGCATTTTTAGACAAGCATGCAGCAGCACTCTCACTTTTTGACATTGTAATTCTTGACCCGCCGGCTTTTGCAAAATCACACAAAGACAAGCAGAAAGCACTCAAAGCCTATGTACGCCTGATGTCTCAGGGTATAAGACTCACACGCGCCGGCGGTCTGATTGTAGTTTGTTCTTGCAGCGGCGCAGTAACGATGGATGACTTCACGGACAGTCTCAGGCGAGCAGCCGGTGCCTCAAATAAGTCGCTGCAATTACTCGAAACATTCCAACACGGCGCTGACCACCCTATTAATTTAATGGCACCGGAAGGTTCCTATCTGAAAGTACTCTTTTGCAGGGTTCAGGATTGAAACTCACTGGAGATCATCGCGGGTATCCGGCAATCATCTGAGACGGCTGTATCTGGAAGGATTCTTCGACCGCTCACAGTCGAAATTGAAGCGGAGCAGTCCTTCAAGTAAATATACATAAACTCATTCAAGGACTCCGCCGAGAAAAGGAAGGGCAAAAGCCCTTTCTTTTCTTTTTGCAGAAGCGTGCATCGACGCACAGGTCCTCCCAGGCACGCACTTTAATCAGCCCAGCCCGAATCAGCCCGACCCGTTTTCCCAACAGGCTCTGTTTTTATCCGCGCATTTCCATTAAGTTGCCGGATTCGTAACGGCCTAATCCGTAATAGAATACCGCAACACCTGCCGCCAGCATTACCAGAGCACCGGCAAAACTGTATAGGACATACTCGAGCGAATGTGTTCTCAGTGCTTCCACCGGCAGATAACTGCAGAATCCGGCAGGTATCAAGGTGAAAAGCACAAGCTTAGCGGCTCCGTCAAATATGGAGGGCGGATAGGTGCTGAAAGTCACAAGCGCGAAGCGAAGCTGTTCGGCAAGTCCTTCGGCGTTTCCGACGAAGAATCCCAGGCTGCCTACAAGCACACCGAAACCAACAAAAAGTATCGCGATGCTCACAATCAATAAGAAAAAGAGCAGCAAACTTTCAAACGACGGATGCACAAGAAATACATAGGCAAATATACCGAAAAGCACATCGCCCCAGGAACTCACGCTCATTTTGCCGACAAGCATGTGACTCAAGACAGAACGCGGATAAAGCAGCCATGTATCGAGCTGGCCTTTTACAATTACCGAAGCAAGAAAGCCGGCATTACCCGCGATACCATGAGCCAGACCAAAGCCGGCAGCAACAACAGCCCACATCGTAACGATGTCAGCCTGATTCCAACTTCCGACCACCGGAAAGCGATGGAAGAAATAAAGCCAGAATGCAAGCCAGAAGCAGTCGTTGATTATCATGGATACGACCTGGCTAAGAAATGCCCCTCTGTACTCCAGCTGCGATTTGAAATTAAAGAGCACATAAATGCCGGCCAGTTTTATATAGCTGCGCAGCCGTTCAAACGGGCTGTGTCCCAGCGGACGTTTTCTCAAGTATGAAACCATTTTTCTCACCTCCAGAATTTTCTATCTTGACCGAGCCTGCAAAGCCCGGTGGGTCGGCAGAGCCCGATGAGTCGGCGAAGCTCACCAGCTTTGCCGGCTCACCTGTTTTGCCGGCTCACCGCTATTCACAGACGCACTAGTTCTGCCATGTTCAGCCGCCGTTGACGAATACTCGCTTGCTTGCCTGTCCGTATGAGAACCACACTAAGAAGGCATAAACACAAAGTCCGCCGAGCTGCTTCGACACAATCGAAACGAATTCATGACTGTCCGGTGAAACAAACATCTTTGCCGGTCCGTAAAGTATCGCTGCAAACGGCAGGCACTCAAGTATCTGCCTTGCTGGTTCAGGAACTAAACTGAGCGGAAAGAGCATTCCACCAAGTATCATATTTAACCTCGAATATATGAGAAACAAACCGCTTGTGTCCTCCATCCAGAATGCAGCTATGCCGATAAGAAAGCATGCAAGAAAGTCGACAACAAATGAAAGCGGAACTACAACAGCAAAGAATGCCAACCCCTGCAGGCTCAGATTCGGAGGACCGACCAGAAGAAACGCCACCACAGCTCCAACCAGCAAATTCATGGCAAACCGTACAGCACGCTCACCAAGAGTGTTAGCCAGGCTGTAGAGCGGATATGAGAGCGGGCGCTGCAAGTAGCTTATGATTGCGCCGCTTCTCACATCTGCATCCACATTGAATGAAACTCTGGGGGCCGACAACGCAATTGCTTCTGTTATGGTCAGATACCAGATCATTTGCGCAAGCGTCAGCCCGCCAAGCTCGCCAGGGCCGTTAGTTACAAATACGTGTTTCCAGAGCTGCGAAAAAATGTAGAGTATCAAACCGAGAAAGACGACCCGGCTCAATACTTCTGCCAGATACACAACATTGCTTCGTGCGCTCAAGAGCGCGACAAAAACGTATTTTCTTAAGACTCTCATAGTGTCACCTCCGAACCAGTACCTGCAAGCACGAGCTTGCAAGCACCAGTTACTTTTCTTTGTTCTTTCTATAGCTTTTGCCTGTATTCGGCCTCTGCCTGTAATTGGCTTTTGCCTGCTTCCGGCTTTTGCC
>CAZTQO010000089.1:0-14651 GCA_964615655.1 uncultured Candidatus Obscuribacterales bacterium | reverse complement strand
TGCACTCGGCTTCTGCCTGCACTCGGCTTCTGCCTGCACTCGGCTTCTGCCTGCACTCGGCTTCTGCCTGCATTCGGCTTCTGCCTGCATTCGGCTATTGCCTGTATTCGGCTTTTGCCTGAATACTTGACCGAGGACTCCGGGTCTGTTTACGTCACCTACGCCAGGGACGCAGACGAAGCTCCCGCACCGGCACCCAGAGGCGCAGACGCAGGCGAAGCACCCGAGTATATGTGCGCGATCACATCTTCAAGCGGCGGATCTTCGATGCTTATGTCAGCCACTTCACCGAGCCCGAGCAAATGGGCAATCAGATCAGCGACTGCAAGCCTGCAGGTATCGAGCTGGTAGCGTTGCTTCTTGCCTATCGACTCCAGCAATCTCAAGCCGTGTTTTTCAAGCACAGGTTGATCGTTCTGGAACACGACAGTAAGGACGCGCCCGCTCAAGTGTTCTTTGCGAACATTCTCGACACTGTCATCAAGCACGAGCTTGCCGTGGTTGATCACAACCACCCGCTCTGAAACGGCTTCGATGTCTCCTGCATCATGGCTGGTGAGAAAAACGGTGAGTCCTTCTTCACGATTCCACTCTTTGATTATTTGCCTGAGTTCCTGTCTTGCCACCACATCGAGTCCGATGCTCGGCTCATCTAAGAAGAGCAGCTCAGGCTTATGCAAAAGACTTGCAGCGATCTCAGCGCGCATTCTCTGTCCAAGTGAAAGTTTACGAACCGGCGAATCAAGAAATGACGACATGCCCAGTCTTTCAACCAGCTCGTCGCGCCGTTTAAGATAATCCGCTTTCGGTATTTCATAAACGTGGGCCAGGAGGTCGAAACTATCACGCGGCGGCAGGTGATACCACAACTGCGAGCGCTGTCCGAAGACCGATCCGATGCGGCGAGCAAGCTTTTGTCTTTGCTCCCAGGGTCTCAGTCCAAGCACTGCGGCATCACCGGAACTTGGTCGTAGAACGCCTGTAAGCATTTTTATAATTGTTGACTTGCCGGCGCCGTTTGGACCGATGAGTGCAAGCGACTGTCCTTCCGGCACTTGGAGTGAAACTCCGTGCACGGCGACCACTTCACGCTTGCTGCGCTTGAAGCCGGTCCCGAGCTTGAGCTCGAAGACTTTTGCCAGATTATTCAAATCAACTACGTTCATTGCGACCACTTCCTTTTTATGGAGTTTCATTTTTTAGATTTGGTTTCGGCACTTCTGCAAAGTAGTTCTCATTGCACCCTGTGCCCGGGTTCTAAAAGCAAAAATAATTGAGCCCCTGTTTTTAATCTTCAGGGGCTCAGAGCAAGTTGCGAATTTTATTTCTTCAGATCAAAGAACTAAACATAGATCAACAACATGCGCTTGCGCCCACTGTACGCCTGTGAATGCAGGTGTCGAGCTGAGGCAATTCATGATGTATGATTCTTTTCGCATACTTCCATTGTCCTCATATAAGAGGAAGTGTCAATGGAAAATTAAGAATATTACGAAACCCAGTAACATAAATTCCACGAATTCTACCTAGAATGTCCGGAAAGTGCCTGGCTGGCTCTCATGGTTCTTATGGACGACTTCACTCCGGCTGCCCCTCCGGCAAGTCCTGGGTACGTTTATAAGGAAACGATTTAATGCCCGATACCCCCGAACGGACGCAAACCCCGCCCGAGTCCGAAAAGACCTTTCCATTAGAAGCATTCGACTTTTCACGACTCCAGCAAGTACTCGACAGTCACAAACCACAAGAACGCATAAGTCCGGTAGACCCCAGATTTCCGGCAGCATCAGATTTATTGCCCGGCGCACAAAAACCGGGTGCACAAAATCCGGGTGCACAAAATCCGGGAGCACAAAAACCGGGAGAACAGAAGCCGGAAGCTCAGAAGCCGGGAGCACAAAAACCGGGAGCAGCATTTAACCCCGCAGATCTCTTGAAGCCGATTCAATCCGGCTCCGACAACAATCATCAATTCCGACCGCCGGTCAATCCATATGTTCAACCGGATCAATTCCGACCGCCGGTCAATCCATACATTAAACCGGAACAAAACAGACCGCAGGATAATCAGCAAAAGCCTGCGGACAATCAAATAGCAAAGCCCACGGATCAATCACCACTTAAAGCCGGACCAGACGGCAAGATCGAAATCACCGAAAAAGATTTCGACAGAATCGGACCAAAAGCAGCAGAAGTATTGAAAGAAGCCGGTGTGACAAAAATCACGATCACGCCCGGTCAGGGATTCGATACATACGAAGCTGAGTTTAAGAAGCCGCTTGCCATAGACCAGGATGAGCAGATTGACGGCTGCCGCAAATTGAAGATCGACACAAAGCTAAAAGCAGATGTCGTGAAAAACCCCGACGGTTCGTACATGCTCGACAATATCGAGGGATTGAAAGCAGAAAAGAAAATCCTCTTCAAATATCAAGACGCCGACGTAACGAAGATTCAAATGCGCAAAACAGCCACCGGCGAAAGTGAAATCACATCAACCGGCAGCTGGCGCGGTATCAGTCGCGATAATGTCAGGACAAAACCAGCCGATGTTTATGACAAAGCGGAGTTGTTGTTCGGACGCATGGCGGATTTGAAAGACAAAGCAACAAAAGGCGGCCAGAACCCGGCAGCCCCAAACCCTTATCTTGAAATTCCGAGATTGCCGCAACGCTAAGCCAAATACTAAAGTTTTCTCTCGCTCCCCAGCAAAGATGCGATGCTCCAGCATCGCATCTTTACTTTTTGCCTGTAGTAAAATCTATACTCGCTTCGATTCTGCAAGGCTCTCAGATATAGAATCAGGCACTTTTGCATATACCAAAACATTTCAATGAGCAGCTCATTTCCTAAAAAATCGCCAGCTAAGTTCCGGAGCAAGAACGCCGGAGCTGAAGATTCAATTGTTTCCTCAAAATCAGCTTCCGACCCCTCAGCGACGGCTACGCCGACGTCGGGAGCAACCGCCAGCGACATGATTTCAAATGCCCCCACAGTCGAGCATCTAAGCGGCTCCGTTGAACGCATCACCTACCACAGCCAGGACAGTGGCTTCTGCGTGCTGAAGGTAAAAGTGCGCGGGCAAAAAGACCTGGTCACAGTGACCGGCAGCGCCGCCGCAATTGCCGTCGGCGAATTCATTGAATGCAGCGGTCTCTGGTTCAACGACAAAAACTACGGTCTGCAGTTTAAATCGCAGCGGCTTGCAGTGGTGGCACCAAGCACAATCGAAGGCATCGAAAAGTATCTGGGCTCGGGCATGATCAAAGGCATCGGCCCGCATTTTGCAAAGAAGCTCGTGAAAGCTTTCGGCGAATCCGTATTTGAAGTAATAGAAAAAACACCGGAACGAATGACCGAACTCCCGGGCATAGGAGCCAGGCGCGCCGAGCAGGTCACAAAGGCCTGGGGAGAACAAAAAATAGTCCGCGAAATTATGGTCTTCCTGCAGTCATACGGGGTGGGCACATCAAGGGCTGTGCGCATTTATAAAACATACGGCAATGAAGCCATCGCAAAAGTATCGGAAAATCCCTACAGGCTCGCACTTGATATAAACGGGATCGGATTTAAGACTGCCGATCAAATTGCGCTTAAAATCGGCATAGGCAAAGAGTCGCTTATACGCGCCCAGGCAGGAATCAGGCATACATTGCAGGAGCTTGCCGGCGACGGACACTGCGCATGCGAAATCACTAAACTCAAGGAAGCTGCGGCCCAGTTGCTTGAAATACCGGAAGATATTGCAGCCGGTGCAATCGAGCTAGAACTTCAAGAAAAAAACATAGTCGCAGAAGAAATCGAGTCAGAAAAACTGGTTTATCTGGCGGCGCTCCACAAAGCAGAAATTGGCGTAGCGTCGAATTTGCTCAGGCTCAAAACAGGTGAGTCTGCCTGGGCCGATATTGAGATTGAAAAAGCAATCCCATGGGTTGAGTCAAAAGCGCAAATTCAGCTTTCAGAGTCGCAGAAAAAAGCAATCGAGCTTGCACTGAAAAGCAAGGTGCTTGTAATCACTGGTGGTCCCGGTGTGGGCAAAACCACGCTGGTAAACAGCATCCTCAAAATTATCAGTGCTAAACAGGCAAAAATTCTGCTTTGCGCGCCTACCGGCAGAGCTGCAAAAAGACTGAGTGAATCAACAGGGCTTGAAGCAAAAACCATTCACCGCCTGCTAGAATTCGACCCGAAAGCAGGCGGCTTTAAACGCAATAGAGACAATTTGTTGGAAACAGATATCTTAGTTGTCGACGAAGCTTCAATGATAGACACGGTTTTAATGAACCAGCTCCTGCGTGCTATTCCCACGAGCGCGGCGCTGCTTCTGGTAGGCGACGTAGACCAGCTGCCGTCCGTTGGTCCTGGTGCGGTGCTTTCCGATGTGATTGCATCAAAGGAAATCGAGACAGTAAGGCTCACTGAAATTTTCAGGCAGGCAGCCAGCTCAAAGATTATTGTCAATGCCCACCGTATAAATAAAGGACAGATGCCGCTGAAGCCGGAGAAAAGCCAGGAACTCGCGGACTTTTATTTCATCAGCGCTAACACGCCTGAAGAAATAAGCGACAAGCTCATACAGGTAGTAAGCGAGCGCATACCAAAAAGATTCGGGTTTGATGCCATCAAAGACATTCAAGTACTTACACCCATGAACCGGGGCGGGCTGGGCTCGCGCTCATTAAATATAGAATTGCAAAAACGGCTGAATGGCGATGGTGGCGATAGTGGTGGCGACCGTGGCGCGGAATTTTCATCAAGAGACAACGGTCCGAAAGTAAGCAGGTTTGGCTGGACCTTTGCAGAAGGCGACAAAGTAATTCAAACAGTCAACAACTATGATAAAGAAGTATTCAACGGCGATATCGGCAGCATCGTCAGCATTGACTTAGAAGAACAAGAGCTTGTGATTGATTTTGACGGACGCCTGCCCAAATACGACTTCAACGAACTTGACGAAATCTCGTTAGCATACGCAGCCTCGATTCATAAATCACAAGGCTCAGAATATCCGGCTGTTGTGATACCACTTGCAACACAGCATTATATGATGCTTGAACGCAATCTTCTATACACCGGTGTGACACGCGGCAAAAAACTTGTGGTTGTTATAGGGCAGGAAAAGGCGCTGGCGATGGCAGTGAAAAACAAGCGTTCTTCAAAACGAGTCACCGCACTTGCCTATCGCTTGCAAGAGCTGCAACAAGAACTGGAGCGATAGAACGCCGGCGCTTAATCAATCGAACCGCCGCCCATACGAACGCTGGTGAGATTTGAAACCGCACCAAGCCTGATTGGCAAAGCACTTACAACATGCAGCCTACCGGCTTTAAGCTCAGCCCGGCAACCTAATTGCTTTGCAGAAGAGCGGGGAAAAGACTCCGGGTCGGATGCCGCTGTAACCAGGAAACTGATTTTTCTGAACTTTGGAGCTTTCTCAGGCTTCGGAAGCCAGGGCAGTTCGTCCACAGATTTTGCCAGGCTTGAGTTCAGTTTTCTTTCGGAAGATGGCTCAAATGCCGCGCCCGAATCTGGATTAGCAGCAGTCACCGCTATGCTTCGTTCCTCCGGGCCCACCGTAAAGAACAATGTCAACTCGTCACTCTTTCCGCGATTTTCAAAAAAACGATTGAAAAGCCCCTGACCAAATTTAATGAGCCAGTCGTTCCAGCCATCCTGCTCTTCTTTTGAGAGCTCACCTTCATGCAAGTCTATCTGCGGATCAGAGACGATCAGACCGTTAATCAGATGCCCGTCGCAGGCCACATAGAAATTACCGGTCAGCGGCGCTCCCTGCTCACACTCTATTCTTGCACGCGGAGAAGCCGGTGACTGCTCGGTTGCATCAGGAGTACAGGCCGGAGGCAGAAACAGAACTCTGTCTGCCTTCTTTCCTGTTGTGTCAGTGCTCTGGCTTTTGGATTCCGCCGCTTTACCGCTCTCTTTTCTTCCGGCTTCGTTCCTTTGACTCTTTTCCCGCTTCCTTTGTGATTTCGGATCTCTCAAATCCACTTCAACTACATGCGGATAAGTAATCTCAGGGCTGCTTCCTACTGTGCGCCCGGTCCCAGAAACAGTACGTGACCTTAGCGAAGCAGGTGTCTCAACAGCATCCTGAGCATTTGCAGGAGCATAAACAACAACGAGGGAGAAAGAAAGCAAAGCCAGCAGAATAGCCGGGAAGCATCCCCCGCCAGGCGAATAAAAATAACTCGTTCTTCTTTCGCATTCAAACATGCTTATTAATCCATTGGCGTCTAACTACTGGCGTCTAACTATTGGCGTCTAACTACTGCCCTCAAACATTATGACACGAAGCCATGCCTTAATGCAGCCTCTGCAGCTTGCGATCTTATAAAGGCTCCGTCTTTCTTGCTTTCAAGGCAGCAATAGTTTCATTGACCGCATCCCAGTGCTTGGGCGCTCTGCTTCGCTCTTCCATCAGGTTAAGTGCATGATTTGCAAGTGCTTCAGATTCCTTCAGGTTTCCCATAACGAAAGCACCATTGGCGAGCCTGACCAGCATGCCGATCGTATCTCTATTGAAAGCCTTCTCTGCTTTTAAGACAACTTCAACCCGCATTGCTAAATCATTGCGCTTGCATCTAACCGCGATATCAGCCAGAAGATATTGAAGCATTAGTTTTTCAATCTTCACGTGCTTATTGTTATTTCCCTCAAGAGCCGCGTCAGATTCAATTGCATTCTTATAAGCTTCTTCGCATTTACCTGCTTCCAGAAGCGTCGCCACTATCGCTCTTCTGATCTGAAAATACTTCGACTGATCATCCGGACAATATTCCAAGGCCTTTCGGTAGGACTCAAGCGCCTGACTGCATTTTTTCTGCGCGTCATAAACACGTCCATAACACACATACGCATCGGCTTTTCCGCGCGGAATGTCGAGGTCGGGATCATCAAGCTCCGGCAAAAGCTCCCCGAGCGATTTTTCGGCCTCAGCAAAGCGATCTTGACTTAAATACAGGTATGAAAGCTCAGACAGAGCCTTTGCAGCCACAGCTTTGTTGCCATTTTTCAATGCGAGTTCGCGAGCAAGCTTGAACAGGCGTTCTGCTTCAGCAAAATCTCGAGCGCCCGTTTTCTTTTCTGCCTTACGTCCTCTTTCGAGGATTTTCGCAGGATCACTCTGTCCCAGGCGATGCTCAACCAGTTCGTTTACTTTGCTTTTCTTTTTGCTCAAGACCTGCTCTGATTCTAGCTGCCCAGGCTCGCGAGCATTCTGAACAAGAGTGTAAAACAAAGGAAGAGCAATAAGCAGGAGTATCAATATTGTTGCCCAGACAAGTGGCGAGCTGAAGAGAGCGGGCTTTCTTAATTGAGCTGGAAGAAGCGAAATTTTTTTCAGATCAGCTTCGAGCTCTGAGGCGCTCTGATAGCGTTGGTCGGGATTTTTGCTCAGGCACTTTAATATGATTCTGCGCAGATCCTCGGCAGGCGCATCGGCCGGCAGGAAAGCCGGTGATTCACGAAGATGCATGTTCATCAAAGCAAGATCACTGTCCGCGCTAAAAACTTTGCGTCCGGTCAGGCATTCGTATAAGACACAAGCAAGCGAATAAATGTCCGAGCGCTGATCGGGCTCTTTGTTGCAGCACTGCTCCGGACTCATATAATTGGGTGTACCAATGAAAGACGAGCTTGTAGTCAGCCCTTCCGGCGTACTTGCAGCATTCTTGTCAAGATCGCCTTCAAGCTCTGTTTGTTTTGCAAGTCCGAAGTCGACTAATTTGATGGGCAACTTCAATGAAGAGGCGGAGCCGGAGCTCGAGGCGGAATCTGAACTCGAGGCGGAATCTGAACTCGAGGCGGAGCCGGAAGCAGGTATTAACATGACATTGCCTGGTTTTAGATCACGGTGAATTATCTTGAGACCGTGCGCATAACTCAGTGCAGATGCAAGCTGTAACGCGATTGCAACAGACTGATCAATCGGAAGCTTCCTGTCTGCCGCAAGTAATTTCTCAAGCGAAATCCCCTCACAGAACTCCATTACTATAAACGGCTGTTCTTCTTGAGTAAAACCAACTCCTTTGATTGCAGCAATGTTCGGATGCTGAAGCTGCATTAAAAGCCTCGCTTCGCGCTTGAATCTCTCTGCAGCTTTAACTGCCAGCTTCGAATCCGTACCGCCATCCGGATCCTTTTTAAGCACTTTGATTGCGACTATTTCGCCGAGTAATTTATGCTCAGCTTTATAAACTCGACTGTAGGCTCCCTCACCAACAAGCTCAAGCAAGCGATAGCGTTCGTGGCTGAAGAGATCAGACAGTTCATTCTTTAATTCATCGCTGAAACTGCTGTTTTGCTCAGGCACCACTTTCTTCCTTTTTCCGGCACTCTTCAAGAACCTTTTGTAGTTTATCCCAGAGCCGCGGCTCTATTTCTCTTGTTTTAATTTTATTGAGCCCATAGTTTGCCAGTAATTCGGCTTCTTTCGGGCAATCAAGACGTAAAGCCGTACAGGCCAACTCCAGTGCAATGTTTACGGTCCCCAGCCGGTACTCATCATTTTGCTTTATGAACTCATAAATACGCTTATCAGCAAGGTCAGGCCGTCCTGCTTTCAAGTAAGTCTCTACAAAACAACTATCCAGGAAGTTCATCTCCTCATCATCTTTTGGTAAATTCTGTGCAAGCAGCTCCTGTTCAGTTTCAAAAGCATATTTTATTGCTTGCTCATGCTTTCCCGCATACGAAAGATCAAAAACTATTGACCGGCGTGTAGCCGGCCGGCCAACATCACCTGGAGGAGACAAGCTCAAAGCCGATTTATGCGCCTTCAGAGCTCTTTCATATTCAAATCGAGAGAAATATACATCTCCCAGACAGCGATATGCATCATATTTTCCGTGATCCAGTTCAACATGTTCTAACTCCTTGAGCACGGTGTTAGCACACTTTTCAGCATTCTGATATTGCAGAGTGCAATTATATATCATTGCTAGTTTCAATAAAGCCCTGGCCGCAACTACGGACTTCTTTTGCTTTAAGGCCAGTGCACGGGCTTTTTTCATAAGTTTTTCCGCCTCCGTATAATTCGGAGGTCTGCCCGGCAAATCCTTTTGCAACCTGAGCGCCTCATCTAAGAGTGCCTCGGGTCCAAATACGCCCAGCCGTTTAGACCGGCTGCTAAATCCGATCTTGTTTTCAGACTGCATATTTGGCATTGAATCGCTATGACTTTTAAAGGTTTGCATATTTCTAAAAGAATAGAAAATTGCCGGCAGATTTAAGACCAGTGGAACAAGCAAAAGAATTAAACTCTTTAGAATCAGCGAGTCACCCATTGATTCGCTCGATGCCGGATTCACGTTTAATAGCTCGGTTTCAATTGCCGAAAAGCTTTGATATCGCGCCTCAGGCTTCTTAGACAAACATTTGAGCGTCAGGTCTTTCAGGGCTTCATTTATACGATCTTCAGGCAAAAAATCTGGCTGCCTGTTAAGGTGCATGTCCATCAGAGCAAGACTGGAATCGGCAGCGAACACTTTCCTGCCGCTGAGACATTCATATAAGACACAGCCAAAAGAATAAATATCAGAACGTGCATCCAGCTTTTGCCCGAGACAGGCCTCCGGGCTCATATAATTGGGAGTGCCAATAAAAGCCGCACTTATAGTGAGTCCGCCGGCTTGCGACCCATCTTGAAGATCGGCAGTTTGCTTTGCCAGTCCGAAGTCGACAAGTTTTAATGGAATCTTACTAAAATGTGAGCTTGAAGAACTACCGGTGCTTGCACTTTGCTTCAATCCGGACTTGCGATCAAGTAAAAGAACATTTGAAGGTTTGATGTCTCTGTGAATTACATTCTTACTGTGTGCGTATGCAAGAGCAGCTGCCAGCTGCATTGCAATCGACAGTGTCTGCTCTGCAGAGAGTTTTTTATTCTGCAGAAGTATCTCTTCAAGCGTTTTGCTCTTGCAATACTCCAGTACTAAAAATGGTTGCCCCCTGTCGCTAAAGCCAAAGCCCCTAATAGAAACTATATTAGGATGCTGAACCTGCATTACAAGCTGCGCTTCACGCTTAAATCTTTCGTATGCTGCGCTGCTTTCGCGACGGTCAACTGAGTCGTCGGCTGCCGCATTGTATTCACGAGGGTCAACAGAGTCGCTGGCTCCCGCACCGCTGCTTGAAGTTTCGACAGAATCGCTGCCGCCTGCCGTAAAATACTCGTACTTAAGCAACTTGATCGCCACTGTTTCGCCGAGCAATTTATGCTCAGCTCTGTATACACGACTATATGAACCTTCGCCAATAAGTTCCAGCAGCCGATAACGTTCGTGACTGAACAGGTCAGAAAGATCCGGGCTTGAATCGTTAGCATGCTCAGTCACAACTACCTCACCTACATCACCGTTATGGTCTATTTTCACAGTTCAGGGCTCACAGTTCAGGGCTCACAGTTCATCTGCTGCTTCTTGACCCAGTGACTTCAGGACTGCCACTGCTGAATCCCAGTACTGCGGGTAATTTTTCCTTGTTTTTATCAGTTTCAACGCACGCCGGGCAAGTGCTTCTGCCTCCTTATTCTTACCCTCTGATTTAGCAACACCTGCAAGCTGAGCAAAACCAGCAGCACTGGTTTTTTGAAATTCATTGTAATTCTGCAAAATCTCTTTGATTCGCTCGTCTGCAAGCGCAAAATTCTTGCATCGTAGGTCTACCTTTTGATCATGGACTGTTTGATCAGGAATTGTTTGATCATGAACTGTTTGATCAGGGACTATTTCTTCAATGTCATTTTCTTCAGGGTCAGCCATTGCCGCGCCCTTTTCTGGCTTGTGCCGAAGCAATTATCTCTTTTGCCGCATTCCACTGCCCCGGCTCTCTGTAACTCACCTCTATCAATTTCAAGGCGTGCCGGGCAAGTGCCTCTGCCTCTTCGAGTCTTCCGACCTTGAGCGCTACGGCAGCCAGCTTATTCAGACCTCCAATCGTATCCCTGTTGAACTCATTGTAATTTTTGAAAATCAGGTCAATTCGCTTATCTGCCTCAGCGAAGTTTTTGCAGGCAAGGTCTATTTCAGCTATCAGAAACGGAGTCAAAGTTTTTTCGCCAATAAGAAGTAGGGAGTTATCGTCTCGAATAGCTTTCTCATTCTCAAGTGCGATCTTTTTTGCCGTATCACACTCACCAAGGGCCAGATGGGTTTTAGCTATGACTCTGCGAATATAGCTATATTTGGCTGTATCCAAAGGACAGCATGCCAGGCTCTTCTTGTAATATGAAAGTGCGTTCTTAAAATTGTTCCGCTCATACTCGATATTGCCATAACAAATGTAAGCTTCAGTTTTTCCCTTGGGCATATCTATATCTACAGTTTCAAGCTCAGGAAGTAACTCGTTGAGTGCTGCCTCGGCATCATCAAGGCGCTTGATATCAGTATATAAATAAGCAAGGTCACTCAAGCTTCTGGCTGCCACCGCCTTATTTCCAATTTTTTGCGAAATCATGCGGGCGCGCTTCATCAGGCGCTCAGCTTCTGCGTAATTGTGCAGGCGCCCGGGTTTATCCACCCTGTAGTTGCGTCCCTGCTCAAGAACAGTATTCGGATTTTCATAGCCAAGACGATGCGACTCAAGATCGCTTGCTTTCTTTTTCTTATCGCTTAGAACAGTGTCCGCATCCACACTATGTTTTGCTCGCTGCTCTTTAATGAAGGCAAGAAAAGACGGACCGGCAAGGATCAGTAAAGCCACAATTGCTATCGGCAAAAGCAAGAGGGCGAAATTGTGCTTTTTGCCGGATGAACTGGCAGATACATTATTGAGGTCGGCTTGCAGATCTGCTGCGCTCTGATATCTCTGATCCGGATTTTTTTGCAAGCATTTGAGAATAATATTGCGCAGGCTTGCATCAGGCGGGTCTGTGCGAAGAAACGCGGGCGTTTCACGAAGATGTTTGTCCATCAATGCCAGGTCGGAATCGGCGCTGAATACTTTGCGGCCGGTGAGACATTCGTATAGAACGCAACCAAGCGAATAGATGTCCGAGCGTGCGTCAAGCACTTTGTTGCAGCATTGCTCCGGGCTCATGTAGTTTGGGGTTCCCGCAAAAGAAGAGCTTGTGGTTAATCCGCCGGGGGTGGGGTCGCTTTCTTTTGCAAGGCCGAAATCTACTAATTTGATCAGAGCCTTCGGATTCGAAGAAGACGCCGCCGGGGCAGGAAGGGCATTGCTCTCTCCTTGCTGCAGAACAAGAATATTGCCAGGCTTTATATCGCGGTGAATAATGTTCAGATTGTGCGCATGGCTCAAAGCAGACACCAGTTGTTTTGCTATCGAAAGAGTTTCTTCAACCGGAAGCGTTTTAGATTGCTCGAGCACTTTATCAAGCGGCAAACCATCACAATATTCCATAACTATAAATGGCTGGTCTTTTGTTGACTGGCCTTTTAGAGGCTGGTCTTTTAGCAGCTGGTCTTTTGTTGGCTGGTCTTTTGCCGACGAATCTTCTATTGCCTGATCTGTCGACTGTTGTTCGTTACTTGTAAAACCAAGCCCTCTGATCGAAACGATATTAGGATGCTGGAGCTGCATCGCAAGGCGTGCTTCGCGCTTGAATCTTTCGGTGGCTCTAACTGCTTCCTTTGAGTCAGGTGCAGCGGCCGCTGCTCCATGGCTATCTGAGCGGAGCGCTTCGCTTAGCTGGGCAAAGTATTCTTTTTTGAGGACTTTGATCGCAAAAATGTCGCCGAGCAATTTATGCTCAGCTTTATAAACACGACTGTATGCGCCTTCGCCAATCAGTTCAAGCAGGCGGTAACGTTCGTGGCTGAAAATATCGCAAACTTCGTCGGTTTTGTCAGGCACTTCAGGGTATCAATACGCGGTTGAACATCACATCAATAAAAGACTCGAGCGGCTCGATGTTTTTCTTGCACTTGGCACGCATGATACCACCTTCCCAGCCGCACAAAAACATCTCGGCAAGCGTGGTCGCAGAAAATTTCCTGGTAATTTCGCCGTTTTCCTGCCCTTCTTTGATACAGGCAGCAAATAGCTCGCGCCAGCGCTCCATAACATGGGCAAGTTCGACACGCAGCACTTCAGACTGGTCAGCCATTTCCTGGCTCAAATTGCCGAACAAACAACCGCGGCGACACTTCTGCTCTTTAAGATCACTTGCCTTGGTGTCGCAATATTTGCGCAGGCGATTGAGCGGGCTCAGGTCTTTGTCGCGCAGGAAGCCGCCAAGCACATTGGCGTAGTTTTCTTCCTGGTGCTTGATTATTTTGAGCGCAAAATCTTCTTTGCTTTCGAAATAGTGATAGAAAGACCCCTTGGGAACACCCACCGACGATAGCACTTCCTGAATACCGGTATTCGAGTAGCCTTTTTCGTACATCACAGCCATACCTGCTTCAAGAAGCAGCGTTTTTGTGTCTCTGCTTGTGCCGGTTGCTGTTTTGCCCATTACTTGCTCCTTCTCTTGCCAGATTGTCGTAAAACAGTATCCAGTTAAGATGATAGCACGTACTAGACCGGTCGTCTAGTGCTTTGTTCAGGGAGTATATATAATGATGGCCCGGGAGCATGGGGCGGGGAGATAGGACGGAACTGTGGCTAGCCAGGTGGAAATTGAAGAAATTAAGGCAAAGCTGCGCCGGGATGCGGTGTTGCTGCAACCCGGGCGTAAGGTGCGGGTTGGTGGACCGGAAAGCGATCAGGAAAACAACCCGGGAAACAACCCGGGAAACAACCCGGGAAACGACCCGGGAAACGACCCGGGAAGCGACCTTACAAACGACCCTGCCGCGTCGTGCTTCGGCAAGGTAAAGCTGGCGCTTCCCGGTGAAAAATGGCCGGAAAGCCGTGGCAAAGCAATGTGGGCGCTATGCCAGATAAATGTAAAAGCACTGCCAGTGATACCAGCGCGGCTTGCGGATCTGGAATTTATAACAGTGTTCATAGACCCGGAAGAACTGCCGCAAGACACGCCAAATGGCGAAGGCTGGTGCCTGCGCGCTTATGAGAAGATTTCAGAGCTGGTGCCGATAAGCGAACCTGATACCGGTTCCGAAATAAATGCTTTTCCGCTCTTTGCCGAACTGCACGACGACTATCCCTGCCACGAAGACTGCGATATAAAGCTACCGAAGGAAATCGACGACGATTATTATGACCACTTCCAGGGGCTGGATGGCTTTAAAATAGGCGGCTGGCCTCGCTTGATCCAGTGCGAGCTCTACTGGGCGCCGCATAACAAGCACCCGGCAGCGCCTGAGTTTGTTTTTCAGATTGATTCAAGCGAAAAGGCAAACTGGTACTGGGGCGATGGCGGTATGGGCTATTTCGGTCGGGGAAGCGCTCCCGGGCACGAAGATGAATGGGCGATTAGCTGGCAGTGCTTTTGAGGGGTCGACTGGGTTTTCAGTAGATTACTAATAACTAATTTGAGAAAATGTGGCACCCGGGCTGGATGTGAAGTGCGCTTGGGAACTTGCTTCGCCGCAAAATTCGTTAACCAAACCGGCTTCAAGGGGCATATCAAGATGTGCCCATGCTAGAATTGATCCTTACGCTTAACAGCAAGCTGATCTGCCCGTAGCCCAGCTGGATAGAGCGCATGGCTACGAACCATGAGGTCGCATGTTCGAATCATGCCGGGCAGGCCAATCGAAACGATT
>CAZTQO010000088.1:0-20997 GCA_964615655.1 uncultured Candidatus Obscuribacterales bacterium | reverse complement strand
GCCGTTGCCATTTGTGCCGGCTGTCACGCTTATTGAATTTGCATCAACTGTAAGTGTAAGCAAAGACCCCTGTTCCAAATGTATCCTTTGCAGATATTTCATTTACTGCCACTGTTGCTGTGCCCAGCTGGACTATTGAGCCTATGAAAAGCGCGCTGTCGTTTGCCTGGATGCTGCCGCCTGAAATCAGCACTTCAGGCGCATCTATTATTGTATCTGCCTGCCAGAACATCCCCGCTCTTGGTGTAAAACCAGAGTTTAAGATAGCTGGTCCTTCCGGGTCTCCTGTTATCTGCACAAGCGCGCTTGATCTTACCTGCAGCTTATCGCCGTTGCATATTAACGGGCCTGTAATTACGGCGCCGCCAAAATTATCTATGAAAATTTGCCCGTGCCCTGCATGCTCCGCCGACGATACATCTATAGTACCTAGCTGAACAGTGCCGGGATTTGTACCAGGTACATGCACACCATTTACAGTATCACCCCCGCCTCTTATGGTAACCACGCCGCCCGGGTTCTCTGCCTTTATTAATTCGCCCCGAAAGCATTGCACTGCCTTAGTTGGCGACTATTTAACAAGCTGGCTTTCAGACCCGGACATCATCCGCCAGGTGACGGATAAACTGAATATGCCCCCCCTTTGCATCCCAAAACAGACAGTCACTTTAAATCTGAAATCTAATCTTGCCCTTGTTTCCGGGTATAAACATATATATGCGGCGCTTTCCCGAGCAGAGTGCTCTGAGAGCCTAAATGCCGAAACTCCTTTTCACATGCGGCTGAAGCTAAGTGGCGGCTGGTGCTATAATCTGTTATTACTATTTTGACGGGTCTTGGGGGAAAAAAATGCGGAAGTACGGGACAACTGGAGCCGTTTTCTTCTTGCTTCTTGTGCTTCTGGTATTTGTGTTTTCGCTGACAAACACCGGAAGTAATCAAAAGCCGCTTCTTTATTCAGATGTTGTGAAGATGCTGGACGAAGCCAAAGCAACCAACGATCCGGCGCAAAAGACCAAGGACATCTCCAAAATCGAATACACCATAAATGATGCTTCTTTTCGCATAAAGCTCAACAGAACCGACAATAACCTGGTTTCAGTTGTTGTACCGCCAGCCTGCACAGAGCAATTTGTCGCCCTTGTCAACGAGGCTGATATCCCCCTTGAAACAAAGCCGGATGATAAAAGCAGCTTCTGGTTCGGGATGCTGAGCTCATTTTTCCTGCCGATCCTACTCCTGGTTGGTTTCCTGTTCATGTTCCGTAGCGCCCAGTCAGGTGGAAACCAGGCGCTGAGTTTCGGACGTTCGCGGGCTAAGCTCATGCTTGACAACAAAGTGAAAGTTACGTTTCAAGATGTTGCAGGCATCGACGAAGCAAAACAAGAATTGCAGGAAATTGTCGACTTCCTGAAAAACCCTGAGAAGTTCCAGGCCCTGGGTGCGCGCATACCAAGAGGCGTGTTGTTAGTAGGGGCGCCAGGCACCGGCAAGACTCTGATGGCTAAAGCTGTGGCAGGCGAGGCCGGCGTGCCATTTTTCAGTATTTCAGGCTCGGACTTTGTTGAAATGTTTGTAGGCGTTGGTGCCTCACGCGTAAGGGACTTATTTGATCAAGCCAAAAAGCACGCCCCTTGTATTGTATTTGTAGACGAAATTGACGCAGTGGGCCGGCAAAGAGGCGCCGGATTGGGCGGCGGCCACGACGAACGAGAACAGACACTTAACCAGCTGCTGGTCGAAATGGACGGCTTTGAAGGCACAACCGGCATTATTGTCGTGGCGGCAACCAACCGGCCTGACATCCTTGACTCGGCCCTTTTGAGACCGGGCAGGTTCGACCGCCAGGTAGTGCTTGATCCTCCTGATGTGCTAGGGCGGGAGCAGATACTCAAAGTGCACGGCCGGGGAAAACCGCTTGCCAAAAACGTCGAGCTCAAGACACTTGCCAGACGCACTCCGGGCTTCACCGGTGCCGATCTATCGAACTTGTTGAACGAAGCCGCATTAATTGCCGCCCGTGCCGACAAGCGCGAAATTGAAATGAACGATCTTGAAGTGGCAATCGACAAAGTTATTGCCGGCCCGGAAAAACGCAGCCGCATCATGCCCGAAAAAGAAAAACAAATGACTGCTTATCATGAAGTTGGGCATGCGCTCATGTGTCATTTGCTTGAGAATGCACACCCCCTGCATAAAGTGACCATAATCCCCAGAGGCTTCGCACTCGGGCTTACAATGTATCTTCCAGAGGAAGATTCGCTCTCCACCACCAAGGCACAGCTGATAGATACTATCGGTGTTTGCCTGGGCGGGCGCCTGGCCGAAGAGATTATTTACGGTGAAGACAAAATCACGACAGGCGCTCAAAACGACCTTGAAAAAGCAACAAAGCTTGCCAGGCGAATGGTTACCGAATTCGGCATGAGCGAACGCTTAGGACCGATGACTTTCGGCAAAAGAAATGAGCACATTTTCTTAGGCCGCGATTTCGGTCACGAGCGTGATTACGGCGAGCGTGTTGCTGAGATTATCGACGAAGAAGTAAAACGAATAATCACTGAGCAATACGAAATAGTCAAAGAGCTCCTGCATAAATACATTGACCACATGCACGAAATCGTCAAGGTTTTGCTGGATAAAGAAACGCTAGATGGTCAGGAGTTTGCAGCAATTGTAAAACGAATCAGCCAGGAAAAAGGCTGGATCGAGCCTGATGAAGATGCAGGCGATACACCCAAGGCCAGCCCGCCACCTGCTCCAACAGCCGATGCCGGCACGGTACTGGATCTCGGACAGGGGCAGCAAGAACCTCCCGATGAAGAGCCGCCGCCGGAACTCAGACCACAATTCGCCTGATATTTTGCTTCATTAGCTTTTGAAATACTGCCAGCTGCCGTCGTCCTGCAATATTTGATTGGGCACAAATGCGGCCTTGTACTCCATTGAGAGATTGCCTTTTATGTAATAACCGAAATAAACATAGTCAAAACCCAGCTCGCAAGCCCTTAGAATCATTGATATACAGATCCAGTTGCCCAGAGAAAGCCGGCGGTGCTCAGGTGAATGATAGAAATATATTCCCGAATAACCATCAGGGAGCTGATCTATGTAAGCCACCGCCACCAGCTTTTCGTCCAGGTAATAGTCCCACTCCTGAATCATTAATGGCGACTCGGTAAAATTCATCATGCTGTTAAGAGCTGATCGCTGATCGACAGCAGACCAGGCGCGGGTTTCCTTGCGGTACTCGTGATGAGCAACATATAGATCTATTCTTTCTTGATCGAATTGAGGTGCCTGCACAAGAAGTTTGAGCCGCGAACTGTTTTCCTTGATCACCCTTCTTTGTATGCGATTCGGCTTGAATTCGCGCACAGGAATTCTAATAGGCTCGCAGGCCCGGCAGCTGGGGCATTGCGGTCTGAAAAGCCAGTAACCGAATCGCCTCCAGCCCTGATGAATCAGCTGCAAATATTCTTCCGGACTGAGTTCCGATACTTCAGCATAAACCATGCGCGAAAGGCGATCAGGCAAGTAACTACACTGACGCAAAGGTTCTTCTGCTGTCCTTGTGATTTTCATTAAGCCATTTATTCTAAATTGCTTTTTTCAGTTTTACTTTTTGCTTTTTCTTTCTTGCTGTCTTTTTCGCCGTCGCCGCCGGAAACACCGGAGCCACCCTTGATTTTAATCATATCTTTGAATGATTCTCCAAAGAATGAGTTGCCGAAACCAAAAAGGCTGGACTCGGTACTACCCTGGGCTCCAGGGCCGATAGGCGTTCCGGTTGCCGGATTCAAAAGACTTGGAATATTCAGAAGCTGCTTTTGCTGAAGCTCTCTTACGTGAGCAAGAATCTGTGCCTTGGTAGTGGGGTTGGTATCGACCATAATGCCCTCGTTATACTTGGGAATCGCAAGTTGCACTTTTCCAAGTTTTTCAAGACAGATTGCAATCGAATATATGATGTTCGAATCATCGGGCTTGTGCTCCTGAGCTTTTTCCAGATGCACAAGCGCCGTCTCCCACTCTTTGCGGGAAATCAAAATATTGGCGATGCCCATCATCGACTGGTGATACTTAGGATCATCTTCCAGAGCCTTTTCATACTCTGCCAGCGATTCGTCGACCTTACCCATGCTGAACAGAATATCGGCTTTGGTATTGCGGGCCTCTGCATTTTTTTCCTTTTGCTCGATTGCTTTTTCAAGCTCTGCAAGAGACTTTTCTTTGTCTCCTTTCTTGAAATGCAGAACACCCTTGATCAAATGAGCATCAGGCAGTTTGTCCTTTTCATCCAGGGCTATGTTTACATGTTCCATGGCCTTATCGAAATTGCCCTGTTGTACATGAATTACAGAAAGGGTGCTGTGAATAAGCGCCTTGTTTGCTCCCAGTTCTTCTGCAGTTGCCAGTTCCTTTGTTGCTTCCTCAAGCAGTTTTTTTTGCTCTTCCGAGTCCTTTTCTTTGTTTCCGGCCACGGTTCGAAGCAGGTTCCCCAGAATTAAATGCAGGTCGCGATGCTTGGGTTTAATTTTGAGGCCTTCCCTGCATTCTTCAACTGCGGCTGGAAAATCTTGCTTTTGGACGTATATATTTACAAGATTCAAATGCGGCTCAAAGGCATCCGGCTTAAGAGACGAGGCAGTTTTGAACGCTTTAATGGCAGAATCAACGTTGCCGTTAAAATAAAGCAGCTGCCCCATTTGCATCTTCTTGGCATAATTGGGCTTTCCTGCTGCATCTGCTGCGGCAGCGGCGCTCAAAAGTCCTGCTGCCAGGACAATGGCGCCTAAAACATTTAAGTAATCCCGAGACCTTTTAGATTCCATAGACTCAAGCATAAACGATTGATTAGCTCTAAGCAATTAATGCGCCAATTAATGCCCTCTAGTATCGCCAGGCGGAAGCCTAAATAAAGCTTAGCGTATATAAGTTATCAATATTAGCGTGTTAACCTGAGTGCCAATCGCATCAGGAGCCGGTCTCCTGAATCCGGAACGAGTTATTACAAAGAATAGCCGGAGGGTTATATAGTGGCTGTAGTACATGACAAGAAACTACTTTGCGAAGAGTGGCTGAAAACTGAAAAGAAGCTTCTGATAAACGGTAAGTGGGTAGCTGCCGAATCTGGCAAAAGCTTTGAAACTACGAACCCTGCAAGCGAGCAGGTTCTGACCAGAGTGGCAGAAGGAAGCAAGGCCGACGTTGAAAAAGCTGTTAAAGCCGCAAGAGATGCCTTTGAAAACGGCCCCTGGCGCAAGATGGCAGCAGCTCAAAGAGCAAGGCTGCTTTACAGACTTGCAGACGAAATCGAAAAGCGTGCCGACGAGTTTGCCCAATTGGAAACCCTCGACAATGGCAAACCAATCAAAGAATCACGCTTTGTCGATGTGGTCCAGACGGTTGAAACATTCCGCTATTACGCCGGCTGGGTAACCAAGCTCGAAGGCGAGACTACTAAAGTAAACGATGACTTTTTTACTTATACACTGAGAGAGCCTGTAGGGGTTGTCGGACAGATTATTCCCTGGAACTTCCCAATGCTGATGGCAGCCTGGAAGCTGGGTCCGGCACTTGCCTGCGGCAACACAGTAATTCTGAAACCCGCAGAACAAACCCCGCTTACAGCCCTTCGCATCGGCGAACTTGCTTGCGAAGTAGGCTTCCCTGATGGCGTGCTCAACATAATCACAGGTTTCGGACCGAATGCGGCCGGTTCAGCCATTTCAGAGCATATGGACATTGACAAAGTTGCATTTACCGGTGAAGACAACACAGGCAGAAAGATTGTGGAAGCTTCGCTGGGCAATTTAAAGCGCGTTTCGCTCGAACTTGGCGGCAAGGCTCCCAACATCGTATTTGCAGATGCAGATATAGATGCTGCAGTCAAAGGCGCCATAATGGGCATCTTCTTTAATCAAGGTCAGGTTTGCTGTGCCGGCAGCCGCCTCTTCTTAGATAAGAACATCCATGATGAATTCATGACCAAGCTTACAGAGCGCGTCAGCAAAATGAAGCAGGGCAACGGGCTTGACGAGAATACCCAAATTGGACCGCAAGTATCCAGAGAGCAAATGGAACGCATATTGAGTTACTGCGAAGCCGGCAAGAAAGAAGGCGCTAAATTAGTTTGCGGCGGCGAAGCCAATAAAGAAGGCGATCTTGCAAAAGGCTACTTTGTCAAACCAACCATATTTGACGGTGTAACCAACACAATGAAGATTGCTCAGGAAGAAATTTTCGGACCTGTGCTTTCAGTGATTCCGTTTACAAACATGGAGCAGGTTGCCGAAGAAGCAAACAAAGTCCGCTTCGGCCTTTCAGGCGCTGTCTGGACCCGCGATATCAAGAAAGCGCATAAATTCGCTTCGCATATCAAAGCCGGTACAGTCTGGGTGAACTGCTACAACATGTTTGATCCTCAGATGCCTTTTGGTGGTTACAAAATGAGCGGCTACGGCCGCGAACTCGGCAAGCACTCAATTGAGCTTTATTCAAACATCAAGAGTGTTTGGGTAAATCTTGCCGACTGAATGAAACTCGGCTGATTGAAATCCACTGATTAAAGTCAGGCAATCCGAAATAAGCAGGGGCGGAGCTGAGTCTCCGCCCTTCTTGATATTTGACTTCTCAATAGTTTCAAGATATTGCATATAGCCCTCAAACTCGCTTGTGTAGTTTGTGAAAGGATTTTCTTTGTGATGCTTGCCCATATAAGGCGGCGAAGTCATGGAAAAGTCGATTTCAGGCAAATTCAGCTCGCCAAGACGAGTGGCGTCTCCCTGCAGCGCCCCTTCGGGTTTTGTCAGCAAAGACCGTACATATGCAGCACGTTTCTGATCATATTCAATCCCGAATCCAACTCGACTGAGTTTTTCTGCTACAACTAGAGTAGTGCCGAATCCCATGAAAGGATCAAAAACAATGTCGCCAGGTTTCGTATATTCATGCAAGAAATGTTCTACAAGCGTTTCTGCATAACGCAGATCGCATGATGCAAATTCGAGCGGCAGCTGCCTTTTTTGCACATTTTTCAAAACGAGAAACGTTTTCATTATTATAGTCTTTCAGCAAATTCAAATAAGTCAATACACAAACTCCCGAGCATTCATTCAATGTGCTTCACCGCCTATAGTATCACTATACAAAAGCACGACAGTCCTGAAACAGCCATTTACTCTATATTTCCAGGCATGAATGCAGCGAAATTTTACTTTAGCACTTAATTATGTTATAATATAAAAGGTAGCTTCAGATTCAGGGGAATCGTTAGCAGCAAACCGACAGAGGTGCGCAATCACTACTGCCGCCTGTTTGTCCGACACTCTTATTGCCCAGAAGATAAGACGAAAAGCAGAAAAATCACAAATCAAAATTCAATACTGAATGTCGGGCAAAAAAAAACAAAATAATAAACAGAAATCAAAAACAAACAATCGGATCTAAGCAGGGTTTCCTGCAGAGCTGACGGCTCTGCCAGGCCGGTGCATTTTTGCCAGGCCGAATGCCCCGCCAGGCCGGTGCATACTCGTGATGCCTGGCATGGTGTTTTGGCTTCGATAATTCAGCACCCAGGGAGCAACGCACCTGGGAAGCTTACTACATTTACATTCAACTATTCTGACTGGAGGTGGTCTATGAGTTTTAAGAGAAAGAGAATCAAGATAATTATGCGAAAGGCTCTGGCAGTCATTTCGTGCTTTGCATTTTTGAGCATGATAATGCTGCCGGCATGGGCTGTAGACACAGCACCGGGCGCGATTCCTGAAGAACACGCACTAGCAGTGGTTCCAGCAGGCACACCAGCACTGGAGCATGAAGAAGTGGAAATCCTCACGAGTCCATCGGCAAGTTCAGCTGTTATTCCAGCAGGCACAACGGTGCTGGTGAACTCGGAAACACTGGATCTTTCCAGCCTGAATGTAGCACAAGGAAGCAACCTGATTCTTGATTTCAGCAATTCTGCAAATTTTTCTCTTAGCGGAAACCTGGCAAATTCCGGAAACATCTATGCCATCTCCACAAATCCAGGGGTGACCGGAGTCAATATAAGCGCGAACAATGTATACAACAACACAGCAGCTTTGATTACAACGGTGATACCTCAAAACGGAATAGCAGGATTCTCAATTGATATAGGCTCTCTAGTACCAAACTTGAGTCTGAGTATCGCTGCAATTCAGAACATTGTTAATGCAGGCACCATATCAAGTGCCGCTAATTTATCGCTGACGGCAGGCAACACCATTACCAACGCACTGCCTCAAGCTGTTGCCGGGCCTTCACCTGTGCTGGCAGCGATGCAAAACGTGAATCTTCAGGCGACAAATATCATCAACAGTGGACAGATCGCGGCGAACCTGGCTTCCATTAACGCCTTTACCGCCAATCTCAGTAACTCCATGGGCTTGATGCAAGCACTCAACGGCAGTTTGAACATTCAGAACCTCACCGGCAACACACTATCCGTGAACAATATCATGGGTCAGATGACTGCCGGTAAATCTATTGCTATGGAAGCAATCAAAAATTCGCTGGACAACTCAAGCAAGACATTGCTGACTGTTGTGGGCGGAAACCTGGACGCTCCCGACCTCTCCTTTAAAGCAAGTGGCGGCAAAATCATTGTCGACACCAGCACTTTGAGTGGAGCCGTAGCTCTTGCAGCTGGAGATGCAAGCGTTCACGTAGAGCAAGGTAATCTCAACATTGCAAGTTCGGCACTCACTGGTGACCCGATTTTTTCAAGTCCGGGAACTGTAAATCTCTCAGGATTGTTTACGACTGACTCGACCTTTTTCACAAGAGGGGCAGATCTCATTGTTCTTGCAGGTGAAGATATTATCGCACCCGGAGCGCCTGATGACGCACTTATATCAGCAGGAGCAAGCTCCGGCCCCGGCGGCGAAATTCGCTTCGCCTCAGGTGTAGATTATTCGGTGAGCAATCCCGCCTGCTTCATGTGTGAAAGCGGCGTAGATTATCACATTTACGGAGCCAGCAAGACAGGCGGCGACATTGACCTGCCATCAGTGAGCCTGATCACCGCAGACAACGACATCAGCCTCCAGGCTAACGCAGGAAAGAGTTCCAGGGGCAACATTTATATTGGCGATATCAGCATTTGCACCGACTGCCAGGGACGCAATCATGAGCAGCCGGGGCCGGCCATCTCAAGCCTCAGTTTCAACGAGAGCTCTAACAGTTGCTGCAAAGGCAGCGGTCAAATCAGCCTCATAGCATCGGGCAACATAGTGGCAGCTAATCTCTTGAACATTCCGGGTGGGATCTTCATGAAGAGCCATCATGGCAAAATCGAGCCTGTGTCCGGTTCCTCCATTCAGGCTTTCGGCGGAGATGTAAGCATGTACGGGAATGCCGACTTGAACAAGATTCTTGTAAATGCAGTAAACGGCAACATAAACGCTGCCGGCGGCAGCCTGAAAATCGAAAAGAGCTCGCTGAATGCATTTGCATCGAAATTCGGCAATGGAGGTAATCTGAATCTTTATTACAACTACTTCGATTCCTGCGGATACAACGATTTCATAGCATCAGGCGGAGACATTTCGATTAGCGGCAAACGCAGCCTGAAAACAGGCAAGTTCGACAATTTCCTGGCCTGTTCAGGCGGCAACTGCGGACATTCAAAAAATTCCGGGGGCGATATAACTCTGAAAAGCTCCTATGGTTCAGTAGAAATCGGCTATGCAAATGAGATGAATGCAGTTGGCGGATCTATAAATGTAAACGCGAGAAAAAATGTGAACATCGGCAACTGGTTTGTCGCAAATGCGTTTTCAGACGGAGCGAAAAACCCCGGCAACATTGAGATTGAATCAGAAAAAGCAAGTGTCTGCCTGGGCGATTTTGGAAAATATAACGCTGTAGGCGGCGACATCGAACTGGATGCAGGATACAACCTGAAGACAGGTAGCTTTAATAAGTTTCTGACTTGTTCCGGTGGAAACTGCGGGCCAAAAACCGGTGGTGATATCAAACTCAGCACCAATTACGGCAAGCTAGTAATCGGGTACAAAAACGAGCTTCTGGCAAACGGCGGGTCGATATACGTAAACAGCAACAGAGGTGATGTATGGGTAAGCGACCACGTCAAAATGAGCAGTTTCAACAACGGCGAAACTGACTCGGCAGACATCTTTATAAGCGCAAACAAAGGAAGCGTAAACCTGAAAGACAATGGCAAATATCAGGCAGTAGGAGGAGACATTGCAGTCACCGCCCTCAAAGACATACACAGTGGCAAATACAACGAGTTCAATGCTTATTCTTTGTATCAGCTTGCTGACAAATCAAAAGATGGCAAACACTCAAACAGCAAGAGCAAAGACGACTCTAAGTCCTGGCAGTACAGCCAGAACTGGAATTTCGACGAACAATTCAACAAATTCAGTAACAACTTCAATAACAAGAACGGCAAGAATAGCAACAAATCCAAAACAGTTTATAAACAATCTGATGGAGGCGACATAAGCTTTCTGGCTGGTGGCGATATATGCCTGGGTCCGGCAAACAACTTCAATGCAGCAGGCGGAGACATACTGATTGCTGCGGGTAAGAAGCTGAGCACCGGTGCCTATAACAACTTCCTGGCCTGTGCAGGCGGCGACTGCGGCCAGCACCACGATAACTCCGGTGGCAGCATCACGCTGACAGCCATTTCAGGTCCTATTTGTATCGACAAAAAGAATGAAATGCATGCCAACGGTGGTTCGCTTGCAATTTTCAGCTTTGGAGATCTGAAAATTGGAGACGACTTCGAAGGAAATGCTTTTGCGGGCAAGTCGAAAAATTCGGGAGACCTGTATATTACTTCCCTGTTTGCTGATGTGGATCTTGGCAATAACGGAAAATACAATGCAGTGGGTGGAGATCTCAGTATTTATGCAGGAGACGACCTGAGCACAGGATACAAGAATGAGTTCAGCGCATTTGCTCAGACGCAACACAAAAGCAAGTCCAGCACAGGAGGCGATCTCAAAATATCAGCCGGCGATGATATCAGCTTTGGCTCATTCAATAAATTCAACGCAGTGGGCGGTGATATAGAGATTGAAGCAAGAGACAATTTAAAAACCGGTTATAAGAACGAATTCCTCGCCTGCGCTTCCGGCGACTGCGGCAGGTCAGGCAACGGCGGCGATATCAAGCTTGTGGCTGATTACGGCAAAGTCACTATTGCAAACAATAACAGAATGGATGCAGTAGGCGGAGACTTATCCATAAAGAGCTATCATGACGACGTTGTTGTTGGTGATGACTTCATGGGCAATGCATTTTCAAATGGTCATGAAGCCTCAGACATAACTCTGAAAGCCTACTCCGGAAATGTGAAGCTTGGCGACAACGGTTCCTACAACGCAGTGGGAGGCGACATAGAAATTGAAGCCGGTAAAGACATCGAAACCGGCTGCCAGAACATATTCAACGCCTACGGACAGAGCAGTTACAAGCACAGCTTTGGTGGCAACATCGAGCTCGATGCGTGTGAGAATATCTGCCTTGGACCATCGAATACTTTCAACGCCGGCGCCGGGGACATTGGCATCTATGCAGGCAAGAAACTGAGCACTGGTAGCTATAACAAATTCCTTGCATGCTCCGGACCGAATTGCGGCTACGGAAATCACAAATTCAACAGCGACTCCGGCGGCAACATTAGCTTAAAGAGCCATGATGAACTCAAGATCGGCAAGTACAACGAAATGACAGCCATCGGCGGTTCGATTGCCATCAAGAGTGAGTGCGACAGCATTCACATAGACAAAGACTTTACTGCTGCTGCTTATAAAGACGGAAAGAAAGATGCAGGAAATATCTCTGTCAACGCAAAAGACGGTGATCTGACCGTGGGAAGCAGGGCAAACTTTACGGCCGTTGGCGGCGACATTTGCTTTGATGCTCACGACAGCATTCTTACCGGCGACAAGAGCAGCTTCCAGGCCTTTGCACAAAGCAGCCACAAGCATATTTCAGGCGGCGATATAAAATGGAACGCCGGACATGACATTTGTATCGGAGACTGGAACAATTTGACTGCAGTTGGTGGTGACATCAATCTGTATGCAAACAAGAAACTGCACACCGGATACGGTGACGAGTTCCTGGCATGTGCTGCTGGAAATTGCGGTCATAAAGGAGACAAGGGTGGTGACATCATCCTCACTGCTAACTATGAAGAAGCCAAAATCGGCGACTATAATACAATGAATGCCAATGGCGGCTCAATCCAAATCAGAAGCAAGCGTGATGATGTTCTGGTCGGAGACTGTTTGCAAGCAAACGCATTCAGTGACGGCAGCAAGGACTCAGGAAACATCACCCTCATTTCTGATCGCGACGATGTGCATATGGGTTCCGGGAACCAGCTCAACGCCGTAGGCGGTAATATCTGCATAGAGGCGGATGATGACATTACAATGCGTGATTACAATGAACTCAACGCATTTGTTAGGTGGAGTCGTAAGGGTGCAAGTGGCGGCAACGTCAAACTTTCTGCAGACGGCGATATCGACATTGATCATCACAATCAGTTTAATGCCGTTGGTGGAAACTTAGATCTTATTGCCTGCGGCTTTATCGATATAGGCAAAGAAAACAAGTTTAGTGCCTTCAACAGCAAAGAATATTGCGATTACTCTTCCGGCGGCAACATCAATTTAGACGCAGGAGACGACATAAAGATTGCTCGTGACAATAAATTCAGAGCGGTATCGGGAGATATAAGATTAAACAGCGAAGATGGAAAAATCTGGTCGGACAGCGGCAACCATTTTTGCACTTTTAACTACGGCGATATCAAATTTGAAAGCAGCAAAGACATGTCTCTTTCTGGAAACTCAATCGACGCCGACGGGTCTGTCAAGCTTGAAAGCCATAAAGAGCTTGACTTAGAGCACAACAAAATAATTGCACGCAAAGGAGACCTGAAGCTCTATTCAGGAAACAATGAAGACATACTTCTAAATTCAAATGACCTTATGGCCAAATACGACATCTGGATCATAAGCAACGACGACATTAGAAGCGATCATAAATTCCTTTCCGGCAATAACAAAATCTGCTCGCTTTACGGTGACATCAAACTTGACGCATGTGACGAAATCAAACTCGGTCTGGCCGACAAAATAGAAGCAGCTAACGGTGAGGTGCTTGTAAAAGCAGGCAACAACATCAAGCTTGGAGAACTGGGGATTTTTGCAGCAGGCAAGGGCGACCTCAGCTTCATTGCGGAGCACGGCGGCATCGATATGGGTCTAGCAAACACATTCAATGCATTCGGCTATTACAAAAACGGCCAGTATAAAGGAGGCAACGTGAATGTAAGAGCCGAGAAAGGGATTGTGTTCCTTGGTTTCATAAACAGTTTCAATGCAGTAGGAGGAAAAATCGACATAGAAGGAAAATTCATAATACCTGGTGCTTTGAACAGATATTGCACCTATAACAAGTATGGTCACGAAGATAATTATCCGAAACTGTATGCCAACAACAGGTACTATGGCTACGACTACAAATGTCAGGACTGTGACAAGCCGTCAAGACCAACTTGCGAACTTCCAGACAAACTCTGCCGTGTACCGCAAGCACCAAAAGCACCGGTTGCAGCAGACTGCCCGGACACACCGGAAACACCGGTTTGTTACCTGCCGCCGCCCCCGACGCCTCCTGAATGCCCGGAGCCACCTGAAGCAAAAAATTGCAAACTGCCGCCGCCGCCACCGGATTTCTGTCCGGAAGCACCAAGACCGCCGCTTTGCCCGAAACCACCTGAGAAACCAGAGTGCGAGCTGCCGCCAATACCGCCGTTGCCGCCCGCTCAGCAGACGGCACTGAGTCCTGCACCAGCCGAAACACCAGTGGCACCGCCGGCGGCACCACAACAAATTACTGTTGAAATACCAAGCATCTTCTCATTTCCAGTTGACTATATCTGGACAATTACAGACAAAGAAGAAAACTATTTTGAGAAAATCTGCAACTCGCCTGCAAAACGGACGGCGCTTTTAAGCAACGGTCTTAGCTTGAAAGGAGGACAGTCAGTCGTTGAAGGCGGCGAAAACGGCGAAACGGTTACATTGCCTCAAACAATCGTAAAGATACCTCCACATGGTACTGCCGTAATACAAAACGCAGAAGCAGATCAAATAGGTGTGATTTCGATGACCGACAAAGAAACCGGCAACGTAACAGTACTGGTGGAAAACCAGGGTGAATATGCGCTTCAGCCCGGGGAGCAGTTAATAGTCACATATCAAGCCGAAGATGGGCCTGACGGTCTATCAGATCCTGATAATGAGATAGCAGAAAGCGACCCCCAGGTCATGAAGGTTGTTACGCTCATGCCTCAAGATGTTCCATATCAGATAATCTGGGGAACCACAAGACACAACTTCACCTACTGGTTGCCGACAAACAAATACCCGGGCGTCGGTGGTGCTTTGAGCAAGGAAGAGGTACTGAGCCACCTGGGCGAAGCACCAAGCAGCGAACTGCCTGATAATGAACAGGTCTCCGGCAAAGACTTGCGTCCGATAGCATTCAAGCAATCAACAAATCTGCGCCTGGACGACAAGAAAATCAAGACCAACAAGAAAACACGCATACGGCAGCTGGCTTCAAACGTTTACAGGCTGAGTGCCGGGCAGGCGATTTTCTTCAAAGACAAAGATTTGAGCGTGCTTACTCCACACGGCCGGATAATTCTTGATTCTGATGCAGTGGTATCTATTACAGTAAAACGCAACGTTACCCTTGTTCGCGACTTGTATGACAACATGAATGATGATGTGATCGTGCTTGTGAACAAGACTTCCCACAAACTCGGACCTGGACAGGAATGTGCAATAGTTTCCGCTCCGAAGAACCAGGCACGAAACATAGTCTACAGTGACAGAGTCGGGCGTCGAGATCTCAGAGCATATCCGGTAGGCGATGACAAACACATCGTTCTGAGTGATGTCTCTCATGTGAACCTGTTCATCATGGATGATATGCTGCGAAGCCTGCGCAATTCCAAAAATCATGAAGACAGGGTCTTATACAACAAGCTGGAGAAAATGGCAGCGGTGATCAGCTCGGTTCGCGACCGCACAAGAGGACCGTTCACGATTCCATACGAAGCAAGCAGCCAACGCAGCATTGCCGCCTCGAGAACCGGACCAGGCATGTAGCATGTAGTAGAGCTTAAAAGGGGAGATTGAAGAAGAGCGAAGCAAGCTTCGCTCTTCTTGCTTTTTTGTGCTGAAACCGGAGTTTTCTTCAACGCGCAAAACGAATCTCTTTCTTTTCCCTGTCGATACTGAAGCTGCGCTCACCAAAAAAGTTCTGCCCTAAAAGTGGAAAGCTGGTTTCAGATTCAATAACCCTGACAGGGAAATACTTCTTCTTTATAGGACCAAGACTGAGATCGGCATGAATTTGCCAGCTCGGAACACTTTGCCCGTTGGGCCCTTTTGTGTAAGACGACGATGACTCAGGAACTTCAAGTCCCAATTTCTTGCACTGCGTTACGCTGAGGCAAACTCCAAAAGCACCGGTATCAAAGCACATATCGCATTTTCTGCCGTTCAACTCAGCCTGAACAATCAGCTTGTCACCTTCTTCCCTGAAAGGAACACGAACCGAATCATATGGAATAGAGCTCATTTCAGTTTTATTTTTCAGCCGTATCAAGCCGGCTTGATTATCAACAGCACATACATAGCCCTTAAAGAAGGGCTGACCGAGAATAGCGGCCTCCATATCATTTTCCTGAACGCAGACCGGCAGATTCCGTTCAAGGGAACCCAGTTTGATATCAGCCATTATCTGATAAACACTCATTTTCCCCGAAACCGAATTCAATTGCACGAGCCGGCTGCGCTCGGCCTTACTCAAGTTAGCTCTATCGATCTGGTTTTTGCCGAAAAGACACTCTTCGGCACCGGTATCAAAAATCATATTAATACTGCGGCCGTGAAGCTCGGCATTGACCGTGATCTGCCCATTTGCCGTTCGCCTGAAAGGAATTGCAATTTCATTTGCTGTTTCTTTGTTTTTTTCTATGGGCGCCTGCGCTTTGTTAGCTTTAAGATAAACCTTGCTGTGCCTTGCGGCTTCCGTATCAGGAAATCTCTTTAGCAACTCGGCAAACAACTGGTCGGCTTTTTCCTTTTTTCCGGTGTTTAAATAGCAAAGAGCCGAATAATAAAGGCTCTGGCTTTCAAGCGGCGAGTTCTTCGGTTCTTGCAAGAATAGCTTCAAAGCATCGTCATAAGACTTGTTTTCGTAAAGAGAAATCGCCTGCTTAAAACTGTCTTTTGCCCACAAAGGCTGCCCCAGCAAAAGAGCGAGCAAAAGCCCGCTGAGAAAGAACTGCCTTGATAGCGCGCCTGAGTCCATGAAGTTACGACCGGACAGGGCTAGCCTGTTAATTTTAGCAAGTCGCTGGGTTTAATCAGAGAAGGATTTTTGTGGATAAGTTGCGATGACAGGCGAACAAAAAAAGACCTTCGCTGAGCTCAAAGAAGACAAGAAGGACGGCAAGAGCATTGAGCTTAGAAGCGCAGAAGATGCATCTGATGCAGAGAAGCAAGCTCTTCCTGCTCTAGAAAACAATCCGGAAGCCGGCGACTCAGAACAAAGCACCCCTGAGCCGGCAAACACAAGCCTGGCTGAAAATACAGGCTCTAATCAGCCTCCTGCTCAGAGCCGCGATCAAAACAGCGATCAAAACAGCGCTCAAAACAGCGCTCAAAACAGCGCTCAAAACAGCGCTCAAAACAGCGATCAGAACCGCGCTCAAGTCCTCAATCTGTTGAAAAAGCCAGAAAATCTCATAAGCAAATGGTTGTTTTCGTATTCACTTAAGCTCATTCTGATTGCTTTTATATCAAGCCAGTTGCTTGTTCTATTGCGAGCTGAGCACACCGGCTTCAATCTTATCGCCTGGCTGCCACTGTTTGCAGTCGTTCTTCAAATACCCTTATACATCGCATGGTGCATCAGTCTGAATAATCTGCAAAAGGCTCTAAGATGCATGCCGGTACCGCAACTAAAATGGACTGCAAAGCGGACATTTTACTTGAATTCTCTGCTTGGCCCCCACGGAATCCTGATCTTGATTGGCATGCTATCTACGGCACTCTGGCTTTTCCTTCCTAAAACCGGCATCGAGCCACTGGCGCTAATTCAGGTGCTGACTGCTGCAAGCTCGCTTACAATTGCCTCCCTTGTTGCACCCTTGATACTTGGCGGCATACTCTACTTTGAACTCTTCAGCGACATTGGCAAAGCATTCAAAAATCTCAAGCTCGAACCGGCTGTCCACCCGCTTTTTGCAGCGCTGTCTGTTATTTTCGGAATTTTCCTGCCTCCTCTGATTCAGGCGCTCACACTGGTTTCAACCTATTCATATTTCTCTCCCCTGATTCAAGCAATCGGAATTTTCTTCGTTTTTTTCATAACTGACAAGTACTCAAAACAGTTAAAAGAATACATAGGCAATAACCCGGCCTTAAATATTGCAAGAACCGCAGAATTCCCCAATAAAGAGAATCAGAATCCAAGTCTTTCAGAAAAGCTCTTGCTAATTGTGCGGCTACTGGCTCAAAAAACCATGAGAATAAAATTGCTAGCACTGGCGCTTGCATCAGCTTTGCTTGCTCTTTTTCTGATGCCGGGTCCTGAGCTGCTTTCAAAATACTTTTTCGAGCGGGGAGACTTTAAGAACTGCATCGAAGTATGCCACTACATACAGATCGTGAATCCTAACGACAAGAGCTCTTACAGAAAGGAAGCAAAAGCCCAGGCTGAGCTTTCAAAATACAAAGCAGCCCTTGATGCGCTTGAGAAGGGCATCAAAGCAAGCCCATTCGACAGGTATGACGGGCCACGCTCAATGCGCGTTGAAGCAATAAAACTACTGGCATTCAAAATGGGCAAGACAGATCTTGCGCTCAGCCAACTCGACAGCCTTATGAAAGATGCTCCAGAGAGCCATCTTTTAAGCTACTACAATCTGAGATTCATGATACACAAGTTTCACGAGAATGAAGAAGCCGCCGCCCAAGATCTGGCAGCATACAAGCGCGTTTTTGCAGGAAGCAAATACGGCAAGCGACTGGAAGAGGCAAAATCGCTTATGGACAAAGGAGACTACAAAGCGGTTTGCGCGTTACTTGATCCCGGAGACAGATGCAACATATTCGATGAAGAAAGCATTGAGCTTCATGCTCAGGCAGCAGCAAAAGCAAATGAGCCGCAAACCGCGATTCTAGACTATGTCTTGCTAAAGGCAGCATTGCCGATTGAGCTTGAGAGAGTTCCTTATTTCCGTGATCGTGCAAGAAACTACGATCAAAAAATACAACTCCTACAGAAAAAAAATACAATGCATACGGGCTATCAACAGCCCTCGGACTAACTGCCGGACGGACTAACTGCCGGACGGACTAATTGCCCTCGGACTAACTGCCAGACGGACTAATTGCCCGAAGCGCTAGTATTCAGAAACACTCATCACACGTTGCCTGCGCATGCGCTTGCCTCCGTTGAATACCTGCACGCCGCGATTAGCCATGTTTTTCATTTTGTTCTTCTTGTTTTGCTGATTCGGCTTGTTAACCAGCTTTCCTGTCATGTCGCGATCTTCTTCGTGCTTTTCATACTTTTGCCTGCCGTAATCAGTGTAATAAGCCACATCAAACTGCTCATAAGGCACGAACGGACGCTGAGCCATGCGTTCATGCATAATCTGATCGGTAGTTTTGAACGCCTGCTTCAATAGACGATTGTCGTTTGTTCTCAGCGCCTGCACAGCCATGGCCGGGTCTCTAACCGTATCTGACTGGTAGGGCCGGTTTTTGGCCTCGAACTTTTTGTCGAATCCCTGCATCTGGCTACGTCTTACCATTTCAGGACCATGCTTGCCTACATGGGCAAGCTGCATTCTCGAAAACCTTGCTTTCTTTTCGCTTATAGCAAGCCGCGGATCCTGCCATATTTGCAAGAGCTGCATCGAAAATGCAAGCTCCTGGCTGAGATCATGCGGGTTCCAGTAGCCAGGCAGGCAATGGAGCACCGTGCCATCCGGAGCTAATACGAAGAGCTGCAAGTTATGAGGGCCGGCTCCGTTGGTTGTGACTATGCCTTTGCCGTCAGGCGCATGCCTACCCGAAACACCACAATAAGGCTCATTTTCAATGTCTCTGGCACCGCAAATAAATTTGTTCTTGAGCTCAGAAAATACCGGTTCTTGGGAAAGGGACACGTCCCTGAGGCTATTGCCGGCACTTCAGGTTTTGCCGTTTAAGGGCCCGAGCATGTGCATCCAGAAGATCGGCTTGTTTTCTTGTTGAGCCCTTTTCTTGGCATAATCGAGCGAAGTATACCAGGGTATTTCAGTTGTGAGCTTTGTTATCCTGGCAAAAGCTTCGTCACCAGAAACCATCTTTTTGCTTGCAGTGCCAGCTGTGGCCGTAATAGGAATGGCTTCTGCTGCAAAGGAAAAACTAAAACTCATAGCTGCAAAGGACAGCACAGCCGAAAGAACCTTTGTAGTTAAGTTCATCAATAAAGACCCCACTGGATACCTTGTTTCGAAACATCTAATTAATAGACGCCCGTTTCCGGCAAAAAGTTCAAAAAAGGAAGGTTAAAATTTCAGATGGCTCTATAAATATCTTCCTTCCACACTGCTCTAAGGTCAAGTCGACTATTTCAATCATCGATTCATTTGTTAAACTACGGAAGCAGGCAACAGCCCGGCTTTGCAAAGCCGGATCCGGTCCCTTTGCTTCAATAAGCTGGTCTGCATTAAAAGCAGCTGGATTAAGCGCGGCGGCATCCAGTTTTAATATTTCAAGTTATTCCTTGTCTATTCTGGCATTGCTCTTTTTTTCAGGAGCTAAGTTTATGACAGCAAGCGCAGCCTCGCCGACTTTTATGCCGAAAAAATCTTTTCGGGAAATTTCAAACCCGAAAAGCATTTTCCCAAAAAACGGTGCATTTTATTACGAGTTCACATTGCCTAAAGGTTGCACCGTGCACCTGGTGGCTGTTTATCTGAAAGAAGGCAAATGGAGATTGCGCCCGGTATTGCTCGATAAAACCATGCCTACATCTGTGGCTGCCCGCAAATTCTCCGCAAGCGCTGCGATAAACGGCGGCTACTTTAATCTATCAGACGGCGCTAGCACTAGCTATGTTTTGAACGACGGCAAGGTCAAAGCAGACCCGCATGAAAACAAGGCACTTGTTGATAATCCAAAACTGAAATCATTCCTGGGCGCAATATTCGACCGCAGCGAAATTCGCATCCTGAGAAAAACGGGACAGAAAGCCACCGAGATTCAAATAGCCCGACACAGCGATCCGTTGCCAGAGGGCTTTGAAATTCTTGATTCATTACAGGCCGGGCCTCGACTCTTGCCAGCACTTGAGGCTGAGAATGAAGCATTCTTGCGCAGGCAGGAAGACGGCAGCATCACAGATTCTATTAGCTGCAAGAAAGCAGCTGCCCGCAGCGCTTTTGGTATTACAAACGATGGTTATGCAATCTTTCTGGCTGCAGCCGGCCAGGGACAGGATCCGGAATCTGCCGGAATAACGCTCTACGAGCTTCAAGACCTGATGAGACACCTTGGTTGCAGGCAGGCAATCAATCTGGACGGAGGTTCATCCACAAGCCTCTATGTGCGCTTCCAAAGTCAGGAAGATTCAAACAAAACAGGCTCTGTTTGTGCAAAAGATCCCGAAACAAACGTTAAGTCGGTTTTGATGCTTATGCCCCAGTAAGCTTTGCCTTATTCGACCCTTAGATGCCGATCAAATGGCTTTGTCTTGCGGGCTTGGCGGACCGAATCAGCAGCTGTTTTGTAATCGAATCGGGGTGCTCCAATTTATTGGAGCAATTTTGAAATCGAATCGGGCTACTCCAATTTATTGGAGCTGTTTTGTAATCGAATCGGGGTGCTCCAATTTATTGGA
>CAZTQO010000087.1:0-22568 GCA_964615655.1 uncultured Candidatus Obscuribacterales bacterium | reverse complement strand
TGGTACCGTATCCAGTACCAGGCTAGAGACAGATGTCATTAAAACTTAGCTTGACCGTTTCTTGGCCCTAAAGAGCGGAACCAGCTCTTGGCAAACACGGCAAACCCGTCCAACGGTGGGTTTTAAGTTAATTCTTGATGAAAGCGGCACAGAAAAAGTGGTAGTGCAACTGAAGGTGTTGGTAGGCAATACATCGGTCAAATCGGAAAAGTAGACAATGGCATGGTTGAGGTAACAAGCCACATTTATGAAGGTGTTAAAGGCTATCCGTTGGACGTAAAAACGTACAAACCGGGCTCAAGTCTGCGAACGAGTTCTTAATCAGGTTTTCTGGCAATCATAACAATGAATCTTTCGTCGCTTGTGATTGCCTGTTGAATCTGCACCAGCATTCGATCTGTAACTGAAGCTGGGCTTTCAGCGCCAAAAACAGACTCTTTGTAGTCGAGATTGAAACTGCTTCCAAAAATCGTAGAAGGTATGGATCTGACAAAATTCAATCCATTTTTCTTGAAACAGTTCAGAGCTGTTTCCATGGTGAGCCTCTGCTCGGGGTTCTTGTGCCTGTCGCAGCCGTAGCAGGAAGCTGATGCCTGATTCTTGCCCGGCTGGTTTTTGCCGGAGAAATTCGAAAGCAGTGACTGCAGCCAGCTGAACTGGTTGCTCAGACCCAAAATCAGGTGAGAACCCGGTTTTAGCACTTTGCAAGCGTTGTGCACGCACAGAAGCGGGTCTGGGGAGTGCAGACCTGATTCGTTAATGATGACCAAATCAAAGGTCTCTGCTTTGAGAGGCAGGCAATGCGGATTCATCTGGGCGAAGTGGACCGAATTGAGCTTGTTCTCTTCTTTGAATCTCTGTGCTTCCAGCAAGCACTTAAAGCAGGAATCAACACAAAGAAGGTCTCGTCCTGCGATACTCAAAAAATTTCCCAGTTCACCAGTAGCGCAGCCCAGTTCCAGAATGCGCGTGTTTGTTGGAATGCTTCTATTTAAAGCTTCAGGTATAAGCCTGTCGAAACTGTTTTCGATAAGCGAGCCGATGTTTTCACAACTTTCTTTTGTCGGCGACAAATGCCGCCTCTCTATAATTTCAAGTCCGGATTCGCTTAAATTACTGTCCGGAAGAAATGCTCTCAGTATCCCGCCATCAGCCACCTTGTTTGGATTGCGCACAGAAAGCAGGCTGCTGTCCATCAGGATATCTTTTATTAAAATGTCTTTTACCAGGGTGTCTGATTCTTCCGTGATCATAAGCATTACATCGGTGCGCTCGGCATAGATTTCCTTTCTTAGAAGAGAGTATACATAAGCAATGCTGATTGAGAGCCGGCTACAACAACAAGCACTCCGACAACAAGTATAAGTAAAAGAATCGGCAGGAGCCACCATGCTTTGTGCGCATTCAAAAAATACCAATATTCGCTCAATATGTTGGAGCGCTTGGTTCGGCTTGCGGGAGCGTTTTTTGATTTCACACTATTCATCAGCTTTGTCTCCTGAAAGATTCTTGGCTAGTTTCCGGGCTGTTCTCAAACATAGTTTTTCGTTTTTTGCATTCCGCAAAGTTCTTGTTCAGTTTATCCATTCCTGTAAGCTTGCCGATAATTCCAAACGGCAGGATGCCGAAAATATAGATAATCTGCAAGGCCAGCCACGAAACAAGCTGTCCGAGAGCCAGCGCAATTACCGACAGAATTAGAAAAATGTCGCGGCCTGCTTGCCTGTAAAAAAGAAAACCAAGGCAAGATAGCAGGCTGATTGTTCCAAGTATCGCTGAAGGGATGGGCTTGTGGAATGCGTATCCAAACAAAAGAGCAATTGCTGCAGTCGAAATAGCAGTTCTCAAAAGATGCTGGCGCTCTTTTTTATGGTTTATTTTTGAAAGATGGCTGATTGCGCCTGTCATGCTTTTACTGCTACCTTTTCTTTGAAGATTCTGGCTGGAAGGCTCAGGTCTACTCCCTGCTTTTTCACCACGCATCGATCAAGCACCAGTATGTCGAGATCGGTCATAAGGAAACATCTGTAGGCGTCTTCGTGATCGCAAACTATCGGTTCACCTCTCACATTGAAACTCGTATTAACAACAAGAGGGCAGCCGGTGAGCTTGTAAAACTCGCTTACGATCCCGTGAAACACAGGATTTCGCCCGGGCGACAGAGTCTGTAGCCTGACAGAGTAGTCCACGTGAGTAATTGCAGGAACATCAGATCTCTGGACCTTGAGTTTTTCCAGGCCGACTTTCTCTTTCATCTCTTCCTGGCCCATGCACTTTTCTGCTTTGACCGGCATGACAATGAGCATGTAAGGGCTTGGAATATCAATGTCGAAGTAATCTTTTACACGTTCCTCAAGAATGGCCGGCGCAAAAGGTCTGAAAGACTCCCTGTACTTGACTTTCAAATTGATTCGGGACTGCGTCTCGGGGTCGCGCGGGTCGCCGAGTATGCTGCGAGCTCCGAGGGCCCGGGGGCCGAACTCCATGCGGCCGTTGCAAAATCCGATTACATGACCGGCGGCAATCCAGCGGGCAATTTCTGATGGCAGCTCGCTTTCCTCCAGTTCCTGATACTGGACCTGGCGCCTGTCCAGAAATTCTCTTACTTCATTTGCTTTTATTTCAGGACCCAGATAGCTGCCTTTCATTTTGTCTGAAAGCTCTGAAGCTCGGGGTCGCAGCATCACCTGATGCCATATTTGGTAAGCAGCTCCTATGGCGCCGCCGCCGTCTCCTGCAGCTGGTTGCACGTAGATATCTTCAAAAAGACCGCTGCGGTATATATTGCCGTTGCTGACGCAATTAAGAGCGACACCGCCTGCCAGGCAAAGTTTCTTATGTCCCGTGATTTCTCTGGCTGTTTTTGCCATTCTGAATACTGTTTCGGCTGTGATTGACTGAACCGAAGCAGCAATATCCATGTGGAACTGTTCAAGTTTCGATTCCGGGCGGCGTATTTCCTGTCCGAACAATTTCGGAAACTTATCGCTGATCATTTGCAGCCCATAAGTATATTGAAAATAATCGAGATTCAGAGCAAATGAACCATCCTCTTTCAAATCGATGACGTTCTGCAGGATCAAATCTCTGTAGACAGGCGAGCCGTAGGGGGCAAGTCCCATGACTTTGTATTCGTCAAAGTTGACTTTGAAGCCCAGGTATTGTGTAACGGCAGTGTACAGAAGCCCGATTGAGTGGGGGAATCTGGTTTCTTTCAATAGCTTTATTTGATTGTCGCGACCTTCGCCAATCGAGCTGGTTGCCCACTCTCCCACTCCGTCTGCTATAACAAGCGCCGCTTCTTTAAATGGACTGCAAAAAAATGCTGATGCTGCATGAGACTCGTGGTGCTTTGAAAAAAATATTTCTCCCCCGAAACCCTCAAGATTCTCATCAATGATTTTGGGGATGCTGAGTTTTTCTTTGAGCCATACCGGCATACTGCGGTTAAAAGACCGCAGGCTTTGCAGCGGAAATTCAAGATATGTTTGCAAAAGCCTGGCAAAAGTAAGTACAGGTTTGTCATAGAATGCCACTGCTTGCAGGTCTGAGTATTTCAAACCGGCTTCAGAAAGACAGTAGTCCACAGATGCTTTTGGAAAGCGTGAGTCTCCTTTTTTTCGCGAGAAACGTTCTTCTTCAGCCGCGGCAATAATTTCGCCATCGACGAGCAGGCATGCGGCGCTATCGTGGTAGAAAGCTGATATTCCCAGAATAGCGGTGGACATTTGCTCTCGTTCCTACTTCGAAGTGCCGGAGGTGCAAAGCAAACGATTCTCTTTCATGCTGAATTCGTTTTGCAGAGCTAGCAGTCGGGGGCTGGCCTTTCCTTCCAGCAAATTGGCCTGGCGTAGCTTTTCGTAGATGCATTCTCCTAAGAGCTCGTAGCCGGTAGCTGTGAAGTGGCAGAAATCAATTTGAAGCTTGCTTCGATCTAGGGGTTGGAATTCAGAATAGAGATCGAGTAATACCAGATTGTTTTCTCTGGCGTATTCAGCAATTGTTGAGTTGAATCGTTGCAGGTAAAAATCAGCTTCCTTGGCACTGAGATTGTGGAGTTTCATCCACCAGGTCCGGCCCGCCAGGGGGTGGTCAGTCATATCGCAATATGGCCAACGTCCTACCAGAGTGCAGATTGCAATTCTTGTGGCTGGATTCTTGGTTCTAAAAGCATGGACAATGCGGTCCAGGCTGGCAAAATAGAACTTATAGTTGTCTTTTGCATCCCGGAGCTCGCCCGACTTCTTGCTCTTTTCCGCAACTGTGCCGGTTGTCTCTCTCTGACTGTTAAACCACTTTTGATAGAGTGCTGTGGCAAGTTCTATCGACTTGAATTGCTTTCCGAATGAAGAATCAAGAAATTTATTTGCACCGTAATTCGAATCGAAGAAAGAACCTGCTGCGGTGGTTTCTGCAAGCGGGTCATAGCCCTGAAAGTCATTCCAGCCAACGTAAAGGACTACAAGGTCCGGATTGTAGTTGCGAATTTGATGCTCCGCACGCAATGCCACCTGATCGCTTATCCAACCTGCAACACCTGCATTCAACATTTCAGCGTCCTTGTAGCCGACCGCATTTTCTCGCAAACAATTGCGAAGAAAGAGAGGATAGTTGGCGCTGTCAACGCTGCTTCCGTGCGTGGTGGATTCCCCCAGAGCTGCTATTCTTTTTATTCCGTTCTTGCGTGCAACTGGGACTACGTCTCGCTGGGCAAAACCATCTTTGTTCACATAAAGCCCGTGGTCGCTGAAATTCGGCCTGAGGCTGTAGCCATAAACAGGATCGGCTTGCTTCATGAAAACAACTGCGTTGTTTGGGAACTGCACGTTTTCTCTTTCAAGCTGCTTTTTGCCAAGCTCGTGCACCTGGCTCATAACCTTTTGCTCGAGCTTAAACCAGATAAGCCTGGCAACGCCTTCGACGGCAACAAGCAGAAGCGTTAGGGTAAAGATACAGAAGAATAGTTTTTTCTTCCAGCTCATGCTCTGCCTCCCGGGGTGCTCAGGAGGGCTTGCTCTGCAACTGGATTACTCTCATCACTCCCTTTCTTGCTATCCAGCGAATTCAGTTCCTTAAGAGTATAGGCAGCAAAACCCCAGTCGGCAGGATTCGAGACCGGTGCTTTTTTTCCTTTAAAATAGGCCTCTGCAATTCTTCCGAATGAGTTGTTAGTGAGGTAGGGAATTCTTTTTCTTTTGAGTCGAGCAAACAGCTCTGCCTGACTTTCCGGAGTCCAGCCTGAGCCATGCTCGATGTGGTAGATTCTGCAGGGCTCATCAAAAACAAGTTCTTTAACGCCTGCAGCGGCTGCTGCATGGCAAAAGACCGAGTCTAAATGCCAGGAAAAACCATTATATTCGTCGTAGCCTCGCAGCCGCATCCAGGTCGAATGGGAGAGCATTGTGAAATCGCCGCAGCCGTTGGTATGGAGGTCAGCTATTTCAAAATATTGATCGGCGCCTGTAAGGCGTCCAAGCAAGCTCAGCGAGGCGCTGTAACTGCGCTTGTAAAGCTCGCGCAATTTTGAGATTGAAGCATTCTCTTTTCTTTCCTTTTTCTCGCGCTTATGCCCGAGCATCTTCAGCCCGCGAATTATCGAATTCCAGTCTCTTGAATAATAGGCAAGATTTCCCAGCAACTCATCATCAAAGAGAGCTGCTTTGAAAGGCGGAGGGATCAGGCTTGAGCCGAAGTTCCATACCGGCGATTGTGACTTGAATTCCCACCAGAAATGACGAATGGCTATTATCGATTTTGCAAGCACTGAGGGCTTTACGATTTCGGTAGCGGAATCAAAGGGTTCTTCCGCTTCGACAGGTGTTTCATTGATCAGGCTGGGAATTACCAGCGGGTATTTCTTGGCTTCCAGTTCCTTAAGATACTGGTTGTACGGGATTGTTCGTGCCCTTGCATTTACTCTGATGATGTTGTTGTCACAATAGGCTATTTGCTTTTCGAGGCCGACACCGACGGGTACTTCTCGGTCTGCGTCGTAGCGGTTGATCCGGTACATCTCATTGTCTTTGAGATCTCTGCTTGAAAAACGCTCAAAAAGCGCATCATTGAAAATGATGTCTATGTTTGTTGCGCAAATGAATTCTCCGCGTGCCCTTCTGATACCTACATTTTTTGCAATCATCTGAAAAAGCGGAAGGTTTTTTGAATTCTTCAATTTCAAATGCAGGTGATTGGGAATCTCGATGAAGCGAACCGCACATGGAGAATCCGGCATCTGCCAGTCAAGCACTTCCGAGAGCATTTTTTCGCCGGGTATCGGGTTCCACTCCACGATAATAAGCTCGCAAGGCAGACTGAACCGTTTGCATTGCTGCAAGAGACCGCTGAGAAATATTTGCATGCGGTGCAACATGTCGCCGCCATGATTGTCATTGCGCGAAGTTACTACAAAGGATATGTAGGGTTTGCTATCCAAAAATCCGGCCTCAGTTTTCTGCAAATACGGCTGTTTTGCGTGTGGGTTTGTTAACTACTGAGGATAAACCGTCCTGAGCCCGCTTGATCTCATTGTAGATCCATTCATAACTAGCCTCCAGACCTTGTTGCAGGCTAATTGACGGCTGCCAATTGAGCAGCTCAGAGATCAAGGTATTGTCGCTGTTTCTGCCGTTAACACCTTTTGGAGCCGACAAATTGTAGTTTCGCTTCAGTTCAATTCCGGCTATTTTCTCCACAATGTCCACAAGCTGGTTGATGGTAACAAGTTCGCTGCTTCCAAGGTTCAGAGGCTGGCTTATTTTGCTTTCTGTAAGCAGCTTGATACCGTGTATGCAGTCGTCTATAAACATGAATGAGCGGGTCTGATTGCCGTCTCCCCAGATTTCAATTTCATTCGAGCCTGAAAGCTTTGCCTCAATTACTTTGCGGCAAATTGCCGCCGGTGCCTTCTCTCGACCGCCGTCATAAGTGCCGTGCGGGCCGTAAACGTTGTGAAAACGTGCAATTCTTGTTTCGATGCCGAAATCTTCACGGAAGTGCCGACACATTCTTTCGCTGAATAGTTTTTCCCAGCCATACCCGTCTTCAGGCATTGCAGGATAGGCGTATTCTTCCTTCAAAGCTTCCACTTCCGATTCACGTTGCCTGTAATCCGGATAAATGCAAGCTGACGATGCATAAAAGAAACGCTCTACAGAATTTTCTCTTGCAGCCATGAGCAGCTGAGTGTTAATCAAGACGCTCAACATGCATAAAGCTTTGTTGTTCTCTATGAAGCCGATGCCGCCCATGTCACAAGCCAGGTTGTAAACCCTGCTTGCACCATCAACTGCCGTTCTGCAATTTTCGAGTGCCATCAGGTCCAAGGAGAGGTTCTCGGCTCCCTGGGCAATCTGATACCACTCATCGAGCGGTTTGATATCTACGGCCCGAACTTTGTGACCCCGCGCCAGTAGATCTTGTACCAGGTAACCACCAATGAAGCCGCCAGCCCCAGCCACTACGGATGTCATCCGGCACTCCCCCTTTCGATCACTAGCGCCTGTCTCACCTAGCTAGCTAGGCTCATGTTCTACCAAATTTGACGTATGACAGCCTTAAGCAAAGTAAACTTAAGAATAGTTGCTGCTTTTGCCTGATTGCCAAGGGACGATCACTTTCTGCCGCCATATGCTCTTTCTTTTAAAAATGTCTTATTCCTTGATGCTCGCAGTCGTTGTTATTCTGGGTGAACTTAACTAAAGACTATGCGCAGATCATGACTGTATCCTTAGCTTCTCCCGAACGCTCCACCCAACCTCTTGCCGGGGCTGAGCCGCTGCTGACGATTTTTGCAATTCCGAAATCCTTTGCAGGTCATATAGGGACGATACAGCAAAATGCAATCAAAAGCTGGACCCGGCTTGAGCCGACGCCTCAAATCATTTTGCTTGGCGACGATTACGGTGTGGCCGAATTGGCTCGCGAGATCGGGGCGATCCACTGCCCTGCTGTTGAAAAAAGTAGTTACGGAACACCATTGCTCAAGAGTGTTTTTTCTTCTGCTGCAAATCTTGCAAAAGGCAAGTTCATGGCCTATGTCAACTCGGATATTATTTTGCTGAACGATTTTATGCCGACGCTAAAATCGGCTTCCGAAAGCTTTTCTAATTTCGTTTTAATAGGACAACGCTGCGATCTTGATCTCGCTCATGAGCTTGATTTTAGTATTGACGGCTGGGAACCCGGGCTCAGGAAGCAGGCAGCAGCAGCCGGCAAGCTGGCGGGTCCCCGGGGCATGGATTACTTTTGCTTCCCTCGGGGGAGAAGTTTTCAGAACATTCCGGATTTTGCAATTGGCCGGGGCTACTGGGACAACTGGCTGGTTTTTGAAGCACTAAGAAGCTGCCGGGCGGTGCTTGACGCTACAGGGGCGATAACAGTAATCCATCAAAATCATGCTTACGTTAACCTGCCGGGCAACTTTAACGGCTCTTTCGTCGGCGGCGAGGCCGATTGCAACTTTAAGGTGATGACCACTGCTCAGGGTACTGATTCTGTTGGGCTTTCAAGCTATGCTGATTTTGAATTCAAAGAAGGAAAAATAGTAAAACGAACAAGAAAAGGTGAATGCCTTGATGATTATGAAAAGCTCATAGCTTTTGCAAGACCGGAATTCGGCCGGCTGATCCTGCTCAAACGTGAGTTCCGGATTCAGTGGAGAACTTTTAAGGCAGGTTTCAAGAGCGATTTGAAGCAATGGACCGGGCGCTGTCGTAATTTATGGGATCAGCTTTTTGCACGCGTTTTTCATGAGTACGACAAATTGCGCCGCTGCTTCGGCAAGCGAACTTAACTCTTATTTCATGCAGCTTATTTTAGGTAACAGTACATATTAATGACTAGAACTGATTCTGAGGACCGGATGAATACAAGTTGTTTCGCAGCAAAAACTGTGGATGAGGTCAAAGCCTACTGGAATGCGCGTCCTTGCAATCTGCGGCATTCGCAGCAAACAGTCGGCAGCAAGGAATATTTCGATGAAGTAGAGGCCCGCAAATATTTTGTTGAATACCATATTCCTGAGTTTGCCGAGTTCTCACGCTGGAATGGCAAAAAGGTTCTGGAGATTGGTTGTGGTATCGGCACTGATACCGTGAATTTTGCCAGAAGCGGGGCGAAAGTTACGGCTGTAGATCTTTCCGAAACCTCGTTGAAATTGGCAAGGCAGAGAGCCGAAGTTTTTGAACTGCAAGACAAAATCACTTTCATTCAGGCCAATGCGGAAGAGCTCTCCTGCTATGTTCCCGTGGAAAAATACGACCTGGTTTATTCTTTCGGTGTAATTCACCATACTCCACATCCCGAAAAAGTCATAGCTGAGATAAGAAAATACATGGACAGAGATTCCACTTTCAAGATCATGGTTTATTACCGGAACTCCTGGAAAGTTTTATGGATCATGCTCAAATATGGAAGGCTCGATTTCTCCAGGCTTGATGAATGGGTAGCCAGATACTCGGAGGCACAAACAGGTTGCCCTGTAACATATTCCTATTCGAAACAGTCAATGAAAGAGTTCCTTAAAGGCTTCCAGATTCAGGATATGACCCCGGATCATATCTTCCCCTACTCGATTCCTGAGTACAAAAATTACCAGTATAAGAAAGTCTGGTATTTCAGGTGGATTCCTGAGTCTATTTTCCGCAAACTGGAAAAACTTTTCGGTTGGCACCTCTGTGTAACTGCCAGACCCGAGTGATTTACGAAGGCCTGCGGGCCTCTTCAATTACTCTTCTTGCTTCAGCCCGGTTCCAGCGAACCGTGTAAGTCTCTGTTGTCTTCGGTTGTTTTCTTGTTGTTTGAGACCAGAAAGCGCGCAGCTCGCGAAAGTTTGGAAGCAACCCTTCCTGCAAGACTCAGGCGAACTTTCTGCTCTTGTTCTTTGATGCCGGCTTCAAGATTGCTGTACAAAGCTAGAAGCTTGTGAAACTCGGAATGTAAATGCGTGTAGGAGTCTTGCAGCTCCCAGTATCTCTCTTCTTTTGATTTCACTATTTCGACAAGATGTTCGGCATAGAGCTCCTTGTGGTCCTTTGCCAGATTCACCGCCAGTTCTTTGAGTGTGTCGCTTAGTTCTCCCTGGCTTGATGCTATGTGCCAGGTTGAGAGCTCGTGTCGGCGGTAATGATAAAGTGCTTCGAGCACGCGCTCAAAGCGCCAACCTGCCCGGTAAGCCCTCAAGAAAAAGTCGGAATCCTCTCCTACCTTCCACTGGGTGTTATAACCGCCAAGTTCGTCAAAAATCTTTTTTCTATAGAGCATGCATGCAAGTGCTGAAGCAGTTCCTTTCAAAATAGCTTCGACGGACCACTCTTCCGAAATGATTCGGTTTTCGATTCCGAATGTTTGAACTGCTGTGTAAACGCCGCCAAGTTCAGGATTCTCAAGTAAGGGCAGTGTTTTTTCGAGATAATCAGGAGCAAGAACGTCGTCGGAATCGAGTGGTAATATCAGGCTGCCCTTGGCTTCTTTTATGGCGGTGTTTCGGGCAGCAGCAGCGCCTAAATTTTCTTGATGCCTGAAAATTCTCAGCCTGTCGTCCGCAAATGAAGCAAGTTTGTCGCCTGCCCGCGTCAGCGGATCTGCGTCATCAACAACGATCACTTCCAGAAAATCATAGGTCTGCGCAAGCGCACTTGCGACCGACTCCGGAAGGTATTCTCCGTGAGCGTAATGAGGTATTACTATTGAAACAAGTGGAGAGTTTCGCACTAAAAAATCTCATGCCGACAGTGCTTTTCAGGATTATACACTTCATAACAGGCATTTAGCCCGAGATTCTCTTCAGGATACGGGAGCCAGACTTAATTATTGCCGCCTTATAATCTTGAATGGCAGATCAAATTGCTTCAGGCTCTGGATTCTGAACCGGCTTGCTGAAAGTCTTGGCTGCAATCTCACCGGACTTCATGAGCTTTTTATAAGCAGGGACCACCAGTTCAGGTTCACCTTCTGCTACAATCTGCCCGCCGTTTAGAAGCAGGGCTTTGTGGGCGTGCATGGCTACCCCAGTGTTGTGTGTAACCAGAATCACTGTGGTACCTCTCATCTGAATCTCGTTGATTTTGCTGAAGCATTTTTCTTGAAATCTAAGATCGCCCACTGCAAGTGCCTCGTCGATTATGAGGATATCCGGATTCACTGCAGTCGCGCAGGCATAAGCGAGCCTTACGACCATGCCGCTGGAATAAGTTTTTACCGGCTGATCTATAAAGTCGCCTATCTCTGCAAAAGATACAATCTCCGGCATATAAGAGCGCATTTCTTCCGGGCTTATACCAAGGAGCATGCCGGAAAGAATGAGATTCTCTCTGCCTGTGTATTCAGGTTGGAAGCCGGCTCCAAGCTCGAGAATCGCGGTGAGGCGCCCGGCGCGTGAAACTGTGCCGCTGCTTGCTTGAAGCGTTCCTGCAATTATTTGCAGCAATGTGGATTTTCCCGAACCGTTGGGGCCCAGCAAGACCGTGGTCCAGCCTTTCGGAAAACTGAAGGAAACATCACGTAGCGCCCAGAATTCTTGATGGAAGCTGTATTTGTTTCTGCAAAGAATCTCTTTCAGGCGGTCGACTGGTTTTGTGTAAATGTTGTAGCACTTCGATACGTTCTTAACTTCAATTGCCGTTACAGGTGGCAACTGCCATGGATGAAAGAAAGGTTTTGCAAGTTCGATTTGCTGACCGGGCTCTGCTTGCATAGTCTGTTACCTGACTGTCAGCTCTTTTCTGCTTGCGGACTGTAGTTTTTCAGGACCTCTGCCCACTTCTTTGTATACGATTGCTTGTCCGAGCTCACCGGCATCAAGTGTACGCCAGCAGTCCATGATGATCGTGTTTTTCGCCAGCAATTCCGGCGGTAATTCACGAAATTCTTTGTATGGAAGAGTGAGAACCACTGCATCGGCCCCCGAGACTGCTTCGCTCAAAGTTTTTGCATGGGTGACTGTGTCTTTTAGGATTTTTTTGGCTGCCTCATTTGCAAGCGGGTCCCAGACTCTGACTTTGAATCCATTCTCTGCAAATATTCTTGCAAGATCCGCTCCTTGCGAACGCTCTGCGAAGTTGGTGCCGGTTTTGTATGCCGTTCCCAATATTGAAACGGTGGCACCGGCTTTGAGCTCGGCTTTCAGTTGATCATAAATTCTGCGGTGTTGTCTGGAATTCACTTCGTCCGTTGCTTGCGCAATACTGGGCTCCACGCCCAGTTTGCGGCAGAGGGTCGCAAAGGCAATGTTGTCTCGCGGGAAGCATGGCCCACCATATGCGGTGCCGCCTTTTAAATATTTGGGGCCGATGCGGCTGTCTTTGCCGAGAGCTTCAGAAACAACATCAATGTTTCCGCCGGGGAGTTGCTCGCAAAGTTCGGCAAGCATGTTTGCAAAAGATATTTTTGTTGTTACAAAAGTGTTTACTGCAATCTTTGTAAGTTCGGCGTTTACGTAGTTCATACGTCTGAAGCAGGGTGTATTCTCGCAATAGCTCGAATACAGATTCTCGAGCAGGCTTCCGGCTCTTTCATCCGATTCGCCAATCAAAAAGAAGTCTGGATTCAGGAGGTCTTTTATTACGTTGCCCAGGGCTATAAACTCCGGACTGTAGCAATATCCGAAATCTTTAGTGCAAGTTTTTCCGGAGACTGTTTCAAGCAAAGGCAACAACTCTTTGTCGCTGGTGCCGGGCATCACCGTCGATGTGACTACCACCAGGTGATAGCTGGCTTTGTCCTTGATGGCCTCTGCAATAGATCTGAGCGCGTCCTTTACGAATTCACTGCTGAATTCCCCATTCTCGTTGCTCGGAGTTGGCACGACAACAAAGGATATGTCTGTTTGCAAAACTGCTTCCCTGACTGAAGTGCTTGCTTTAAATCGCTCTTTGTTTCTGGTCAAGAATTCCTGCAAGAGAGGTTCGAAGACCGGTGCTTCAGCTCTATTTATTTTTTCTACTGTTTCCTGATTCAGGTCGACGCCCAGAACGTTGAAACCTTTTTCCGCCAGGCTGGCGAGCATCGGAGAGCCTAATTTGCCCAGTCCAATAACCGATATCCTGGGTTTTCCTGACATTTCAAATTGCTCCTGCCAATCTAATGACACTGATTTGTAGCAAATTCGCCGGTTGACATGCCTTAAGCAAAATAAAGAAGTCTATTGCTCGCGTGTTGCCTACCCGGTGGCAATGGTGACTGTTTTTTTTGAGTCAATTCTCATCTGGCAGTAGTAGTGCGGCCTAAAGTGTAAGATCCGTGAAATGAAATTCAGGGACAGCTCCTAAAAATGACGCATTCCTTAGGGCTCTTTAATCTGCGCGAAGTCAAGCTCTGTAATGGTGCTCAGATACTTGACAGGGAGCCGCTTACCATCCAGCTCGACCCGGCTGCATGGGCCTATGCCGCCCTTATTCCGCTAAGTGAAGAATTGAATGGAGCTTGCGACTCAGTATCGGTGCATGTCGAACTGACTGTTCTGGACGGCGAATGTCAGGTTTTTGGAGTAAACGAAGATTTATCGCAAATAGTAAGCCAGGAGTCTCCAAGTACCAGCTTGAGATCTCGGCATATTTTAACTTTGAATGTTCTGGAGCCGGAGAGGCTGAAGTGGTTGGTTTTCAGAACCGGTGAAGCTTCTAAACCGGCACCAAAGATTCAGCTTCATAAAATCGATTGCCTTAGTGGACTGAAACTGAGCAAGCAGCAAGAACAAATTCTTGAGTCTTATCCTTTGAGTAAGATGTTCAGCGTTGTGAGCTGGGGCGCAGCTGGAACCACCTGGCTTTCACGCGTATTGAATTCGCACCCGGATATATTTGCAGTCCATGCATTGAACGTAACCTGGAGCTTTCTGAGTGAAGCAGAACAGCTTGACGGACTTTCATATATCTTGACTCTAGGTAGCCAGGGCTTTGCGCACAAGTGTTCCGGTGATGTACATGGTGTTTCCAGGAACCAGATACCAGCTTTGCGAAAAATACTTCGGGATCGGTTTGAAGCTGTGGTTCTTGTAAGGGAGCCCATGGCTCGCATTTGCTCTCAGCTTTCACTGGTAGAATCTCGCTGGAATCCGGCCTGGGACCTCTCATATCTTGATGCTCTGATTGAAAGCCTGGGGCTTGGTGACCTAAGTTTCAAACAAAGGCTTTTTTTGCATTCCTGCAATATGCTCAATGCCATCATTGAAGAGAAAAGTGTTGGAAGCATCTACAGGCTGGAAGATTTATCAGGCAATGTTGAAACTCTCGAGCGTTTTGTAAACGAGATTTCCCAGGGCAGCGTGGAAGCGGGGCCGTCCTGGCTTGAGTCCGCATTGTCTTTGCCTCGAATTTGCGCGCACAATGCAGGTTCCAGAAGGATGCTCAGCGCGGAAGAGCAAGAGCTGATGCAGAAAGTTCTGAAACCTGAAGCCAGAGCCGCCTATCAGGACCTGGGATACAGATCGGTCTGAATCGAAGTGCTTTTGATGCGAGGAGATCAAATGAACTCTTTCTACAATATGAAAACCGTGCTTTCATGCGATAATCCCGTGGTGATAACGGAAACCGAAGAAAGTCGCGAAGCTAGCGGCATTGTGAGCCATGAATAACAACAGAGTAAACTACAGTCCCAAGCTGATACCATATATGGTGGAAAAGCAGCTCTGGGGAAAAAGCGATTTTTCCTTGCTTGATGTCGGAGCAAGCGGAGGAATCGAAGCCTGTTGGAAGGCTTTCGAGCCGAAGCTGAAAGCCGTTGGCTTTGAGCCGCTGCTTGCAGAAACCGCCCGCTTGAACAAAGAGAATCAGAACGAAAAATTTGAGTATGAAGCAGCTTTCCTGGGATGTGAGTCTTATGACGAACTGTTTCCGAAAGAGCTTCGCCAGGATCACTTAACTCACAAGTACTACGAACCCTTCGGTCGCTGCAGTGCTATGGAAGCAATGCGCTTGAAGCAGCAGAATTACATTAAAGAGGTTTTCAACAAAGGGCAAGAGCTCAAGTATTCAGAAGAGCACACTTCTATCGATGACTACATAGAAAAGAAGTCAATCAGCGGATTCGACTTTATCAAAACAGATACGGACGGCAGTGATCTGCAGGTATTAATGGGAGCATCAGGATTGCTTGAGTCCGGTGCTGTTCTTGCTTTGCAGGTGGAAGCAAACTTTCACGGCGGCCTGCATCCGTATCAAAACTGTTTTTCCAATATCGACAGATTCTTGCGCAAGCACGGCTTTCAACTCTATGAACTCGATGTTCACAGGTACAGCAGAAAAGAACTGCCTTTGCCATTTGCCTGCGGCATAGCTGCGCAAACAGTGCAGGGGCAGGTCGAGTGGGCCGATGCGCTTTATATAAGGGATCTGGCAAGTCCTGATTATACGATTTCATTTCCGACTTATCTGATTGACGCGGAAAAGGTGCTTAAGCTTGCTTGCATTTTCGAATTGTTCAATTTGCCTGATTGCGCAGCCGAGCTTTTGCTGCGTTACAAAGAGTTGCTCGGGAAAGGCGTGGATCTCGAGCACTGTCTTAATTTGCTTACGCCGGAGCTTGCCGGGCGAGCATTGTCTTACGATAAATACCTTGAAGAGTTCAGAAAAAATCCGGAGTATTTATTTCCCAATAATCTGGCCAAGCTATCCAGGAAAATTGAAGCTTCGGAAAACCAGAGCCTGGTCCAAGAAGCTAAGATTGCAGCCGGACGGGAGGCGCTGGAGCAGGCTCTGGTGGAAAGACAATCATTGGCAAATCAGTGCAGAGATTTGCAAATCAAGCTCGATCAGGCCTGGCAAGCTTATCATTCTGTTGAATCGGAGCATAAGAGGCTGCTCGAGTCGAAAAGCTGGAAAGTCACTGAACCGGTCAGAAAACTGGCCAGTTTTCGCCGCTCATTAAAGTAGCTGTTCAGTTCTCAAGCTATTGCTTGCCGACGTAATACAGTGCTTCGAAAAACTTTTGCTGAACAGGACAGTCATTCTGAAAAATCAGTTTCCAGTTGTTGCGAACCGGATAATCTTCTTTTGAGATATCGATACCATCGTGCTTGTTGTGACTCAGGGTCCACTGCTTGGTATAAAAATGACCGTCAAGCAGCCTGTCGATGCATGCAAACCAGTAATCTATTTGTTCCATGGTCATTTCGTGCAATGAACTGATGTTCAAGAAGAGGTCAAAAGTTTTGTCCGGCAAGAGTTCTATTTGCTGAGGCAGTAAGAAACGGATCCTGCTATTTTCAAAGTCATTCTTTACTTCATCATAGGACGCGAATTCCCTGTATTCAAAAACAGCTAGCTGAGGAAAAACCTGCTTCAAATACCATTGTGAAAGAAAGAGCGCCGGAGGTATATCTATGATTGTAAAGGAGACATTCTCAAAAGATGAAAGCCAGAGGCTCGCAATGCGGCCGTAACCGGCACCAAGCTCCACAACTTTGAATCCGTCGGGATTGCCGGTTCCCGAAACAATTGAATTGGTCTCTATGACAGAATTGCAGATGTCCTGTGAAATCCAGTTCCCATTTATTTGAATCGAAAGCGGGTTGCCTGCCAGCGGTTCACTGGCAGATGCAAAAATGCCCAGCTGGTCGCGATTAGTTACATACTGCCACCACAAAATCAGAAATTCTCGGTAGCAATTCCATTCGTCCTCGCTCCATGTTTCCGGTCTTTCCGTTGAACACAGCTTCCCCGACATGAGCGAACGGACGTTTTCAAGTTCGTCAGGCTCTAGAGCTTTTCTCAATACATCTGCCTGTTCCGGAATCCGGTGGATGCTCCAGTTGAAGTAGTTCAGATTGACGCTTCGCTTGAAATGTTCCGGACCGAGCTTATTCAGGTGATTAAGATGAACCTGGAAATAGTAATCCCAGAATCTTGAAGGATGGTATATTTCGGGTGCCGCTGCCAGGGATAAGAGCATCGGGGCCAGCTGCGGTACTTTCAGCTCTTTGACGATTTCTTCGGCCCGTCTTTTAAAACTGCTTTTCATAACTAAATTTACTGCGTTGAATATTCCCAGCTGAAGAGAGGGTAGCATAATTCAGAAGCATATATTAGCTCGTGATCTGCGTGAATATTTTGCAAAGCTGCTAAGCTGAGGCCCGGGTGCTGGAGCTTGAGCAGTGTCATTGCCACGCGTTACTGTTGCATTGTTGGTTTACAACGAAGAAAGGTTCGTTAGGGAGACCCTGGAAAGTCTCCAGAAGCAGAACTACCCGAATTTTGAAGTCCTGATCCTGGATAACGCTTCAAGCGACAACTCAGGCGAAATCTGCCGCTCATTTGCCGCCAAGAATTCAGAGCGCTTTTCTTACATTAGAAATCCGGAGAATCTGGGCTCTTGCGGGAACGCAGCAAAAGGGTTGTCTCTAGCTGATGGAAAATACTTTGCATTTTGCGGTGCTCACGATCTCTTTCATGAGAACTTTCTTTCAGCCTGTGTTGTGGTTCTGGAGCAAGATGAGAATCTGGTCCTTTGCGCCGGCCAGTTTGAACTTATTGATCAGCAAGCTAATATCAGTGAGTTGAGAGTGTCTTCAATAGATACGCGTGGGCTTGAACAACAAGCTCTTTCTCGATTCAACTACATAATCTGGTCACTGACCGGCGCTTACCAGTTTTATGGACTTTATCGAACAAGTGCTCTGAAAAGGACCATGGAGCTGAAAGCACGGCTCTCGCCCGACACTCTGCTTTTGAGCGAGCTTGCCTTGATTGGCACTTTTGCGCACTTGAACGAGCGGCTATTGACCATGAGACGCTTGCCCGAGTTCGGTGACTGGAAGTCTTATTTCAAGAAAATGAAAATCGATTTTCTTGGCAGCTCGCCTTACGGTTTGTTTTACTCATTTGCATTTCGGCATCTTGAAATTGTTACAAGGCACCTCAAGTCACCTCTGGATATTCTACTTAGCTGGATTACGGCTTTGCACTGTGTATGGTATCGCCATTCCTGCATGCTGGCTTCAATGCTGGAACAGCAAAAACAGCTGCGCCTTGCTCAAAAAATCAATGCGGCAGCCAGGTTGAGTTTGGAGAAAGCCGACCTGTCTGCATTCTATTGCCTGGACTGCTGGGACAGCACTTGCAAACTGAAGGATGCTTGCCTGGAAATCCAAACGGGAAACAAAGCCTGGGGATATGCCTGTGCTATGGAAGTTCCGGGCGGGCTTTTGAAAATCACCCGCAAACCTATAATTATTGTTGAAGCCAGGGTTTTGAGTGGAGAGGTCTGGTTTGCTGTTGCCGATAAAGGGCTCGAAAAGATCTCTTGCCAGGCGGTGCTCCGCGCTAGCTCCGATTACCAGCAGGTTATGCTAAGTCCTGAGCTGGAAGAATTTGATTGTTTGCTTATTAGAAACGGGGCTAGGGAAGAACCCAGCGTTTTGGAGCTGCGCAAGCTTGAGTTTCTCCGCATCTAAGTTCTACGCACTCTGCGCAAGTAACCGCTGGGTGCAACGCTTATTAGAAGCTTCGACTCAAGCTCGTGATCGATTTCAAAGTCTCTGTTTTCAGCTAGAAATTCTCCTACTGCAGTCATTGGATTATTACCTTTTGACCAGGGGCGGTCAGGATACATATTGTCAGGAAGCTCCTCAACGATAGTATCAAAAACAACCATATAACTGCCCTGGCTCACCAGAGGAGAATAAAGTTTTAGTTCCCGGCTAACATGCTCGTGCGTATGATTTGAATCAAGTGTAATCAGAACTGTTTCTTTTTCGGCAGCAAGCTTGCTGACCTGTGACAGCACCTCAGTTGAAGCCGAGCAGCCCTCTATCAGTTTTATTCGTTTAAACAAAGGATGCTTTTGAATCTCTTCGAGATTGTGCTTGCGAATATCAATGTCTATACCGAGAACGCAGCCGTCGTTGCCCAGAAGTTCCAGCATTGAGGCGTAAAAGATTAAGCCGCCGCCGTGAGCTACTCCTGTTTCTATAATCAGATCAGGCTTTAGGCTCCAGATGATCTCCTGCATTGCAAAAAGATCTTGAGGGTACTGAATCACCGGCCGGCCCAGCCATGAAAAATTGTATGAATACTTCAGCTCTACGCTTCGCTCCATCCAGGCACGAGAAAGATCCTGCATGGTGCCGTCCCGGCGCATGCGTTCAATGTTTCTTTGTCTCTCTTGCTCGAATTCGGCTATTGCTGCTGGCTTCATTTCAATTGACTATATGCAGGCTAAGCAATCCTCGCACAGTCGATTCCTGTGGTCAGCTAAGAAAAAACTAAGGACCTCTTCAAGATCATGGGAAAGAAAGTCGCTAGACTTGTTGCCAGAGCTAATGGCACAGGGTCGGCTAGATGCGACACATAATCAGAAAGCTGGGAATAGATGTAATAAAGTATCCCTCGCGAAGAATAGATAGCCTGAGCATTGAAAACGAGCAGCAGCGAATAGTTCTAGAGCAGCTGCGTTCGGACAATGAGCAAATCAGGCGAGATAATGAAAGACTGTCTGGTGAACTGACGAGTCTTATTGAAGATTCCGAACTTGCAAGAAATCTGAATTCCCAGCTGGCGCTGGAGAAGAATCTTCTTGCTGCAAAAATAGCCGAACTGGAAACCATAGCCGACACTCGAAAATATGATTATGACTCCGACTGCTTGCGTGTTTATAACAAAACCGTCGGGTTCATGAATGACGAGCGCTTTCTGGCGGCATACAAGAAAGGCATGGATTCCGGGCACCATATCGGCAGACCTAAGAATTCAAGACATGACATCGGCATACACTGGCGCTGCCATGTTACTTCCTGGGCCGCCAAGCAATGTCTGCGACTGGAGGGGGATTTCGTCGAGTGCGGCGTTAATACGGGGATTTTTTCACTGACAGTTTGCGATTACCTTGCTTTCGAGAATGAAAAAAGGAAGTTTTTTCTGTTCGATACCTTTGCCGGAATTCCGCTCGAGCAGGCTGCGCCGGAAGAGAAAGAGAAAGTGAAAACCTGGAATGATAATTTGTTTTCCGAGTGCTATGAACTGGCAAAAAGTAATTTTTCCGCTTACCCGAATGTCCGCCTGGTCCGGGGCGTAATTCCGGATTCCTTAAACTCGGTTGAAATCGATAAAGTCGCATTCCTACATATCGATCTCAACATCGCTTATCCGGAGTTGAAGTCACTGGAGCATTTCTGGAATAAACTCGTGCCCGGCGCATTTGTTGTTTTAGATGACTACGGCTGGCGGCAACATGAAAAACAGAAGAAAGATATTGATGATTTCTTGGAACAGTTCGGTGTCGAGGCGCTGGAGCTGCCTACCGGGCAGGGGATGTTTCTGCGCCCCTAGTGCTCTTTATTGAACCCTGTATTTTAAAATTGCTTAAATCGCTTGATTAAGCGGGTCAAATGTGGAGGTTCTTTCTGGTGGGGACTGATTAATGGCTCTTTGCGACAAGTCGCACTAGCCATGGTGTACCACCAGGGTTTTAGCTTACCTGAAAATCAAGAATGCTCATGTTAGTAGACTCCGGAAGCTCCTTTTTTTACCATTTTTTGAGCCAACAGCGGCTTCAAAAGATCTGCGCTTCCCTCAAGAATTTTGATGCTCACAAAAGTAAGCAGCACTGCCATTGATACCATAAGTGTTAGACTGGACATTTTTGCAGTAAGTCGAGCTGAAATTGGAGCTGCCAGCAATCCACCTGCAGTCAAACCCAGAACGGCTCCCCAATTGAATTCAGTCATAAGCGCCGCAAATGACAGTGCAGCTGCAAGCGTCACAAAAGGCTTGGCTGCATTTGATGAACCTATGGATTCTCGTGGGCAGTGCCCCGAAGCCACAAGTTGCCCGTTCACTATTGGCCCCCAACCGCCACCGCCGATAGCGCCGAAAAAACCGCCAAGAAACCCAAGAAATCTAAGATGTGCTGTTTTTCTTGATACTATTTCTTCAGCTTTTTTCCATGACTTGATGCCGATCATAAACGCAAGCCCAAGCAAATAAATGCCAACTAACGGTTTTAGCAAATTTGCCGGAGCTAGAAAAAGCAGCGTGGCGCCAGCTATAGATCCGATTATTCCAGGTATGAGCAGGCGGGTGAAAGACTCCCTGTCTACGTTGCCCACTTTCCAATGAAATATTGCCGAAGCCATGCTGCTGAAAAAAGAAGCCGTGTTGGCGCTGGCGCTGGCAGCAATGGGTGGAACTCCCATGAAAAGGAGGCAAGCACTGGAAATCGTACCGTAGCCCATACCGAAGCTGGAGCCGACGAGTTGGGCAAATACGCCAATACAAACATAAAGCAAAAAACCGTTGCTTTCGATTCCCAAGATTTCCTCCGAGCTATTAATATTAATGCTTTTCGGACAAACTAACTGATATTTTACAATTGCTCAAAACGGTTTCCTGGACGGTAGTCAATATTGAAACATTCACTTCGCTTAAGCTCTGTCATGTTGCTTGCAGGACAACGTAAGGAATCGTTTCTTCCTCTCTAAGCTTGGATTACGACGCTCGTCCTCGATAAGCCAGCTTTCATGTTATCGCTTTGCTCTTGGCATATCCTAGTTGTTTCTCGTGGAGACTTAATTTAATGGCTCTTTACAGCAAGCTGCCTGTTCTGGTTCTGCTAACTCTTTCGAGCTTCAGTCTGCCAGCATACGCCGGCGACGGCGCCGACTGGCTCAGCGACGCCGAAGAACTCCCGAAAGGGGTAGTCAAGAATGAGAACGTAATGATCTCAAAAGACTCCACGCCCTTTTCACTTACTATTCAAGCTGAACGCGCTTTAAAGTCCGGCAATTATGAAAAAGCCATCGAGTTCGGAAAGCGTGCGCTCGAGCTTAATATTGACGATTGCGACTCCCACCTGATTTACGCAAAGGCTCTTGAAGCTAAATTAGCGGCACAGAAAAAAGAAGACCCGCTGCTCTTCAACCACTGTGTCAGAGAATGGCTCTATGTGCTTCGCAATACATATGGTGATGAGCGTGGTGTCAATTTTAGAGGCCTGGGTCTGCCGGGTGTCGGCGGTGCCTGGAACGAAGATGAAGACAGGCAGCGCCCCGCAAGACAGCATCTTTTAAAACTTACAGGTTGTGTCCCGAAACTCTGGGAAACAAACGAGAAGTTTCTCAAAAAAGTATCGCGCACCGGTGAATCGAGTGTAAGCGGTAAGATTATCAGCAAAGACAAAGATGCAAACGAGTCGCAGCCTACAGCCCCAGCTCCGAAATTGCGCTCTTCAAGCACAGATCAGGCTCATTAAAGATCACGAGACTGCTATCGAGCTGAGATAAAGAAAAGAGAGCCTGGCAAAGAGATGCTGGCATTCGGATCTAGGACAGCTCTCCTGCGACCCGGACCTGCCAGAGGCAAGAGAGGAGGCTTGCGCCTGACTTTCGAAGCTCTATACAAACCATAATTATTGTTATCAGTAATTACTTACTGCATCACTCGGGTGCCAAGTCCCTGGTGTCAGCGGCTCTCCGAGGGCAGCTCGGGCCTCTGCCATACATCGCAATACCTCTTCATCGTCTTCAATGTGGCTGAAATTCTCTTGCTGATCAGCAAATTCTGTCGGCGCATGATGCGCCGATTCACCTTAGTGTGCTAGGCATGCTCGATATCTTGGAGGTGCAAGTCCTTTACACAACC
>CAZTQO010000086.1:0-23930 GCA_964615655.1 uncultured Candidatus Obscuribacterales bacterium | reverse complement strand
GCTTTTTCAGCAGCGGCTTTTTCAGCAGCGGCTTTTTCAGCAGCGGCTTTTTCGGTGGCGGCTTGTTCAGCGGCAGTTTTTTCAGCAGCGGCTTGGTCAGTAGAGGCCTTTACAGCAGGTGCAGTCGCCGAAAAATTCTCGACGAAGTAACCGTCCCCTTCGCCTCTTGCCATGCCGATTCCTACAAACTTCCATTTCGGATTAAGAATATTGGTGCAATGGTTCAGCCAGTTTGCAGAAGGAATCTGATTAACGGTCAATCCACCCAAGCCTTCTCCCATCATGGTTTCATGCATTCCCCAGATACCACCATCGGCAGGAAACCAGCTTGTCAGTGAACCACAGTTTTCTGAAACTATGTCTGTGATTCCTAACTTAGCGGCGCGTTCTTGTGGTCCCAAACCAGGACCTTTTCTTGGATCTCCGGTTTCAAAATGACCGTAAGCACCTCCTGAAGCCATGAATTGGGCATGTCCCCAGGCTAGTCTGCTTAGAGCGCCGTTTAGCTGCACTGGAGCGACCCCATGTGCCGCCCTGGCTTTGTTGATGAGCATCAATAAATACTCCGCACCCAAATCTTCCCAACCCTGTCCAAAGCTTGCAGGACCACCTTTGGGCCACGGAACGGTCCAATTACTTTGGTCTCCTGAGCCGACTTTAACTGGGGATGTCGCAGAATTGAAGCCACTTGCGGAATTGTAAGGTACTGTCTTTCCTTCATCGGACATCGTTGGATTAAAAGCTTTTGGCGCCGCTGGAGCAATGTCGGGAGGAGCTGATGCACTAGTTGTAGTCAACTCGTCGGAAATCATTGCACCTTGTGCCATGTGCACTCTTAATCGACCGTTAGGCAAGGTCTTCACTTCGACGCCCACACCGATATACGTCATTTTCTCATTACCGGTGTCTTTTCCTACCAAGTATTTGATTGCCTCTGCAGGCGTATGCGGATCTTTGCTATTAGGATCATTAGATAAGCCCCAGGAAGAGTAACCGACTGCAGAAGTGTAGCTGCCGGCAGCAGATTTGAATCCAGCCTTCCACAACAGCCACCATAAATCCACGCGCACTTTGCTGTGCGTGGATTTAATTTGGTCGAGTAATTCCTCATTACCTCCATATGCCTGATCTTTGGCGCAGAACTTGGCGAATTGTTGGATTTGAGGTTGAAGTGTCAATAGAGGCATGCCAGCCGCTCTTCTGTTTTCATTGTACAGGTCGATGGCAAGCTGTTCCAGCCCTGTGGGATCTTGTGAATATTGCCTGGCTTTGTCCATTAAAGTTTTTTCTGCGGAATCACTTGACGCTGCTCCTGCGTTACCTGCTGCAGCTTTTTCGGCAGCAGCTTTTTCAGCGGCAGCCTTTTCAGCGGCAGCGGCTTTTTCAGCAGCAGCTTTTTCAGCAGCAGCCTTTTCAGCAGCAGCTTTTTCTGCGGCAGCGGCTTTTTCAGCAGCGGCTTTCTCAGCAGCGGCTTTCTCGACAGCTGCCTTCTCTGCGGCGGCTTTTTCCGCAGCGGCTTTCTCGGCAGCTGCCTTCTCTGCGGCGGCTTTTTCCGCAGCGGCTTTCTCGGCAGTTGCCTTCTCTGCGGAGGATTTTTCAGCGGCGGACTTTTCAGCGGCAGCGGCTTTTTCAGCAGCAGCTTTTTCAGCAGCAGCTTTTTCAGCAGCAGCTTTTTCAGCTGCAGCTTGTTCAGTCGCACCTTTACCAGAGGAGTTACCTTGCTCGTTCTTTTCCTTAGCGCCAGCATCCGGCTCAGTATTTTTCTTCTCAGGTTCTTGCTTGCCGGTCTCTTTTGAGAGTCCTTTCTCATTTACGATGACCATCGCAACCTGACCGGCAGCCGGTATTTGGAATTTTTGATTAGCAATTGTAATTTCCGTACCTGGCGCCCCATATATTACTGAAGGCCATATCTGGTTGGGTTTGTAAAAAACGCGAGTCGGATCAAAAGGAGTGACTTTCACAGGATTAGCTACTAGAGAGTTGTCTGGAAGAGGAGTGTAGCAAGTGGTACCAAACAGACTTATTGACAGACCATTTACCTTTACCTCTTTTGAATCTCCTGCAGCCGGAGCCTGGAAATACTGCCTGCCAATTTGGAGAATATCAAAAGCTTTAGCGTAAACTTCAGTCGGCACATTTTTAGGTCCTCTGTCAAAGAAGACATTTTTTTTAGTTGGATCGTGGGGAAAGGACGGCGTCCCTTTGTGGAAGTAACTAGCCTTTCGTGGAGTTACGGGAGCAGCCGGTACAAGTTTGTTTGCTGGATTAAAAAGGTAAGGATTAAAGTGCTGCCAGTCCGATGGGTTGCTATTTCCACCTTTGGGCATTTCATTTGCAACATCGGACGCAGCGATTGCGCCTAGCAGATAGAAATTCTGGAGAGGGCAAATCGCCAGAATGCTTAGGGTGAGAGCACGACTAATCAAGGTTCTTACATTTCCCACATCATACATGTGCCAATTCCTCTAATTGATCTACGATTGCGGAGTTTTATCTCCTGGTTCAAAGTATTGAACTAGCAAAACGTAACAACTATCTGAAAGTCATTGCAGCGCTTGCTACAGCGCATAGTTGCAGTTATGTCACTGATAACATACCCTTAATTGTCTCGGACCACTCTTGTTGGCAACCCCAAATAAATTGCCTTCATTCTTTGCCTTCTGAAGTCCTTGAAATTCTTGGTTTAATTTGGAGCTGGTCGTCTTTGGAAGCTCTCCAGTGTTAACCTTAAAACCTTCGATCAGATTTTGGGAGAAGATCAGGGTCAAAAAGAAAGTGAACATTTACAATAGATGGGCAATCCGGTGGGACATATCGGAAGTTATTTCCTGCTGCAGTTTGTAATGCAACTAATGCCGCCGTATCCGCAAGTGCTACACCAGAAGATCTCTCAATCTTTGGATCAGTCATTTCACCCTTGTTACTAACTTTGAAACTCACTAAGACTTGACGAGACTCTTGTCCACGAGGTGGAAACCATGCTCGCTTGATTCGGATCTCAATGTCATCCATGAATTGGTGAAAATCAATTCCTCTAATTCCTCTTATATCGGCACTGTCGATGGGTGACACAGAAAGGTGGTCTGAGCACCTTTTGACAAAATCCGGATCACCTTTGTGTATTCCTTTAACGATGTTAAAGTCAAAGGTAAATTCGACACCTATGATTTTGGGTGCCCCTTTTGGCGGTATCTCAAATGGTCCTGAGCGTGTTACAGCTGCCAATGCCTCCTTGTCGCTGCTTTCAAATCCAGAACTTCCTTTTACTCTCAGGTCACTAACATCGCCCGAATTGTTAAGTTGAAAAATTACCGTAATCCGATCAAACTCGTGACCTTGTGGTGGAGTCCATGCCGCCCCTATTTTTCGTTCCAAACGTGCCATGTAAGGTCCAAAATCCACGTCTGGCTGCCTTTTGTTTTGTGCAGTGCCAGCTTTTGATTTATCTGGAACTGCAGGCGTTGCATTAGCTAATGGAATGTAAAGTAAGGATCCAGCCCCAATTACTACTGCTGTTGTTGCAGAAAAAAATTGTGATTGAAAATTGACATGATGCATATTTTAATCCTCTAGTCTTCGTGGATTGGTTGGTTATTGCTGTTCAGGGTTTCTTGCGGTCTCTGTTTGGAACGCCCGTTAGTTCCGAGGTTTTGGTCTTACCAGTGTGGGGTACATGGCCGATTGAATACTGAGTTGCCATAATGCCAACCTTCTTATCTACTATTCGCAGTTTAGGATGGCTCGCCCTTCCCTTAATGGTATTTGCGTACCCAGCATCGGGAAATTCAAGCGACATTAAGCAAGGCGATTCCCATCTTATTGCACAAAATTATGCACAAAAATTTCAGAATACCTTCAAGGCTGCTTCTAGCAGAACCTGCCCTCCTGCCAGTGATGCGCTAGCCCACTATCACCTTGGGATATCACTCAAGAGGCTGAACAAGGAACGAGAGGCGCTTAATGAATTTTGGATCTCGTATTTGCTTGATCCTAATTCACCTTGCGCCAAACTTTGCCTACAGGCTTTAGCGCCAGCGTCTTTTCAAATCGACGTGCCATTAGAAACTGATGAGTATACGGAGTTCCAAATCGGCACCCGTGCAGGATGCTTGATTGCTGCCAAAATGTTGATGGGTTTCGATAGGAAAATAGCCGGTGAATGTAATGCATCAATCAACGTCCTGCTTGATCGCGGCACTCGCGCCTTTAGTCAGATTGGTGGATTTCAGATATTTATGCAACCGAATTTATCGGTGGAAAAGCAACGTTATGACGCTGAATATCGTCGCTTGAGCAATCCAAAAGAAAAGAAGTTGGCATCACGGGGATTTTTTGTAAAGTCTCTGGAAAGTTTGCGCTCCGAATACCTGCAGGACACGGCTCGAATAACAAAGGAATTTCAACCGTTTATTCAAAATCAGTCCACTGCAGAACAATTGAAACACATTTATGCCATCCATGAAAAGCACTGGCTTTCCGACCAGCAAGCATACAACAATTGGTTGAGCAACAAGGAGCAATTCAACTTTGCAAAGTTGACTCAGTCGTCGGCTGCAATAATAACGCTGTCAAGCATAAAGTCGGGTCAGAAAATAATGCCTGCTGCTCATATCGTTGTTTACCCTTGCAAAAGTGGATCAATCCAGTTGAGTCATAAAAAAGCGGCCAAAAATCGTAAGCAGCTCGAAAGAACGTTATCTAAGGATGAAACTTTTCTTGGCCCGAATCATCTAGTGGTTGCAGGTGATCTGCTTGACCTGGCTAGCAGTTATGTAGATGCCCGCCGCTTGCCTGAAGTGCTCACGCTTTCTCGCAGAGCTATGGCAATCTGCGAGAAAGGAATCGCGGAGCATAAGCCAGCAGCTTTCTCTCTATTGCGAAAAATGGCGATTGTTTGCCAAAAGCTGGGAGACTATTCGCAAGCCGAGCAGTATTTGAAGCGTGCCTTACAACTAAGTCAGGCGGTATTTGGCGAAAGCAGTACAAAGTTGCTGCCAATATTGCATGATCTTGTTGGTATTTATACGAATCAAAATCGTATGCCTGATGCTGAGTCTATTTCTAGGCGCGAAATTTCCATTGAGAAATCAAGCGGGGGTGTTTCTGGGCTTCTTGATCTAGTACAGTGCTACAACCTTGAAGGACGTTTTTCTGAGAGTGAAGCAATGCTTAAGTCTGCCCTCTCTCAGCAGAAAAAAGCTAAGGGCGATAACCAGAATGAGAACAATCCTGGGATATTATCTGCTCTTGCTGATGTTTATTTAGCACAAGACCGCATCGCTGAAGCTGAATTGGTGAGTCAACGTGCACTTACAATTCTGGAAGAGGATACATCATCAAGCAATGAAGCTGCTAAAGACGGACTCTCAGGAAATATGGTACAGCTGGCAGCGATTTACATTAGACAAAGTCGTTTTGACGAAGCTGAATATCTTTGCAATCGGGCTAAAGTGATAGCCGAACGACGATTCGGTATACGAGATTTGACCATTGCTGTTGCTTTGGAAAAACTCGCCGAAATTTATGGCAAACAAAAGCGGTTCGCAGATGCAGAAGTTTTCCTCAAGCGCTCATTATCGATTAAGGAACAGCTAGGAGGTGTAACTGCGGAACTGGCAGTTGCTGAAACTCTTGGACATTCAGCAAAATTGTACAATTGCCAGGGACGCTATAAAGAGTCCGAGTCTTTGCTCAAGCGGGCGTTGGCTACAGAAGAGAAAATTCTGGGGATGCAACCCAGAGTTATTGACAGAATCAGACAATTAGCCTGCACTTACGAGGGAGAGGGGAGATATGGTGAGGCTGAGGCTCTCTTACAAAAAAGTGCACAACAAAGGGGGCAAGGAAATCTCGGAAAACAACTCATGAGGCGTAGTAGTCTTGAGCAAAATTTCTTGGAGCGGCTTGCGATTCAACAAATTAATGCGCTGAAAGATCTGAACAGGCAAAAGCAAACCATTTCGATCGATGAAATTCAACATTCTTCTTCGCTAACAAGTAGCGATACTCCGCTAAAATGTCAAGCGTTGATCTATGAGGCGCCAAAGCTGATTCAGCTTGGTTGCCCACCTGTAAATCTTGGACGGCGCTTGTTCCGGAGCTGGAAAAAATTTGCACCACAGTTGAGTCAAAGCTGTGGCAAGGAGCCTAGCTCGAAACCGCCCGATGATGATGTCCGAAAGTATATTGAGCACTTTGGAGGTCAAGAACTTGCCTGCCAGGCTGCATTTAGAACCTGCTTAGCTCTTTCTTGTCTGCTTCTGGACACTGCCGAGGCTTTCGAAGAAAGCGGAGGGTCAGCAAGCGACAGTTTGGAAGATTCAATTCAAGGTACCGGGAATATGAATGCTCTCCAGTTGGCCTCGGCGGCAGAGGAATTGTCTTTGCTGGCCGGTGGAAGCGCAGATGAGAAGCTTGACCGGCTTTTAACTCTTGCAGATTTCTACAGGCTGGACGGCGAGTATGCTCGTGCTCGCAACTGTATAAATCGTGCTTTAGCAAGCACCAGTCCAACAGACCAAGCTATTTTGCGCGCGAATGTCAAACTCTCCGAACTTTTGATTGAGCAGGCTGACGGCTCATCGGCTTGCTCTGTAGCAGAGGATTTGCTTCAGAATTCAGCTGCACTTTTGACTCAAGATCTGAAAGCAAAACAGAGGCTTCTCAGGGCTATTGCGCTTGGTGCACAGATGCAGCAAGATTTTGAAAAAGCAGTGAAGTATGCAAGTGAGAATCTCTCCTTAACTCAGCAAGCATTTGGGCCTGGCTCCAAGGAATTTCTTGAAGCACAAACAATATCTAGTGCAGCTTGTACTGCGCTTTACACTCAGGACTCGAAGCGAACAGCGACCAAGTCACAACGTGCCGGGGCACTTAAAGACCAGCTGCGTAATTTGAGTACGGCGATTGACGCAATTAAGGCTAAGGGAGGCAACTATACCAGCGAGCCAGGCTATGCGATTTTAATTGGCAATGCATTGGAAGCATTGGGTGAAGGTCAATTGGCACTTTTGCCTACCCAACAGCTCCTGAACAAGCAGGAAAGCCTTGATGAGATCCGTCTGTGTTTTGCGCAGGCATTCGACTTTCATCGCCCAAATCCTGCACGAAACGGCATTGCGGCATTAGTCCGTGATTGCAACGGAATGGCTCTTTGTGACGCACTTTCAGGTAACATGGATAGCGCACGCGGACTCTCCTTCGAGTCTGCCTATTATCTGTCAAATTATATCAAAACGGTTTATCCTTCACTCTCGTTTGCAGAGCAGGTCGCATTCCTGCAGACCGTTAAGGAAGAGATAAATGTATTGCTGGCGATTTGCAACGACGGATACAGCATCTCCCGAACATATGAAAATCTTATGCGCTGGCGAGGGCTTCTTGTAGAGTCTATGAGAAGGCAAACATCAATTGCTGCAGCGGCTGCAAAAACACCGGAACAGAAAAGGCTGCTTGAACAGCTGCAAACTGTCAAGTCAAAGCTTGTTTCATGCTTAAGCGATGAAACTACCACGGATAACCAACTCAAAGAGCTTTCTCTAAAGAAGGAGATGCTTGAGCGAGATGTGTTAACGGCATCAGCACAGAACGGCGAACATGAAGACATTATGCCATCCATGACCACAGTCAAATTCTCATCGATACTTTCAGACGCCGAATGTTTTTTGGATCTCTACCGATACAGAACTATCAACACAGATGAACATTATGCGGTCATTCTTGTAATGAAGCAGAACCGTCCTGTATTTATCGACATTCCAAATGCAGAACTAATCGACACTGCAATCACTGATTGGAGAGAATTGTGCATAAGAAAGTCATTGAGGAATCCAGAAACAATTATAACTAAAGAGCTTAACCAATATGAAAACGTGGGGCAATCAGAGCTCACTGATGCAAATGAGAGATTGCACGGAGCCTGGTCTGTTTTGCAGAACAGGTTGTTTGAGCCCATAAGAGATGCGCTTCAAAAAATGCCGGGTAAACCCAATAAACTGATCATTTGTGACGACTCCACGTTATCTCGTATTCCATGGGGAATGCTCTCGGTGGAGTCTTTTGCTGCTGCAGGCAGCAATCAGGAATCACCAACACCAACCTTTCCAGGTTTTTCGATTTGTCATGTTAATAGTCCGCGCGAATTTGTCAGACTGCATAATGGCGGTGTAGAAAGCAACTTGAAGAAACTGCTGCTTGCAGGTGGTGTCAAATATAGAAACTCAAATACGCCAGTTCTCAAAGGCTCTGAGGCCGAACTCGAAGATCTGGCTTTGCTTGCCAGGGAAAGAGGGCTGGAGTCAATTACGCTGTCTGGTTTGGCTCCTACACCAAGCAGCATAAAGCAGCAGTTAGAACAGTGTTCAATTGCACATCTGGCCACACATGGTTTCTTTATAAATGCAGCAGACTTAAGTGCAAGTGACAAAGCAGGAAGGATTTGGACTCTGGTTTCCGTACGCAATCCACTTATTGATTCAGGACTTGTGTTGGCTCCTGAATCCGGTGCTTCTAATCCGGTGGAAAAAGCAAGACAAGACCAAGCAATTAGCTCTAAAAGCAGTGATGGAAGCAGTAGATCATTTCACGATCTATTGAGAGAAGGTGGAGCAGCTGGAGAATCTTTACTTACTGCAGATGAGATAGTCGGTCTGGACCTAAACAAATGTGAGCTAGTGACGCTTTCCGCCTGTGAAACTGGATTAGGTGTTCAAGAAAACGGACAGGGTATTTTAGGATTACGCTCTGCATTTATGGCCGCGGGAGTTCGTTCTGTCGTTGTTTCGCTCTGGCCTGTTTCAGATCAGGCGACTCGTTATTTCATGCAGAAGTTTTATTCCTATTTATGGAACAACAAATCAAAGACAGAGGCACTTCAACTTGCCCAGGCTGATGTGAAAAATTATAAAGAGAAAAACTGGCAGCATCCCAAATATTGGGCAGCCTGGATCGTGGTAGGGCGGGGCTGGTAATACATGCGCAAAAGCTCTAAGTAGATGAGAGGTCGAAAAATTGTGAGAAAGAATCGTCGCCGTACATTTTGTATTGTACTAATCTCTCTGAGTCTCAACACTGTAGCAATACCGGTGCTATCAAATGAAAAATCTTGGGATGAGAAAATTGAAGCAGGCCGCCGCTGCTTGAAAGGGGGCGATTATTCTTCAGCCAGGCGATTTCTGGAAGAGGCATTGCGGGACGCAAGTAAATCAACTAATGACGACCCGAGATTCGGTACAAGCTACTTCGAGATGGGACAGTTGCAAACACGCCTGCAGGACTATAAGAAAGCCAGGGAAAGTTTTGAACTAGCATTGCGGGCGCAAGAAAAGCATGGGTGCACACCGCGAGAGCTGGCCTTGACTCTGTATGGAATTGCGCTTTGCTGCCAGCAAGTGGGCATGCAAGAATCAGCGGAAAGCTACTTTAGGAGAGTCTCTGACATTTGGCAAAAGAACTTGCCGCCTCATGATTCAGAATGGTTAAAAGTATTGCCGTCATTAGCTGCGTATGCGTCTTTGAAAAACGATTTTGTTGCTGCAGAAGCTTATTATCGGCAACTTACTAATATTGCGCGGGAAAACAAAGACCAGGAACAGCTCGGTACTTATCTGAACTTACTTGCCAGCACGCTGGGTTATGAAGGCAAGTTTGACGAAGCAAGCGATTGTGCGTTTCGAGCATACGATATTTTGAAGAAGTCATCAAAATCATCAACCGCAATCGACAGCGCTGAGGATAACTTGCGCATAGTTATCTCCTCGGTCGATGAAAGGAAAGATATTCAGATTGCGCAGAACAATGATTATGCAGCCATAAAGAAAAGTCTTGCCGATCAACTGGCCAGCCGGCAAGCAGATATAGCGCGATTCTCTGCCGAAGATCCTGAGCAACCGACATCACCAACAGCAATTGCTATGGGTGAGAATGAAGATGAGCAGACTCGTGCATTCTCGCTCATCCCATCGGGGCCGCAGTCCAAGACTCCGGGAACTGGAACAAAGTCCGGCACGCCGGCAGCAGCAGCTTTGAAACCGTGGCAAAGTACTAAAATCATCAAAAAAATCGAGCACAAGCCTGCTACGGGCAGTCGTCGCTATATGCGAGATGGCCAGCCAATAAGTGCCGAGGAATATAAAGCGCTATTACTGGCAAATCAGGCATTCGAAGCCGCGCAGCAAGCCAAGTACGTTATGGCAGCGGAACTCTTGAATCAGGCTCTGGTAGTTTGTCCTGATTTACAAACTGCTCACGCTAATCTCGGACTGGTGCTCATTCGGCTGGCGAAGCCTGAGCAAGCAATTGAGCATTTGCGCATAGCGATTGCCCTTGATCCAAGCCGTTCTGCGGCCTGGGTCAATCTGTCCAGTTGTTTTCAGTCAACTGGACAGCTCAAGGAATGTTGTGCTACATACAATGAGTTCTTGCGTCGATTTCCTAAAGATAGCCTTGCTGTTTTAGCCAGAGAGCTGGTGAAGAAGTTACAAGTCGAAGTTAATGAGCAAGACGCAGTCGAAAAAGTAATTGCCAAATCTGCATACCCATCCTCAGATGATTACCTTCCTTATTCAACTGTCAAAGGTACTTTGAAATGGACTGGCAGCAGGATTCCAGTAAAAGTTTATCTTCCAAGCTCCGAATCAGTACCAGGCTACAAAAGCGAATACGAGGGAATTATGAGCGACTCATTCAAGGCCTGGGAGAATGCCAGTCAGGACAAAATACATTTCAGCTTTGTCCAGGCAGAAAACGATGCTGATATTAGTTGTCTATGGACTAATGATTTTTCCAAAGTCAGCAGTCCGGTTGAGGGTGGTGAAGCCCAGGTCAGCTTCAATCGAGATGGAATGCAGAAAGTGAGAATAGTCATCCTGACGGTGGCTCCAAACCCGGACACACCTCTGGCAGAAACTCAGGTTAAAGCAGTTTGCTTGCACGAGATTGGGCATTCGCTCGGTTTGTTTGGTCACAGCCCTTTACCAGGCGATATTATGTATTGCAGCATGCCATCGTCTGATGTCCAGGTCGATCTTTCATCCAGAGACGTCAGCACAATTTGCAAGTTGTATTCCGAGAGTGTGCGTATCGCTTTAAAAGTTGACCCGAAAGACAAAAATGCCGTTAATAATGAAGGTGTTGAACTCATGTCTTCACATGCATACGTTAAAGCAATTGAGAAGTTTGAAAACGCGCTTAAGTTGGACCCTAACTATGATCTTGCTAAACTCAACCTTAGCATCGCTTACAGTGCTTATGCGACTGAGCTGGCTACAAAAGGTAAGAATCAAGAGGCTTTGCCTATTATACAAAAGGCTGCCAGTTTGCAATCGTCAATACGCAACGTTGCGGCTAAATTGCGATCTTCAACACTGCATAATTACGCGGTTATCTTGAATCGTTTGCACCGCGCGGCTGAAGCTGTCAAAATCGAAGCTCAAGCAAAGGCACTTGATCAACAGGGAGCACATTAGCGTAGGAGCTGAGGAAGTGAGAATGATGGGCTATGACCGCGAGTATTATTCAGACACCTTAGACCTATGGTCAATGATTATCATTAGGCTTCGCGATCAATCAGCCTTGGCAGAGCAGCACCGAAAGGAAATTATTCATGCGGTTCTGGTTGCACAAACTCAAACACAATTAGAGCAGATGCAAGAAAGTGGCAATGGCTTTCGTTTCAGGATCTTCGTGGGTGACTGGATTCCTGCCGATTCAGCAATGTTCGTTCTTTGCTTGATGCGAACGGATAGTTGCAGAGAGCCATATACTACTTTTTGCCCTGATTATGGATTCGAGGGAGCCTGTAGCTGGAGTTATGGAGTACCCGATGATTGGAGCAAATGGAAGAAAGCAGCTTTAAAATGCCTTTGCGATCGATTGCCAAACGAGTTCGTTTTTACAGTTGATGATGGAAATGCAGCGCTTGAGCCATTGATAGACGCTGATACCTTGGGTGTTACATGGGATAATGACCTCGGCTGGGTCAACTTAACGACTTTTCTAAGCAAAGTAGATCCCCTAGAAAGCACAGATTACCCACTGAAGACCTGATTCTATGCCTGAAGAGCAAGATATTTCTGAAGAGCAAAAACTCCTGGACGATGCCGAAGAAGCAATGGCAATCGGTGATTATCACACGGCCAGAAAACTTCTGGTCAAAGCTCGATTTTTATCAACGGATGGCTCTAAAAGAAAAGGACTCATGGATTTGCAGCTTGTTTGCGAACGCGAGCTAAATTCCATGGTCGACCAGGAAATCGTTTGTGCGAATAACTGCGTCAGCGAACGAAAATTCAAAGAAGCCATAATACACCTTGAGCAGGCTTTTTACGTTGCAGATTCTCTTGGTCTGCTGGACAAGCGTTCCAAAATTGCTTATTTGCTCGTGGACCTCTTTCTAGGCCTTGACATAAAAGAGAAGGCGGCGAAGTACGCAAATCTTTCAGGATTGATACCGGTTCATGAACTTGCTGATAATTCAACAATAAGTTACTACGAAGAGCTGCTGCGACCAGTGCATGCTCCCAGTATTGTGCAAACCCGGGTGTATCACGGATACGACTGTTTACCGCCTGTTGAAGTAACAGAGAATGTTTATCGAGGTCCATTTCCTGATCAGCGGATTCTAAAACGCATGTCTGAATTAGGAATCAAATGCCTGGTGACGCTTTGCGATGAAGAGGATGCCTCGCGCGTAGTAAATAATTACTGCCAACAAGAGGGTCTTGACCATTACCATATTCCCATATCGCCTCTAGAGGGACCAAGCAAAGAACAAACAAGGCAATTTCTGCAAATTGTGGAAAGGAAAAGTAAGCTTCGACTTTATATTCATTGTATCCACGGTCGAGATCGAACAGGAGCAATGATCGCGATGCTTCGCTTGCATCAAGGATGGAGCTTTGAAGATGCTTTTGCAGAAATGAATTCCTTCCAGTTTTGTACGGAACTAGCTGTACTTCTAGAGACTGTTCGGAAATTCGCCGATGAAAATGAATTTCCTTAGAACCGGACTTTGCTTACCTCGGAGATTATTCAAGTAAAATACATCGCTAGCTTGCATCTTGCAAAGGGGACGCTACCCTCCTAAGAGATCAGCAATTGATTTCATCTTTCATCTGAAAGGATTGGAGCAGATTTAGTCGCCTGTTAATGTGGTATGTCGGATCTTGGAGTCATAATTCGGACGGATCTAATGATATTTTCAAAACAATGTCATACTTTGCTGTTTTCATTTTAGTGTAATCAGCGCTCAAGAATGAGGAATGACCAAATGGAAAACAAATATGGAATGGCAAAGCTTGCTAGTTTACTTTCTTTGTCTATTGGTCTAATTGCTTCACTTACTATTCAACAGCCTGTATTGGCTGAATCAAAGAATTCCTGTAAGCAACCTCCTGCCAAGCAATGTTCAGCAAAGCAAGGCCCCACAAAGCAAAGCCCCGCAAGGCAAGCACCCGCAAAACAGGCACATGCACCCGCAAGGCAAGCTAATTGTTCCGATGCTGGTTCAGACGCGGACTCAAATGACGGACTTAAACCTGGAGAGCACCGGATCATGCTTATAGGCATGCCCCTCAATGCAATTCAGCCAAATAGACCGGCAAGTCTTCCTGAATGCAACAATCCATCAGGACAGGACGCTCAGAAGGATGCTAGCAACACCACAGGATCAGAGTCAGCTGGAACGTCGCCGTATAGTGGAGGGGCGGGCCATTCGTCTCCTGGCAGTAGCTCCAGAGCCGCAGCCGGAGGTGGTGGTGGACGATCGAATGCAGCCGCACCCAGGACCGGGAGCCCTTCTGGTCCACGTCTCGGCGCTGGCGGCGCCGGCGGGGGTGGAGGATCGGCTGGAGGCGGTGGCGGAGGCTCCGGTGGTGGCGGTGGAAAAGGTGGGTCATCGGGTGGCGAGCATTCAGATGACGATGAGAAAAAGAAGACAGCGGACAAAACAAAAACGAGAGTTAATAGACCTGCTAACCAGCAAACACAACCAAATGCTGATGGGTCAGGCACTAAAGAATACGGACATACTCCGCAGAACAACTTGATTCTTCCTGGTAAAGTGCAGAACAGGTTGAACACAGCCCCCAAAACAGAGGCCCAAAATAAAGCAAAGTAAATTTGCAAGAGAATTAGGCAAATGAAGACTGGAGCATAAGATAATGACAGCTGTTATTTCTAAAGTATTGAGAAAAGGTTCTATTGTGGCAATTGCTGTTTGTCTCTATGGACTGGGAACAGAGTCATTGTCTTATGCTGCAAACAAGGCTGATCAACAGAAAAATACTACGGGTTCGAAACCAGCAGCTAGCACAACAGCCAAGCCCGGTGATGGTTTTGTGGCTCACCCAGGAAAAGCCAAGCCGAAAGTGCTACCATGGACCGCGTTTGCTGCGAAATCCGAAACAGAAAATGATGATGAGGAGCGGACCTATAACATCTTTAAGTACAAAATGAACCCTCCAAAGGTTGACTCCGGCAACCCGGAAAACTGGCGAGCGTTTAACCCTGCTGTTTGTGCGGAGAAAATCAGGCTTGTACCGAGCCCAGTTGATTTGTCCGGCCTTGGTCCCGATAAATACAGCAATACGCAGATGACCCTTCCTCAAGATCCTTCAAAGAAAGGGGCAAGCAATAATTCAGGAAACAAAATTGTATTTGCTCATCAAGGAACTCCACTGGCAAACGGATGGCTGGCACCGCAGGCCGGTTATGCATACCAGATAGATGGAACTGTTGTTTATGGAACTACCAACTATACTCCTATCAACTACAACGGCGAGATCAACAAATACCTCGGGTTGAGCAGAGTTCCAGTTGACATTCTCTCCTCTTCTGGCACCAAGCAGAATCTTGATTTAAGCAGGGTGGTTTTTGCTATTAATGACGACTTACTTACCGGAGCTCATAATAAGGTCTATCCGTCCATAATATATTTGAAACCCGGAGAGAAAGCAGCAATTCAAGGTTACGGGACGGTAGATTGTCCGCGACCTGGTTCGCCGGAGCAAGTGATAGTTCAGACTCTGTCAGGCGACCAGATTATCAAGGTTATTTGCACACCCGAAAATCCGCTCATACCCGGCAAAATCACTCCGTGAACGGTGACTTAAAGCGAAAATGCAAATGCGGATCAAAACAGTCCAAGTATTCTGCTTTCTGGCTGTTGGTAGTCTTTAACTTTTTGAGTCTTGCTATTTCGATATGCATCTCAGCTTCCGTACTTGCTGCTGAAACCGCTGATAAGGGGCAAACAGCGCAAGAAAAGGAAGCCGCAATTGCTGAGGTCCAAGATCTGAGCATGCAGATCCAGCTCTTGATGAATCAGAATAAAGTGGTTGAAGCTGAGAAGGTGGCCAGGCACGCCCTTGAACTGGCAAGAAGCATTGAAAACGAAAAAGAAGAACTTGCGCTTGCGCTTTGCAATCTTTCAACAATTCTGGAAATACAGGGGAGATTTGGAGAAGCTTTTCCAATTATGGAAGAAGCACTTAATATTCAGAAGAGCCTCGGTGTAGAGAGCTTGCTTTTGGCTCAATATCAAAGCCATCTGGCTGGATTAATCAAATACCAGGGGGATTTTTTCAGAGCAGAAAAATTACTGAAGAGTGCGCTTGAAATGAAAAAGAAACTTTCTGGTGCCAAGAATGCAAGTGTTATTGATGATCTCGTTAAGCTGGCTGATTTAGAGGATCTGGCCGGAGACAGAATAGATTCACTTAAACTTTATCAGGAAGCAATTACACTTAGCGAAAGTCTCAACGGTAAAGATTCGCTCGAGACTGCCGATATCTTGCAGCGTTACGCTTCTACATTGCTTAATAGCGACCGCTTAACTGAGGCCAGATCGGTTCTCGACCGTTGCTTTAAGCTAAGACAGAAAACTGCAAAAGAGGACCCATCATCGTATGCTGATATTTTAACCAGTCTTGCGATGCTTAGCTATCGAAACCAGGACTATGCTGCTGCAAAAGCGCAATACTCAGAAGCAATTTCATTGTATGAGAAACACTGCGGTCAAGATCATATTTTCCTTGCAGAACCCCTCGGCACCCTGGGCTATATTGAATCAAAGCTGGGAAACATGGAAGCAGCTCGGCGCAATTGTTTGAAAGCTGCAAAAATCATGCACAATCATATATTTGCCATGCTTCCGAATTTGCCGCTTTCTGGGCAGGAAATATTCTTAGATTACAAGCTAAATGATGAATTGTCTTTGCTGCTAAATCTTTTTCAGGACGATCCGGGTTTGGCCTCTGCATACGATTTGATTTACAGCTGGAAAGGGCTATTAATAGAAGCCTTGCGCCGTGAGTCTCTGGTAAATAGACTGTCAGCGGACGAGCATTTAAACGAAAAAGTGCTTAGATTGAAAGAGCTGCGATCAGCGCTTGCGGCAAATTATGTTTCTGCCCTAACAAGTGATCCACAAGAATGGCAGAAAAAGAATAGCCAGCTCTCTGCTGAAAAGGATCTGGTACAAAAGGAACTGGAAAAAGAGTTAGCCGGCCTTCAACTACACGATTGTTTGACTGAAGCAAAAGTCCAGGATTTGTGCTCCCAGCTTGAAGAAGATACGGCTCTGGTTGATATTTATCTGTACAACTATACTGGAAAGAAATACAAAGAAGGACGTCGCTATTGTGCAATTGTTTCGCAGCAAGCTTCTCCACCCAGGTTTATCGACCTTGGTGCAGCCGCTGATTTAGACTCACTCCTTGCCAAATGGATAAGTGAGGTAAGGAAACGGATGATGGCTGAAGACTCCTTTAGCGATTTGCAAGATGAATTATGGAAGCCGATCCGAGATTCATTGAGCCAAAACATAAAGACTGTCTGGCTCCTGCCAGATGCTGAGTTGTTTTCTTGCCCATGGCATTTATTCCCGGATCAAGAAAAGCTGGTTTACGTTAAGCAAGCCGACTCTGCTCGGGAAGTATTTATGCTGAGAAACAAGCATAATTCGAAGAGAACTGCGCTTGCTCATTCTGAGGAGAAAAGCAAATTACTTCTTGCCGGAGGCATTGATTTTGATGCAGGCGGAAATGAAGCGATCGGCAAAGAACCTAACGAGAGCGAGGACGGCCCGTTGCACATGAATTTCTTGCCCGGATCCTTGAAAGAGGTTAATGGCTTGACGAAGCTGGCAGAATCACAAGATTTCTTAATATCGGAGTTAACCGGAGCTGATGCGACAAAAAAGAAAGTGATGGATGGCTTAGAGCGGGCTGACTACACACATCTTGCCACTCATGGGATTTTTCTTTCACCTGATATAGTCAAAAAGGTCAGAAGCCAGGGAGAAAACACTCCGCGCCCGGGTGACAGGAGGGATATTGTCGTCAGGTCGAAGAACAAAGCAATCGGTGATGACATACCATTTGACAAAAATCCTCTTGCTCAATCTGCAATTGCACTTGCCGGAGCTAATTGTTTTGATACCAAATCGAATGAGTACAAAGGCATGCTTTCAGCCGAAGAAATAATTGGGCTGGATTTGAGCAAATGCAAACACATAACGCTTTCTGCTTGTGAAACTGGGCTTGGGAAAGAGGTGCGAAGCCAGGGAGTATTGGGATTACGGGCAGCGATTATGGCCTCTGGTGCCGAGGGGCTCTTGATTTCGCTCTGGAAAGTACCTGATGAAGCAACCATGGAGTTAATGAAGCAGTTTTATACGAATTTGTGGGTAAAAAAGCTTGGGAAGGTGCAAGCGCTACGGAATGCACAAATGACGCTAAAGAATAGTGAGTATGGAAGGTATAAAGAGCCTGTTTCCTGGGCTGCCTGGATACTTGTTGGAGAATAAACGAACGCAACGGAAAAAGAAAGAAAAACTTTGGAGATAGGCTGGAACGCAACGGTAATATCAGAGAGACGTCGACGACTTGGTTTTCAAGTAAATGTTATGTGTTAACGTTTTAATTGATTTGATTAGGAATAAGCTTGAGTACTGGAGAATCCTTGATGAACAGACGCAGTATTAAGCAAAAGGGCAGTTCTCTAGTAATGCTGGCGCTGAGCATTAACGTTTTAATTTCCTATACTTGCCCGAGTCCATCTTTCTTGATAGCAGCAAAGGCAGCGGGTGAAATGAAATCCTCCTTGGTCAATGGGAGCAATCCAAGGCATTGGGAGAATTTCAATCCTAGACTGTTTTGCCCTAAGGAGAAGTTGGTCCCGGCTGCGTCACTTACTCCAGGAAGAGCAATATACAGAAGTCATCCTGTTTTTCCGCACGATCCGTCGAAAGCAAACATTATTAATGGTGGGCGTGGACTATTGCCTGCAGTTGTTTATGCAAAAGCATTCGACATTGTACAAATTGGAAATAAGTATTTTCAAGCACCTGGTGCTGGAGAAAGCAAAGTCATTAAAGTTTTAGGGCAGCGAATTACTATGTATGGAACAAGCTTCCACACACCGCTGGCCGATAACAAGATAAGTGCGAACCCTGCAAAAATCATGCCTTTTGATCCAACCCGAGTTTACTACAAAGAGAATGATATCTGGCCGGCAGTCGTCTATGGTGAAGCGGGAAAGGAAGTGTCGATTGCCAATCATACGTTCAGCTTTCCCGCACCCGGAGAATCGTTAATCGTAGTAATCAGGGATGACGGCACTTCATCTTGTTCTTTGTCGGATGCGAGAAACCAAGCAAATAAAGGTGGGGATAGAAGAAGAGCTTCCGATTCGGATAAAGCTGGCGCTGCTAGTTCAAAGGGAGATAATGCTGCTAATAAATCTGATTCCAAAGCAAATCAAACTGATGGCCCAAGTAATTCGATTTCAGATTCAGGTGATTCAAAGGCAACAAGTAAAGCGAAACAAGAGAGTTTGAAGTCGACAGAAGCATCCGATGATAAATCGGTAGCAGAGAAAGCAGCGGCGGAGAAGGCAGCGGCAGAGAAAGGCGAAGCAGAAAAGACCGTAACGGCGGAGAAAGCAGCAGCCGAGAAAGCAGCAGTCGAGAAAGCAGCAGCAGAGAAAGCAGCAGCGGAGAAGGCAGCGGCAGAGAAAGCAGCAGCCGAAGAGAAAGCAGCAGCCGAGAAAGCAGCGGCCGAGAAAGTCGCAGCCGAGAAAGCAGCGGCCGAGAAAGCAGCGGCCGAGAGAGTCGCAGCCGAGAAAGCAGCAGCAGAAGAGAAAGCAGCAGCCGAGAAAGCAGCGGCGGAGAAGGCAGCGGCAGAGAAGGCAGCGGCAGAGAAAGCAGCAGCAGAGAAAGCAGCGGCGGAGAAAGCAGCGACAGAGAAAGCAGCGGCAGAGAAGGCAGCAGCCGAAGAGAAAGCAGCAGCCGAGAAAGCAGCGGCAGAGAAAGCTGCGGCGGAAAAAGCTGCGGCCGAGAAAGCTGCGGCAGAGAAAGCAGCGGCCGAGAAAGCAGCGGCCGAGAAAGCAGCGGCCGAGAAAGCAGCGGCCGAGAAAGCAGCGGCCGAGAGAGTCGCAGCCGAGAAAGCAGCGGCAGAGAGAGCAGCAGCCGAGAAAGCAGCAGCGGAGAAAGCCGCAGCGGAGAAAGCCGTGGCAGAGAAAGCAGCGGCCGAAAAAGCTCTGGCAATGAAGAATGCTTTAGACCGGTCTCTTGAGGGGCTTCTCAATCCAGAGAAAGCCGCAGCCGAAGCAAAAGCAATAGCGGAAGCGAAAGCAGCAGAAGCAGAGAAAGCCGCAGCAGAGAAAGCAGCGGCAGAGAAAGTGGAAGCAGCCAAAATAGCGGTGCAAACACAATACAACTCATTGTCAGCAGCTGAGGCTAAGCGAAAACAAGCAGGCAGCATGGCACAAACTTATGCCGATCTTGCAAATAGGCAATCAAAACAGGCTGATGAGTATGTAGCGAACGCCTCGGCAGCTCAGTCCACGGCCTCTGCGTTAAGGGCTCAACTCCCGACCAACCTCGATCAATATCTTCAGACAAATTCAGCTCACTATGACCCTAGAGTTAAAGCCTACCAAGACGCCGTGAACAACGCGAATAATCTTAGGGGGATAGCAGATAGTGCCGTTAATTCGGCAAATCAAAGTGCTGCTCAGGCCGCCAGTTGGAAGAGTCAATATGTAGCTGCCGAGACAAGCTATCAAGCTGCAGCCACAAATTATCAGAAGGCACTTGCTGATGCCACAAAGGCTGGATCTGACGCAGCCGCTCTGGCTGCAGCATGGCAACATATGGTGCCAGGGTCCACTACAAAACCGGCAGTCATTGCAGAAGTATCGCAAACTCAAGGACAGCAAACTTTAAAACAACTCGAAGTACTAAGCAAAGATTACTCCAACCTGGACATTGCCAAGAGCTTGGGGCAGTATGGATTGACTCCAAAGATTTCCAGTGGAATGTACGGTACAACAGTCGATTACTACACTACTAAAGATGGTGCAATGGTAAAAACCGCCAACGTAGGGCAGTGGCTTCTCAGCCGGCAGGATTCTGATCCTGATGCAGAGCAGTTTTTGAAGACCCAGTTTGGTCTTAGCCCCAATATGTCGACTGATATGTATGGAACTTCGCAGCAAGGCTATAATACTCCTAATAGTTACGGAGGCTATGCAGCTAATAAACCTACAAGTGCAGGTGGCGGCAGGAGTTTAGCAGCTATTGACCAGCCAATTAAGGCTATGAAGCCTGGATCTTTTTCGAACACAACCTTGCCAGAACTCGACGAGGACACCCGGCAGGTATTTGAAGCTTACAAGAGAAGCATCGGAAAAAGTGGACCGGCAACTTATGGTGAGTTTGGTGGCTTAGGTGAGGAAATCGATTTCTACCTGGCAATAACTGTACCACCGCAGCGAGCTGCTGTTGCAATGTGGTTTGCTGCAGGTGGAACAGGTGGTATGCGCCCGGATCAAATTCTAACCCAAGCGCAGTTGCAAACGCTCTACAGAACGGCATCGCCAGATCAGCAGGCCTTGCTGCGAAGTCGTTGTGCAAATGGCGGAGCAGCAAATCTATTCGGACCAGTTTGGAGTGAATCGGTACATGCTTCAGTTCCGGTGTCTGGATTCTTGACGGCTGATGGTCGCTTGAGTCCGGTTGCAGGCGGTGCTGGAAATGTAAATCTCAAACAGGTACTGGGTGTTCCGGGGGCAGTAGCCTCTCGGTCGGGTGCCGGGTTTGTCACCACTGAATTTTCGGGCAGTGATGGCAAAACACATTTCGGAGCGATCACCCAGCATGGGAGCACTGCAACTCAGGGCGAGTATTACAACGCCAAGGAAGGCCCAAAGCCTATAACGACTGTTATAGCCAGACCGATAACCGTTGATACGAGCAATCAAGTTCTAGATAAGGATGGAAACATACACGCTCTGGATGACTCCAGTGTTGATGGTATTAAAAAGTACACAGATGATCAAGGCATTGTTCATCTGTATGATGCTGCATCAAAGGACGAGTTGATAATTAAGATCGACGAAAGCGGCAAGCAGCACCTCATCAACACAAATACCAATCAGGAGCTAAAGTGGGCTCCTGGTGTTCCGATCCGATTCGCTGATACTTACATCGATCCAAAGACCGGCACAGCATATGGCTTGTCTCATGAAGCTACCGGTTACAAAAGCTTTTTCGATCCACAAACGAATGCTCGTAGATACGTTAGCGATTCAACAGGAGTTGAGGTCAATAAACCAGTTGTTACAATGGATGTCGTTGTGTCCGGTGATATCTCCAATCACCCTGCCGGGACTATTCAGGCGCAAGGAGGGAAAATATGGAATTCTGGCAGTTCAGGAACAAATACAAAGGATGAGTCTATCCTGAGTGGAAGCGTCTTAGAGCCTGTTTCCAGCAACAAAACTACGAAACCATGGGAGCATCTAGAGCAAGGTGAAACAAGAGGAATTTCGTCAGACAATTCTCAAGTTATGATAACAAGAAAAGATGGAACTACTGAGTTTTATGACTACTCAACTGGAGCACTAATAAGTAAACAGCCGCTGCATAGCTCATATGATGCGCACGGGAAGTTGTTAGGATCGCACAATAGAGATGAGCTAATAGCGATTCTTCAGAAAGCGAATGCAAAACCGGAACTTTTTGCAAAAGTTGATAATCTCTACAAGGAATCTATTTTAGTTGGTGACAGAGCCGAAAGTGTCGTGAAAACGATCCAGCAGATTATGCGAAATGAGTCAACTATGGGAACAACAACAAAGCTTGATGTTCTCGATGGTTTGCTGGCTGTACTGGAAGCTCCTGGGTCATTGAATCAGGGGATCACCAAGAATTGCGGTGCGAATTCTGCTGTTAATACTTTAGACCCGACACTTGTGGCACGTCTAGTAGAAGATGCGTTGCTGCACAAGAAGGTCAAGGTCGGAAATCAAGAATTCGATCTCGATTCGAATCTGTACTTCAACACAGCGTCCAGAAGCAATAGTGCATTCATTGAGAGTATCGTAAGTACAGCCATAAATACTGCAATAACGAAGCACAAGGGAAATGAATTCTCATACGGCGATTTAACAACTCAAGCTCAGAACGGACAAACTGTTCAACTGAAAAATGTAGAAATCGAAGTACTACCCAATGGACAAAAGAAACAATTTGACGGAGTGTATGCTGAAGATCTCGCTTGGTTTCTTTCCGGAAGCACAAATAAGCCATATCAAGTTCAGTACGTCTCCGGCCTTGATGCACTTCATTTTGAGAAGAGTGTCCAACTTGCATTGTCCACTGCTACTGAGCCAATAGTAGTTTATTCGTATGCATTGAAACACTTCATTTCTATTCAACAATCTCCCAAAAGTGGCTATATATCCGTGTTCGATAGCCAGACCGCCGCTCCTGCGGACATGTCAACTCAGGCAGTTTTCAGTTTTTTAACGACCCCAAACAGCAACAACACCGATCCCGTGTCAATTCAATACAGCAAGAGTCTAAAGTTCATAGTACCGACACCGGCACCCAAATGAGGTAGCTGACTTGTTGAATCAATGCAGGTCAAAAGAGGAATTCACAAATGACATGGTCGTTGCCGCAAGCATCACTCATTCGCAATTTGCTTGCCGCAGATAAGCGGGGAATCTGATGAAAAGGCTTCTATGTTTATCACTTTGTTTGATCATGTTTCCAGGTTTGGTGCTCGCCTCGCCGCCAGAAATCTTCATCGATGACAAAATTATGGATAGTGCCAGATACATCGGCTCAGGAAAAGCTGAAAAGGCTATTTAATTTTGACTACTGCTTTGCGAGCTTCTCCTCGAAATTACCATTACCATTATTATCTAGCAGAGGCCTACAGAAGCTTGAATAGATTCACAGAGGCCTGGAGTGAATACAAAGCAGTGGTTGGTTTGGCGCCTTCATACCCAGATCCCTGGCATTGGATCGGTGTCTGCTATGACAAATTAGGTGACCATAAGAATGCGCTTCAAGCATACAAAAGAGAAAGCCAATTGGCAGCAGGGCAGGTTGGATACAAACCTGAAACTGTAATGGTAGGGACCGATAAAAACGGCTTTCCCACACTGGGAGTAGGGGGTGTAAAATTTAACTATGGTAATGCTAGTGGCAACGATGTTCCCGCTGAAAAGCGTGAATATTATAAGACCGAGCTTGCGAAGGTTAAACAAACAGAGTCTGAAGGCAGAGTCACTTCAGAACAAACCGAAACTTATTTTACGCTTTCTGCGATGTGCTGTGTGTCAATAATATATTGGACACATCCAACACGAGAATTTAGTGTAGCAGATTCTCAAGAGACATAGAGCTTGTATTGCCGATCCCTCTGTGTCTATGATATGTGAGACACCTACGAGCGAGAGTTTAGTGTAGCATCTCGCACAAATTTGACGAGCCGATATTTGAATTCGATATCTGCAGGATGCATATTGATGCGTCTTGTCTTGCAGGTTCGTTTCCGACATCCTGTGCTCGAAAGAGGGAGATATTCTTAGAAGTTGTGTTTTGAAAATTTAAAAGAGGTGGCGTATCCTTT
>CAZTQO010000085.1:0-24659 GCA_964615655.1 uncultured Candidatus Obscuribacterales bacterium | reverse complement strand
GAAGAAGAAGAAGAAGAAGAAGAAGATGATGATGATGATGATGATGATGATGCAGCAGCAGAGCATGCGGAGTCAGGCAGCAAAGAAGTATCAATAAAGAGAAAAATTGTCCTCTTGCTCGATAAAGACAAACTTTTCGAAAGAAAACTCAGAGCCATTCTTTCTGCTGAGAACATAATTGTTTATGCGTTTGCTGAATTGGACTCAGTGGATGAAATTGTTAGATTTACCAATCCTGATCTTGTTCTTGTAGATTACACCGCAGCAGGCAGTTACTCAAACGCGGTAGAGCTTGCAAGACTCTTAAGGCAGCAGGCAGGATACACATCCTTGATTGCTTTGACTAGCAAATCAGAATCTGTTTCAGAGCAGGAGGTAAATCGGGAACTGGCCGACTTCGTGCTCAGCAAGGCCAGAAACAACATAGACCTTGCCACAGCAATCAAGTTCCATCTTTCGGGAAAGAATTCGTTGAGATTTCGCAAAGAAGCTGCTCCTCTGGAGCGAGTATGGACAAAGGGCGAACCCCTACGGTTGGGAGCCAGGGCTTATAGTTGCAAAAGCTGATCCTGAAAAAATCCGAATAAGAAATCCAGAATTAATGAATTCGAGAGCATTTCAGGGAATAATACACTGATAGTCAACAGCTCTTGAGCTCATGCAGAAAAATAACCCATCTGGCGAAAACAAGCGCAGCTCTGAAAGCGATCATTCAGAGTTAAAGCGTGCTGAGCAAAAAAGCAGCGATAAACTAAACTCAGTCACAAATTCTGAGTCTCACAAAGACTATGTGCAGAAAACATTGAAGGAACGGGCTCCGGAAAATCGGCTTTCAAGAAAAACCGACGGGCGTAAACATTTCGGCAGCGCAGAAATTCTGGACAGCAAATCATTTGGAAAATCAAAGAATCTAGTAATAGATCTTGAAAACGGATTGCCTCAGAAACTTAGAACAGGCTCTCAGGAATGGCAGAGAGACAAAGACAGACCCGATCTCTGGCATGTAAAAGAAGGCAAACAGAGTTTCGACATTAAGGCAAAAGTATCGATTCAGGGCAATGACCTGATTGTTAAAATCAAAGATGATAAGAACACCGAGCACAGCTTCAAGAACGACGAAATTCCTCTTGCAATTTCCGGATTGCGCCTAGAAAAGCAAAAGCATCCAGAAATAGTGGAATCTTCTCAAGCATTTCAGCCACAGAAAACAAATGAAGTTTCAAACTTGAGCGGAGCTTTAAGCAGCCCAGATCGCAAGCATGTCTTAAAAGTAGATCACGGCAAAATAATGGATCAAAGCAATAAAATTATTGCTGTTTTACATGCAGACGGCAGCTTGAGCTTTCCTGGCTCAAAAGTCCCAAAAGCAAATGAAGATATTAACGCCACTTTTCACAATTACAGTTTTTCCGGAAATGATAATGGATTGCCGCGGAGTTTTGTTGCGACAAGCCATATGCCCGACGGCAAGCTTTTTCTTGCCGGTCAGAAAGGCGAAAATAAGACCGAATGCCTGGTTTCAATGGGCATGCTTATAGATGCAAAAACCGGCAAACAAATCGGCCACTTCGTCGAGCCACCATCTTATTCAGGCGAGAAGCTGCATCCTGGCAAGATCGCTCTTTCAGGCGACACCGGCAAAGCAATATCGCTTGAAGACCCGCGCTTCAAAGATACTGTTTTCGATCTTGACATTAAAGGTCAGGTCTTTAAAGATCACCGCCGCTTGCAGGGAATTTGTACAGGTGACAAAAATCAGCCGGCTTTTGACCTTCAACAGTATATCGCCAGGCAAAAACATGAAGCAGGAGTAAAAGATGCAGGCTTTCAAGGAAAGATCATCGAAAATACCGCCAGGGCATTTTTCGGTGATAAAAGCGTTTACGAAGAGCACCAGAAACCAGCTGAAGAACTTGCAACAGCTATTTCAAATGTAAACGAAGTATTGAGAACGGGCAAAGCGGATCTTTCAAAATTTGCTCCAAAAGATAGCGTCCAACGAGCAAAACAACAAGCCCGAATGGATATAAGCAAGATTGCGGCTCCCAGCCTACAAATCCCCCCGCGCCCGCAACATACAGAACAGGCACATAAGAGCGGTGATAATTCTAATAACAGGAAATCGCCCGAGAAAGCAGATGCGCAGAACGCATTCAAAGAGCAGCATACTGAAAAGCATGAAGCAGCTATAAAAGGAAGCAACACAGCCAGTGCTTCTTCATCAAGCATACCTGAATTGAATGCAGGCAGCGCCCAGAAAGTAAACGGCATGCTCAGAATCGATAACGACGTTTACCACATAAAGAGCGGCAAGCTATTCAAAATTGATTATTCCTCAATAAATCCGGTCGAGAGCAAAACACCCTGCGGTGTGCTAGGACCTGCATATCTTTACCAAATGCAAGGCGGAAAAGTAGAATCGCTGGCGGATCAGAACCGCGTACTTATGCGCTTTCACATAGAAGGTGAAAAGAACAGGCCGGAACACACGCTTCTCGGCTTAGGGGCATCATACATAAACAAGAAGGGCGAAAAAGTTGCCGGAGGTCTTGTAAGCGGCAAAGACCTGGGCAATGCGGCAGTGGAACCGGCATATGAAGCAGAACGGCAGCAACATGAATCGGAAGCAAGGCGTAACTGGTTCGATCATTCGATTTCAGCAACACTCACATCCGGCTTCGATCATGATTCAAGCAGTAAAATAGAGCAAGCAAAGGAGTTGGCTGTAAGGAACTCACAACAAATAAACAGAATGTTCAGTGATGGTTTCAACCCGACAAAGCTGAGCGCCGGACAGTTCGACTCCGACAATAACAATATAAGGAACCTGATTCAGAAATCGAACATTGAAGCAGCAAGTTCGGCCGACTTGATTCAGAAACACGAAATTACAAACACTCTGATCAGGGAAGGCTTAATAACAGGCGCGCTCACGGCAGCTTCTGTTACTGCAAGCGCTTTTACAGAGGGCGCCGCAGCACCAGTGGCAGCCGGAAACATCGCAAAGGGCGCCGAGCTTTTTTCTATGGCGCGCTCACTGGGAACAAGCGCAGCAGCTGTTGCCCCTCTCAATGCAGTATTGCGCTTCAAAGAAGGGAAAACTGCCGAAGAAACAGCATGGCAAACAGCAAAAAACCTGGGCGACGGTGTTCTGCAAGCAGCAGCAATGAAGCTACCCGCGGCAGAGATTAAAGAGATAGCCGATCTGGGAAGGGCTTCAAATATCGCAAAATCCGCCGCTCAAACTGCCCTTTTTCAAGCAGGTCAGAACCTGAGAGAAAAGGGGTCAATATTGCCTGAAAACAGCCAGGAAGCCGGAGCAAATCTTCTAAGCGGCACTGCACTTGCTATGTTCACTCAAGGATTGGGCAGCAAACTCGAGAATCTTCCCGTAATTTCAAGTGCACTCAAAGATGCAGATGCCAAACTTGCAAGAGCTGTTGAGATGCAGGCAAGGGGAGAAGATGCAGCACGTATATCTAAGCTTGCAAACGAAGCATCCGTACAAAAAGAAATTGCATCTTATTTACAAAACGCGGTGCACTCAGGTTCAAGTGCAGCCATGTTTTCAGGAATGCCTGCAATACCTGAGGCTGTGGAGCAGGAAAAGCTGCGCATAGAAAAAGAGCTGGGCAAGAAAGAAATCACAGCCTCCGAGTTTTTCCAGCATATGAAGCTTGAGAATATGAGCGCTTATGTAATCGAACGCGGTGCAATTGCAGCGACAACAGCTGCAGTTTTCAGCGGAAGCCCGGCAAAACTAAAAGACCATCCCAATTTTAAGCCGGGCTTAGAGACTGCCCTAGTTCAAAGCCACGAGTCGAATTTATCCAGAATCGCCGACTATGAAAAACCAGTGGAAGCTGCACCGAAAATAACTGATGCTTCAAGAAAGCAATCTAATGATATGTCTGCAAAAGGAGAAATTGCAGGAGCACTTTCAGACGGCTTCACGATGGCAGGGGCCGGACGGTACATAAGTGCAGACGGTTCATTTTCGGCGCCCTGGGCTGCCACGGTCGTTAATAATAGCGACCGGGTTCTAAATCAAACAAGTGCAGAGGCAGCAGCATACTTGAAACAATTTCACGACCGGCCTGTTTCAGAGCAGGCCGCAAAATTAACAGAATTTGTGGCGAACAAATTCAAAAACAGCGCGGAACTCGATGGATATGACAGCCGCAAACTGGCGGATGATCGACTAATGTCTTTTCTTTCTCAAAACGCAGGAGTAAGAGTTGAGCTGGGAGAATTTCTCGATCGCGGCATAGGCGGCTGCACCCAACAAGCACTTTTACTAAAAACAATTGGCGACCGGCTTCTGCCTGAAGCAAATTTCAAGCTTGTAAGCGGCAACGGCTCAGATGCCGGCAATATTCGAAATCACGTATGGATAGAATCCGGAGAAAATATTTACGATCCGCGCCAGGAAATATATGGCGAAAATAAGAGCCTGCACAAAGGTACTCATAAAGCTGCAAGTGAAATGGATGCACGCGACAGGCTGACATTGCCTGCCGTACAGGCAAGTATTCAAGCTGGTGATCACGTAGCTTTCAGTAATGACTCCGGCTGGAAAGTCAGGGACATTTCTAGTGACGGCAAATACGCGCTTATAAGTCATGACGCAGCGATTACTCTCAGAGTGTCGGATCTGGCCAAAATAAATCCTGAGTTCAAGTTAGCAATCGGGCAAGAGGTTTCGCTCAGGCGCGCCGACGGCAGCTACGATCATGGCTGGGTATTTAGAGGTCTCGACAGCCGCACGCAAGATGCAGTTATTTACAAGCCTGATGCAATCAGGCAAAAAGTAAGAACAGATAGTTTGTCGCGAAATTTACCGGAATTTGTTAGGGCAAAATCAATTGCAGGAAACAAAACTGCACCTGAGTATGGAGTCTACCAGCAAGTATTAAAAGACATAAGCAGCTTAAATAGCTTGCGCATCGGAGGCAATAAAGACGCAGGTGAGCTTTGTTCGCTTCTTGTTAAATATCAAAAGTCTCTCGAAAGCAGCGAAGCCGCAGCCAGGAAAAGTGAGTTGATTAAAGCGGCTCCCGAAATAGCATCCAAAATCGAGCGTTTCTTAGATGGCAAATGGAAGCCTGATTCAAAAGATCTCTCAAGGCTAGATCTTGTAATTGCAGGAAAAGAAAAGCCCGATCAACTGGAGCTTGCCGCGATAACTACAACTGCTGCGGTTTCTACAAGCGAGACAAAAGAGCAGTTTTTCAAAGCTGCAGATAATCTGAGGCGCCTTGAAACGCTGGCAGGCGACAAGAGCTTATTACAAAGCTCCGGAATAACAGCTGAGACGGCCGCTGAGCTGCATCGCATATGCAAGGAGCTGAATAATTCGCTACGAGAAAATGGTTTGAGCACTCAAAGCGATTTTCAAAGATGCAGAGAAATCAACCAGAAAATTGCAACTGCGCTCTTAGATCCTAAATGGCTGAAACCGGAAGATCTCGCATATTTGAAGGCTCTGCAAAAGGGAGAGATTGAGCCCCAAAAAGCTCAGCCGATTGAGCCCCCAAAAGAGAAGCAAGAAAAGCAGCAAGAAAAAGAGCATGTCGCAAAAACGAATGTTGAAAAACCACCGAAAGAAAAAGCGCCCTGGAACCCAACAGCAGAAATGAAAAATGCTGCACTGGAAGAAACTCGCAAGGAGCTGTTGTTTCCTGAGAAACGCAATTTAGCAGGAAGATCGAAGGACGGTCTTGAATACATTCTTGAAAAATATAAGGCAATAGACTCTGAAGAGACTTCAATATTAAAGACACCGGCACACTCGCCACCTGGCTACCAGAGTTGTTTGCGCATCCCAAAAACTTTAGAGCAAAAGGAGCAGATTGGTCTGCCGACAGACAGGCCCTTTTTGAACTCTGGCAGTCCATTCAGGGGGCTAAACTGAAGATTGGAGATCGTGAACTTGCACTAACTGAACTTAAATTCTCTGGAAAGGACATAAAAATCGACGGGAACAGCATTCTCATAGAATTCAAGAACGGACCCGCAAACACCGGCGCAGAACTACTGAGAATTGACCTTACAAGAGAAGCAATTGATTCGGAAGCAGGTAGCAGCTCAAGACCGTGGTTTGCAAAAAGGCTCTCAGATTTTGAGCAGATTCAGTTGAGCAATGGAAAAACTGCCGTAATTTATTTGCAAGATAAATTGAACTTTGAGGGAGTGACAGTAGAACAGGTCAAAGAGCTAAGAGACAGAGTTGCAAATGAAGGCTTTTTCCTGAAAGGCAAGAAGGGTGCGTATGGTTTTGATAAGGACGGAAATCTGCGACTATCAAACTACACATTGAGCAGATCAAGAGAACAGCACGAACTTAACCAAAAAGTCTCCGCAGCAGAATCCTGTCTCAGTGAAACAGCGCCGTTAAAGAAGCTACTGCTAGAGCGGGGCTTGATCAGAGATGACAGGTCTTTCAGCCTCGAAGAAGAAAGACCGATATCAGAGTGGCTGAAAGAAGCTCTGGCACGTCCTTCGCAGTTCGCAGAAGCCTTGAGCCTACCGGAACAACGAAAGAAACTGTGGAAACTGAGCGAAGCACTCGCGAATCTAGACATCAAAATTACAGGAAACGACATATTTGCGGGTGGCGAATCGATTGCGATTATGCTGAAAAAAGGAACCGTATATGCCGGAGCTGTGCTTAAGGAAGATGCTGTGCTAAAGATCACTGAGCCCAAGTATGCAAAGTGCCTGGATCAGGATTCAGGTACACGCCCCTGGGAAACCCAGCGAATCGGAGAAATCAAACGTATTGATATTGAGGGGTCCACAAAGCTTTACATCTATCTACAAGAAAAAATGGAGGTAATCGAAGACCCTGAAAAACTTGCGTTTGCTCTTGAACAGGTAAAACAGGAAATGGAGGACTACTATAAGACCCATGGTGGCAAAAAGATCTTTTACGATCACAACTCAGCTGCCAATCCACAATTCGGCATTGACAGGAATGGCAAGATCAAACTTTTGGATTGGACAGCCACGGTGGACGAAGCTTATTATTATGCGCACACTAAAACAGACGACAAATAAGTCGCTCTATCAAGAGTGAGGAGAACACGAATTGCAGAACATACCTCTGACCCTGGTTGGAACTGAGTTCCTCGAAGTTTTTTCAATAGAGGAGTGTATTTCCGATGGGCAGCTTGCCTGGGTTTACAAAGCAGTAGAGCCTGCAGATAACAGTTACCTTGCAATCAAACTGGCAAAGCCTCAGGAGCTTGTTTCCTATACAGGTGATTCACCTCTTGAATCGCAATCGCTGGCAATCGGTGAAGGTGGAGTATTCAAAGTACGTCCTGACGCTAAACTTGCTCTTTCTCATCAGATTGAGGTCCTTGAGACCTTTACGTTTGTAGGATTCTATAACAAAATTGATCGAGATGATTGGTTCGGCTATCTAATGGATTACGAAGGGCCAAACAGCCTTCAATCTCTCATCTATAAGGAATCTACAAAGCCAATTCTAAACGTACTGATAGCCTTGTCAAAAAATCTGGATTTTTTCTATAAATCTACGATCTCGACGACCTTTAAGTTGACACACGGAGATCTTAATCCCGGCAATATTATTATCGGAGCGAGCGGTCTTATCTTACTCGACCCTGGTCATTTTGGTCTGATGAACTGCATTGAAGGTCGGGAGCTTCAATGTCTAATCACCACACCAGGCTATTATCCGTTTCTCAAGCCTGATGATCTGTTTGCAATGGGTGTGATTTTCTGGGAAGCAGTATGCAAACAACACCCGTTTGCGCCGGCTCAAAACAAAGAAAGAAGCAATCAGGTCGGCGACAGTGTCAAAAAACTTGTTGCAAAACAAGAAAATGTCGGCAACTATTTTCTCAGCCCGCTGCTTCAGCTTATACGCCCGGCCGAGTTCCTGCCCGGACTTAATCCCGGGCTTGAAGAAATCCTGTTGAAGGGCCTTCGCCTGCGCCTGGATTCAAGCGGAAAACTTGAAACCGGACCCGGCTTTGAAGACTTTGCTCAATGGCAGCTAGCTCTTGAGGAGCTTCAGGCTTCAGGTGTTGAGTTCCCGGGATGAGGACTTTTGAGCTTGCGGCTGATAGGAATGATTGCTTAGCAGGAGAAGACAAATTGCAGAACATACCTCTTACACTGGTTGGAACTGAATTCCTCGATAATTTTCAGATTGAGGAATGTATTTCCGATGGACAGCTTGCCTGGGTATACAAAGCCAGAACCAGAAAGGATAGCTTCCTTGCAATCAAACTGGCAAAGCCTCAGGAGCTTGTTTCCCATACAGGTGATTCACCTCTTGAATCGCAATCGCTGGCAATCGGCGAAGGTGGAGTATTCAAAGTGCGTCCTGACGCTAAGCTTGCTCTTTCCGAGCAACACAGCATTCTTAGAGACTTCGCATTTGTAGGACTCTATAACAAAATTGATCGAGATGATTGGTATGGTTACTTGATGGAATACATTGAGAATGACAGCCTGCGCGAAGTAATGCGCAAGGAGCCTGCTAAGCCGATTTTGAAAGCTCTGATCCACCTATGTGAAACAATGATTTTATCAAAACCGTTTGACATCAACCATGGAGATCTCAATCCTTCCAATATCCTGGTTGAGAACGATGACGTAGCCCTCCTCGATCCCGGTCGTTTTGGTCTGATGAACTGCATTGAAGGTCGGGAGCTTCAATGTGTAATTACATCACCCGGCTATTATCCGTTTCTCAAGCCTGATGATCTGTTTGCAATGGGTGTGATTTTCTGGGAAGCAGTATGCAAACAACACCCGTTTGCGCCGGCTCAAAGCAAAGAAAAAAGCAATCAGGTCGGTGACAGTATCAAAAAGCTTGTTGCAAAACAAGAAAATGTCGGCAACTATTTTCTCAGCCCGTTGCTTCAGCTAATACGCCCGGCTGAGTTCCTGCCCGGTCTTAATCCCGGGCTTGAAGAAATCCTGTTGAAGGGCCTTCGCCTTCGTCTGGATTCAAGCGGAAAACTTGAAACCGCCCCCGGTTTTGAAGACTTTGCTCAATGGCATCTAGCTCTTGAGGAGCTTCAGGCTTCAGGTATTGAATTTCCTTTTTAGACCTCCACTTTAAGCACAATAAAGACCGGTGCTGGAGCAAATGCTAGAATATTAATACAGCAGTTTCCTGAAGCAATATGCAGCAACAGCAACAAAGTTCGATTAAGCTGGAAAAGCTCTGTCCTAAGTGTAATCGTCAGTTCGCAGCAGACGATACGGCTAAATGCTGCCCGGATGATAACGCATTGCTTGCACCAGTTTCAAAAGCACTTGCAGACACGGTTATAGACGAGCGCTACAAAGTATTGGGTTTGATAGGCTCAGGTTCGTCAAGCGAAGTTTATCTTGCCAAGAGTCTGCGCTTGAACAAAAACGTGGCTCTCAAAATTCTACATCTAAGTCTGCTTTCTGACCCCGCCAGAGTGCAGCGTTTTCAGGCCGAAGCAAAAGCAGTAACAAAGCTCAAGCATTCGTCAATTTCAGAAGTGCATGATTTCGGGCTCACCACAGACGGCCGCCCGTATATGGTGATGGATTATGTTGAAGGCATGTCCCTTGCAGACAAACTAAGCAGAGGTCAGATAGATGAAGAAAGTTCATGTAATTTTTTGCTGCAACTTTTAGACGCCCTTGAAACAGCACATCTACAGGGTCTTGTTCATCGTGATATTAAACCTGCAAATATCATGATTTCAAACCTGAAAGAAAACGGGAAGGAATCAATCAAACTTCTTGATTTTGGTGTGGCGCGCGCTATTTACGACCAGGAAAAGAACGATGTTACAAGAACAGGCGAAGTATTAGGCACACCTGCATATATGAGCCCGGAACAGTGCATCGGCATGCCTGTTGATGAGCGCTCGGACATTTATTCACTGGGTTGCGTTTTTTATGAGATGCTAACTGGCGAGCGTCTGGTCCAGGCAAACAATCCCTTTGATTGCATGGACTGGCATATGAGCAGGCAGATGCCAGCCATTTATAAATCCGAAAGATGGTCGGACCTGTCAATTATATTAAATCGGATGCTTGCAAAAGATGCAGATAAGCGCTACCAGAATACTTCGGAATTAAAGGCTGATCTTGAAAAAGTCATTAATGCCCTTCCGCTTAATTCAACGAGAACTGGCAAGAAAATTGCAATTGACAGGAAGCTGCTTCAACACTTACTTGCCGCGGCTGCGGCTTTGCTCTTGCTTCTTCTTGTAGCATCGTTTTTTTCAAGCAGCAATTTGCGCCCGGGCGTTGTAACACCGGTTCAAAAAATCCACAGCTTCGCCCCGGCAGATTTAACAGCTTTGAGTAAATTGAAGTTCTGGGGGCTTTACGAATTTAGTAACGGCGGAAGCATAAATAAGCTTCTGATAGAAAGCAATGGCTATGGACCACTGGCAAACGGCGCAAAACACACGGTTAGCGATGATGCAATTACAGCAGCATATATTCCGGAGCAGAATCTTTTTTACATAATGAGCGGCTCTGAAATAACTAAAATCGACAGGTTTACAAAGTCATCCTTTCAGGGACACGGAATTATCAGTTCGGAAGCAAGTATCAGGCTCAATAATCTTGAAACAATTACCTATGACAGCAAAAGAAAGAGGCTCATGGTTTTTGGAAGCGGTCCCGGTAATCACGATTACCTGGCCATTTATGACCCTTACGATCCATCAGTTCATCAGCGCTGGACAATTCTGCTAACACCAAAGAACTCAAGAGCCGACGGCATAAGAGAAATTCGAGCGCTCTCTTATGATGAAGAAAGCGACCGCAGTTTTGCCCTCTGCATGAATTCAGAAAATACAAGCACAATAATCGAACTGGCACCTTCAGGCAAAAAGCTGGGCACAATCGAACTGAAAAGCCCGGTCAAATTTGCCGAAAATGGTAATCAGCTTTATGTGCGCAAGGGCATGGCAATTGTACTGGTGCCACCGTCATCAAATAACGGCACAGACTACCATTTATACGTTTACGAGCTTGCGACCGGCAAATTGATGGTTGACAAAGTCATGAGCTGGGCAAATTAGTATAAGGCTCGGCTCAGCGGGGCTTTCATGGAAAAATTTAAGCAGGATTCTCTTGAAGAACAAATAGAGCTTGTTGCAGAAAAACATGCCGAGAATCTGCAATTTGCAAAGGTCTGCCCCGGGTGCAAGCAAGAGTTCCCGGCAAACTCCGAGCTTACAAACTGTCCTCAGGATAAGATGCTGCTTGCACCAGTAAGCACCGCGCTAATGGGCAGCATAATAGATGAGCGCTACGAAATAATTCGCCTGCTTGCAACAGGTGCATGGAGCGAAGTTTATCTTGCCAGGCAAGCTCAGCTCGACAAAGAAATAGCACTTAAGATACTGCATCTAAATCTGGTTTCCGACCCGGCAAGAGTTCAGAGGTTTGAAGAAGAAGCAAGAGCTGTAAGCAGCTTAAAAGACCCTTCAATAGTTGCTGTTCATGACTATGGTCTTAGTGCAGATGGCAGACCGTACATCGCAATGGATTATATAAAAGGCATAAGCCTGGCTGACCTTGCAAGCGCCCGGCATCTGGAAACTAATGCGTCCTGCAACTATGTAATACAGCTTGCAAGGGCTCTGGGTCAGGCACATAGCAAAGGGATCATACACAGAGACATAAAACCTGCAAACATAATTATTTCCGAATCCGGCTCTCACCTGCTTGATTTCGGCATAGCCAAAACACTGCAAAATACTGAACGCGCCGACGTAACCCGCACCGGTGAAATACTCGGTACTCCAGCATATATGAGCCCGGAGCAGTGCCGCGCCCTGGAAATTGACGCTCGTTCGGACATTTATTCACTTGGCGTTGTTTTTCATGAAATGCTTGCCGGTGAAAGGCTGGTTAAAGAAAACAGTTCCTACGCTTGCATGAAATGGCACCTGAATGAAGTTCCGCCTGAAATCTACTCGGTTTCCCCAGAGCTTTCAGCAGTCGTGCAGAAGATGCTTGAAAAAGATCCCGGCAATCGCTATCAAAACACCGAGGAGCTTGTGGCCGATATTGAAAGCGCAGTGAGGGGAGAACGAACAATTGCCAGACCAAAGAAGCAAGATTGGCGTGCTGCATATGCAATTGTTGCGGCTCTTTTATTATTGCTTTTGTGCGTATATTTTCAGCCGAAAACAAAAACTCCGCCCGTAATGCCTGCGCCTCAATACCCTGCAAACTACACTTCTACTGCCCCATATTCAGCTGCCTCTACAAGGGCATCACAGGTTGAGGAGCTTGCAAACAAAAACTACCCGGTGCAAGAAATACAAAAACGTTTTCAAAAGTTGGACAACTATGTTTACAGTATGGGTGCCAGGGGTAAGTTCGGCGAAATCGCAAAACTCTCGAGCAAGCTCCAAGTTTATAAAGACATGTATGAAAATCGGGCGGAACTCCCTGAAACTGAGCTGCCTCAAACCATGGTAGCAAGCCTCTTAAACGGAAACGGCTTTGAAGTGCCGGGGTTTGCTTCAAGCGCTGAAGTAGATCTGGGATTTACAAAAGGCCCGCTGGTACTTGTATTAAATGCGCATGGCCCGACACACTGGAAGCTGAATCTAAAACCCGGCGTGCAACTTGAGCGCGTAGTATTGAAGGGACCGGCTGAATGTACTCTCGATAATCCGCCGCCGGATGTCGAACTTGTAGACCAGAGCGGAAACAAGAAAGTGAGCCCGAGCGCGCTTGCACCTGCATTCGGCAATGACGAGTATCAGGCCGCATCCAGAAAAACAATGGGCGCAAATAATGAAACCCGCTTCGATATGAACTTCACTACGCTAAACGCCGAATACAGCAGACCCGGTGTAAAAATCGTAATCGGTCCCGATAACCAGAACTGGCGAGCGCAGTATGTTATGCACTTGATGGAAAAGCTGTATCAGAACGAAGAAGGCGTTGCGTTTCCGGTTAAATAAGCAGCTCTGTACAGCTTAGCTACTTGACTTGAGTATACTTCGTAGAGCTTCATTACTGAAATTTACCAGTCAGGAAAGAAATCAGTCATGACACCCATGACTCCCGACATATAAGTTTTGCCATTCACCGGCTTCTGCCTAATGCCAGCTTAAGATTTGGCGGACTCCGGATAATTAATTCAGGCGTAGCTGCCGTCTTCAAGCCGCAGCGAAATCTCGCCTGCGTGGAGCACTTTACTTGAGCCGTCGTCCATTTTCAAAACCAGAGCCCCTGAATCATCCACATTTTCTGCCAGCCCCTCAAAAGTTTCATTTCCTAGAGTGGCTCTTACCTGCTTACCAATAGTAACCGAATGTTTTTTCCACTCAGCTATAACAAGTTCGTGGAAGCCATGCCGAAGGTGTTCGTACTGATCTTCAAGCGAATTCACAAATTCCGAAACAAGCTGATTTGCATCTATTTCTTTGCCGCAAATATCATCTAAGGACGCAACATGAGCTTTGAGTTCTTCCGGCAGCTCAGATTCTTTAAGCGATAGATTTATTCCCAGACCCAAAATCACAGCTGGAGGAAGTATCCAGCCGCCTTTGTGCTCTGAAGATGCCTGCGGTTGTGAACCGGGCATCTCAGCAAGAATGCCGCCGAGCTTTTTGCCTTCGTGAACAAGATCGTTGACCCATTTTAAACCGATTTTCTGCCCGCAGGCCCGCTCAACAGCCTCGGCTGCCGCCACTGCCGCGGCAAAACTTATGAGCGGCATTATCGACGGGTCGAGCGTCGGGCGCAAAATCACGCTCATAAAAATTCCCGAGTCTCTTGGTGAAACCCAGCTGCGTCCCTGCCGGCCTTTGCCACCGGTCTGCTCTCTGGCAATTACAAGCGCGCCTTCAGAAGCTCCTTCGGCTGCGAGTTCTTTTGCTCGCTCATTTGTGGATTCAACTCTTTCCAGAAGCTCGTTTGCTTTTGTTGCTTTGCCTAGCACATAAGTATTCAAGCCGCTTTCGATCAGTTCAAGGTTTAATCGGGCCATTATCCTGCCTTGTTTTTTTCTTCAATTACCGGTCTATTCTGTTTTCTGTTTTCTGTTTTCTGTTTCCTGTTTTCAGTTTTCAGTGCAGTTCAGTTCATAGGCTCAAGTTGAGTAAGAATCTGTTTTGACTCTGTAAGTATTTTATGGATTGGACACTTATCTGCAATAGTTTTTAGTGTGGTCATCTGTTCCTGGCTTAGATCACCTTTAACTTCAATTTCTCTTGTAATCTTGCTCATTTTTTTGCCGGGACTACTTGGATCGTCTACAGTTTCTTCGTTCAGTTTTATCCGCACTTCATCAAGTTTCCAACCGCGGCGCTGGGCAAAGACTTTGAGTGTCATGGAAGTGCAGGCTCCCAGTGATGCCAACAGGAGTTGGTGCGGGTCCGGACCGCTTTCATCACCGCCAATGTCTTTGTTGGCGTCAGCGATCCACTTGTGTGAGCCGGAGCTTATTTCGTGCTGCATGCCTTTTTCAGCCGAATTGGAAACCAGAACCTGAGTCATCAGCAATAACCTCTTTTCTCTAAATTGGATGGATATGGCACCTGTATCGACATATTATAGAGATCCTGAAATGGCGGAGCCTGAGAGGGCAGGAGTAAAGAAATTAGGATTATCTTAGTCAAGTGCTTCAGCTCAGGTCTGCGCAGAGTTTCGCTTCTGCGTAGAATTAGGAAATGCCAGAGCTCGAAACCGAACGATTGAAACTGAGAGAGTTTATAAAGACCGACTGGAAAGCGGTGCACGAATACGCATCCGATCCGGAAGTTGTGCGTTATCTTGAATGGGGTCCGAACAACACTGATGAATCTGTTGCTTTCCTGGACGGCACTATACATTGTCAACGAGAAAGGCCGCGCAAAATATTTGAGTTTGCAATCACACTAAAATCAGACGGCAAACTTATTGGAGCCTGCGGTCTGCGTCTGCAAGCCGAAAACGAGCAGGGCGAAATAGGATATTGCTTCAATCGCAAATACTGGCGCCAGGGCTATGCCTCAGAAGCGGCCCGGGCTGTTATGAAGTTTGCTTTCGAAAAGCTCGGCCTGCATAGAATAGTTGCAAGTTGTGACGTGAACAATCTCGGCTCAGCCGGAGTCCTGAAAAAATGCGGCATGAGAATGGAAGGGCATTTTGTTCAGGAACGAAAAGTAAGAGGCGAATGGCGAGACACTCTCTTTTTCGCGATTCTCAAAGAAGAGTGCCTGGGCAAAGCTGAAGCAGCTACGCAAGCCGGCACCGGGCTTATTGAAGAAGGCGGGAAATAAGCTCGGGTTTAAGCCGGGCGAAGGCCGTCTATATATTTAAACAGACCAGTTTTAAAGCAAGTTTCCAAGTAGACTTTAATCAATATGGATAAGAAAAGGATCGAAGAAGCAGCTCGCCTCTTAGAAAGTGCAAGTTCACTTGTTTTTTTCACAGGTGCAGGTGTTTCAAAAGAAAGCGGTATTCCAACTTTCAGAGATGCACTTAGCGGTCTCTGGGCTAAATTTGATCCGGAAGAGCTTGCAACACCTGATGCATTTAAACGCAATCCTGATTTAGTCTGGCAATGGTACGACGACCGTCGCCGTAAAATAGCGGATGTGAAGCCGAACCCCGGACATTATGCGATTGCCGAACTCGAAAAATACCTGAGCGAAGTTCATGTTATTACTCAGAATGTGGACAGTTTGCATAAAACCGCAGGCTCAAGCGATGTAATTGAATTGCACGGCAATATATGCGAATTCTATTGCTTCGACAAAAGACATCCCGCCGCTGCTGCAAAAATAGCTTACGGCTTAAAAGAGCCGCCGCGCTGCCATTGCGGCTCTCTAATTAGGCCTGCTGTGGTCTGGTTTTATGAGGCGCTTCCAGAGCTGGAATTTGAGCGTGCGCAGCAGGAAATCATAAAATCTTCGGTGCTATTCGTGGTCGGGACTTCTTCGCTTGTTTATCCGGCAGCCGGACTGCCGATGCTGGCGTTAAGAAAAGGAATTCCACTAATTGAAATAAATCCCGAAGAAACACCCTTGAGCAGAAGCTGCAGCCTGAGCATAAGAGGCGCATCCGGCGAGGTTCTTCCCGAGCTGCTTGCAACTTTTAAAACACTGAAATCTCCGGGCCGCTCTCAATGAAATTGCGCATGTTCCACCGTGGCTTGATCCTTGTGGGCATACCGCTTATTGCTGGAATTTTCTTCAATAGCTCTCTATATTTTTTGATTCAAGAATCAGTAAAGGAACGCTTGCAGGAAGAGAAGGGCAGAAAAGTATCTGTTCTGGGCGCCAAGCAATTGACACTCGGCACTGAAATCATCTGCCTGGGCATGTTGCAAACTATGCAACCGAATAACAAGAAGATTTCAAACCTATTTGAGGAAGACCTTCTAAGAGCTAATCAAAACGGAGAAGCAATCAGGAAATTTCTGGATGCCAATCCCGAGTTTTTGCCAGCAGACAAGCTAAAGTTTTTCAAGCAATATTCCGTGCTTTTCCAAAAATATGTCGGCATGTTCAACGCTGCAAAAAGCGATAACAGCATGAGGAGCGCAGCTCAATTGAGTTCGAGCATAAGTGACGGCACCAGGCACGAAGATATTGGTGAACATAGATTCGGACGGAGACGCGGTCGCAGGCGACTCCTGGGTCCGGGCCTCGACGACACCTTCGGGCATGGATCAAACGGACTCAGCGGCTTTGAGATGAATTTGCAAAGCCAGCTGGCACCAAACCTGGCTTCAACGGTTGAATTTGGTCGAAAAATGAGCCAGACGGCTCAAGCACAACTTGAAAGATCAAACAGAATGCAATCAATCCTGCTCGGACTGGCACTGATTCTTAATCCTCTTATATGTGTTTCCCTTGCTGTGTTTTACAAACGCAGCATTCTTGATCGCATTAAAGTTCTGGCAAGCAATACCCGCGCTCTGGCAAGCAAGCAGGAATTTTTGCCGGCGCTCAAAGAAGGCGATGAAATTGCTCTGCTTGATCAATCTTTCCACAGCATGCAAAAACAGTTGAAAGAGGCTGCCGAAAACGAACAGAATTTATTTGATAATGCAAGCGACGTCATATGCGTACTCGATAGTAATGATATGTTTTTGCGCGTCAATCCAGCCTGCGCTAAACACTGGGGTTACGAGCCGCTTGAGCTAAAAAACCAGAGTCTTGAATTTTTAATCGCCCCGGAAAGCATGGCTGAGTTTGCTGCAACGATAGAATCGGCAAAAAACAGTTCTTTGCCTCAGACCTTTGAGGCAAAAGTCCAAACAAAAAATAGTGGAATCCGCGAAGCCGCCTGGTCGATTTACTGGTCGACCTCAGAGCAATGCCTTTTTTGCATTGTTCACGACATAACCGAAAACAAACGAATCGAAGCCATGCGCAGGCAATTTCTTTCCATGTTAAGCTCCGATCTTAAGCTGCCTCTGGCAAAAATAGCGGAGGTCATATCAGAACTAATGTCTGATAGCTCACTATCAAATCATGCAATTGACAAATTCAAAACAACAAAGAGAAATTTGGGAAGGCTCGTTAGCCTGGTAGATGATCTATTGGAGGTGACTGAGCTGAAGTCCGGCAGACTGGACTTGCGCTTCTGTAAAGCCGACTTAACTAAGCTATTAGAAAATGCGGTTCAGGAACTCGAATTCTTAGTCAAAGAAAAGGGGCTGAGTATTATGCATGAGCCGCCGGAGCCTAACTCCTGCGAGATCTTCATTGACTCTAACCGAATAAGTCAGGTGCTTGTGAATCTGCTCTCAAACGCGATTAAATTTTCTCCGCAAAATACAAAAATCAAGCTCTCTCTAGAAGTTCAAAATAACAGGGCAATATGCAAAGTGGAGGATCAGGGCAGGGGTATTGCTGTCGGCAAGCAGGCAAGAATTTTTGAAAAATTCCAGCAAGCCGAAGTAGACGACAGCAAACGCAAGGCCGGAACCGGACTTGGCTTGCCAATCTGCAAACAAATAGTGGAAGCACACGGCGGAGAAATAGGCGTCGAAAGCGAAGAAGGCAAAGGAAGCTGCTTCTGGTTCAGCCTGCCGCTAGAAAACTCCGCAGCCGAATCGCAGCAAGCCCGAACCAGTCGGGATGGCTTGAGTCAGGATGGCTTAAGTCATCATTATCATACTCAAAGCACAGCAGCTCAAAACACATCAGCTCAAAACACGGCAGCTCTGAATCCATCAGCTCTGAACTCATTAGCTCTGGACTCATCAGGGCAAGCGGCTCAATATGCGCATCCCGACAAAAGCACCGAGCCGTCCGGCAGTTTTGAAAATAAACGGCTTCCTGCAAAAGCAGGCAAACGCTTTCCCCTTGCCGTGCAGGGTCTGATACTTGTTGGCGTTCCGGCATTGCTTGCTCTGGTTCTTGCAGGAATTCTCACGCTTTCCCTGCTTGATCTTTCGCACAAGCGTGCTCTGGAGTTGCGTCAGCGAGATATTTCCTTGAAGTCCTTCCGCCTAATGACTCTGATTACTATGGGAAGCGTGTTGCTGCGCTCGCCGACAGAGAATCTCGGCTCTGCCGAACTCTTGGCCTACCAGCAGGAATATTTGGAAACCCTTGCAAAATTGAAAAAGATTTTGAAAAATGAGCCATCCTCTTTGATAGCTCTTGAAAAAATGAAGAACAGCTTTTCAAAGATGTGCCAGGATAACAGCCTGCGAAAGAGGACTGCCGTAAGAGGCGCGTCCCAGATGGCGATGCTCATGAACGCCGTTCCGGTTTTTACCACCATGGTGGTTCAAACCAGGAATTTGATGCAAATTTCAGATCGCGCAGAAAAGCTGGAGTTTCTCAACCCGGAAAAGGAATTGAGTGCGCGACAAAAACAAACACAACTATTGATAGTCGGCATTTTTCTCAACATTGGATTATCGATTGCGCTTGCTATGCAATATAGCCTGGGAATATCCAGGCGCCTGGCAATCATGGCTGACAACACCCAGCGGCTGGCAGCAGAAGAAGGACTCAATCCGGAGATTGGCGGCAACGATGAACTTTCAGAACTCGATTCCAGCTTCCATAAAGAAGCATCCATATTAATGGAATCGCGAAAGAGAGAGCGAGCAGTGTTTGACAACTCTAAAGACGTGCTTTGCACTGTATCTGCAAGCGCCCGGTTTATAAGCACTAATCCTGCTGCCGAAGAGCTCTGGGCTTATACTAAAAAGGAGTTACAGGAACTTGCATTGCTCGATCTGGTTCTGGAAGATGATCGGGAAGCCATCAGAAATTGGCTCTTATCGGGATTCGACCAGGATGCCGAGCTAAGTCTAGAGTGCAGGATGCAGCGAAAGGACGGCAAAATAGTTCATTGCTCCTGGTCGGCCACATTCCGAAAAGAACAGCAAGCAATGTTTTGCGTGGTTCACGATATCACAGCAAAGAAGGAACTTGAAATGTTGAAAGACGAGTTCCTGTCTATAGTCAGCCACGACCTGCGCACACCGCTCAATTCAGTGAGTCTTACAGCACAGCTGGTTCAGAGCGGCGCCCTGGGTGACTTAAGCAAGAAGGCAAAAAATGAGCTCGAATTGATAGTTTCAAACTGCCAGATCTTGCTCGAACTCGTAAGCGACATCCTCGATCTGGAAAAGCTTGACGCCGGAAAAATGCAGCTGAATTTTGAGCCGGAAGATCTTTCATCCCTCTTTGCAGAGCTCTGTAATCGTATACCCGACTTTGAAAGCTGGAACTTTGAACTTTCAGGAGAGCTGAAAAACAGTAGTTTTCCGGCAGACAGAGAAAGGCTCAGGCAGGCAATTTACTACCTGGCGGTTTTCATGCAAATCTGCGCCGATTCAAATACAAAACCCGAGATAAGTGCAAAACACGATTTAGATAGCATCGAAATAAAGATCAAGTGCGCCGGCGTTGCTCTAGCAGATAACTTGAAAGAAGTAATTTTCGAGCGCTATAAGGACTTTTCCCTGAACGAAATTATCTTGCAGCAAAATCCGCTTACTAAAAACTCATCGTTTGCAAATTTCAATGCCGACCTGAGACTTCCGCTTGCAGCAAGAATAATTGAGTTCCATGGTGGAAGCGTTATTCTCGAGGATGCCGGATCGTCATCGAACTTATGTCGAATATCTATACCGCTTCGTACAAACACAGGCGAAGCTGTGTCCGATAAGTGAGTTCCGCTAAATGAATTAACTGCAGCTCAGTCGACTGCAAGAAAAATTGATTTTTCTCCAATAATGTCATTCTCCAAAACCTGCTCAGGCGCCAGACTTCAAGATGAGAGAGCACATGCTTTCCAGGCATCGAATTAACCACAACCAGATATGGTGCATATATCAAAATGTTCTTTATTACCGGGTTTTCACCAGAGGCTCAGATAAAAGATCTGATTTTATCTTTCCATCGTCTTTGTATTCTTGTTTCGAAATATTGCAACAGTCAGGGTTTGAAGCAGCGTATATCTTTTCTATCTCGATCTGAATTAGTTGGCCGCCAATACAGCAGATGTTATCTTCATGCACATCAAAGATCGTTGAAGGAGAACCGCCCGGAAATTTCTGGCAATCTGTGTTCGCTCTAAGCAAGAATTATCAGCTTGAATTAATCAGCAAAAGCAAACATATATATAACCGGAAATCAAAAGGACTAAGCAGGCTTCTTCAAAGTGAATTGAACAACAGTGTGAGATAGCAAGACCTGGTCTCAATATCCACAAAGTCAAAAACAAAATAAAAAGTTGAGTCTGCTCAAGAGTACGTTGAACTCTTGACTTGATTTTAACGTCTCTAAGGGTACAGGTTCGGTTCTAATTGCAGGAGAAAATATGACGCAGCCGACTTCGATCAGCTTAACGCCAGTAGCTGAGAATCCGACTATCCAGTCACATCACAAAGTTCTACGCAGAGATGGAACGGTCGCTCCGTTTGATCCCATGAAAATTTCAGTGGCCCTTACCAAGGCATTTCTGGCCGCTGAAGGTGATACATGTGCAACCAGCTCGCGCATGCGTGAAATAGTAGCCAAGCTCACCGAGCTTGTAGTCGATACTCTGACAAGGCGTCAGGTCGAAGGTGTTCCTATACATATAGAACACATTCAAGATCAAGTTGAACTTGCACTCATGCGTTCAGGTGAACATGAAGTTGCAAGAAGATATGTTCTTTACCGTGAAAAGCGCGCCCAAGAAAGAGCCCAGTACGAACAAGAACATGGTCTAGGTACACCGACTAAAGAACTGACCATGAAGCTGCCGAACGGCAAAACAGCCCCTATCGATTATGTCCGTTTGCGTACGGTAATCGAAGAAGCATGCTTCGGTCTTTCAGACGATGTTTCAGTTCAACATATATATGAAGCTACAATTTCGAATCTCTATGACACCGTGCCTGAAGACGATGTTTATCGCTCGGCCATTCTTGCAGCACGTACTTTAATAGAACACGATCCTGCATACGGTTTTGCAACAGCCCGCCTGCTTCTCGATCATATCCGCCGCGAAGTTATGGGCGAGCCTGTCACTCACGCACAAATGCGCGAGAAATATCCTGATTATTTCGCCGACTACATCCGCAAAGGAATTGACGTCGGCTTGATAGACCCTAAGCTGAGCCAGTTCAACCTGCAAGAACTCGGCGCAGCTTTGAAGCCCGATCGCGACTTGAAATTCCAGTACCTGGGATTGCAAACCCTTTATGATAGATACCTGCTTCATCATGACGGGCGTCGCTTCGAGCTTACCCAGGCGTTCTGGATGAGAATCGCCATGGGACTGTCGTTGAATGAAGTCGAGCGGGAGCGTCGAGCAATAGAATTCTACGAATTGCTCTCGAACTTCGACTTCATTTCTTCGACTCCTACATTATTCAACTCAGGCACACATCGCCCGCAGCTTTCATCCTGTTTCCTCACAACAGTCTCAGATGATCTCGAAAGCATCTACGACGGATTGAAAGAAAATGCGCTGCTCTCCAAATTTTCAGGCGGCCTCGGTAACGACTGGACACCGGTGCGCGCACTCGGCGCCCATATCATGGGAACCAACGGCAAGAGCCAGGGTGTGGTGCCTTTCTTGAAAGTGGTCAACGACACAGCTGTTGCCGTAAATCAGGGTGGCAAGCGCAAAGGCGCCGTCTGCTCTTACTTAGAAACATGGCACCTCGATATCGAAGAGTTTCTTGAACTTCGAAAAAACACAGGCGACGATCGCCGCCGCACCCATGACATGAACACGGCCAACTGGATTCCGGACCTCTTCATGGAACGCGTGATGAAAGACGAGCAGTGGACGCTGTTCTCGCCGGATGAAGTTTCCGATCTTCACGACCTCTTCGGCGCTCAATTCAGAGAAGCCTACGAAAAATACGAGCGCATGGCCGACCACGGCGAAGTCAAGCTCTTCAAGAAGATTCCAGCCGTACAGCTCTGGCGCAAAATGCTTTCGATGCTTTTCGAAACAGGCCATCCGTGGATAACATTCAAAGATCCGTGCAACATGCGCAGCCCGCAGCAGCACGTGGGCGTAGTGCACAGCTCGAACCTCTGCACCGAAATAACACTCAACACATCGGCAAAAGAAACCGCTGTATGCAACTTAGGATCTATAAACCTTCTAAATCACGTCGGTGAAAAAGGGCTTGATCTTGCCAAACTGGCCGTTACCTGCCGCACCGCAGTACGCATGCTCGACAACGTAATCGACATCAACTACTACAGTGTGGGCAAAGCCAGAAACTCCAACCTGAAACACAGACCAATCGGACTTGGTTTTATGGGCTTCCAAGACTCACTGCAAAAAATGCGCATTCCTTATGCCTCTGAAGAAGCAGTCGAATTTGCCGACGCATCGATGGAAGCAATCAGCTACTTCGCACTGCTTGCAAGCAGCGAACTGGCAAAAGAGCGCGGCACCTACCATACTTATAAAGGCTCTCTCTGGGATAAAGGCATCCTGCCGATCGACAGCCTGGGCTTGCTTGCAAAAGAACGCGGCGAGTACTTAGAGCTCGACAGGCGTGAAAGACTCGACTGGTCTCCTGTGCGCCAGCACATCGCCGAATACGGCATGCGCAATTCAAACGTGCTTGCAATTGCACCGACTGCCACAATCTCGAATATCGTGGGCGTAAGCCCGTCTATCGAGCCGACTTTCCAGAACCTTTATGTCAAGTCGAATCTTTCAGGTGATTTCACCGTACTCAATACATTACTTGTTGAAGACTTGAAGCGGCTCGGACTCTGGGATGAAGTAATGGTTCACGACCTCAAATATTTCGACGGCTCATTGCTTCCAATCGGAAGAATCCCTGCCGAAGTTAAAGAACTCTACGCAACTGCTTTTGAAGTTGATCCGAAATGGCTCATCGAAGCAGCATCACGAAGGCAAAAATGGATCGACCAGGCACAAAGCCTCAACCTATACCTGGCAGAACCATCCGGTAAAAAGCTCGATGAAACCTACAAGCTTGCCTGGTTGCGCGGTCTGAAGACCACCTACTACCTGCGCACGCGGGGGGCAACATCAGCTGAAAAATCAACAATCCATACAGGCGCATTGAATGCAGTAAAAGTGGAACAGCAGGCAGCACCTGCCCCGGCTCCAAAAGCCTGTTCGATTACTGACCCGGAATGCGAGGCCTGTCAGTAAGTTTTCAGGGGAGCCCAAGGGGGAGGGCTCCCCACTCCAGATTTGTTCGATACAATCCGGCTTTTGCCAAAAACAGTCCGGGTTTTGCCGAAAACAGAACGGCTTTTGCCGAAAACAAAAGGGCTTTTGCCAAAAATTAAAAAGAGTTGCCAAACTCAAAGGTTGCACATACAATTGTATGGTAGGGGAGTAGAACCATGCTTAATTTCGACAATATACCTGTAAAGCCTGCAAAAGGTGTTAGCGAAGGGGTAAGCACACCCACTTCTCCGACACCCCAGCAGCAAGCCGCGGCTTATACTGCTGCAGCAGAACAAACTGCAAAGCAGTCGACGCCGTCAAATATTGGTGCACCACCGGAAGGTGCACTTTCGTTTGCGCCGACTACTCCCTCAGTCAATATGAACGCGAATGCGAACAAAAACACTGGAGGTGCTATGGCACAAGGAGCAGGTGCAACAGGTCTTGAAGAAATCTCCTTCAATGCAGCAAGAGTAAACGTCGACGACAAACGCATCATCAACTGCCGTGCAGATGTGAACCAGCTCGTACCTTTTAAATACGAATGGGCATGGCAAAAGTATCTCGATGCCTGCGCAAACCACTGGATGCCGCAAGAAATCAGCATGAGCCGCGACATCGCTTTGTGGAAAGATCCAAACGGTCTTTCAGCTGATGAGCGCATGATAATTAAACGCAATCTCGGATTTTTTGTAACCGCCGATTCGCTAGTGGCAAATAATTTAGTGCTGGCAATTTACCGGCACATTACCAATCCGGAGTGCCGCCAGTATCTTCTGAGGCAGGCCTTTGAAGAAGCTCTGCATACCCATGCTTATCAGTATGTTGTAGAAAGCCTGGGTCTGGATGAAGGCGAAATCTTCAACATGTACAGGGAAATTCCCTCTATCCATGAAAAAGACGCCTTCCAGTTACAGTTTACAAAAGAGCTCTCAGATCCAACCTTCATAACCGGCACTTTTGAAAAAGACCAGCGTTTGCTGCGTAATTTAATCGGCTATTACATCATTATGGAAGGCATATTCTTCTATGTC
>CAZTQO010000084.1:0-24899 GCA_964615655.1 uncultured Candidatus Obscuribacterales bacterium | reverse complement strand
GAAATTTCGATTGCCGCTGAAAAAAATTCTGCTGAAAATTAATTTGCCAAAAACATCCTCTTTTCCATTTGCCGAACTCGGCATAGCATTTGCCGTACTTGGTATGTATCTCCCTGATTGGCTAAGCAAACAGGGAGGTTTGAGCATGTCAATTTGGTTATATTTTGACGATCAAGAGACCGTTTCAAGATTTCATTTACACCCGCTCGGCAAGTATTTGGATGGCTATGCTAAGTGGCTTTTTGAAAGAAGTTACTGCTGGGAAGCAGGGCGAGTGAAAATTCGCAATGTTGCTCGTCTGAGCATTTGGCTGAAGCGAAAAGGCATAGCCGCGAAGGACCTTCGATGGGAACAGATACAAGACTACCTGCAGATGAAAGTGAGAAAGAGTCCGCCGTTTAATAGGCAAGACGAGGTGAACCTAAAGCAGTTCTTGCTTTACCTCCAAATTCAGGGCGTGGCGTCGAAGCCAGCACCGATCGAGTCAACACCAGTCGAGAAGATGGTAGCAAGATACTGTGACTATCTATTGAAAGAACGAGCCTTATCGCAAGGAACTGCGGCACAATATTGTCGCCACGTCTCCCGCTTTTTACTTGAAAATTTTTCGCAGTTGGAGCCAGACCTTTCAACACTTCGCAGTTCAAACATAAGCAACCATGTCAGAAAGAAAGCTGCAAGAACTTCTAAGAAAGACGCAAAATTGATGTGTTGTGCTTTGCGTTCATTCCTTCGATATGCAAGATTTCAAGGATATATTGACGTTGATCTGCAAGCTTCTGTGCCTACAGTTGCAAATTGGACAATGGCTTCTATTCCGAAAGCCTTGCCTGCGGCAGTAGCGGAAAAAGTTCTAGCAAGCTGTGACAGACAGCATCCCATTGGACTGCGTGACTATGCAGTACTACTACTTCTAGCTCGGCTTGGACTTCGAGCAGGCGAAATAGTCACACTCCAATTGGACGACATCAGCTGGCGCGCTGGCACTATTTCAATCCACGGAAAAGGAAAGCACCTGTCGCAGATGCCATTGCCGGCTGACGTTGGAGAGGCAATTGTTGCCTACCTTCAGCATGGCAGACCGAAGTGCTCAATGAGACAAGTCTTCATTTGTACTACAGCACCTATTCGTGCACTAACAAGACCAAGTGCTGTTAGCAATATCGTTGCGCGCGCCTTTCGACGAGCAGGTTTTGGTGGTGAAACAAGAAAAGGTGCGCACCTGTTCAGGCACACTCTGGCGACTGATTTGCTTCGGGATGGAGCTTCATTGCCGGAAATTGCAGAAGTGTTGAGGCACAGATCGGCAGAATGCGTAACCATTTACGCAAAAGTCGATCTTCAATCACTGAGATCGTTGGCGCTTGCTTGGCCAGGAGGTGCAAAATGAAAAGTCTAAGAGAAGCTCTTCAAGACTACCTTTCTTATCGGCGCGCTTCGGGCAAGAAAATGCAGTCTGCTCGTCTTGCACTTTTGAGATTCGTCTCATTCATGGAGAAGCGCGAATGCACATATATTACAACCGCGTTGGCAGTGGAATGGGCCAATGAGGGCTCTCAAGCAAAATCACAAGACGTTGCACGCGCACAGTGCTTGAGCTTTGTGCGCACGTTCGCGAAATATGTGGTAACTATCGATCCACGCACGGAAATTCCTCCCTACGGCGTATTGCCACATCCCACTCAACGCAAACAACCTGCTAAGAAGAGAACAAAACTGATCAATGTGAGCACACAATCAACTAACGAATTGGGACAAGCAATTAATGATTATCTTGCCATGCGGCGCGCTCTGGGATTCAAACTACTTTTGTGTGGTAATGCGTTGGTGGACTTTGCTTCATTCATGCACATTCGCGATGCAGAATATGTCACAATCAAACTAGCATTGGAATGGGCTCAGCAGCGCTCTGCTTCTAAACCTTCAACATGGGCGCAGCGTTTAGGCTTCGTCAGAGAATTCGCTAAATTCAGAATAGCTACAGATCCAAGGACAGAAATTCCTGCGTCAGATCTACTTCCGTTTGTCAGCAAGAGAGCCCGTCCCTATCTGTATTCTGATGAAGAAATACTAGCTTTACTTGATGCAACTTCTTTGCTTGCCGCATCTAGCTCGGCTGGTGTTTTGAGACGCCATACATACTATTGCTTGATTGGATTGTTGAGCGTATCTGGAATGCGGATCAGCGAAGCTCTAAATTTGAAAGTTTCGGATGTAGATCTAGAAACTGGTGTGTTGACATTGACGAACAGCAAGTTTGGAAAGTCTCGACTGGTTCCTATACATTGCTCCACTCTGAAGGTTCTTTCTGACTACAAATCAGCTCGTGACGAATACTTAGATATCCGCAATTTCAGTTCCGATTATTTCTTCGTTACGCACTTTGGTGGTCGATTGGATTCAGCCGATGTCAGGCGCAATTTTTACTCAATGCAAAAGTCTGTGGGACTACGCAGAGAGGGAGAAAGCCGTGGTCCTAGAATTCATGATCTTCGCCATCGCTATGCAGTAAAGGTGCTACTACAGTGGTATCGAGACGGAGAAGACGTTGAGCGAAAATTACCGATTCTTTCAACCTATCTTGGTCATGTCAAAGTGAAGGACACATACTGGTACTTAACTGCTTGCCCCGAATTGATGGGACAAGCAGTCAAGCTTCTTGAACAACAATGGGAGAAGAGCAATGACGAAAAATGAAACTTCAACCTTTGCAGTACTACTGGAAAAATTCTTTACCGATCGCCTGATGAAGCAAAGGAACGCAAGTCCTCATACAATCAAGTCGTATCGAGATACTTTCAGACTCTTGCTGCATTTCCTTCAGGAGCGATTACAGCAGCCACCGTCAAAAGTGAACTTAGAACAGATAGATGCACCACTGATCGCTAGCTTTCTTGATTCTTTAGAAAAAGAGCGAAACATTTCGGCTCGCAGTCGCAACCTACGCTTAACGGCGATTAGGTCGTTTTTTCGATATGCAGCTCTTGAAGTGCCGGCGAATTCTGGTCAAATCCAAAGAGTGCTCGCAATCCCTGGTAAGAGACACGAGCGAGCGTTGATCAACTTTTTGTCTGAACTTGAGGTGAAAGCACTGCTAGCCGTACAAGATCAGCGTACCTGGAGCGGTCGTCGGGACCATGCACTACTGCTAGTGGCTGTTCAAACTGGACTCCGATTGTCCGAGCTGAGGGGACTGCAACGTCAAGACGTAGTCTTTGGGACAGGAGCACATGTGCGGGTTTTGGGTAAGGGACGAAAAGAGCGGTGTACGCCGCTAACGAAACAGACTGCCGCTGTACTTAGGGTTTGGATTGAGGAACCAAGTAAGGGAAACGCAGGCGTGCTCTTTCCGAATTCTCGTGGTGAAACACTAAGCCCTGATGGAGTTCAGTACATTCTGGCAAAGTATGTTGCAATAGCTTCTCTGAATTGCCCATCGATAGCTAGCAAGCGAGTGACGCCCCATTGCCTTCGCCACACCGCGGCAATGACGCTATTGATGAGTGGGGTAGATCGAGCAATGATTGCACTTTGGCTTGGCCATGAATCGGTCGAAACTACTCAGGTTTATCTGCATGCGAATTTGGCTTTGAAAGAGCAACTTCTGGCAAATGCATCAATGCCAGAAGGAAAGCCAGGACTTTATCGCCCCGATGATCAACTTTTGGAATTTCTAAACGGACTCTGAATTAGCTTCTGAAAAATATGCCGATGTTTTCCAAAGTGATGGTGAGTCGAACTGGCTCACCATCGCCATTTTCGGGGTTCAGGAAATCCTGAACCCCGAATAGTCCGGAACACGGGATAGTCACCTCTATGCCGAAATCGGCATAGAAGCTATTTTTACACGTCGGCCCCTCATATTTACACTGCTTTTGTGTAAGCGATAGTAAGAATAAGTTTGAAATGGTGATTTCCCGAAAAAAGCGGACTGAAAACAGGAATTGCAAATGGCAGACTTCTTCTTTCTAGCACTAACTGTTTTGTTCTTTCTTGCAAGCGGAGCTTATGTAGTTATTTGCAATAAGCTTTAAGAATATGGCGAGGGATGAGCGTGAATCTTGAATTTATTACAGGTGCGGTTCTTTCACTGCTTCTTGTTATTTATCTATTTTACGCGATGCTGTTTCCTGAACGGTTCTGATACTCATTGTTGGTAGAAAACATGACATTTATCGGCTGGGAGCAAATCATTCTCTATTCGGTCTTGCTTTTTCTTTTGAGCAAGCCTCTTGGACTTTATATGAAAGCAGCGCTTGAAGAAAACGGCGGTTTTCTGCAGCCAGTACTCGGCCCGCTTGAGAAAATGACTTACCGGCTTTGTGGGGTGGATCCAGCTGTTGAAATGCACTGGACCACTTATACGTATAATCTGCTTTCATTTTCAGCTGTTGGTGCCGTATTTACTTATTCGATTTTGAGGCTTCAGGGAGTTTTGCCTTTGAATCCGATGGCGTTTTCTACAAACAATGCGCCATCCTGGGCAACTGCACTCAGCCCCGACCTGGCTTTTAACACGGCTATGTCATTTACAAGCAATACCAACTGGCAAAATTACTCCGGTGAAAACACCATGTCTTATCTGAGCCAGATGCTCGGTCTTGCTTACCACAACTGGATTTCTGCTGCAGTCGGCCTGGTTGCCTGTCTGGTTTTTATAAGAGGATTCAGCAGGCAGTCGGTGTCTACAGTGGGTAATTTTTGGAAAGATCTGATAAGAAGCCTTGTTTACATATTTTTGCCGATGCTGTTTTTATACACAATTTTTCTGGTATGGCAGGGATGCATCCAGAACTTTTCACCGTATGTGGTGGCGACAACCCTTGAAGGCGCTAAGCAAATTATTCCGCAAGGGCCGCTTGCTTCGCAAGAAAGCATCAAAATGCTTGGTATTAACGGAGGTGGATTTTTTAACGCAAACAGTTCTCACCCTTTTGAAAACCCTGGTCCTTTATGCAACTTTGTCGAAATGCTTTCAATCTTCATCTTGCCTGCCGGGCTCACTTACATGTTCGGGAGCATGGTCAAAGACATCAGGCAGGGCTGGGCAATCTGGGTTACTATGTTCGTTCTTTTTATTATGGGGCTGACCTTTTGCTATCACTTTGAAGCAGCGGGCAACCCTAATATGCAAATTCACAATGTCGAATGCTCGACTAAAATATTACAAGATCTCGGCGGTAATATGGAAGGCAAGGAAGTTCGTTTCGGGCTTGCGTCTTCCTCATTGTTTGCCACAGTTACAACAGCGGCAAGTTGCGGTGCCGTTAACAGCATGCATGACTCGTTTACGCCCCTAGGCGGTCTTGTTTGCTTGTTGAATATACAGCTGGGAGAGATAATTTTCGGCGGAGTCGGCTGCGGTCTGTATGGCATGCTGATATTTGCCGTGCTAACAGTATTTATAGCCGGCTTAATGGTGGGGAGGACGCCTGAATACCTTGGCAAAAAAATTGAACAGAAAGATGTGAAAATGGCTATGCTTTTTATACTTGCAGGCAGTCTTTCAATTTTGCTTTTTTCCGCCTTTGCATCTGTTTTAGACCTGAGCCCCGGAACCTATTGGAATGGACCCGGCCCGACATATCAAAATGTAAACAATGCAGGACCTCATGGCCTGTCTGAAATACTCTATTTGTATTCCTCATCCACAGGCAACAACGGCTCCGCGTTTGCCGGCTTCACGGGCAACACACCTTTTTACAACCTGACAGGCGGGCTGGCAATGCTTATCGGGCGGTTTTTCATGATGATTCCGGCTCTTGCTCTTGCCGGGTCCTTAGTTGAGAAAAAACTTGTGCCTGCTTCAAGCGGAACTTTTCCAACTCATGGGATTTTGTTTGTGCTGCTGCTCTTGCTTGTGACTTTGATTGTAGGCGCTCTTACTTTTTTGCCGGCGCTTACGCTTGGTCCCATAGTCGAGCAGCTTTTGATGCATTCAGGACGCTTGTTTTAGCCATGGTTTTTCGAGAATAACAAAATGGAAGATGAACTCAGTCTAGTACCGATACCGGAAAGAAAGAAACTGCCTTTGTTTCAACGCTCAGTTTTGCAACGGGCAGTCAAAGATTCTTTTCTCAAACTCAATCCGCTGGTGATGGCTAAGAACCCGGTCATGCTCGTGGTTGAAGTATGCTGCGTTGTGACCACGATATTTTTTACACTGCACTTAGTTAGCGGTTTTAAATTTTCCCAACTTTTGTTTGAAGGTCAAATAAGTCTCTGGCTCTGGTTTACAGTGCTTTTTGCCAACTTTGCCGAAGCTATTGCCGAAGGCAGGGGCAAAGCCCAGGCTGATGCATTGAAACGAAACCGCAAAGAAACAACCGCCAGGCGTGAACTTGCAAGCGAGCATTATGAAATCGTGCCTGCAACATCTCTGCAAAAAGGGGACATAGTTCTTGTAAACGCTGGCGAAGTCATTCCCAGTGATGGGGACGTAATTGAAGGGGTCGCATCAGTAGATGAAAGCGCCATAACGGGCGAATCAGCTCCTGTTATAAGAGAAAGCGGGGGTGATCGCAGTGCTGTCACCGGAGGCACCACCGTGCTATCTGATTGGCTACGCATAAAAATTAGCGTGCAGGCCGGCGAAACATTCATCGATCGCATGATTGCACTTGTGGAAGGGGCGCAACGCCAGAAAACACCAAACGAGATCGCACTCAATATATTACTTGCCGGCCTGACTATAGTTTTTCTACTGGCAGTTGCGACCCTGCTTCCATTTTCGGATTATTCTGTAAAAGCCGGGCAAACAGGCAAGTCACCAGATATCTTTCTTCTGGTTTCACTTCTGGTTTGCCTGATACCTACAACAATAGGCGCCTTGCTTTCGGCTATCGGCATTGCTGGCATGGATCGTGTGCTTCAGCACAACATTCTTGCCATGAGTGGAAAAGCAATTGAAGCAGCCGGAGACGTTGATACGCTTTTGCTTGACAAAACCGGCACAGTAACACTTGGAAACAGGCAGGCCGTCGAGTTTATTCCGGCTCCCGGCATTTCGCAGGCTCAATTGCTTGACGCGGCCCAGCTTGCTTCAATTGCTGATGAAACCCCCGAGGGGCGCTCAATCGTAGCTCTTGCCAAACAATTTTCAGTTAGAGAGCGGCAGCTATCATCTATCAATGCGGAGTTCATTTCATTCAGCGCCCAGACAAGAATGAGCGGAGTAAATCTGAACGGCAGGCAGATACGAAAAGGTGCTGCTGATACCATTTATAAATTTGTGAAAGAAAATGGCATGCAGGTTCATGCTGAACTGGAGCAGACAGTTACTAGAATCGCCCAGGCAGGCGGCACTCCTTTGCTGGCCGCAGACAACCAGAACGGCCTTCTGGGAGTAGTATATCTTAAAGACGTGGTTAAAGGCGGCATGAAAGAGCGATTTGCCCAGTTGCGTGAAATGGGCATTCGGACTGTAATGATAACCGGAGACAATCCTCTTACTGCAGCTGCAATTGCCTCAGAGGCCGGTGTTGATGACTTTCTGGCAGAAGCAACCCCCGAAACTAAAATGCAATTGATTCGCAAGGAGCAGGAAGGCGGACGCCTGGTGGCAATGACCGGCGACGGCACCAATGATGCACCGGCCCTTGCTGCAGCTGATGTTGGGCTGGCTATGAACACGGGTACCCAGGCTGCCAAAGAAGCAGGCAATATGATTGATCTGGATTCCAATCCAACTAAGCTCATAGAAGTTGTTCAGATTGGAAAGCAACTCCTAATGACCAGAGGGGCGCTTACAACGTTTTCAATTGCAAACGATGTCGCCAAATATTTTGCGATTCTACCTGCCATGTTTGGCTCTATGTACGTTGCTGCGGGTAGTTCCGATCCAGGCCCCTTGTGGGCGCTAAATTTAATGAGGCTGCATAGCCCTGATTCTGCAGTGCTTGCAGCTGTAATATTCAATGCTCTGATTATTATTGCCCTGATTCCACTTGCACTCAGAGGGGTTTCATACCACCCCATGACCGCTGAGGCTCTGTTGAGGCGCAATTTATTGGTTTACGGTTTAGGTGGGCTCTTAGTTCCTTTTCCCGGGATCTGGATCATAGATCAGTTGATTGTCTTTCTTCATCTGGCTCCAGGCAGTTAAGGCGGTACGTGGCGCTACCCGGGACATAATCAGGTTCAAGGAGGTGAAAGAAATATGTTAAAGCTGATACTTGTTTCAATAAGGGCAACGATTGTAATTGCCGCGTTTACAGGAATAGTCTTTCCTGTCCTTTTAACCTTTATTTCCCAGCTGCTCTTTCCGTTTCAGGCAAACGGCTCACTTGTGCGAAGTAAAGATGGACAGCTGGTCGGCTCCGAGTTGATAGGCCAGCAGTTTTTCAGTGCAAAATATTTTCATTCCCGCCCTTCAGCTGCGGGCTCCGGCTATGCCGGAGAAGCCTCCGGTGGAACTAATCTAGGTCCATGCTCCCAGAAGCTGCTATCGGGCAAGGCAGATGAGCTTTCAACAGCTTCAATCGATGAATCTTTTCCTGGAATCAAACAACTGTCGGATTCGTATGCAAAGGAGAATTTTCTGGAAAAATATGAGAAGGTGCCTGTGGATGCAGTGACTCGTTCTGCTTCAGGACTCGATCCGCACATTTCCAGAGAGAATGCCCTGCTTCAGGCCCGGAGGGTGGCAAAAGCCAGAGGTCTGAACTTAAGCAAGCTTACTGATTTGATTAACAACAAACTGGAGGGGCGGGATCTTGGTTTTCTCGGCGAACCCAGAATAAACGTGCTTAAGCTCAATCTGGCTCTTGATGGACTTGCAGCAGAATACGATAAGCCAAACTGGACGGGGGGTGAAGGCGGGTCTGAAAATTTGGAAAAGAACAATGAACAATGAACAATGAACGACCCAATCCGGAAGCAATTTTATCTCGCCTAAAGCAGGAAGAGCAAGAACAAAAGCGAGGCAGGCTAAAAGTATTTTTTGGCGCCATGGCAGGTGTTGGCAAAACCTATTCCATGTTACTTGCTGCACGCATGCTCAAAAGCGAAGGCGTGGACGTTGTGCTTGCTTATGTGGAAACGCATGGCCGCAAAGAAACTGAAGCCCTGCTTGAAGGGATGGAAATGATTCCTTTGAAGGAAACGGAGTATCAAGGACGCATAGTCAAAGAACTTGATCTTGATGCGGTATTGAAAAGAAAACCGCAGTTGGCTTTAGTGGACGAGCTTGCCCATACCAATGCACCCGGATCACGTCATACTAAAAGGTGGCAGGACGTAAGTGAACTGCTTGCAGCAGGAATCGACGTGTTCACCACTGTCAACGTGCAGCATCTAGAAAGCTTGCGTGATGTAGTGGCGCAAATTACCAGAATATCGGTAAGGGAGCGGGTTCCTGATTCGCTTTTGGAAGAAGCTCAGGAAATTGAGCTGATTGATTTGCCACCTGAGGAGCTTATTGAGAGGCTAAAGGCGGGCAAAGTTTATGTAAGCCAACAGGCAAAATCTGCCATGGACAATTTTTTTCGCAAGGGCAACATAATAGCCCTTCGAGAGCTGGCCCTGCGCTATACGGCCGATCGGGTAGACGCCGATATGGAAAGATATCGTAAAGCGCATGAAATAAAACATCCGTGGCCGGCGGCGGAGCATTTATTGGTTTGCGTGAGCCCGAGCCCTCTTTCAAGCCGTCTGGTGCGGGCAGGTAAGCGCATGGCTGAAGCTCTCAGAGCTAGATGGCTTGTGGTTTATGTGGAAGGGGGACGGCAAACCTCACTTTCAGATGAAGACCGCACGCGGCTTGCACAAACTTTGCGTCTTGCAGAACTATTAGGAGCCGAAACACTTGAGCTTTCAGGAAACAATGTTCCGGAAGAAATAATAAAATGCGCAAATCAGTACAACGTAAGTAAAATCATAATTGGCAAACCTGCTAACCCCAGGTGGAAAGAACTTTTATTTGGTTCAATAGTTGACGAGGTTATTCGTCAAAGTGGGGCTATCGACGTTTATGTGATCACCAGCAAAGAGAATGATGGAACTCTACCGGTGACAATTGGCAAGCTGAACGCCAGCAGCAAAAAGGAAAAATACCTGCTGGCGCTTTTAATCGTATGTGCCTGCACCGGCCTTGCCAGGATGATGTTGCCTTACTTTGAACTCTCGAATGTGGTGATGTCTTACCTTATCGGTGTTGTTCTTGTAGCTTCCAGTTTCGGCAGGGGACCTTCGATTTTTGCTTCAATTTTAAGTGTGGCTACCTTCGACTTTTTTTGCGTGCCGCCTTTTTATACCTTTGCTGTGGCAGATACCCAGTATGTAGTCACCTTTGCTGTAATGCTGATGGTGGCTCTTACAATAAGCACTCTTACAGTGACGATAAAGGCGCAGGCTGAGTCTGCGCGTTTGCGGGAAATGCGTACGGCGGCTCTTTATTCCATGAGCAGGGAACTATCTTCGAATCTTGATCTGGACAACCTTGCAAGCATTGGTGTTGAGCATATAGGAAGCGTTTTCAGAAGCAAGACAGCTCTTTATCTGTTGAACAAAGACGGTCAGCCATTTCTGGCTGCAAAAGGTCAGGGACACCACGAGTTACAAGACGTGGAAAGTGGAATCGTATCATGGGTGCATCAAAACAAACAAATGGCCGGACTGGGAACCGAAACTCTGCCTGGTACCCAGGCTCTTTATTTGCCCTTGCTTGCAGCTAAAAAGAACATCGGAGTTCTGGTTTTAAAACCGGAAGAACCGGGTCGATTTAAATCACCGGAGCAGATCAGGCTGCTGGAAACTTTTTCCAACCAGCTTGCCCTTGCCTGCGCCCGAGCAAGCCTTTCTGAAGAACATGAGCAGGCACGCATGCAGGTTAAAATTGAGCAGTTGAAAAATGCTTTGCTTTCATCGGTTTCACATGATTTGCGCACCCCGCTCTCCACCATATCCGGTGCGGCAAGCAGCATCCTTGAAGGAACAAAAAGTCTCGACCAATTGTCTTGCTTTCAACTGGTAAAGGAAATCTACGATGAGTCTTTGCGCATGAACAGGCTCGTAGGCAATTTGCTTGACATGACACGTTTGCAGGCAGGTTTAGAGCTGGTTTGCCAGTTGCAGCCCGCCGACGAACTCGTTGGTGCCGCTGTTAGCTACATGGAAGATAAACTCAATGGTAATGCGATTAAAACAAGAGTTCCTCTCGACCTTCCGTTGATATACGCGGACGAGACTCTGATGCAGCAGGTTCTAGTGAATCTGATTGAGAATGCAAGTAAATATGCCGAGCCCGGGTCTGAAATTGAAATTGCAGCTGAATTAGTCGGTGAAGACAAGGTTCAATTTTCAATAAGCGACCGGGGACCAGGCATAGAAGACAAGCACAAGCAGCTGGTTTTCGAAAAATTCTATCGGGGAGAACCGGCTAAAACAATAGCCGGAGCAGGTCTTGGTCTTTCCATTTGCAACGGTATCATTGAGGCTCATGGCGGAAAAATTTGGGTGGAAGATCGTCCCGGCGGTGGAGCCATTTTTAAATTCACGCTTCCATGTTTGAATTCTGAAGTGGATTTTGCAGAAGATGATTATGCAGAAGAATGATTTGATGAGTACAGGTGTTTGTAATTATGACTAAGAAAGGGGTTACAGTCCTTGTAATAGAAGATGAACTAGCCATCAGGCGTTTGTTGAAACTGACGCTGGGCAATAGCGGCTATATCTACCGTGAGGCTGAAAATGCTAATGAGGGCTTGAGCAAAGCCGTAAATGAAAAGCCTGATTTGATTATTCTTGATCTTGGGTTGCCTGATATGGACGGTCTTGAACTGACACGCCAGCTTCGTGCGTGTACCAAAGTTCCAATAATTATTCTGTCTGCAAGAGAAAAGGAAAGGGATAAGGTCGAGGCTCTCGATCAGGGGGCAGATGATTATCTGACTAAACCTTTCGGTGTACCGGAGCTTCTGGCAAGGCTACGCGTGGCACTGCGGCACGCAGCTTCAATTGAATCCGGCCATGAAACGGCACAGGTTTCCTTCGCTAACATAAGAGTTGAATCTGCTAGCCGCCGCGTCTTTGTCGATAATCGAGAGGTGAAGCTCACTAAAACTGAGTTCAAACTTTTGCTTACTTTGATCAAGTTTTCTTCCAGAGTTGTGACTTACGGCCAGTTGCTTAAAGAAATATGGGGACAGGACTATGAGCATGAGAACAGCTATTTGCGGGTTTATATGGCTAATCTGAGGCGAAAGCTGGAAAAGAACCCGTCTGCGCCCAAGTATTTGATAACTGTGCCCGGTGTGGGCTACCGTTTAAAGATGGATGATCTACACAGCTCTTGAATCGCTGAGACAGTTAATCTTTCCGTTGTAGATAAAGTGATATTAGTGGAGAGTGCTCTGGCCGTTCTGCTGATGGACGCCGTTTCACAGCCTGTCCGGCCAGTTTCTTGTCGGCCAGCTTATTGAGTTCATTGGCATTTGCGTTGGATTGGCTTTGATCGGTATCTGCCATTATCTTCTAGAATGTCACCGTCAAGCGTGAACCGAAAACGAAGACTCCCGGCTGTGGTCCCGTTGCCCCTGGTGACCAGATATACTGAATGTCCGGCGAAATGGAGACTTTGTTATTAAGTTGGAAGCGGTAATATGCCTCCAGTACTTTTTCGTTCCTTCGTTTTGCACCTGGATTTATTTCGGCCAGGTTAGCATTAACCTGATCAAGAGTTGTAGCCGGCACACCGTTTAATGACAGGAACACTGGTGTGGCTGGAGTGGTTAAGCCATCCCTGTTATATGGTGCTATCTGACCGTACGCAATACCCAGAACGTCACCGGCTCTTCGTTTGGAAAAAATCTTGATCGGTATCTCACTTCCAATAGACCAGGCACTCCGTGATGACAGCAGACCTCCAAGGAAGACCTGTCCGAACTGTTTGTCTTGAAAAGCATACCGGCCGAAAATTCCAATGTCTTTCCAGATGCGCTGATCGAAGTTGAAATAGGCGCCGGTGGGTTGGCTACCGTTTGTAGTGCCGCCGGGCAGCAGAGAAAGTGGAGAAGTTCCGGTTGTGTCTGTGGGAGTGACAAAAGGAGCCTGGCTTCCTCCACGGAAATTGAAATTCCAGAATCCGGCTCTAAGATTGCCTTCCTTTCTGAACAAGAACTTGTGACCGAGCTGAGCCTCATAATTAAGACCAACTCCTCCAAAAAAGTCCCTGTCTGTGAGGCTGATTATGCCGGCAGTGCCGCGCAAAAATGCTTTGTCTCTCATTATCGGCCGCTCAAGCTGGAATACTGCGGAGGGTCCTATGAAATTGAGTTTCCAGTTTATGTTATTCACGAATGAGGTGTTTGCAAACTGGAGATTTTCCAGATTGGCAATGTTGTTGTTGTCGAATGTATTTGCAAAAGACATGAGCCCTGCTTTATAGCTGCCGTAGAGACTCTTGCTGAAACGCAGGTCCTGTGAATAATATGCCTGTTCAAGAGTCAGCCCTGGTCTGACATTGTTGCTGTTGTTATTGTTTATTACCAGATTTGTAAGTTGGGTATCCTGAACGCCGGAGTTAAAAGGACTTGCGACGCCATCATTGAGATCGTTTGTCGGGCTCATCAGATATTTGTTTCGAGGGAAAAAACGTCCAGTTGCGGCAGTCATGCGCATAAAGAGAAAACCGTCCTGTAGCTTGTCATCAGGTTTTCCCTCATATACTTTGGCGTTGACATTGAAACGAGCTCTTTGATTTACGGATGTAGATTGCCTAAGCGGTGTTCTTCCGGTATCGCTCTGTGGAAAGAAAGAATAGTCTCCTGAGAACTTGATGTTCTCTATTGCTGTAAATCTGTCTGAAAATGCTCGAAGTTGTTGTGGTATTGCATCTTTGTCCACACCGGTATCTGTGCCACCCTGGTTTGAAAGCACGGTCATTGCCAGCCTTCCGTGTACTTCATTGTATACGTCTTCAAATTCCTTTGTTAGCATGCCGATGTCTTGAAAGTCCTGCTTGCTGATTTTGCCTTGGGGTAGCGTCGAGAGCATTTTAGCCAGGGTCAGGAAGACCTCCCCGAGCTGCTGTCTTGACAATTTGCTCGTATCGGGAATTTTGATTGCGTGACGCCCTGCAAGATCGTTAATATAACGAGCAAGCATTTCGCTGCTTTTTATTTTCACGGGCCCGAGCAGCGGTTCTGCCTGAGCGCCCTGAATTTGGGTATTTTGAATTTGCGCAGTGCTTGAAGGAGCCAGGATGAGTATCTGCACCATGGAAATCAATGCTGTGATGCAATACCTCGAAATGACCTGAGATAATTTCGAGTCTGCACTTTCTATGTTTTGCATCTTGACCTGAATCCTAATAAAATTGTTTTTCAGAGCACCTGTCCGATCCTGCAAAAATAGCAGCGGGCTCGTAGAAATAATGCTAATAGCCTGGCTGCTTGTATAAAATTGGCGTTAACAAAATCAATTCTTCAGTGTTCTGGCTTAATCCAAGCTGAGCAAAATCGAAGCAGCCAGTGTAAGAACAGAGCAAATGAGCAATAAAGCTGCTGAATACAAAAACCAGAACCCCAGAGCAGGGGCCTTTTCATATTTGTGCGCTGTTCTTGCTGTTTGTTTATGCACTATTCTGGCAAAGGTAGTATTGCTTCCATTTCTGGAACTTTCAAACATAGTTATGACTTATCTTCTGGCCGTGGCATTGCTTGCGGCAAAACTGGGAAGAGGTCCAGCAATTCTTGCTTCATTTTTGAGCGTGGCATGTTTTGACTATTTTTGTCTTCGCCCTTATTTTACTTTTGCAGTGCACGACACTCAGTATGTGGTTACTTTTGGAGTAATGCTTGCCGTAGCGCTAATCATCAGTAATATGACCGTAACCATAAAACAGCAGGCTGAGGAAGCAAGAACCAGAGAAATAAGGACAGCTGCGCTTTATTCGATGAGCAGAGAACTTTCATCCACTCTTGATCGGGAAAGCCTGATTCATGCAGGACTTAAACATATTGAAGAAACATTTGAAAGCGCTGCGCTTTTGTTGATGCCGGTTAATGACGGATCTTTGCGTCCCTGCCAGGTGAACCCGGAGCAAAGCTGTCCGAATTACGATCTCGAGCTTGCAGATTGGGTCTACAGAAATAAGAGCGCAAAGGGATTCTGTGACCCTGAGAAAGTTGTTTTGCCGGAAATCTACCTGCCTTTAATAGGTGCTGAACAAACTATTGGTGTTCTTGTAGTCAACCCGGGAGCTAAAGCGAGATTTCGTTCAGCTGAAGAACAGCGAATGCTTGAGACTTATGCAAATCAACTGGCGCTGGCGTGCGAGCGCGCATTCCTTTCTGAAAAGAGTGAGCAAGCGCGGCTAATGGTGAAAACCGAACAATTACGCAGCTCCCTGTTAAGTTCGGTGTCACACGATCTCAGAACTCCACTGGCCACCATATCGGGTGCGGCAAGCAGCATAATCGAGGGTAGTGCTTCTTTTGATCTCGAAAACTGCAAAGAAATGGCAAGAGAAATTTACCAGGAGTCCATGCGCCTCAATCGCCTTGTGGGTAATTTGCTTAATATGACCCGGCTCGAATCAGGGTCTCTTAATCTGGCACTGGAATTACATCCGGTTGATGAAATTGTAGGAGCTGCCCTGGGCGCTTTCGATGCTAAATTCTGCAGCCATAAAATTGTCACAAGGCTTCCTGCGGATCTTCATCTTGCCAGGGTTGACGCAATTTTGATACAACAAGTCTTGCTCAATTTAATCGAAAATGCAATGAAATATACTCCTGCCGGCACTGAGATTGAAATCAGTGCAATAACAGCGCCTGATAAGATGATTGAAATCTCGGTTTCCGACCGCGGCCCCGGAATTAAGCCTGAATTTCACAAAAAGGTTTTTGAAAAGTTTTTTCGTGTAGATCAAAATTCTACGGGTGCAGGTCTTGGTCTTTCAATATGCAGCGGTATTATTGAAGCCCATGGAGGCAAGATCTGGGTGGAGGAGCGAGAAGAAGGAGGTTCTGTATTCAAGTTCACTGTTCAGGCAATTGAAGAACGCTTTACAGGCGAACTCGATGACGAAATTACTGCGCTGGAGGCAGCACCGTGACTGAAAAAGGACCATTGATACTTGTGATTGAGGATGAAGCACCAATCAGGCGCTTTCTGAAGCTTACGCTTGAAGACCATGGCTATGTTTTCAAAGAAGCACTTTCAGGCAAGGAAGGTCTGGCTAAAACAGCAAACGAGCAGCCGGATCTTGTGGTCCTTGATCTGGGTTTGCCTGACATAGATGGACTTGCAATTACAAAACAAATCAGAGAATGGAGCAATGTGCCAATTATTGTTCTTTCTGCACGTGAAAAAGAAAAGGACAAGGTGGAGGCACTTGATGCCGGTGCCGACGATTATCTTACCAAACCTTTTGGCGTGGCCGAGCTGCTTGCCCGCATCAGAGTCGCATTGCGCAATGCCTGCCGAATCGGTTCTGACAAGCACGAATCTGTCGTGGAGTTCGGCCATATAAGAGTCGATATGACTCACAGACAGGTATTTTCACATGAGCAAGAAATTCATCTTACAAGGATCGAGTATAAGCTGCTTGTGACACTTTTAAAACATGCGGGTAAGGTTCTAACCCACAATCAGCTTTTGAAGGAAGTTTGGGGCACAGGCTATGGTCAGGAAAGCAATTATTTGCGCGTTTACATGGGCCATTTGCGTCGCAAGCTTGAAGAAAATCCGGCACAACCCAGGTATTTTATTACTGAAGTCGGAGTCGGGTTCAGGCTTAAAATCGATTGAAGAGTTAGTAGGGAAGAACTTTGCCGATAAGCACGGAATACCCCATTCCGATGAAAGCTCTGGGGGCCGCATTGGTCAGGCCGATACCAAAACGCAAGTCGAGTTGATGGCGTTTTCTTGGCCGCCAGACGCCGCCAAAATCTATGATCTGATTCGAAAGACCACGTTCAAAAAACTGACCGGCATATTCGCCCCAGATATCAACGCGATCTCCGAGTGCCCGAAACAAAATTACGGTCGGCTGGTATGTGAGCTTTCTTTGTGTAACTATTGCCCCGGTCTCATCTGATTCAAGAGCTTCGCTGGGCATGAATATCGAGTGAGAGGTTCCTAAAGTGTAGTTCTTGAAGAGTTTTTGAAAGGCGATCATTTGTAGAAAGGGATCAACACGGCGGCTTGAAAGGAGCCTGCTGCCTGTGGGTAATGAAGTTCCCAGAATTACCCCAAAGTCAAAGCCCCGTTTTCTAAGGAACTCTGGTTCGATTTCTTGTTTGATTCCAACCAGAATGTCAGTGCTCCCTTCTCTACGTCCGTCGTCAAAGCCGAAACTCTTCAGATAATTGGGAGCCTGGAAGCGAAGTTCGCCATGTTTCCAGGCGCCAAGTCGCAGGTTGCTTTCAAATGCGGTGAAATCGCCGCCCCTGTGAAATTTGTCCAGAGTCATTCCGCCTTCAAACTGTAGAAAACCCCGGGGCACTACATTGGGGTGAGGAGTGACGCTGTTGCGATCGGTTGAGATCACGGGCTCCTGATTGCTGAGTTCCCAGAGCCTTTTGAGAATCGGAATTCTGTCTTTATTTTTGTTTTCCCTTGCGTCTTCATTGCTCTGGCCGGTACCAGATTCAGTGTTGCTGTTGCTGTTGCTGTTGCTGTTGCCGTTGCTGCTTGCTTTCTGAATAAGCGTATCTCGTAGCCGGACCGGCTCAATAGCCTTTTCTTCAATTGTTGAACTATTGATTTCATAACTTTCGGGTGTGTCGCTGCCGACAGCTTGCAGTGAGCTCAATATGACTGCAATTTCTGTAAAGAGCATGGCAAAGTCTCTTGATCTAACCCCGGGAACCAAATTTTAGCGCAAAGCAACTCAGCCTACTATTATTCTTGGACGCTTCTGTGGATCTGTTTCTATTTCTCTGAGAATTTCTCTTGTAACAGGCGCGTTTTCACCTTCGCCAAGGAATATATATTTGAAGACATATGAAAGCGGGTGTCCTTCGGTCCAGCCGAAGTATGCATGGGGTATTGTTCCTGTGCGGTCTTTCAAATAGATAAGAATTGCCGCTATGGCGTTTGGAATCGCGGGGCTCTTGCATTTGAGAATTTTATGACCGTCAATGCTTTCTCCGCTTACAAATAAGCGTTCACCGCTGAAGTCAGAAGGATCGCTTATCTCCACTTCCAGAAAGACAAAACTCGCCTCATCATAACTGAGCTTGTGCAACTGCCTGGTTTCCGTCTCTTTCACTGCATAATCCGCTCCTCCGGGTCGGTGTGCGAGCAAACATACAATCCCTGAATTTCTTATCGCTTCTTCCACAAACTGATTGGCGGTTTCGTCAAAAATTACATCCTGGATTCGCAGCTCAAGAGAGCGCATGGCTCTTGAAATCAACGACACAAAGAGTATGCTTCCTATGAAAAAGGATGCAATGTGGAGTCCTTCAGGCCGCTCAATTATGTTTGCAATCGATGTATATGTGAAAGCAAGCAGAATCAGGAGAAAGGCAATGCGCTTGAAAACGGATTCATGCCAGCAAACTAATAAAACGCCCAGGGCAGCGGAAGTAAATAAAACGAGGACACCGGTTGCATAGGCGCCGGCCTGAGCATCTACATCCGCCTTGAAAATTGCAGTCACCACAAATGTAATTGCTGTAAAGAACACAACAAGCGGGCGTTGTGCTCTTGCCCATTCGGGCGCCATGCCGTAACGAGGCAGGTATCTCGGAACCAGATTCAGCAAGCCTGCCATTGCAGAAGCTCCAGCAAACCAGAGTATCATTATGGTACTGAGATCGTATACAGTTCCAAAGCCTTCTCCCAGGTACTTGTGTGCAAGATAAGCCAGAGCACGCCCGTTTGCCTGAGCTCCCTCGGCAAAAAGTGCCGCCGGAATCAAAACGGTGGTAACAAGGGCTGTGCTCAGTAAGCAAAGGGCCATGATTAGCGCTGCCGTAAAAAGAAGTTTTTTCGTATTCTTAATTCGGCCTTCCGGGTTCTCGACGCTATCGTTCTTTTCTCCGCTTACAAGAGGCATTACAGCTACACCTGTTTCGAATCCTGACATACCCAGAGCAAGCTTCGGAAACAAAATCAGAGATACTGCAATCATTTGCGGAACTGAACCGAAAGAAGAAAATAGATTGCTCTGCCACTGGCTCAGGCAGGACGGCTGAGAAGCTATTTCAATAAAACAGCGGCATACTACAGCTAGATTGCATAAGAGATATAGCACAACTATTGCTACTGAGAGTCCGATCGCCTCCCTGAAGCCTTTCATAAAAACTGCGCCCAGAATCAACAGCATAAAAGATGTTATGCCGACGCGATTGTTAAGAAAGGACGGAACCAGGGGGTTCTCGACTATGTGCGCGGTGGCGTCTGCTGCAGAAAGTGTAATGGTTATGATGAAATCTGTGGCTGCAAATCCGAGCAGTACAAGCACGAGTGCTTTACCTCGCCAGCCGGGTAACAGGCGCTCGAGCATTGCGATGCTGCCCTGTCCATGAGGGCTTTCTTTTGCTACTCGTGAGTAAAGAGGTACCAGACCGAAAAGTGTAACCAGAACAACTATTAAAGTTGCAAGCGGCGAAAGAATTCCAGCGGCAAGAAAGGCGATGCCCGGTTGATACCCAAGCGTGGAAAAATAATCCACACCGGTAAGACACATTACTTTCCACCAGCTATCCTGGTGTTGGGTCTGGTTCGGTTCCTTTTTGATGCCTTGAAAAAACCAGCGCCTCAGTCTGTTTGGTAATCTGGGCGAACGGCGGTCGGAACTTAAGCTTATTGTTGTCGACATCTTGATTTGAACAGCTCTTTAATAAGCAATTGAAACCAAGTTCTTGCAAAAAACGTATCAATTTGCCCTTGCCGGGTATCAAAAAACTATCAAGAAAGTACAATGTAGGCAGTTGTGGTCAAGAATCTTGAGCAATCAAAAATCTTGAGCAATCAAAAATCCTGAGCAATCAAGAATCTTGAGCAATCAAGAATCTTGAGCAATCAAAAATCTTGAGCAATCTGGCTTATTGAGCAGGAAAAATGCAGATCAAATCGCTTGAAAGCTTTTATAAGAAACTGAGAAAAAATGCGCTTGTTCCGGCATTTCTTTTCTTGCTGGCTGCACTTGTCCTTTTTCTTTGCTGCTTTCGTTATGCTTACAACACAGTTTTGGGTCCGTTTAAGCTAAGCAGCGCCGAGCTTTCTGCCTGCAGGAACGCAAATTTTCTTCTTAAGTACTATTTGCTTGTCTCGGGAAAAACTGCTCTGATTACTCCTTTTTACTTTCATGAGAGTAATAAGGCAAGAATTCGAAATAACGCAGGGTCGCAAGCTGCAGCAGGTCGTATCAGTGCATATTTTTTTCTTTTGCCCCTGAAAGACGGTTATTTACTGGTCAGATCACCGAATTCGGTCGCTAGAAGTATTTATACAGGTGAGCTAAAAAATATGCCGGCTGGCTTGCACTCCGGTCTGAAGGCGAAGCTAGAAAAAGCTATTCCGGGTCTGGGCAAAAGATTGTTCAGAGTAATGTTGATATCAGGGGAAGACTTTGAGAGTTCATTCAATTTGATTTTGCTTGTATTTCTGATTCTTGTCTTTAGCGGCTGCGGATTTTTTCTTCGAGCAAAACGGATTTCACTTGAAGATGAAAATGGAGTTCTTGCCAGATCGCTTGCGGCTGGAAGTGATTATTCGGCATGGCTTGCCGAGATTGAAAAGGAAATAAGCCTTTCAGGTCCCGACGCCGATGCCGGGCTTTTGATGCTGCTTGCAAACTGGGTTCTCATACCGGACTCTTCAGGCTTGCAGGCCAGAAAGCTGGCTTCACTTGTCTGGGTTTACGCTGTAAAAAGCGAGAGCTTATTTTCAAGCGCCAGCCATAAACTTGTGATTATTTGCAAAAATGGCGATAAAATCGAGCTATCAGGCACAGCAGTTGAAGTCGATCAGTCAGTCAATGTATTATCCAGAAGGCTCCCCTGGCTATACAAAAACTATACTGCAGAAATTGATGAGTTATGGCGGAAGAATCCGGAAATAATGCTGCGAGTCTTGAAAGAAAAAGAATTGGAAATCAAATTGAGAACTTATGATAGCGGAAAGGAAAGCGGATGAAAAAAACAATCTTTCTTGCTGTCTCATTTTTCTTGCTCATTTTTTCTGCCTATGTCGCCATCAGCCAATCCGACTGGGGGCTGATTCTTATAGATCAATTCTGTAATTTTTCGGCAAAAGATGCTTCACGAAAAATCTTGAAAGATTGCGAATACTTGAGCAGAAAAGGTCGGACAGATTACGCAATAAAATTGCTTGAAAGTTTTGTCAAAGCAAAAAAAGAGCTGGGCGAGCAAAACCTCGATATTATAAATGCCGAGCTTGTGCTTGCCGGTCTTTTTCTTGAAGAAAAAGAATTCGACAAAGCCTTGAAATACTGCAATGACTCACTGGCTGCGCTTGCGAAGATTACAGGATCAGAAAATGGCAATAATTCATTGAGCCCTGATCAAAAAAAGACTTTCGGCAATTGCGGACTCAGTGCTGTTCAAATACTTCAGGAGTGTCATAAAGCCGGAATCACTGGAGTATATTCCGATGAAACAAAGGAACAGCTTTTGACTCTTTGCGGTAATGCAGCCAGGCATGACGCAAGCCAGGCGCTGGCGGTTCTCAGTCAGTACGCATGCTTGCAAGCTGCCAGTCAATCCGACCCTGAAACAGGAATTGCATACCTGGAGTTGCTTTCAGAATATTGCAAGAAAGCAGGCGGGCTGCACCGGAATGAAATGATACACTCGCTTGAATTTGCTGTATATGAACTTTTGAAGTCCAACTGGAAAGAGGCGCGAAATCAAAAGCTGGCGCTGGCACTTCTGGATACACTCAGGACAGTATGTGAAACACGGCTGGAAATGGGAGCTCTGCAACTCTCAGAGCTGGCATTGCAGATGGCTTTTAATATCCAAAAATACTTAAAGCAGCAAACAGAGTCTGTGGGCAGCAGTGAAGCTGTTCTGATTTCGTTTCTGGCTCGCATTGAAGAAAAAAGGCAAAACTACCAGACCGCAGCATCCTTTTATAAAATGATGAGCGAAACAGCTGAGAAAAATCCGGATTCGGATTCCTACTTGCAAGACTCCTATGAGAGTTATGCTCGTGTCCTTTTTGAGCTAGGAAAAACGGATGAATCAATTGCTTTGCTTAAACGCATCAGCCAAAATGCATTGAAGCTGAATCTGGCTCCGACGGCTCTATTAGTAGAGTCCGAATTGCAATTGCGAAGGCGTAATCTTGAGGCAGCGCTTGCCTGTCTCAAAAACTGCTTACAGTTCTCGAAGCCCGGATCTGTTTTGTGGCAGGAATCCGGCTTGAGGCTTCTGAGTCTAGAGCTTGATCTTGGTGAAGTTTCAGCAGCCAGAGAAGTTCTGGCTCAATTTCTGCAAGCTGAAAAAACACTTGATTCAGAAACTGCACAAAACTGCCGTAATTTATCAGCTTTGATGGAAGCCCGGATCAATTGCTACCTGGGCAATTTTGAGGCAGCAAAGTCTTCTATTAAAAAAGCTCTTGTAGCTAAGCCCGGACTTCTTGCATCCGGCTTGCATGTAGCAAGGCAGCTCTACAAAGAATTGAGGCAGATATTTATAAGCGAAAACAAAGCTGATGAGCTCAAAAAGTTTGCAGGCGAACAAATGGATTCATTTCTTAAAACTGAAGACGCTTCTGATTTTGTTCGCTTGTATTCTTTGAGAAATCTGATCGGCTCTGATGCGGGCTCTGAAAGAAAGATCGAACTGAGCAAGAAACTTTATGAGCTGGCAAAAAAGAGCGGTGAGCAAACTTATCTTGCTCGGAGCATTTTGCTCATGAGCGATCTTGGCTTCGACAATGAGGCTGATTTTGCAAATTCGCTGCAATGGGCTCAGAGCGCTTGTGACTATATCGAACTGCTGGACAGTAAGGAGCAGAAGGAGCTTCTAAACAGGGTCCAGTCCTTATATGTAGGACGCTCGGAATACCGGAAATGCAGGGAGACTCTCGATAGACTCAAAGAGAAAATTTGTGATGAACTTTTGATCTCGGAAATTTATAAAGCACAGGCGCAGCTGTATGCAATGGATGGGATGAAAGAGGAGGAAATTGACTGCCTTCTGGCTCTTAAACATCTCTTGAATCAAAAATATCCGCTACTGCAAGCGTCTGTTGATAATGGTTTATTCAGGGCTTTTGTGGGCAAGGACGACTGGCAGGGGGCTGCAAAATATCTTGATACGTTGAAGCTGATTGACAGGGCTGAGTATGCGCCATATTTGCTTCATTCGAAGCTTGAGCTTGCCAGATTGAGATTTTTCATGCTCAGACGTCAGGGAAGAGCCTATGAAGCAAATGAGAGTTTTACAAGAGAAAGTGAGAAGCTTTACTTGCAAGCTGAGAAATTCGAGGCCAAAGCACTGAATTACATTGAGTTTTTGAGTCTTGCTGAGAAGACCGGTCGTGACTTCGAATTGTTTAAACGCTCGACGGAATTGCTCGAACAGGCTCTTAAGCAGGCTCAGTTTCAGCTCAAGGACAAAAAAACGTTGGATGATGCCAGGGCGCGCATTATATCTGTAATTGGTGAGATGAAACTTTATCTGGGAAAATCGCAGGAAGCAGGCTTGAACTGGGCAAAAGCTCTTCAACTAAGCCAGGGTTATGATCCGGAAATGCAAGCTACCAGGGTAAAACTGGGCTGGTACTTCTTTTGCACGGGCAAACCGACGGATGCAGAAGCTCTGCTCTGGGAAGAGCTCAAGTCACCTTTTGCAGAAGCCGGCCCGAGTTGCGACTCGCTGACTCTGCTTGCAATGAAAGAGCGCTTTGCTGAAAAATATGCACTTGCAGAGAGACTTTATCTAAAAGCATTGCATCAGCACTCGCTGCAAAAACCTCTCTGTGATGACTACCTGTCATGTTATCTCAAATACAGGCTTGCAGAGAGTTACTGGAAGCAAAAAAAGTTCGCGCTTGCTGAAAAGAAATTCAAAGAGAGTTTTGAAATTCTCAAAGAAAGAGGCAGTCCCTGCGATTTGCTCTGGCACCGGCTCGATCGCTCATATCGGGAAATGCTTAAAGCATGCGGGCGAACTGAAGAAGAAGAAAATCTAGCCAGACCTTCTGAAATTGTGGATTTCAGATATATACAGGACTGGCAGCAGAGTTTTACACTCGAGGAGCCTCCAGATACCTGGGACAGTCACTAGGTACTCTGTCACAGGGACTATGGCTGGTCAATGGCTGGTCAATTCTCCGTCAACACTAATGAATGTCGTCGTGTCAGTTCTGGCTTACAATCGTATGTGCGCAGCTCTATACACGGCGCCGAGCCACTCCAATCAGGGTTGAGCGCATTTCCAATCAGGACCGGGCGCGTTTCCATTCAGGACCGAACCCATTTCCATTCAGACCTAGTGTATTTCCATTCAGGCGCCATCAAGCAACAATCCATACAAATTCAGGAGAAGCGGAGTGCAGTAAATAAGCCGGGGAGATCGGCTCTGTATTCAAACACTCATGCATTAGACTGCGGGAGACCGAGCCTTCATCCTTCTTGCAGAACCATGCAAGTGCAATATACTTTTGAAGATATTTGAAACTCACTCCGTGAAGGTAATGCCTGACAAATTCGAGCACGGCAGACACTTTACCTGCTATTGCCGAATCTAAATTTCTGTCAGGTTTCTTCTTTTTGGGGGAGATCAAAGAGTAAACATCTCCAACGTTTCGTTTGATCACACCACTCAACTCCAGATCAATCAACACTGATGATAACTCGCCAATACTTACGCCGCAACGACGAAGAATACTATCAGAGTTCAATGGTTTCTCCGCTAAGAGTTGAAGAATAGCTTGCTCCAAGCTTTTGCTTTGTGCGCCTTCCAAGA